>JAGQRH010000049.1 GCA_020425605.1 Planctomycetota bacterium | reverse complement strand
GAGCCGACCGCCTCTCGCCACTCGTACTGCGCGTGCTCGGCGGCGACGAAGCTGCGGGAACCATGCTGCGCCAGCGAATGGGTGTGCTGCCAGACGTGGCGTCGTGGCGCGAAGCGATACGAGCGAATGTTGAGCGCGCACTGTCGGTCGAGATTCCGATCATCGTGGTGGCGGCCGACGCCGAGCAGGCAGCGGCAATTCATGCACTTGCGTGCGAGGCTGCGGCGGCGCTGAGAATCAACGCGGGCGACGGCGCACCTTTCTCGCGTGGTGACAGAGCCCTGCGCCTGCTCGGCCCGCTTTCGATCCGTGAATGCGAGACTCGCCTCGGCCGCCTTAGCCCGGGGCCGACGCTGGCAATCGTCATTGGCGCGAGCCTCGATGCTGCCCGCGAGCTTGAACACGTGGGTGAGATTGCGACGGCCGTGAAAGTGAACGCGCGTGGGTTGTTTGACTGGCTTCGTCCGCTCGGTGTCGAGCCCAGCCTTGCCGTCGAGGAACTGGCACCGTCGCTGGAGCATGACCCGGCGGGCGCGCGGCAACTCATCGCGGCGTTGATTGAGCGCGCAGGCGCTGTCGTTACCGACGATGGCCCCGGCCTGTCGCCGGGCTGGGTTGAGCACTGGCAGGCCATTCGCGGAAGGCGCAGTGCGCTGAGCGTGCTTCAGCCGGATGCGGCTCGCGTCGCATACCTGCTCTCATTGTCGCCGGGCGGGCTGAACTTCAAGGCAGTCGACGACTCCGGCGACCTGAAACGCGGAGCGGCCATGCTGCAGGACATCGGCATCGCCGTGCGGGACCATGAAGTGTTGAGGCCCGCCGACGGCGCGCGCATAACGCCGGATAACGCCGCGACGCGCCGAGCGCTGCTCCAGTGGTTGAGCGGGCGTGAGCACTTCGCTCCGGACCAGCAGAGTGACTTGCGTGAGGCATGGCGGATCGGCCTGCGCCTGCGGACAGGCGACCTGGCGTGCTGGCACGATGACGGCGCCGACAAGCTGCTGAACAGGCTCGCGGATCGCGGCGCGCACACTGAGGCGTTGCAGCTGATTGAGGCTCACGCCGCGGGTGCCGTCAGCACGCCGGCGGGACCGCCCTCGATCGATGTGCTGTACCTGGCCCGCGACCTCGGGATGGCACACTGGCGGCCGCGTCGCCTTCGTCGTCTGCTGCGCATGTGGCTGCGTGGCTACGGGGGCGAGTGGCGGGCGGTCACCTTGGCGGTGCTGGCCCACGTTGAGCGGCTGATGGGCGGAGTGGAGTCCTACGGCGGCCTGATCAAGGAGCTTGAGCAGCTCTGCGCGTCCCTGCCGCGCTTCCCACGCGAGCAGGCCTTGATCGAGGCGGCACACTGCTGCTGCCTCGACGAGCCTGCCCGTGCACTGGAGCTGTTGAAAGGCGTGTCGGCTCGGCCTGCGCGCGCGGCCACTTACCTGTGCGAGTCCCGGATGCTGGCCGTGAATGCGGAGTGTGAGTTCGTGGCCATTCGCATCGAGGAGTCCTTTGCGCTCGTGCAGCAGGCCCGCGAGATGTTGTCGCGCAGCGCGAATCGGCTGATGCGCGCACGCCTCGAGGCCGAAATCGAAGTCCGTCACATGGTGTGCCACAGCATGCTGACTTTCTACCGCACCGAGGCCGAGGTTCTGCTGCAGCCGGTGCGCGCAATCGAGGCCGAGCACGGCTGCATCGGGGACATCCTGCGCAGCGCGATCGTCAACGACTACCTGATGCGGATGCGCACCTGGGAAGTCGGCCTGATGACGCCGGAGCAGATCAACTTCGTGCTCGCCGAAGCGCGACCTGACAACCTGCGCGGCTACCTGATCGCTTTGTACCAGCTTGAGGAAAATGCGATCCACCGCGGCGACTTCGGCGTGGCGCGGCAACTGTCAGCGCGGATCTCGGCGCTCAATAGTACCGGCGACCACAACCAGCTCGTTTACTCGGCCTGGCGTCGCCACGACGCCGTGACACACGCCATCGCCGGCGACATGCGCAAGGCGTTGCAGATGTTTGCGCTCAGTCGAAGTTGGCACATCAGCGAGCCGTGGCGGACACGCACCTGGATCCTGCGACGTGGTGAGTGGGGCTTTGTGCAGATGGCGGCCGGCAAGTGGGACAAGGCGGCACGCAGTTTCCAGGTCGCGTTCGATGCGCTGGCAGAAATGTCCGCCAAGGGCCGCGGCGGGGTCTACCTGATGTGCCGCTGTGTGTGCGACATGATGGCCGGGCGACCGGTGGTTGGCGAACCCGCGGAGTACGTGACCGCGTTTGTTGAACGCGGATACATCTGGTCGCGCCTTGTGCAACTGCTGGCGCAGGCGTTCGACGACGCTCGTAACTGGAGCTCACTCGCCGACCGGGTTGAAGAAGTTGCGGCGCCCGACTTCTGGAAGGCATTGGCGCTATCGTTCGGCGCCGTATTGGCACGACACGCACATTCTCCCGCCGCGGAGCACCTGGCGTGGACCGCCCGCAGCAAGCTTCGCCCGGACTGGGCGGCGTTGGCCCGCTGGCTCGATGCGGAGTTTCCGGCGCAGCAGCCGGTGGGGGCGGTACTGCCGGCGGCGGCGTTGCGCGCCGTGTTCGAGATGCAACTTCCGCAGCAGCTCAGCCAGCGAGCGTTTGCCGAGCTGGCCGCGGAGGCACTGCGCAAGGCGTCCGGCGGCTGCGCTGCAGCGCACGTGGGACTCGACACGTCCGTGTTCAGCGACGGTCGGGCCGATGGTGATCTTGCTGCAGTGCTTGAGCGCGGGCTGTTGGGCGAGACGGTCGATGAGAATGGGCTGTGCGCGCTTGGCCTGCGGGCGCCCTTCGGCGCGATCGCGCTGAAAGCCAACGGCGAAGGCAGCAACCTTCCGGTGTTGAAGGCCGTCGCGCAGAGGTTGGCTGAGCTGCAGGAACTGGCTGATGTCAGGCAGTTGAAGAACGTGCGCCGAGTGCAGGGGCGCGAGGCCGTGCGGGCGGCCTGGGCGCTGACGTCCGGCGATCCGTCCCCGGCCGCAAGGCTCGGCGCGTTGCGTACGCTGGTCATGGCGGAGACGGGCGCAACGGGCTGCGAGCTGATGGTGCTGCGCGGCAACGCAGAGCTGCTGACTTCAGGCAGCGTTGCGGGCTGGACCGGCGAGGCGAGCCACGCCGTTGACACCTCACTACGACTGCGGGCGCGGGTAACGGGCGGCGATCCACTCGAGCTTGGCGAGTCAACCCGGCGTGCGGCGCGCGCATTCGGGGCCATTCTGCAGCTCGCGCCGGAGCGACTGCGCATGGAGCTGGGACGTCCCGGCGACGACGATGAGCTGTTCGTGGCGGGCGAAAGGCTCGGCCGCAGTCCCGCCTCTCGCCGCCTGTACGACGACATGCGGCGCTTTGCCGATCTCGATCTGCCGGTGATCGTTTTGGGCGAGCCCGGCTGCGGCAAGGACCTCGCGGTGCGGGCGATGCATGCAATGTCCGCTCGGTCGGCCCAGCCTCATGTCGTCATCGATTGCCCGACGCTGCGCCGCGAAACCGCCGCCAGCGAGCTGTTCGGCCACGTGCGCGGGGCATTCACGGGCGCGACACAGGACCACGTGGGACTGCTTGAGCGCGCGGCTGAAGGCGTGCTGCAGGTGGACGGCATCGGCGATCTCGACCCTGCCATCCAGGCCATGCTGCTGCGTGCGTTCCAGGTGCGCAGCTTCCTGCCGGTGGGGGCGACCGCAGAGCGCCAGTTTCACGCCCGTATCCTCGTCACGACCGACCGCACACTCGCTCAGCTTGTGGATGAGGGCAGGCTCCGTGACGATCTGGCCCAGCGCCTGCAGGGGGTGCCGCTGAACGTCCCGCCACTTCGTGACCGCGGTGACGATGCTTTGTTGTTTGCCCGAGACGTGCTTGCCGCACAGGGACGTCAGCTGAATCGAAGGCTCCGGTTTTCGCGCAGCGCAGAGAAATACATTCGGGAGCACGACTGGCCGGGCAACGTGCGCGAGCTCAAGTCTGCCGCGACACGCGCGGCCGTGATGGCTAACGGCGAGGAGATTGGGGTTGAGGACCTGTATGCGCCGGACGTCGGGTCGGCTCCGGCCGGTCTGGTGATGCCGGTGGACGCCCCCGGGCTGGGTACATCGACCCGTCTGATTCTCGGTGCACTACGGCAGCTCGGCCAGGCGCAGCCATCGATGCTGGTCAAACGTCTGGGCATCTCGCGCACGACTGTCTCGACCAGCCTGTCCGAGCTTGCCCGCCTCGGGTTCTGCGAGCGGATCGGCCGCGGGCGGGCAACCTCCTATCGATCTCTCTGAGTGGCCGGATCGAAACGGCAATTGGGCCCGGCCCGCGTCTCGTTCCGTGCCCTGAAACCGCAATCCATCCAGACGGATTGGACCTGATTGGTCCGCTATCGGACTGTTGCGCTGGACGCTTGAGATTGCAATTATCCAGACATCACGAGTTGGGTATCCGAATAACTGATAAGCAGGGGCACCAGGATGAGCGAAGCAG
Source organism: Planctomycetota bacterium (assembly GCA_020425605.1). Taxonomy (GTDB): domain Bacteria; phylum Planctomycetota; class UBA8742; order UBA2392; family UBA2392; genus JACKID01. Next base: position 14,461 of record JAGQRH010000049.1, on the reverse strand, counting down.
CGAAACCACCCGGCTCAACGGATGAGCTGGGACTCGTCAAGTTTCACATTATTGCCGCGATCTGCTGGCTGCTCCTGGGCATGGTGGCCGGAACATTCATGGGATATCGCCTGTCCGGCTCGTCTGCCGCGCAGTGGATGGGCGACTACGAATTCCTGTCGTTCGGGCGAATCCGGATTCTTCACACCAACATGGTGGTGTTCGGCTGGCTGAGCAACGGTTTCTTTGCGTTCTCGTATTACGCGATTCCGAGGTTGACCGGCCGACGCCTGATTGCGCTCGGTGTGGCCAAAGGCAACGCGGTCCTGGTGCAGATCGCCGTGTTGCTGGGCGCAATCGGCATCCTGAGCGGCCACGCTGAAGGCGTCGAGTACGCCGAGGCACCCTGGTGGGCTGACATCGTGTTCGCGGTCAGCTTTGTGCTGATGGTGCTGGTCAATGTCGGCACGATCCTGACATCGCGCGTGCGTACGATGTACGTGACGCTCTGGTACCTGATTCTCGGCTTCATCTTCACCACGCTGAACTTCGTGATGGCAAACACCATCGTCGCGCACGTCGCGCCCGGTGCGGCCGGTGCAGCGCTTGAAGGGCTCTGGATACACAATGCGGTCGGTCTGTGGGTGACGCCGATGGGCGTGGCAATCATTTACTACCTGCTGCCGGTGATCCTGAAACGCCCGATCGCGAGCCACAAGCTGTCATTGATCGGCTTCTGGACGTTGGCGTTCTTCTACCCGCTCGGCGGCAGCCACCACTTCTTCTACAGCCCCACGCCCTGGTGGCTTCAGGTGCTGGCGGTGCCGCTGACGTTTGCGCTGATCTTCGTGGTCTACACGGTGGTGTACAACTTCTTCGCCACCATGAAGGGCAACTGGAAGATGATCGCCAAGAGCATCCCGCTGCGCTTCCTGCTGTTCGGCACAATCAACTACATCATCACCTGCACGCAGGGCCCGTTCCATGCGTTGCTGAACGTGCAGCAGGTAATCCACTTCACAGACTGGGTCGTGGCGCACGCGCACCTTGCGCTGTTCGGTGTGTTCAGCTGGTGGCTGTACGCGTTCATCTACTGGATCTGGCCGCGCATTACCGGCCACGGCTACAGCCGCGCATTCGCCGAGTGGCACTTCTGGATCACGCTGATCGCGTTCTGGGTGCTGTACTACATCGCTGACACGATCGCAGGCCTGATGCAGGGCATGTTCTGGCTGACCACGCTGCCGTTGATGGACTCGATCGAAGCAGCCGAGCCGTTCTGGATGACCCGGGCGATCTCGGGCGTGCTGATCGTGATCGGCACACTCTGCTTTGTCATCAGCCTCATGAAGAAGGGCAACGAAGGAATGGAGGTGGCTGATGTCAGCGAATAAGGAAATCGCGGCCGAAAAGCCCATGTTCGTGCTGCTGTTCGCGGGCTTTGGCTGCTTCATGCTGTCATTTCTTGCGATGGGCCTCGGGCCGTGGATCAGTCTCAGAGCATCCATGGAACCCCCGGAAGAGATGGCAAAGTCAAGCCCGTACAAGGACGAAGACGGAAACGCCACGCCGATCGGCCGCGGACGCGAGACCTACATCCACGAGGGCTGCTGGCACTGCCACTCGCAGTTTGTGCGCCCGGTTGCCAATGAAGAGTTTCGCTATGGCCCCGTCAGCCAGGCGTGGGAGACCATGTACGACGTGCCCAACACGTTCGGCACGCGCCGCATCGGCCCGGACCTGAGCCGTGAAGCCGGACGTCGCAGCAACGACTGGCACTACGCCCACCTGTGGAATCCGCGCACGACGGTACCTCGCTCTATCATGCCGAACTATCCGTGGATGTTCGAAAAGGAAGGCGACACCTGGAAGCCGACCGAGAAGGCGACCGACCTCGTGGCCTACCTGCAATACCTGGGCGGCAATTTCAAAGAGGACGTCCGCAAGATGGTCTGGCCGTCGCGCGTGGAAACCCTGGGTGCACCTTCCCCCAGCGATGCCCACAGCCGCCGCGGCGAAGAGCTGTTCAACAAGCATTGCATCGGCTGCCACGGCGAGAAGGGTGATGGCATGGGGCTGGCCAAGGATTTCCTGACGCCCAGCGCGGCCGACCTGACCACGCGCTATCTGCCGCGCGAAGAGGTCTTCCGTGTACTCTTCATGGGCAGCGAGGGCAGCGCCATGCCCAGCTTTGCCGAACTGACCGAGAAGGACCTCTGGGCCTTGTCCCAGTACGTGCACGAGTTCGGCAAGGATGTTCGCAAGCCCGCCCTCGCGACCGCCGGCGACGCTGCGGCAGTAGAGCGTGGGAAGCAGGTCTTCGAAAAGAACGGCTGCGTCACCTGCCACGGCAAGGATGGCATTGTTCCCGAAGGACTCGATTCCGCGCTCAAACCGGGCCCGAAACACTTCCCGGATCGCCTCTACACAACCGATTACATCAAGCACGTGATGGCGGAAGGCCGGCCGGGCACGGGCATGGCGCCCTACCCCGGAATCAGCGGCAAAGATGCGGAAGACCTGGCCGCGTACCTAAGCAGCCTGTTCAACAAGACCAAGTACAAGGAGGAGTAGATGCGCTACGCAATCATGGTTGCCATGGCCGCGCTGCTCGCGACTCCGGCGCACGCCTGCTTCTTCTGTGAGGAAGGCGCGACCAACACGGCGTTGTTTGTGATGGGGTTCTTCGGCCTGTTCATGCTCGGCATGCTTTTTATCTGCATCGCCTATGCGCGGGCCGGTGCGTTCAAGGGCGAACACAGGCTTGAACTTAGGGTGCTTGAGGCTGAGGGGATTCTGCCACCCGGCGCGGAGGCAAAGTAATGAGCGAAGAAACGACCAAGCCGGCCGAGACGCCGGAAGAGCAGAAGGCTGAGCCGGCAAAGACGGATGAGCTGCCGGCAGACCAGAAGGCTGAGACCACGATCCCGGAGGTGGCCGAGCAGAAGGTGCCGCTGTGGATCAAGCTTATGTGGCTGGGCTTCGTGATCTGGCTGATCTGGTACGTGGTGATGGGCCTGCAGTCTTCGCCCGAAAAGTGGGCGTGATCGGCCCGCAACGGAAACGGCTCCCGCCGCGGCGGGAGCCGTTTGTAGTTTCAGGTGCTATCGGCCATAGCTGGCGACGGCGACCACGTCATTGAGCGACGTCATGCGGACAAGCGAGTTCCGGGTGGCGTCCCATTGCCACAGGTTGCCGAGCACGACGGCCTTGCCTGGGATCGCCTGCAGCGTCACGAACGTGGCGAGGTTGGCGTCCTTGTCGACGCACAGCGACACGACGCGATGCCCCGCGAGTTGCGGCCAGGAACCAAGTACCGTCGCCTGCTTTTGCTGGGGAAGTGCGATCACCAGGGCGGGCGCGCCGTAGATCTCTTTGCCCATGGTGTTTTCGATTCCGGCCGTGCAGATCCAGTAGCCGTCGGACGTCCAGGCACCCTCCGCGGTGTAGCTGAGAGTCGCGCCGGCAACATCGGCGTGCCAGAGCGCCTTGCCCTTGGTGTCGAATACCCAGACCGCGCCGGTGCCGCCCGATGAATCGCGGCAGAACGCCGCCTGCTTGCCGTCGGGACTTACGGCAAAGCCGCCGAACAGCAGGGCCAGCTCACCGAACTGGACCTGCTTCCAGCTGTGCTCCGGGTATCCGGCCTTGTAGCAACTGGTCCAGGCGCTTTCGTTGATCCATAGCGTGTCGCCGTCCCAGTTGGGGCGGTCGACGCCGCGATCACCGTAGTGTGTCTGCAGGCGCACATCACCGAGATTCTTGCCATCTTCGTCGATCAGCAGGCTGGCCATACTGGTTCCGGCGGTGCGGGCCATCGAGTCTGAGCCGCCGCGAGGCTTGCCGTTGGTGAAATTGAACGGCAGCGAGCCGCGAATTTCGAGCAACAGCGCTACGCCGACGGGTACACCGGTCACAGTGAATGTCCCGTCGTCGGCAACCCGCGCAATACAGGGAGTCTGGTCAATGCGAACATAGCCGGTGAAGCCATCGTTGCGATCGCGGTTGACCTGAGGGTCCGTGTCTTTCCAGACCACTCGACCGGTAAGAGTGGCGGTTTTGCCCGTATCGATCGGCTTGGTGATGCCCTTGTTGTCGGCCCAATGCGGGCTGACCTGGTTCACTTCGCCGGTCGCAAGCTCAAGCACGAACACGTTCGTTCGATTCAGTGAGATGAGACCATTCAGGCTAGATGCGAAGGCGACGCGCGTGCGGTCCGGCGAAAGGGCGAGGTTGTTCAGCGTGAACGTGCCCGGCATGACCATAAGCGTCTTGACGATCTTCTGTGTTGACGGGTCAAGCACCTGGATGCGGGCGATCTTGCCGTCGTTTCGCGCGATGACCACGTGGTTCGGGTCCACTGCGCCGGACGGGAAGCCTTTGACCTCATTCGCCTCGGCCGGGCCGTCAGCACCATTCGAGACGGGCTGGTCTGAGACGAAGCCGTATCCGTAGTTATCGGCCTCCGAGAACTCCGCGCTCGATGCGATGTCGGAGCCCTGCCAGCGCCCACTTGAGGTCGCCGTACCCGACCATGCGTACCCGGCCATGTGTCCCGCAGTGATGTCGAACAGCGCACGGCCGTTGATGCTGGCTTCGGCGGTTAGGTCGGTGTTGTAGTCGGCGCCAAGCGGGCTCACGGTTTCGGTCTTGAAGTTCACGCTGCCGCTGACGGTGAGCTCGGCATAGGTGTTCCCGTTCTCAGCCTTGGTGACGCCCTTGAACGTGACCTTAATGCTGGATGCCGTGATCTGGTCATCGGCGGTCGTGTAGCCGATCAGCCCAAGTTTACTGCTGTCGACGGTCCAGCTTTCACCGATCTTGACCTCGCGGCCGGGCAGCAGGTCGGCTTCGCGGTCTCGCTGGATGTAGCGCCGGTCGCGTTCGCCGACAAATTCCCACGTCTCGTGTGTGATTTCGCGCGTGCCGTCAGCGGCCACTTTCATGGCGACGGTTTGGTGATTCTTGTAGTCGGTAGAGGGTGTCGTGACTTTCTCGCGGCCGTTGCCGACATCCATGTAGGTGACTTCGTTGGCGTCGATGGCGACGTAGCTGCGCCAGACGTCTGACGGACGGCCATTCTTGACGCCGGTCGTCCATTCGTGAATCACGCTCTGCTTGTGCAGCTCGAGATCATTGGAGACGGCGTACGCCGTGCCGGGTGCAATGGTGAGGCGAAGTACCACGTCACGCTTGGCTTGCACGATGCGCACGGCGCCGACCTCGACCTTCTCCTTTAACATGTAGGTGCGGTCTTCTGCTTGTGGTTGCTGCGTGCTCATGCACAGCAGCAGCGCCATCATCGCGAAGGCGCAGGGCGCCGACAGCTTGGTCATGTAACTCTCCGGCTAGCGTTTGCGAGGTTTGGTTTCAAAGGTGTCGTAGACCTTGCCGGCATCCGTGATGGACTCGACGGTCAGCATGGATTTGGTAACGGTCAGCTTCTGTACGTGCAGGGTGCTGGCAGTGACGCCGCCCTCGAAGTACCAGCGGTCGTCCTTAGGCGTACGTTGCTTGACGCCGAGCCCGCCCTCGCCGATGTAGACCACGCCGTCGTCCGCCTTCTTGCCTGCGCGGATCGGGCAGGTGCGCTTGAGCGTGTGGCCGTCGGATTCGAATGCAACGTCGAGGTTGTATTTCTCGAACAGGGGCACCCAGTGCTCCAGCGCGCTACCGGGGCTTTTCACGGCCGGGTAGGCGGGGCGGTGGTAGTTGGCACACTGCCAGCGGACCCCCGAGTTGTCTTTCAGGATGGTCTCAAGGAAATCGGCCTGGTCACCGCCGGCGCTGATGTTGCTGTTGAGCGTCACCAGCAGGAACTGCTCACCGATCAGCGTGCGGTAGAAGTTGCCGCCCTTCTTGCCGGGTGTGTTGAAGATCTGGTCGTACAACGGGCCGCCGGCCTCATGGTTCCCGCGTCCGGGAATCACCGGCAGCATGCGCCCGTCCGCCGTAACTGTCAGCTCGTGGTCGGTCAGCCACTCGTCCCAGTCTTCCATCTCTTCGCCGTTGGCTACGTAGTCCCCGCCGTGGGCGAGCGCGAGAATCTCCGGATCTTCCTCAAGCAGCGCGCGCATGCGGCGGTTCATTGTGCGTCGCGCATCGCGATCAGAGCGCGAGTCGCCGCCGTACAGCAGCTTGAAGTCTGCGTCGCCCTCCGGGCCGGTGACGAAGTGAAACTCACGCGAGGCGGCGCCATCGCTGACCATCACGAACCAGTACGTCGTGGAAGCCTTCAGTCCGCTGATTTCGGCGTGGTTGTACCAGGTGCGGACTTCGTCGTCGGTGTATTGTCCGACCGTTGCATCGGCGTGAAACCGGTACTTCGTAACGTCACCCTGGCGCGCCTCACTGTCGTACACGAGCGTGCTCTTCTTCGGCTGCTCGGCCGTCGTCCAGCTGACGGTCGCCGCGTGGGCGGGGTCTTCCTCCCAGATCAGTCGCCACTGTGCCGGCGTTGTACCCTCCACTCTGGTGCCTACGTAGCTTCCATCAGGGTTGCGGTCGGCAGCGCCCAGGCCGGGCGGGGCTGTCAGCGCGCCGATCAGTACGGCTGCGGACACGGCGATTGCCGTGACAATCAAGGCCGCACGATGGCTATTCAGGCGTTTCATGTTCCGCTTCCGCTGGCTTTGGCCGGCTCCACAACAGCAAGAGTGTAAGCGGCACGGCGCCGTTCGTCACGCGCATTAGCGCTTCCGGCCAGTTGCCCCAGCCCATGTAAAGAACACGTGCGGCGGCCGTGAGGAAGCCCCATAATGCCATCCAGAACGCCACGGCGCGCAGGCGCTTCGGCACAAGGATGGCCAGTGCGACCGCAATATCCAGTACGCCGATCGCGGTCAGGACTGTAGTTGCGACAGTCTCCTCAACCCGGGTGCCCGCCAGCAGCTCCCCGCCGCGGATCAGGTAGTCGATGAACTGCGGGTTGTGGAATACCGCCTCAAGCCCGTGGCAAAGAAACGTGCCCGCGATGCCGATGCGCAGCAGCCATTCGGCCGGGCGCTCCTTGTTCATCGACAGAGCGATCAGCGCGACCGGGGCCAGCCAGCGGGCGGCAAGCGCTCCCGGGGTCAGCTCGGAGTGCCAGGTGCCGGTGGCGGTTTCAGCGACCGTGGCGAACAGCAGCCAGCCTGAAACCAGTGCCGCCGCAGGCCACGCCTTGCGCCAGCACAGGAGCGGCGCGCAGACCATCAGCCCGAATGCGGCGCCGTGCTCAAGGCGCAGGGCGGCCTGCTCAGACCAGCCAACGTTGAGCCACAGCCACGACAACACCGGCCCGCCGTACATCAGCATGCGCGCGGCCACCGCGACGCAAGTCAGCGCGACCGCGCCTCGCAGTGTCCAGATTGCGGCCCTATCGTCGGTGGAGGAGGACATATTCCTTGCTGTTGAATTCGGCCGCGGTGCTCTCGAAGAACCGGGCGCGGAAGCTCTCGGGCAGGTCGGTCCAGTCCTTGCGAAGGGTGACCACCCATAGCGGACCGGTGATATCGGTAATCACTCGCTTTTCCGGCTCGCGCTCGGACGGCGCTTCCAGCACAAGCTCGACACTCTGGATGTTGCAGTAATAGGTGACAATGCCGTCCTTCTGCGGGCCGAGCACGACCAGCGGCTCGTCGCGGTCCCAGGCCTTGTTCACGGCCCGGCCGAAGGTTGCAGCGCTTCGGCCCGCATCCATGGCCGGGATCACGCTGAGCTGCAGTGCCGCGTGGAAGATGCCGATCAGCGGCACCATCAGCAGCAGTACACCTGCTTCGGTTTGCGGCCGACGCGACAGGCTGACCAACATGGCGCCCCACAGCGCGGCAAAAATCCCGCCGCCGATCAGGATTCCCAGACCAACGCCGTCGATTCCGCGCAGCAGCTCGCCGACGTCACCCGGAATTCGCGAGGCAGCCCCTGCCGGGGCCAACGCAAGCACGAATGCGGCGACGGCCACCAGCACACCCGCAATGGGCCCGACGCGCACTAGCACCGCCATCGGCCATTTCAGCCAGCGGTCATGCAGCACCTGCATTCGCCCGACGCCCCAGGCCAGACCCAGTGCCAGCGGCGCAAACAGCGGCAGCACGTAGCCTGAGCGTTTGCCCGAGATCACCGAAAAGAACACGAGAATCACCAGCGCCCACGCAAACGCGCCCAGCGCGGCGCGCGCGGGTGGCGAATTGCGCATCTTCCAGGCCGCGCGGACGGCACCGGGCAGCAGGACAATCCACGGCAGCGCGACTGGCAGGATGACTCCCAGATAGAACCAGGCCGGCTCGGCGTGATGGGCCTGTGCAGTCGTGCGGTCAGCCGACTGATCGATCAACAGGCGTTGCAGGTACCAGTCGCCGACCTGCAGGCTCGCGAGCCACAGCCAGAGCAGCGTGAAGCCACCCCCGGCCAGCGCGCCGATGCCGATCGCCGTGAAGCTTACCCCTCGCCGTCCCCGCCAGACGAAACCGAGTGTCAGCGCGCCCAGAACCGGTATCACCAGCGCCACGGGACCTTTGACGACACAGCCGTAGCCGAGTGCGCCGACTGTCGCCGCGATCCAGCCGATCCGTGCACGCCAGTTTTCGGCCATCGCCGCGCGCAACATTGTCAGTACGCCCAGCGTCGTCCACATAAAGAGGAAGGAGTCGATCAGGCTGCGCGTGCCGCGGTCGAGGATGAACACGAAGGTCCAGAAGAACCCGGCCGCCAGCCAGCCGTACGTGCGTTGGCCAAATAGCACGCGCCCGAGATGCACAAGCATCAGCCCGGTAAACAACGCGCTGAGGGTCGCAACGATCCGGCCGGAGATGAGGTAGCTGGTTCCCGTAACGAAGTGAACCAGGCAGATCGCCCAGGAGTAGCCCGGCGGCTTTTCACCGTAAACGTCGCCGTTGAGGCGCGGCACGAGCCAGTCGCCGTACTCGCCCATCTGGCGGGCGGCCTCGACGTAGCGCAGATCATCGACGTGCCAGGGCCCGCGCGCGTACCACGCCGGCACGAATAGCAGCACGAACGCCGCCAGCATGATCCATGCAAGCTGCCGCTCGTAACGCGCCGTGGAGTCCGGGTCCATGGTCAAACGATATCTTTGCACATCGGTTCCACAACGCGGGCGATTGCGGGGGCTGGCGTATGCTGCTTACCTTCAGCTTTCCGCCGGACGTGACGTGCCGCAGACCCTTCTGACTTCGGACATTTTCAGCGCCAAGGCGATCTTCTCCGCGATCGGGATTGCGGGACAGGTACTGTTCACGGCGCGAATTGTCGTGCAGTGGTACGCCAGCGAGAAAGCAAGACAAAGCGTTGTACCGAAGAGCTTCTGGTGGCTGTCGGTTGCGGGCACGCTGCTGTTGTTGGCCTATGCGTGGTTCACGCGCGACCCGGTGTTCCTGATCGGCCCGACGCTGAACCTGTTCCTGTACGTACGCAACCTGATGATCGCCTCTGAGTGGAAGCGCTTCGGCTCGCTGGCGATTCTCGGGCCACTGGCCCTGGTCATGCTGATCAGCGGCGGCATCGCGACGTACCTGACCGCCGAGGAAAAGAACATCATCACGGTGGACGCATCGCCGTTCTGGCTGGCGATCGGCTTCACTGGTACCGCACTGTGGACGCTGCGTTTCCCGGTGCAATGGATCATCAGCGAGCGCATGGGCAAAAGCGTACTGCCACCCTCGTTCTGGTGGATGAGCATTTTCGGCGCGGGGCTGTTGACAGCCTATGCGGCCTACAAGCCGGATGCGGTCTTCGTGCTCGCGTACGCGCTGAACCCGATTCCGGCGTTCCGCAACCTGATGCTGCTGTACCGCAAACCCAAACAGGCCGAGAGTGGCCAGCCCGAAGCCGCGCCGGTAGAAGCAGAAGATGGATAAGCCCGAAGTGTCAGTCGTGATTCCCGTCTACAACGAGGTCGACAACGTCGGCCCGCTGGCCGATGAAGTGAAGGCGGCGATGGAAACGGCAGGCAAGACCTTCGAGCTGATCTACGTCGATGACGGCAGCAACGACGGCACGCCTGCGGCCTGCGACAAGATCGGCTGGGTGCGCTGCATCGTGCACAAGAAGAACGCGGGCCAGAGCGCGGCCACCATCACCGGCATCAAGGCCGCGCAGGCGGACCTGATCGTAACCCTCGACGGCGACCGCCAGAACGACCCGGCCAGCATTCCCGACCTGTTGGCCGCGCTGAAAGACGCCGACGTCGCGCAGGGCATCCGCAAGAAGCGCAACGACAAGCTGAACCGCCGCATCGCCAGCCGCACGGCCTACATCATCCGCAACCTGTTCCTGCGGGATCGGATCAAGGACATTGGCTGCAGCCTGCGAGCCTTCCCGCGCGAGGCCGGGCTGATGCTGCCCCAATTCAACGGCGTCCACCGCCTGATGCCCGCCATCTTTGTCTTCATGGGAATGAAGGTAGCCCAGGTACCCACCGAGCACCGCGCAAGAACGGCCGGAGTCAGCAAGTACGGCAATCTCAAACGCGGCGCGCGCGGACTGCTAGACCTCATGGGCCTCTACTGGCTAAAGAAGCGCATCTACAAGTGGTCGCGCAATGAGAGCGAACACAGTCAACTCACCACAGAGAGCACAGAGCACACGGAGAATAGCTGAGTCGTGACTCTGTGATCTCTGTGTTCTCTGTGGTGAATCAGCAGTTGCCATAAACGCAGAAGCCCGCCCATTTCTGGGCGGGCTTTTTGCGGGCAGGATGCCCACATCACTTTTTAGCGCATGCCGTTGCGGCGGGTTTTGCTTCGGCCGCGGCGGCGTGGCTTGGGCCAGCCTCCGCGTGTCTTCGGCTTGGCCGCCTGCGTCACCTGGTTGATGTATGCGCGTGCGCCTTCGCTTTCGTGGAACGGATGGCTGTCGTCCGTCATCAGCGCGGTGTCGTTGATCTTCTCGATCGCGGCCAGCTTCTTCAGCTCTTCGCGGTCACAGAAGGAAATCGCGACGCCTGATGCTCCCGCGCGGGCCGTTCGCCCGATGCGGTGCACGTGGTTCTCCGGCTCATCGCTGAGGTCGAAGTTGATCACGTGGGTGATGCCGTCCACGTCAATGCCGCGCGCGGCGATGTCCGTCGCGACCAGCACCCGTGTGCGCCCGTCCGCAAAGTCCGCCAGTGCACGCTGGCGCGCGCCCTGGGTCTTGTTGCTGTGGATCGCGCCTGCCCGAATCTTGCTCTGCTGCAGCTTCTTCACGATGCGGTCGGCACGATGCTTGGTGCGCGAGAACACGAGCACCATGGCAGCCGGGTCATCCTTCAGCAGGTGTACCAGCAAGTCCTGCTTCTTGCGCTGATCAACGAACATCACCTTCTGCTCGATGCGGGGACGTTCAATCGGCGTGGGGTCCACGTCGACTCGAGCCGGGTCCTTGCACAGGGTGTTCGCCAACTCGGCCACTGCGGCCGGCATGGTGGCGCTGAAGAACAGAGTCTGGCGGTTCTTCGGAACCTGCGTGCAGATGCGTCGCACGTCATGGATGAAACCCATGTCGAGCATGCGGTCGGCCTCGTCGAGGACGAGCACCTCGACCTTGTCGAGCTTGACGAACTTGCGCTCCATCAGGTCAAGCAGTCGGCCTGGGGTTGCAACGAGGATATCGACGCCGCGCTTCATCGCCTGGATCTGCGGGTTTTCACCGACGCCGCCCATGACCACGGTGCTGCGCAGCCTGTAATTGCGCCCGTAAGCGCGAAGTGCTTCCTCTACCTGCAGCGCCAATTCACGCGTGGGGGCGAGGATCAGTGCCCGAATGCCGCCCGGCTTTCCTTTGGAAAGCTTCTGCAGCAGCGGGATTGTGAAGGCAGCGGTCTTGCCGGTGCCGGTAGGTGCGATCGCGAGGACGTCTTTGCCTGCGACCGCGTGGGGAATTGCGAGCGACTGGATTTCAGTCGGTCGTGTGTAGCCCTCGTGCTCCAACGCACTAAGGATTGCCGTGTCCAGGGACAGGGCAGCGAAACCATCTGACATGTAAATCAACTTTCAGACGTGATGTGGGCATCTTGCCCGCACATGCTCGCCAGGAGCGATAGCTCAAGACGGATGCGGACAAGATGTCCACACCACATCAATGCCCGAGGGGAACTAGCGGCAAAGTCTCGAGGCATTCGCCGGAGGAACCCGGCCGAGTCTGACGCGTGTAACCGTCGGAAGATGTATCAGGCAGTCACTACTTTGGACTGCATCATCTGACAAACGCCATCATATCAGGTTTTGTTGCATGAATAGGGGGAATGTCAGTAATTCCGCCCGAATCCACGCCGCCTTCGCACAGGATTGACCGGGTCCTAAATAGGAATAAATTCCTACCTGCGTATCGTTCGCAGGTACTGGCCCACGGTCCAAACCATGCCGAAGACGAAACCCGATCCCATTGAGCAGCGGCTGGAGCACATCAAGTCGGCCGTGCGCGAAGCGGGCATCAAGCTCACGCACCAGCGGCTCGAGATCTTCCGTGAGCTCGCGGCGACGGTGGAACACCCGGACGCCGAGTCCATCTTCGAGGCTGTGCGCGAGCGCGTACCGACTGTTTCACTCGACACGGTCTACCGCACGCTCCGGCTCCTGCACGACCTCGGGCTGGTCCGCACTATGGGCCAGCAAAGCAAGGGCATCCGTTTTGACGCCAACCTCGACCCGCACCACCACTACGTGTGCGTGCGCTGCGGGCTGATCCGCGACTTCAACAGTGATGAACTCAATCGCCTGCATGTACCCGGCGCCGTGAAAAAACTCGGCACCGTCCTCGACGCGCACGTCGAGGTGCGTGGGCTGTGCGCCGACTGCCAGCGGGCGAAGAAGACTTCCAAACCAAAGAGGAACAACCCTTGACCGACACGACAGCCACACCCCCGATCGGGGAAGCCATGTCCAATCGCGACTGGTGGCCGAACCACCTTGACCTCAGCGTTTTGCGCCAGAACTCGGATCGCTCCGACCCGATGGACCCGGACTTCGACTACGCGAAAGAGTTCAAGAGCCTCGATCTCGACGCCGTCGTCAAAGACCTGACCGCGCTGATGACCAAGTCGCAGGACTGGTGGCCGTCCGACTTCGGGCACTACGGCCCCCTCTTCATCCGGATGTCCTGGCACGCCGCCGGCACCTACCGCATCGGCGACGGGCGCGGCGGCGCGGGCGAAGGCCAGCAGCGTTTTGCGCCGACCAACAGCTGGCCGGACAACGCCAACCTCGACAAGGCCCGCCGCCTGCTGTGGCCGGTCAAGCAAAAATACGGGCGCAAGATTTCCTGGGCCGACCTGCTGGTGCTCGCGGGCAACGTCGCGCTCGACTCGATGGGTTTCAAAACCTTCGGCTTCGGCGGCGGGCGCGAAGACGTCTGGGAATCGGACCAGAGCGTCTACTGGGGCTCCGAGGGCAAATGGCTCGACGACAGGCGCTACAGCGGCGAGCGCAAGCTCGAAAACCCGCTCGCGGCCGTGCAGATGGGTCTGATCTACGTCAACCCGGAAGGCCCGAACGGCAAGCCTGACCCGCTGGCCGCCGCGCACGACATCCGCGAAACCTTTAAGCGCATGGCGATGAATGATGAGGAAACCGTGGCGCTGATCGCCGGCGGCCACAGCTTTGGCAAGACCCACGGCGCGGGACCGGCCGACAACGTGGGGCCCGAGCCTGAGGCCGGCGCGATTGAGCAGCAGGGCTTCGGCTGGAAGAGCAAGTTCAAGTCGGGCAAGGGCCAGGACGCGATCACCAGCGGGCTCGAAGTCACCTGGACCCAAACGCCGACCAAGTGGAGCAACAGCTTTTTCGACAACCTGTTCAAGTACGAATGGGAGCTGACCAAGAGCCCGGCTGGCGCGTTTCAGTGGACCGCTAAGGGCGCCGAGGCGACGATCCCGCACGCGTTTGACAAGTCGCGCAAGATCGTGCCGACTATGCTGACGACCGACCTGTCGCTGCGCATGGACCCGGCGTACGAGAAGATCTCGCGCCGCTTCTACGAGAACCCCAAGGAGTTCGCCGCCGCGTTCGCGCGCGCCTGGTTCAAGCTGACCCACCGCGACATGGGCCCGCGCGCCCGCTATCTCGGCAAGCTGGTGCCGAAGGAAGATTTGATCTGGCAGGACCCGATTCCGCCCGCACCGAAGCCGATCGGCGCCAAGGACATCACGGCGCTGAAAGAGAAAATCCTCGCCAGCGGTCTTTCGGTTTCGGCGCTGGTTTCGGCGGCGTGGGCCTCGGCGTCAACATACCGCGGCTCGGACCATCGCGGCGGCGCCAACGGCGCGCGCGTTCGACTTGCACCGCAGAAGGACTGGGCGGTCAACCAACCGGAGCAGCTCGCCAAGGTGCTGAAGAAACTCGAGGCGATCCAGGAGGATTTCAACACGGACAAGAAGCAGGTCTCGCTCGCTGATTTGATCGTGCTGGGCGGCTGTGCGGCCGTCGAGAAAGCCGCGGCCGACGCCGGGCACAAGATCAAGCTGCCGTTCACCCCGGGCCGCGCGGATGCCACGCCCGAGCAGACGGAC
>JAGQRH010000048.1 GCA_020425605.1 Planctomycetota bacterium | reverse complement strand
CCGACCCCGCCCACGCCCCCGAGCGAAGGCGAAGATGTACCGCCGGTGGAGACTCCGCCTGACCCGCCGCCGCCCGAAGATCCGCCCACCTACTACGGTGAGCCGGTACAGGGCAAGTTCGCCTTCGTCCTGGACGCTTCCGGCTCAATGGGTGGCTCGCGTATCGCGACCGTCCGCGCTGAGACCACCAGCACCATCGGCGACCTGACTGAAGACGACGAATTTGATTGTGTGGCCTATGGCGACCAGTTCGGCGTCGGCAACAACTACAGCAATTTCATGTGGGGCGCGTTGCTGCCTGGCACCGACGGCAACAAGAGCAGTGCGACCAACTGGGTGAATGGCTCAGCCACCAACCCGGGCGGCGGCACGCCGACCTACGCCTGCCTCAAGAAGTCTTGCCAGGTGTACCCGGCCGACCTGACGAAGCTTTTCCTTCTGACGGACGGCTACCCGAACACCAGTGGCTCGGCCAGCCAAATTCTGGCTGATTTCCCGGGCTGGTGGACGAAGTTCACGGACTGCGAACTAGTAGCGATCTGCGTGGGCGGTGGAGGAGCCGACTTCATGCAGCAACTAGCGGCGCTTGCAGGCGGGACCTACGTCTCAACGCCGTAACCAGTGAGCCGACCAGACCAGTCGGAACGCTTGGAGGAAAAGGGGGAGCCGCAAGGCTCCCCCGGCACATTTGCGGCGACCCTTTCGGGTCGCTGCCCCGCACGGATGGGGACGCTCCGGCCGACGTTGTTCCCTTTTCGTGGCAGTGACCAAGGGACCAAATTGCACACCCTTGAAACAGCCGAAAACTGGCCGCCGTGTGGCCTGTAAGTTGTTTTTAGGTAGTAAGTTATGCAGACAGGTCAGTATGACTTTCAGATGACTGCACAAATTGGCTTTTTGGCACGCAGGACGCGAGGCAGGCAATACCGGTGCGACGGCTGAGTTTTTCGAATAACGATCTGAGGAGAATCGATGCGAAAGATCATACTAGGTGCCGCCTGCCTGGCGTTTCTGGTCTGCGCGGGGTCGCTGGGGGCGCAGTCCTCCGGTAGCTCTACGTTGAGCAGCAAGGACGCCACCAAGACAGACGCGCACGACCGCCCGATCGGCGGCATCAACATCAAACTGCCGGCGCCGACGGGCACGACGACACCTCCCAATGAACCGGGCCCTCCACCGCCGCCGCCGACTCCGCCCACGCCCCCGAGCGAAGGCGAAGACGTGCCGCCGGTTGAGACTCCGCCGGACCCACCGCCGCCCGAAGACCCGCCCACCTACTACGGTGAGCCGGTACAGGGCAAGTTCGCCTTCATCCTGGACGCTTCCGGTTCAATGGGTGGCTCGCGTATTGCGACCGTCCGCGCCGAGACTACCGGCACGATTGGCGACCTGACCGAAGACGACGAATTCGACTGCGCCGCGTACGGCGGACAGTTCCCCTCGGCCCAGAACTACACCAAGTTTATGTGGGGCACGTTGCTGCCCGGCACGGACGGCAACAAGAGCAGCGCGATCAGCTGGGTGAATGGCTCAAGCACGAACCCGGGTGGAATGACTCCAAGCTATGCGTGTCTCCAGAAGACCTGCCAGGTCTATCCCTCAGAGCTGACCAAATTCTTCTTCCTGACCGACGGCTATCCGAACATCACCGGCTCGGCCAGCCAGATCCTGGCCGATTTCCCCGGCTGGTGGAGCAAATTCACGGATTGCGAACTTGTAGCGATCTGCGTGGGCGGTGGAGGAGCCGACTTCATGCAGCAACTGGCGGCACTCGCTGGTGGGACATACGTCTCAACACCCTGATCCAGCCCAGCGCCAAACGACCAGACGAGGGAGCCTTCGGGCTCTCTCGTTCTGTTTTGCACTTGGAGCCGACTGCTGAAGGAAAGAGGTTTTCCGCGTGAAGTTACGAACCTGGTTGGGACTATGTTCCCAATAGGTACCAGTCGGGTACACCTGCGTGAACAATTCGTGGCAATACCTGTGGCCACGAATACATTGCGAGTTCGTAACATCTTTCAATACATGTAGTTAGATCGACTAAGTGAATTCGACTACACTAATTACCACCCGCCGGATAGAATTGGCACGCACCATGCATAACACGCACACGTAGAGAGGCACAATTACGCCAAGTTGTAAGTTCTCCAAACCCAAACTGAGGAGTCCTGAGGTGCGAAAGATTCTCACGAGCATGGCTTGCCTCGCTTTCATTGTTTGCGCAGGGTCGCTGGCGGCACAGTCCACCGGCACGTCAACCCTGAGCAGCAAGGACGCGACCAAGACCGATGCACATGACCGCCCGATCGGCGGCATCAACATCAAGCTGCCAGCCCCGACGACGACGACGACGCCGCCGAATGAGCCGAGCCCGCCGCCGCCACCGCCGACCCCGCCCACGCCCCCGAGCGAAGGCGAGGACGTGCCGCCGGTGGAGACTCCGCCTGACCCGCCGCCACCCGAAGATCCGCCCACCTACTACGGTGAGCCTGTACAGGGCAAGTTTGCCTTCCTGCTGGACGCTTCCGGCTCAATGGGTGGCTCGCGTATTGCGACCGTCCGCGCCGAGACTACCGGCACGATCGGTGACCTGACCGAAGATGACGAATTCGATTGCGTTGCGTTCGGCGGCCAGTTCAGCGCGTCCAACGGCTACTGCAACTTCATGTGGGGCACGATTCTGCCCGGCACCGCTGGCAACAAGAGCAGTGCCATCAACTGGGTGAACGGCTCAGCCTGCAACCCGGGCGGCGGAACCCCCAGCTATGAGGCTCTGCGCCAGGGCTGCCAGGTGTATCCGTCTGAGCTGACGAAGTTCTTCTTCCTGTCGGACGGCTATCCCAACGGTGGTGCAGCGCCGATTCTGGCTGACTTCCCGGGTTGGTGGTCAAAGTTCACCGACTGCGAACTGGTTGTTGTGTGCGTCGGTGGCGGTGGTGCTGACTTTATGCAGCAGCTCGCGGCGATCGCCGGTGGCACCTACATCTCGACGCCATAAGCTGGTGAGACGTCAGACCAGTTACAAGCTTGGAGGAAACAGGGGAGCCGAAAGGCTCCCCTGTCAATTCTGAAGACTTGCACCTTCGACATTGCGGGCGACAATGCGCTGGGAGTAGGGCATGAACAATGACATGGACAACGCGCGAAGGAGTTTCATCCGCGCCGGGGCGATCGGCAGCGCTGGAATCCTGTTGGCTGCCTGCGGCGGCGGAAACACGCCAGGCAATGTGCCCGGCAATGCACTCGCGAACGGGCCGTCGAACACTCCTGGCCCCGGCGGTGAAACGAGCGATGTGCCTGACGGGCCCGAGCGCCTCGACCGTCTCGGCGTCGTAGTCGGTGGCGGCAAAGCCAAAGACGAAAATGGCGAGATCGCCTTCTTCGTGGGTGTGAACAACCTGGATGCCCTTAAGCCGGAAGCAAAGCCAATCGGCGAAATCGGCTTTCTCGGCCACGGCTTCACCCCGCGCCTCGACAAGCCCCATATCGTCCTGATCACCGAAAAACATGGCCAGGGCTGCCTTGAGCTAGACCTGAACGCGGGCAAGATCCTGCGCCGCGTAAAAGCAGGCGAAGGCCGCGAATTCTATGGCCACAGCGCCTTCAGCCCCGACGGAAAGCTCTGGTACTGCACTGAGGCCAATACCGAGGATGGCAGCTATGACGGCGTACTGGCCGTGCGCGACGCAGCAAGCCTCGAATTGCGAGACAAGACGTTTCCAACCCACGGGGTCTCGCCACACGACTGCATCCTGATCGATGACGGCGACACGCTGGTGATCACGAACGGTGGCGGCCCGGTCAGCGCGGCCGACGCACCTGCCTGCGTTGCCTACGTGAATGTCAAGACCGGTGAGGCTCGAAAGGTCCTCAAGTTCAAGGACAACAAGATCAACGCCGGGCACATCACGATGACTTCGCGCGGCGAGCTGGTGTGCGTAAGCGCCCCTCGTGAGGGCATCGCAAACACCAGCGACGACTGGCGCGGTGCAATCACCTTCTACCACCCCGACAAAGACCAGTTCGTCACAGCCGACGATCCGATCCGTCAGAAGATGAAGGGCGAGACGCTGAGCGTGGCCATCCACGAGGAGACTATGGTTGTCGGCGCCACGAATCCGTCCGGTGACCTGGTGACCTTCTGGGACTTCAAGACGGGCAAGCTGATCAAGGCCATCACGGACCTGCTGTGGCCGCGAGGCATCTCACTGACCCTTGACGGCCGCTGGTTCGTGGTAACTCATGACCAGGCAACGCACATGACGCTGATCAATGCGCAGACCCTTGTGCCGCAGGACAAGCCGATCGTCGACATGTCGTACATTGCCGGCTCGCACAACTTCGTCTTCGATCTCTAGGCCACACCGCAGATTGCACAAACCACACCCGGCTAGTTCCTGACGCACCCAGACGTCATTCACCTGTGTCGCGGGGTGTGGTACAAAATCGTGATGGCCCGACGTGATCCCCAACCCGCACCCGATGAGGGCGAAATCCTGCGCGAGATAGCCACGCGCAAGATTGAGGCCGAGCGCCTTCGTGTCCGCCAGCTCGCGGAAGAGAACGAGAAGTTCCGTTCCATGGCGTCGGATCTGCAGCGCAAGATCAGCATAGCCAACGCCCGCGTCGCCGAGCTAGAGAAGAAGCTCAAGTCCTCACTCAATGAGAAAGACAAGGAGTTCAAGGGCGAGCTGAAGGAAGAACGCGACCGCCTGCTCGCCGACATCAAGGACCTGAAGGAAAACCACAAGCTCGAGATCGCCAAAGAGCGCGACCGCTGGGAAAAGAAGCTCAACGACCTCGATGCACGCCAGAAGAAAGAGATTGAGCGCCTGCAGCGCACCGGCGAACGTGAAGTCGAAAAGCTGGCGGGTGTGGCCGATTCCGTCGAGCAGCGACTTGCCGACCTGCGCGAAGAAATCGAGCAGGAGCGCCAACTGCGCCAGGCCGCAGAAGCGCGCCTTAAGGCGCTTGAGCAGACGGCAAAGCGCATCGGCATCCGAAGCGGCCAGGTCACCGGCTACGAGGTGGACAGCCCCGAGGAGGTGCTGGCGGTGCTGGGCGAAGTCGACCCGGAGTTGCCGCTCAAGATCATGCGCGATTCCGTGCGCGACCTGCGCGCGGCGGCAGCCAATACGGAGCGCGCATTTGCCCGCGCCGTAAAGACTGACGACGCGCGCCAGGAACTGCACGAGGCTGGCGAGGCGTTTGCCGAAGCGCGTATCGTGCCGGACACGGACTTGCTGCCGCCCGCACCCGCCATGCTGATCGAAGAAGCGTTCACGCTGATGCAGGAAGAAGTGGCCGATCGCATCAAGGGCCGCCACTATTCTGCGCTGGTCAGTGCCATGGCCAATGAGCTGGTGCGCGTGCTGCGCAACCAGCGCGAAGGCCTTGAGAAGCTGCAGCGACTGGTCGAGATTGCAGAGGGCACCGAGCTTGCAACCAGCGCCCGCCTGCTGCTCAAGGGCGCAACGAGCCACCAGCAGGAAATCGCTGCGGCCAAGCTGATCGCCGAGGAGCTGCGACAGGTGCAGGCCGAGGCGCGCGAGCAGAAGGGCAAAGTCAAGAAACTCTATGCCAGTGCGGAAAGCGGCATGGCAGGCGAATGGGCCGTTGAGGCAATGCAGGCCCTGGCCCAGCTCAAGAAGCTCCCGGCACCGGACCGCGAGGCCGTGAAGCGCCCGCTGTACCACCGGGTAGTCGAAGGCGCCCGGCTTGTTCAGGAACGTATCGACAGCGCCGTAAACCTCGGTGCGGAAGCAGAAGCGGCGCTGCGCGAAGCAGATGAGTCCTTCGCGGGGCTTGAAGGCCTTGTGGCCGCTGCGCAGGAGCTGCTGGTTGCCGCGCGCCGCGAACTCATGAGCAAAGTGCAGGGTGAGCAGGATGTTCGCCTGCGAATCCAGGCCGCGCATTCAGCGCTGGCCGAGCTCGGCAAACGCGGCAAGCGCGCGGCGACCATATTCGAAGAGCAGATGAAGGGTCTCGACACGCTGCTGAACCAGTGGAAGGCGACCTACAAGGCTTATGCCGGGCTGAGCCGAGATGTAGACCGGATCGAGTCCAGCATCGAAGGCAGCATGCTTGACCTGAACCAGCCGCTGGAAAGCGAAGGCGGCAAGCGTCTGTACCAGATCGTGCATGACCTGTCCGAGCACCTGCCCGAATTCCGCAGCATCCACGTGATGCGCCAGCGTCTGTTCTTCCACCTCGAGAACCCGAAGCAGCGAGTCTTTGAGCTCAAGCAGGTGCGCGAGCAAGCCGAGCGCGTGGTCCGTGCAATGGGCAACGTCGGCAACAACGACCACACCGGCCACTACCAGGTCTATATCTCGCGGCTGTACGAAACCTGGGCCTATCTCGAGGAAGTGCGCGGCGGTACGCACAGCCAGCTGGCCGTCGCGGCCGAACAGATTGAGCCGGTCGTGTCAGACGTACTCACCTGGGTGAGCAGCACGAACGTAGACAGGCTTACGGATGCAGAGCGTGACGAGATGCTCTACACGACGGCATACGTAATGAAGCTGAAGAAGGCCGTGCTCGGCATCCATGACCTCTCGCAGCAGGGCAGCGGCGCCCGGGCCGTCCTGACGGCACAGTTTGAGCACAGGCTCGATACCATGAATTTCCCGCCGGCATGGGAGCACGTGCTGGCACGCATCGATTCAAGCTTTGACGACGCCGAGGTCAGCCCACCCACCGAGCGCGAGCGCTAGCCCCACAAACTTAGACTGATTCGGCCTCAAGCCCGCTCTGTAGTGCCCGCCATAGCTCCGGGTGCAGGGACTTCAGTGCACTCACGTCACCGGTTGACATCCGGCTGATAAGCGCGCGACGAAGTTCCGGCCTCATCTCAGTCGGCAGATAGCCCCGGAAGACCAGCGCCGGTCTGCGCTCACGCACGGCTGACGCGATCTCTGCCACCAGCGCGGTCGCGGTGTCGGCTGCCTCTACGAGCCCGGCGGCTGCGCTGTCGCCGCGTTCTTTGCGGGCCTGCTGGATATCTGACGCCATGGTTCGCATAACGGCCAGCCAGGACGGGGACGGCGGCTCAGCGCTCAGGCGCGAAGTGCTGCGGCCCGGAACGGCCTCAGAAACCGCCTGCCAGGCCGCAATCCGGAGCCGGACGATACCGCAGAACTCGGGGATGAACGCCTCGCCGCCCACGGACACGAACTCCAGGCGCGCATCTTCGGCCGCGTCCTTCGCCTCCCGCTCGTGTCCCTGCAGCAGCTGCAGCAGCGCCCACGTCGAGCGGTACGCGGCGTGGTAGACCACCAGCGCATATTCAAGGGCGATGTCGAGTGCCCGATTGATGGAGTGCTCGGCACGGTCGAAGTTGCCGCGCTGCATGTCTACGGCCGCGAGGTTTGCCAGCGCAAAGCCGACCGAGCGCAGGTTTCCCAGCTCCGTGGCCACTTCGATCGCTTCCAGCAGGCGCGTCTCGGCCAGCTCCAGCTCGCCGCCCACGAGATACTGCCGCCCGAGGTTCGCCAGCGCGATGCCTTCCTGTCGGCGATCGCCAAGCCGGCGCAGCGTCTGGAGCAACTCGAGATATGCCTGGATGCCCTCCTCACGTCTGCCGCTGTTCGAATACATGTTCGCGAGGTTGCCGCGGATGGACCACTGGACATCACTGTCATGGCCCTTGGGAAACGTCTCAAGCGCCAGCAACAGCAGGCGTTCGTTTTCTGCAGCATCTCCGAGCAGGTTGCTGAGCATGGACCGATCCATCATCGTCTTCGCGAGCAGCAGGTCGTCGTTCAGCTCTCGCGCCAGCGCCTCCGCCTGGTCGATCAACTCCTTGGCCCGCTCATGCTCGCCCATGTTCGCGACAACCAGCGCGGCGGCGCAGCGACCAAGCACGCGCGGCCTGGTGACGAGGAGTTCGTCGGCCGTATGGGCAAGGGCAAGCCAGGCCCCGACCACGTCGCGGCGTCGACCAAGGTTCTGCAGGGCAGTTGCGCGATGGCTCAGCGCCTCGATGTGGTCCATTCCTTCGCAACCGGGGCACGCCAGTGCGAATTCCGCGGTGTGCAGAAGGTGGTCCCACTGCGCGCGGTCGTTCAGGCGCTTCATCGCCATTCCCAGGTACCGCAGCTCGGCCTTGGCCAGCGCAGTGGCTTCTTCGGGCGGGGCGCCGTCTCGCGCCAGCCGTGCGTGCTCTGCCAGCTCGGATGCCACGAGTGCCACGGCATCGGCGAACTCCTGCTCGGTGATGCGGAACGCAACGCCGTGCAGACGGGCGCGCTCGGACGGCAGCTGAAGGGCGTAGGCCACGTCCCGGTAGGCCGCATGTCGGAACAGATAGATGTCTTCAAGCGAGGGCACGGGTGCACGCTACGGGAGTCCAGGTGAAATGCAGCAAGCAAGTATTGTACGCAAAAGAGCCGGAATCGAGTCCCGTGACGGGCGCTTTAGAGCACGATATCCGCCGTGATGTTGTGAATCAGTCCGCAGGCGGCCATCCCGTTTTTGCAATGGCCGCAAACGGGCGTAATATGGCCATGCTCCTATGCCCAAGTCTGCAGATATCGACTCCGTCAACGACGCGTTGCGCGCGCGACTTCAGGTCGTTCTGCACCAGCACAGCCAGGCTGAAGTATCGCGCCGCACGGGTCATTCGCTGTCAAACGTGAATCGCTACGCGACCGGCACGCGAATGCCCGGCAGCTTCATCGCCGCGCTGGTGACCGAGCTGGGCGTAAACCCGACCTGGCTGCTGACAGGCGAAGGCGAGCCTCATCGCTCTGATATCTCCGGCAAGACCGAAGAGCGTGCCGTCGACCTGCTCGAGATCGTGAAAGCCATGAGCGCGGTGACCCAGATGCGCCTTGGCTCGCTGACCACGCGCCATCACTTGAAAGTACTCAAGGAACTGAACGAGGCGTTCAACCGCTACGAAGTACTCCAGAAGCGGCTGAACGAGCACAGCCGCGAGCTGTTCGCCCACATGATGGATGACCTGGCCGCGGCGCTCGACAACATGGACCTTGACCGTGCCGAACGCCTGCGCGAGAGCGCCATGCAGGTCTCCAAGCTCTGCGACGACTTCGAGCTGAACTACAACTTCTTCCAGCTGCAGGCGCGTATCGAGTACGGCAAAGGCCGCGCCGAGAAGGCCGCCGAGCTGATGCGCAAGCAGTTCCTGTTCTCGATGATGCGCGTCGGCAAGATGGAGTCACGCGACCTCGACAACATCATGCGCTTTGCCGTCTCTGTCGCGAGCCAGGACCGCGTGCGTGAAGGCATGCGCGCTATGCGCAGCGCGCTCGAGCAACTCTCTGACGAGCAGCGGAAGTGGCCGCAAGTGCCGTACATCCAGTTCCTGCTGGGGCACTACACGGGGCTGGTGGGTGACCTGCGCGGCGGGCTGGCCGAGATGCAGCGCCACTTCCCGAACGTTCAGTCGGAGTCGCGCCGCACCGTGTGCGAGACGTACCTGGTGAACGCAATGCTGTACTCGCGCCTCGTGAACGTGGATGGGGCGATTGCCTTCGGCTCCACCAGCGAAGCCAAGGCCAAGTGGATCATCGACTTCTGCGCCGTCATGGAAGACGTGCCAAACCTTGCGAAGGCGATCAAGTACTACGAGACGCCACCGATCGAACCCGTGAAGGGGCAGGGCTCGCGCGCGGCCGTGGCGCGTATCATCCTGAAGGCGATGACGGGTGACTCCAAAGCGGCGCTCGCAGAGTGGAAGCCGATCGAGGATGGGCTCAAGCGCGACGCCATCACCCAATTCCACGGGCGGGTCGTGCGTTGCCAGCTGAATCGCGCGGCACACGCATGGAAGAAGGCGATCGACGATGCACTCGAGGCCGATGCCATGCGCAGCGCCATGGACCCCGAGATTTCAATCGGGCCGCTGTTCGACGCCCGGCACCACGCATCCGTGCTCAAGCTGCACACGGCGGGCAAGGAACTGCCAGATGAGCTCGTCGCCAAGGCAACCGCTTACTTCCGGCGCATGTACGAAGGCGGCTACATCGTATTTCACGAGTTTGCAAACCCACCCACGTGAATCCTGTGGCAAGGATCAGCACACACGCCCCGGGGGCATCGCATTGCAGGCTGGCGAGGCCATGAAGCTCAAATACGGCCGACAGCCGCGTCTTCTGCCACCATTGGGGGCTTCTACGCCTTGCCCGCGCTGCCGAGGAGCTTCATCTTTTCCTTGATGATCTCTTTGACCGCGTCGCGGGCGGGGCCGAGGAACTTGCGTGGGTCGAACTCGCCGGGCTTGTCGACCATCAGCTTGCGCAGGGTGGCGGTCCAGCGCAGGCGCAGGTCGGTGTCGATGTTGACCTTGTTGATGCCGTTGGCGATCGCCTTGGTGTAGCTCTCGGCGTCGAGGCCCTTGGCGCCCTCGATTTTGCCGCCGTATTCGTTGATCTGGGCGACGGATTCGGCGTCCACGCTGGATGCGCCGTGCAGCACCAGCGGAATGCCGAGCTTGCCCTTGATCACCTTGATGCGGTCGAAGTCGATCGCGTTCTCGCCTTTGAACTTGTAAGCCCCGTGGCTGGTGCCGACGGCGACCGCCAGCGAGTCGCAGCCCGATTCCTTCAGGAATCGCACGGCCTCTTCGGGGTCCGTCAGGCGCGCGTCGCGCTCGTCCACGTTGACGTCATCCTCGATGCCGCCGAGACGGCCGAGCTCGGCCTCGACCGTGATGCCGCCGTTGGCGTGCGCGTAGTCCACGGCCTGCCTGGTCAGGGCGATGTTTTCTTCCAGCGGATGGTGCGAGCCGTCGATCATCACGCTGGTGAAGCCGGCGTCTACGCACATCTTCACGTCGTCCATGTTGGCGCCGTGGTCGAGGTGCAGGGCGACCGGCGCGGTGATCTGGTCGGCCATGGTGCTGGTTAGCGCGACAAGGTTCTTGAGGCCGCCGTATTTGATCGCGCCCGTGGACAGGGCGACGATGACCGGCGATTTCATTTCCTCGGCGGCGTCGAGCGCACTCTGCAGGCCTTCAAGGTTCGAGAAATTGAACTGGCCAATCGCGTAGTACTCCTTGTTGGCCTTCTCATACATCTTGCCGAGGATTTCGAGCGGCATGGCATGTCTCCTGTCGGTTGCTGCTTACGGTTTAGCACGCGCGGGGCCGGCTTCAACTTTGAGTCTGGCGCCCCGCCTGATGCCCTATTTGAAAAACTCTTTGCGGTAGTGCTGAAGTTCGGCGATGGAGTCGCGGATGTCGGCCAGCGCCGTGTGGTCCTTGCCGGGCTTTTCGAACTTGGGTGTGTCAGGGTACCAGGCGCGGCTGAGGATCTTCAGGCTGCTGACGTCCACCTGCCGGTAGTGCAACCAGCTCTCCAGTTGCGGCATGTACTTCGTAAGAAACCGTCTGTCCTGGTAAATCGTGTTCCCGGCCAACGTGCCTTCGCCTTGCGGGCAGTGCCGCCTGATCAGGTCCAGCGCGGCTCGTTCGGCTTCAGCCAGAGTTGTTGCCGTTGCCTTCACACGCTCCAGCAGCCCGTTCTTCGTGTGCATGTCGCGCACGAAGTCGCCCATCTTCGCCAGCTGCTCTGCGCTGGTCTTGATCACCGCTTCGTATTCACCCAGCGGCTGAAGGTCCGGCCCGGTGATGATGACGGCGATCTCGAGAATGCTGTCCACTGCCGGGTCCAGGCCGGTCATCTCGAGGTCGATCCAGACGAGTTTGAGTTCTTCTGCCATGCGCATCCAAAAAAATGCCGGCGCCTCGCGGCGCCGGCTCCCCGGCCTCTCGGCCGGGGCACTAACCGTTGGGTCCTGCGTTCTTGACGGCTTCGCTGACTCCGTCTTCGAACTGTTTGAAGTTGTTGCGGAACAGGTCGGCGAGGTGCTTGGCCTTCGCGTCGTAGGCTGCCTTGTCCGTCCAGCTTTCGCGCGGGTCCATCACTTCGGCCGGCACATCGGGGCAGCTTGCCGCGTACTCGAAGCCGAACACCGGGTGCTTCTTGAACTCGGCTTTGGCCAGCGTTCCGTCAAGCGCGGCGTTCAGCATGGCGCGGGTGTGCTTGATCTTCATGCGCGAGCCCACGCCGTACTCACCGCCCGCCCAGCCGGTGTTCAGCAGCCAGGCCGTGGCGCCTTCCTTCTTTACCTTCTCGGCCAGCAGCTTGGCGTAAACGCCCGGGTGGCGAGGCATGAACGGCGCGCCGAAGCAGGCGCTGAACGTTGCGCTGGGCTCCTTGACGCCGCGTTCGGTGCCCGCAACCTTGGCGGTGTAGCCGCTGATGAAGTGGTACTGGGCCTGCTCGGGCGTCAGCTTGCTGATCGGTGGCAGTACGCCGAACGCGTCGCAGGTCAGGAAGACGACGTTCTTCGGGTTGCCGCCTCGGCCGCTGGGCTCGAAGTTCGGAATGAATTCGATCGGGTAGCTGGCGCGGGTGTTCTCGGTCAGCGACCCGTCGTCTAGGTTGATCTTTCGGGTCTGCTCATCGAACACGACGTTCTCAAGCACAGTGCCGAACATCTGGGTCGTCTTGTAGATCTCGGGCTCGGCCTCTGCCGACAGGTTGATCACCTTGGCGTAGCAGCCGCCTTCGAAATTGAATACGCCCGCGTCGCTCCAGCCGTGTTCGTCGTCGCCGATCAGCTTGCGCTTGGGGTCGGCGCTGAGGGTGGTCTTGCCGGTGCCGCTCAGTCCAAAGAACAGCGCGCTGTCGCCGTCGGGGCCGATGTTGCTGCTGCAGTGCATCGGCAGAACACCCTTGGCCGGCAGCAGGTAGTTCATCACGCTGAACACCGACTTCTTGATCTCGCCTGCGTACTTGGTGCCGCCGATCAGCACCAGCTTCTTGCTGAAGTTGACCAGCACGAATGCTTCGCTGTTGACGCCGTCGTCGGCGCCTTTGGCCTCGAGGTACGGCGCGTGGATGATGGTGAAGCCGGGCTTGAAGTCTTCCAGCTCAGCCCTGTCTTCAATGCGCACGAACATGTTGCGCGCGAACAGGTTGTGCCAGGCACATTCATTGATGACCCGCACCGGCAGCCGGAACTCGGGGTCTGTGCCCGCATAGCAATCCAGCACGAATACTTCGGCCTTCTTGTTGTAATACTCGAGCGCCCTGGCCAGCAGC
This sequence comes from Planctomycetota bacterium, assembly GCA_020425605.1. GTDB lineage: Bacteria > Planctomycetota > UBA8742 > UBA2392 > UBA2392 > JACKID01. The sequence goes on along the minus strand of JAGQRH010000048.1, from coordinate 5,975 downwards.
TTGTCAAACACCGCCTGATCAATCGGTTTGTTGACCTTGCCCCACCAGACGGTGTCGCTGGTTTCGCCGTCCTTGACGGTGAACTTGTCGTTGGGTGAGCGGCCGGTGTATTTGCCTGTGTCTACGATCAGCGCACCGTGATTCGTGAGGTGCCCCTCGTTGCGGCGAACAGCTTCCTCGATGAGTCGGCCGGCTGTCAGGTTGTAGTGGATGGTCGATGGGTTCTTGATACCAAGTGCGGCGAGATCGGTCTTCATGTCGTTCCTCGTGTCCGATTCCACGTCGAGCATAGGGCAACGGCCACTGAGCCCACATGGACGCGCGTAGTGTAGCGCGCACTAAGCGGGCCACAATCATCAAGACGAATGAGCCTCGGCAACGTCACAACTCGTTTATCAGCTTGGAGTAGCGCTCAGCAGCCTGATGTGTGTTGAAGGATTTTTCGGCGGCCGAGCGGGCATTGGCGGCCAGCGTTTCGCGGCGGGCGGGATCGTTGATCAATTCCCGGATTGCGGCTGCCACCAAGGCCGGGTCGTTGAAGTTGTCGACCACGACGCCGCACTCCAGTTCTCGGACCAGTGAGGCCAGTTCCGAGTCCTTGGGCGCAAGAGCCAGGACCGGGCGGCCGCTGGCGAGAATCCCCTGCAGTTTGCTTGGCATGGCGAGGCGATCGGCGCCGGGCTCAATGGCGACAACCGCGAGGTCGCACGCGGCGAGGCTGTCCGCCAGCTGGTCGAACGGCTGGTAGTCGAAAAAGCGTACGTTGGGCAGGTCTTTGGCCAGCATCCTGGTCGGCTCCAGCTTCGCGCCCCTTCCTATATAGGTGAGCGTTGCATCGGGCAGCTCGGCCATGGCGCGCGTCAGGCCCTCCAGCGGGTGCAGCAGACCGAGGTTGCCCGAATACTGAATCACGAATGGCGCGACCAGTTGATTGTCCCCGGCGAATTCACTGTCGGCCTTGAGCTTCGGCGTGATGGCCTGCGTGTCGACCCAGTTGGGTATGACTTCTATGCGCGCGTTCGGGCGAAGTTGGATTGCTCGCTCTCGCATGCCCTGGGTGAGTGTCACCGTCCGCCCGCGGGCGAGGTTGCGCCGCTGGATGAAGCGTAGAATGCCACTGACGATCCCGGGCTTCATGCGCTTGAGCGCGATTCCCAGGTCAGGGTGTACGTCATGCAGCACGTAGATGTAGCGACGCCCGAACCAGGACAGCCACCAGCCGACGAGCCCGAGTGTCGGCGGGCTGCTCGGCATCAGCAGCACGCCCCCCGAGATCAGTGCGCGCCAGAAGCCCAGCTTGGTGATCCACCAGGCTGAGAACGCCCGGCCGAGAAGCGACTTGCCGCCGCGCGGCGCCCACATGCGGTGGATTTCGACGCCGTCTGTCGTCTCGCGCGATGGCGCCCTGGTTTCGACTCCCTGGTATCGTGCCCGCCAGGTCAGCACGCGGACTGGGTGCCCCAGCTTCACCAGCTCGCGCGCCAGCAGGCTGAAGAGCTGGCCGTCCGCCGCAACATCCGGTGGATAGTGAGGAAGCAACATCGTCACGCGTCTGGGCATTGGGATACGAAAGCATTTGGAACCGCGAAGGACCACGAAGGACCGCCAAGAACTGCATGTCTGGGCAACTCTTCGCGGTCCTTTGCGGCCCTTCGCGGTTACAGGTTTTGTGCTTTTGTGTGTTCGTGGCTAAAACAGGTCCATGGCGAAGGCGGCGTTGATTACCGGCATCACCGGCCAGGACGGCAGCTATCTGGCCGAGCTGCTGCTGGCCAAGGGCTATACGGTCTACGGGCTGATCCGCCGCGCGAGCACTTTCAACACGGACCGCATCAACCACCTGTACCAGGACCCGCACGATAAGGACTATCGCCTGCGGCTGGTCTATGGCGACCTGACCGACAGCGCCAACCTGCTGCGTGTACTGAATGAGTGCAAACCGGCCGAGATCTACAACCTCGCGGCGCAGTCCCACGTGAAAGTCAGCTTTGAAGTGCCGGAGTATACGGCCGACGTGGACGCCCTCGGCGTCACCCGCCTGCTGGAGTGCATCCATGTCAGCGGCATCGAGACGCGCCTGTACCAGGCCGGCAGCAGCGAAATGTACGGCAGCACACCCGCGCCGCAGAATGAGGGCTCGCCGTTTGCACCGCGCTCGCCATACGCGGCGGCGAAGGTGTACGCGCACCACATGGTGCGCAACTACCGCGAGGCTTACGGCCTGTTCGCGGTCGGCGGGATCCTGTTCAACCATGAAAGCCCGCGGCGCGGCATGACTTTTGTGACGCGCAAGATCAGCCGCGCGGTTGCGAACATCAAGCACGGCAACCAGGACAAGCTGTTCCTCGGTAATCTCGACGCCCGACGCGACTGGGGCTTTGCGCCCGACTACGTCGAGGGCATGTGGCAGATGCTGCAGGCCGACGCGCCTGACGACTACGTGCTTGCAACCGGCGAGAGCCACACTGTCCGCGAGTTCGTCCAGCACGCCTTCGAGGCCGCCGGGCTGGATTCGGAAAAGCACGTAGAGATGGACGAGCGCTACCTGCGCCCGACCGAGGTTGACGAGTTGCAGGGCGACTATTCACGCGCGAAAGAGCATCTCGGCTGGGAACCCAAAGTGCGCTTTGCCGAGTTGGTCAAAGTGATGGTCGAGGCTGATCTTGATGCGGTAAAAAACGGGCGCGGCGAGTTCGAAGTCAGACAGCGGCACTTCGAGTAGTAGCTATGGCCGATCCGATCATCATCACGCCGGGAGCGATCAATGGATTGAGGCGCGTATTCGTCGACCTCGATAAGTGGGTTCCCGTCGCCGACGCGAATGAAATCTGTAGGGACCTCAGCGTCAGCTATGTCGTCGTTCTGCAATGTGGGGAAGTCTCATTTACGCCCGGCCGCTATGCTGCCGACCTGATCTTTCTCGTCGATTCCTTCAAGTCCGTGTCGCAGGAGCAAGCAGAGGCCTGGGTGACAACGTTGGTACGCAACTGGGTAGGCTCGGGTCGGGCAAATGTGTTTGAGTCGTTCGGTGTGAAGATCGCTGTGTCCCAGAGGCGCGCAGACGATGTTTCACCGACCGACGAGTTTGTGTTAGGCCCCTACATGCCGCTCATGCGAGCCGTACAGGGGTTTGTATCTGTTCACGAACTCAACAACCCATTGGCCGGGTTCTCCATAGACATCTACGATCCATCAAGATGATCGACCTGACCAACGAGCGGATTCTGGTTACAGGCGGCGCGGGGTTTCTCGGGCGTCACCTGTGCGAGTTGCTGCGCGCCGAGGGTTGCCGCAACCTGTTCACGCCGCGCTCGGCTGACTACGACCTGGTGGACCGCTCGGCCGTCAAGCGCATGTATGCCGCCTTCGAGCCGACGCTGGTGATTCACCTGGCGGCGCGTGTCGGGGGCATCGGCGCGAACCGCGACAACCCCGGCCTGTTCTTCCACGACAATTTAACCATGGGCGTGAATGTGATCGACGAAGCCCGCGCCGCCGGGACCGTTCGCAAGTTTGTACAGCTGGGAACAGTCTGTTCTTACCCGAAGTTCACGCCGGTGCCCTTCCGCGAGGACGCGCTCTGGGACGGCTTCCCCGAAGAAACCAATGCGCCTTACGGTATCGCGAAAAAGGCGCTGCTGGTGATGTTGCAGAGCTACCGCGCGCAGTACGGGCTGAACGGCATCTACCTGCTGCCCGTGAATCTGTACGGCCCGGGTGACAATGTTGACCCGCACAGCAGCCACGTGATCCCCGCCATGATCCGCAAGTTCAGCGAGGCGAGTGGCAAGGTGACGCTCTGGGGTGACGGCACACCTTCGCGAGAGTTCCTGTACGTGTGCGACTGCGCCCGCGCGATTGTCGAAGCGACCCGCGGCTACGAGGGCGCGGCGCCGGTCAATCTGGGCTCAGGGCGCGAGATCACTATGAAAGACCTGGCCGAGTTGATTCGCGGGCTGACCGACAGCAGCGCCCAGATTGAGTGGGACAGCAGCATGCCGAACGGCCAGCCGCGCCGCAGTCTCGATACCTCCCGCGCACAGGAAGCCTTCGGTTGGCAGGCCGAGACGGAACTCGAGTCCGGGTTGAAACAGACCGTCGCCTGGTGGCAGGCGCAGCAGGCGGGACACGCATGACGGACGCCGTGCCGGAGTCTCAGCGGCAGGGCCTCGCCGAGACAAACCCGCTGGTGGCCGGGCTGATCGCGATGGGGGCGTTCCTGCTTGGCGGGTTGATCTGCTTCTGGCTTCCGCGCTGGCTCGCGCCGGATTCCGACTTCGCCGCCTTCATCAGTTTTTTCGCGCTGCCGGCGGCGTTCATGCTTTCGATGGTGCTGTGGCAGGGTGTGACGATCCTGGTCGGGCTGTTCCGGCTGATCACACGCGGTAAGCGCGGCGTGCGTGACACCAGCATCACCGCCGCACTGGCGCGCAAGGCGTGGTTGCTGGTCCCTGCGCCGGTCCTGTTCAACACCGCCACTGGCATTGCGACGGGACTGTTGGGGCAGGCTGGCTTCGGGCTGACGGTTGGCACATACGCGGGAGCGGGCCTGGCCTACGGGCTGCTCTGCTTCGGGCTAGGCCGCGCAGGGATGCTGCCCATTCTGGAAGACTAGAGCGCCGCCCTCGCGCTATCGACAGCCGCCTTGGCGTTGCCAATGAAGATCTGGCCGTCGACCACGATCACCGGTCGCTTCAGGAACGAGTAGTGTTCGAGGATGTACCTGCGGAAGTCCTTCTCGCCGAACTTTGACAGGTCCAGCCCCAGTTTCTTGATCTGCTGGCTGCGGCGTGAGAACAGCGCCTCATAGCTTCCGGCCAGTTTCTTCAAGGCGTCCACTTCGCCCGCCTTCAGCGGCTCGGACTTCAGCTCGCGCTGCTTCAGCTTTGTCGTGCCAAGCTGCCGCCAGATCTTCTTGCAGGTGTTGCAAGTGCCGAGGTGAATGAAGACGTTATCCATTTTGCTCTTTCCCGAATCTCTCGGCGGCCCTGGTTTCCAGCTGCGCCAACTCGCGCGAGAGGCCCGGATTCTGCGGCAAGGCCTTGGCTGATGTAAGTGCCCGCGAGTAAGCCTCGTGATTGCCTTCGTTGATGGCCAGCGCCACCTGGAACAGCGGCGTGTGAATCTTGTGCAGCAGGCGATGATCGATCTGGTCATAGATCTGGCGCGCGTGCAGTCCGTCGCCTCGAAGTGCCTGGGCGTACGCGGATTCCAGCATCACCCATGCGCATGCCCGAGCGTTGTGTCGCTGTGCGAGCACCACTGCTTCGTTCAGAACTTCATCAGCGCGCGAAAATTCCTTTGCCTCTGCGTAGTGCAGATACGCGAGCCAGAGGCCCTGAAGCTGAAGCATGCTGCCGTCCCTGACTTCCAGCAGGCGAATAACCAGCGAAGTGTCCCAATCCTCGGGCCTTTGCCCCTCGGAGGCTCGCCGGGCCAGCCGCCCCAGTGCGTCCAGCGCGACGCTGGACGGGCCATCGAACGCCAGCCGGTGCAGCAACTCGCCCCGGGTTGGCGGTGCGCTTGATTTGCTTCGCGACAGCGTTCCACCTGCCAATACGCACGTGACGGCGCCGTAAACCAGCAACAGGTCTCTGACCAGCGCGTGGTTCCAGAACACGGCCGCCAGCCCGACAGCCACTAGTCCTATGCCGACGATCATCCCATCGGCCAGGGCCAGCATGGTCCAGTATCGGCTGCGTGAAGGAGCGTCATCCGGCGGCGACCAGATCGCGAAGAACGCGATGCCGCCGATTCCGTTCAGAACGGGAAGTCCCACGCGGCGCCGGACTGGAATTCTACGAAGCCCGGCCAGGTGGCCCGCAATCCGCAGGCAGGCGAACATCACGACGAAATCCACGATTACTGCCAGCGGAGTGCCCCACAGCAGGTGCCACAGGTTTGTGTTCTCGTACTCCGCGCGATAGCTGCGGCTTGAGCCGGCATCGAACCACCAGAGTACCGGGATCAGCCCA
>JAGQRH010000047.1 GCA_020425605.1 Planctomycetota bacterium | reverse complement strand
GAGAAAGCCGAGTTCGGCCGCAGCCACGGACTGAGCATGGGGGTCAGCGGGCTTGCAACCCTGATCGCGGCGGCGCTGGTCGTATCGCGCCGGTTGTTCACAGGCGCGCCGAGTGACCAAATGAAGACGAAATCCGGCTTGACGGGCTAGCCGCTTCGGATATCGTCAATAATCCCCCGACAGGCTATTACCCCTCGCAGCGTGACCCCGAGTCACACCCTTGTTAGTGGGGAGTCCTATGCGTAAGTCCGTTGCCTTGCTGCTGCTGGTGTTTGTGGCTTCCTGCCTGAGCGGGTGCTTCTCGTTCGTGGACTGGACCCACAACCTCAACCACCTTCGTGCGTGGAACGAAGACCTCGATACGATGCACCGCACGTTCGACCGGTTCTTCTTCAACTACGACTACGATGACCCCAGCCGGGACATCGAGTACGAAGGCCCGAACACCTAAGCGCGGTCTAGCCCGCCTAAGCAGGTGATTGAATTCATCCCCGCGCGGCGCCCCCATGGGCGCTGCGCGTTTGTTTTTTCCAGGCCCGCCCCACCGCACGCGAGGATCGGCAAGCGCCGTCTCCCCCTTTGCGACATAGCGCCACAACGCGCCCCAGTTCCGCCGGTGCAACCTCCGCTTGTCAACCATAGACTGGAGGCGCATGCTTGAGCTGCCGAACATCCCTGCCGTGGCCCTGGCCCGGCGCGTGATCAGAACCCTCCGCGAGGCGGGGCACGAAGCCCTGCTGGCCGGCGGTTGCGTGCGCGACCTGCTGCTGAAGCGCGAGCCCAAGGACTACGACGTCGCTACCAGTGCATTGCCCGACCAGGTCGAGGCGCTGTTCACACGTACCGTGGCCGTCGGCAAGGCCTTCGGTGTCATCAAGGTGCTGGACGACAACATCGACGGCTTTGACATCGAAGTCGCGACTTTCCGCCACGACGGGCCCTATCTCGACGGGCGTCACCCCAGCAGCGTGCAGTTCACCAACGCGGCCGAGGATGCCGCCCGGCGCGACTTCACCATCAACGCCCTGTTCCTTGACCCGGACAGCGGCGCTGTGCTGGACCATGTGGGGGGCCTGGCCGACCTGGATGCGCGCGTGATTCGCGCCGTCGGCGACCCGCGCGTACGCTTCAAAGAAGACAAGCTGCGGCTTCTGCGCGCCGTCAGGTTCGCCGCCGGGCTGAACTTCGACATCAACGACGCCACGCTGGAAGCAGTCAGCGACATGGCGGGCGAGATCAAGGTCGTCAGCGCCGAACGCATCCAGGCCGAGCTGACCAAGCTGCTGACCGCACGCGGGCAGTCGCGTGGCTTCAAGCTGATGCTCGAGACCGGGCTGCTGGACGCAATCCTGCCCGAGATCAGCGTGATGGTCGGCGTACAACAGCCGCCGGAGTTCCACCCGGAGGGAGACGTCTGGACGCACACCATGCTGGCGCTGGACCTGATGGACTACCCGGTCACGATCACGCTGGCGCTGGGCGTGCTGCTGCACGACGTTGCCAAGCCGCCGACCTACGACGACTCGACCGACCGCATTCGCTTCAACGGCCACGACAAGCTGGGCGCGGAGATGGCGGGCGCCATCCTGCGCCGCCTGAAATTCCCCAATGACGTGATTGAGCGTGTGCAGTCGCTGATCGAGGATCACTTGAAATTCATCAACGTGCCGAAGATGAAGACGGCCACACTGAAGCGCTTCGTGCGTAAGCCGCATTTTGACGAGGACCTCGAGCTGCACCGCATTGACTGCCTCGCCGGCCCGGGCACGCTCGAGACCTACAAGTTCGTCCGTAGCAAGCTGGCGGAGTTCCAGCGCGAGCCGGAGAAGCTGAAGCCTAGACTGCCCATCGACGGCAATGATCTCAAAGATCTCGGCCTGTCACCCGGCCCGCAATACAAGGAGCTGCTGGCGGCGGTCGAAGACGAAATCCTCGAAGGCCGCATCGAAACCCGCGAGCAGGCAATCGCGTTCGTGAAGCAGCAGGCCAAGCCGTCTTGAGCCGCTAAGGACCGCGAAGAACCGTGGAGCGGTCGCCTTCTTCGCGGCCCTTTGCGGCTCTTCGCGGTTTCAGGCGGTTGCAGCTCGATGAGTCTCAGTGAACTCCGTGGCTGATTTGTCGCAGTGGCTGTTATCGTGCGCCGACACACTAACGGAGACCTGACATGGACCGCGACCGACTGATCAACACCATCAAACTGACGAAGCTGTTCTTCGACAAGTCCACCAGCAAGCTCGAGGAGGCCGACAGCGCATTCGCGCCGAAGCCCGGCATGTACACGGCCGCGCAACAAGTCGCGCACGTCGCCCACACCATCGACTGGTTCATGGACGGCGCGTTCAGCGAAAGCGGCATGGACATGGACTTCGTGAAGCACAACAAGAAGATCCTCGCCTGCACCAGCATGACCGAAGCACGCGCCTGGCACGAGAAATCCAACAACGAGTTGCTCAAGCGCCTGGCCGAGTTGCCGGAAGCCGAATGGGAAGCCCCCATCAAGGGCCCGGTCATGGGCGGCTTTCCGCGCAGCAGCATCGTCAGCGGGCTGGAAGAACACACCAGCCACCACCGCGGCGCCCTCGCCGTCTACCAGCGCCTGCTCGACAAGGTGCCGGAAATGCCGTACGCCTAATTACGGTCGTTTCTCGCGTCGTACGTAACGCCGTATGGGCTGTGGTGGTCGTAGCCGGTCTTTACGGCCGTGCCGTAGGCGAGCACTTCGCACATGCTGAACTTGTTGCGGTTGTTGCCGCCCTGCGTCGTGCCGACGACAGCGGTTTCGAGCCGCACGTTCACCACGAAGTTAGCGCCCTGCGCGTCGGCCTTGGCCAGCATGCGCAGGATCGCTTCGCGGCGCGCGCGCATCAGGATCGGCTCGACGCTGCCGACGCGCCCGCCGAAGATATTGCGCCATGCCGCCAGGAAGCGGCGGAAGTAATCCGTGCCGACCACCACCGAGCCCGAGACCATCGTCCCTTGCGTGGCCGCGACGCCCTCCGGCAGCCGCTTCTCGTTGGTCACGATGATGCGCTTGCCGACGTCGGCCTCGCGCCGCTCAAGCGACTTCACGTGCCGGTCCTGGATCCAACGCCCGATCAGCCACGTCGCGAACAGCATGACCACGGGGCTGCCATAGGTCAGCAGCAGGATGACGACCGTGAAGGCTTCGTCGCCTTTAGCCAACATTTTCAGGCTCCACAATCACCGCCGTCCCGTAGGCGAACATCTCGGCCGCGGCCTGCATGACGCTCGCGGTCGAATAGCGCACGTTGACGATCGCGTTGGCGCCCATCGACTGCGCCTGCGCGATCATGCGCTGGGTCGCCTCGTTGCGGGCCTCGGCCAGCAACTCAGTGTAGCCGACGATTTCGCCGCCGACGATGTTCTTGAACCCCGCCATGATGTCGCGCCCGATGTGCTTGGCGCGGATCGTGTTGCCCTGCACCAACCCCAGTGACTGGCGCACGCGATACCCGGGAATCGATTCTGTGTTCACGAGATACATGGTCTTCTCCTTCAACCTGGCTTGACCATAGCACAATCGTTCGGCCGGCCCTGCTCCAAGGTCTGCGGAGATTTGTAGGGCCTAGCCGCGCATTTCAATCATGGTGATCTCGGCCGAGATGCGGCTGACACGCAGGTTGAGGCGCCACACAATGCCGCCCAACACGAAGGAAACCGCCAAGGCGATCCCGAAGGCAACTGCCGCGCGGACGAAGCCCGGCGTTTGAAGCAGGTCGGGGTGCTTGTCCGGGTAGCCCCTGATGTAGCCTCTCAGGAACATGCCGGCGACGCCCGCCGCGAACAGCGTGATCGTTCCGATCCCACCAACGAAGTTCCGCAAACGAGCGACACTCTTCAACTCTCGCTCAAACTCACGGCGCTGCGCGTTGCGGTCAAACCCGTAGGGAGTCGCCTCTTCGGTCATGTTCTTGCCCGCTGGAAGTGGGTAGGCTGCAGATTCTACCGACAGGAGACGATCATGCGAATCTTCATCTCGGCCGACATGGAAGGCGTGACCGGCGTAGTGCATCGCGACCAGCTGATGCCCGAGGGCAAGACTTATGAACGTGCCCGCAAGATGATGACGGCCGACGTGAACGCGGCCATCACGGGCGCGTTGCGTGTTGCGCCCGACAGCGAGTTCGTGGTGTGCGACGGCCACGGGGTGATGCGCAACCTGATCCTGGAAGAGCTGCACGAGGCCGCCCAGCTCGTGATCGGCCCGGCGCACCCAAGCAACAAGCCGCTGTGCCAGAGCCAGGGCTGCGATGAAACATTCGAGCTGGCCTTCTTCACCGGCTACCACTCGCGTGCGGGCACGCCGAACGGGCTGCTTTCGCACACCTGGGTCGGCTCGGCGATCACCAACATCCGCATTAACGGCGAAATCGTCGGCGAAACGGCCCTGAACGCGGCCGTGGTCGGCCACTGGGACATCCCGGTCGGGCTCGTCAGCGGCGCGTCGGAACTTGGCCCGGAGGCGGAAGCCGGCATTCCCGCCGGCTTCGTCTGGGTGCCGACCAAGACCACGTACGGATTCACGGCGGCACTGTGCATGCCCCCGGCGAAGACCCACAAGCTGCTGGCCGAAGGCGCGGCGGAGGCGGTCAAACGCTACAAGGAAGGCAAGCTGAAGCCGCACAAGCCAAAGCTGCCGGTCACCATCAGCGTCGAATTCCATCGCAGGGAGATGGCGGCCAAGGCCATCGAGACACCGGGCATCGAGCGCGTTGACGAGCGCACCATCGCCGCCACGGCCGACAATACGGTGGATGCCGCCACCCGCGCCTGGAAAGCCGTCTGCCGCGCGCAGGACGAGGAGCCCGCGTGGCTGAAATAGCTACTTGCCCGTTAGAACGCGCCGCGTAGGCGTAGTGGCGCGACTGAGGAAAAGCAGGGCGAAGCAACTGTCCTCAAAGCTGCCCCAGCCGCCATTCGCACCCTGGCGCAGCAGCAGTGCCAGCGCCCCGTCTTCGTACCAGCTGTGTTCGCCGATGAACTCGGTCGGGGCAAACGCGCCGACGCGCTCAAACGCATACAGGTAGTAGTAATAGTTGTCGTCGCCGAACGAGACGCCCGGGTTCCACGCCACGGTGTAGTTTGCCTGAAGCCATGCCATGCCGCAATTCGCGCTCTCCTGTAACTTGCGCGACCACTCCTTGGCCTCGTTTCCGCCCATTTCCAGTTTGCGGCGGTCGTCATCGAAGGATTCATAGATGTCCAGCAGCAACAGCATCGTGCAGACACCTGCACCGGTCATCGAGCCGGTCGGCGCGCCGGGCTGGGGCGGCTTGCCCAATGACATGTGGTAGGAGAATCCGCGGGCTTTGTCGGTGTAGCGCTCGTATTCCCATTTGCCGCTCTTCTTACGGCCCTTGACGCGCCAGACATCCGGCCCGTCAGCCTGTTGAAAACCGGCAACCGCATTGCCCATGTCGCGCACCAGCCCGACCGGAATGTCCACGCCGCATCGCGATGCGGCCGCCAGCGCCAGCGCAGCAAACTGGGTGTTTGACAGGTCGACTTGCTGGCCGGGCGACTGCCCGTAGCTGAGCAGGCCTGGCTGATTGTCGTCGACTTTGGATTCGATCCAGTCGACGAGCTTCTTCATCTGGTCGCGGTCCGCGGGCGTCAGGGCGCGCTTGAACTCGCTGGGTGACTTGCCCTCTGCGACCAGCTTGCGCTCGGCGTCGCCAATGTACTTCGACTCGATTGCCAGCGCCAACGCACCCGCGTGGTACATCTGAACGAACGGCAGGGCGACGTTCTCCTTCATGATCTCCGACAGCGCCTCGGCGGTCATCGCATCTGTCATCGCACGCCCGCCATGCAGGTAGGTGTAGGCCGCGAGCGATGCGAAGTCAGCCCGGTGGGACCAGTACTTCTCGCTGTCATCGACGGCCTTCAGACCGCCCTCAATCACTTTCTCGATCTCTTTGTCCATCGCGGCGCGATCGGCGAATGTCTTCACGCTCTCGAGCTGGTAGTCGAACTCAATCTCCGTATCGCCGATGAAAGTCTTGTACTTCCACGTGCCCTTGACCGACTTCAGCCAACCACTGGCGACGTCAAATGCGACGTCTGCCTCAATGCTCAGCGGACCCTTGCAGGGGTTGCCCGGCACGGGCTGGGCATCACCGTCGTCGCCGGTCGCGCTGACGTGATAGGTTGCGACGCCATCGTTGATGGCCGTGAATGCGTACTCGGCCCTTAACTTGTCCGGGATCGCTGCCAGCGCCGGCGGGTTCGACGTGTTGTCGATCATCGCCTTCCAGCTGCGAGCCTTCCCGGGCGCCTTGCCCGGCACCACGCATGCCACGCGCAGAGCGAAATCACCTTCGGAGAATCCGCCCGTTTCCGCGGCGGTGATTTCGCCGCCTTCTGACAGATGGGCGCGCAGCAGAATCAGGTCATCGGCAAACCTGGGCCCGTTCATGGTCTTCGGCGCCGGCGATTTGCGCACGAGCCGCAGCGCAGTCAGCACGGGGCAATGCCACGCCAGCAGTTGCTTCGGCTCAGCACTGACGGGAACGTGCGATGCGCTGAACAAACATGACAGCGCAATCAGTGCGACAGGCATTCGGCGCATGGTACCCTCCCGGCTGCTGAGTATATGCTCTGGCGGTCTGCGCCGGAATCCGCACGCGGGTTTCGGGACAGCTCGCTGGACAACCCTCCAACCTCTCGAGCCGGAGCCTGAAATGAGCAATGACTTCATACGCGTTGAATCAAGCCTCTCCGTTGAGCAGGCCGTCGCCAAGGTGCAAGAAGCCAGCAAGGCCGGCGGATTTGGGGTACTCAACACGCTGAACTTGCAGCAGATCATGGCAGGCAAGGGCGTCGAATACGCCGAGGCCGCGACGGTTGTCGAGATCTGCCGGCCGGGGGATGCAAAGCTGTTTCTTGAGGCCGACCCGCGCGTTGCGCCGTGTCTGCCCTGCCGGATTGCGGTGACCAGCAAAGACGGCAAGACCTTTGTGCACACGGTCCGCCCCAGCTCAATGATGCGCATGTTTGAGAACGATGCGTTGATCGCGCCGGCGAAGCTGATCGACGAAGCCGTCAATAAGATCGTCGAAGCTGCGGCGGCGTAGTATTCCAGCCGAACCATGGCCGGAATCTCGCGTTCTAAGGGTATGGGGCAGCGGCGTGCGATCGCATTTCGGGTGATGTTGCTGGCGTCGGCGCTGGCAGCAGCGTGGTTCTTCAGCAGGACGGATGGCGTCCGCCCCAATGCAGCCGACCTGGCCGATGGGGGCAACACGCCTCTGGACTCATCACCGCTCGCCTTGCCCGACCCGATCCACCCTGCCGAGGGCTTGCCCGAGGATCAGCCCGAACACACGCAGCCCGCGCCGGAGGCCACGAACGTGGTCGTCCCGATGCTGGACACCCCGGACTACGGACCGGCAATCCAGCGCGGCGGGGCCTATGTTGACTTCGAGCTCTACGACCCCAATGGCGCCCGCGTCCCGATCCAGTTCTACCGCGCCAGCCTTTGGCGCAAGATTGGCGACTACTGGATTGCCGACGAGCTGCGGACCGACGTCGAGCGCAACCTGATTGCGTGCGATGGCCTGGGCGAGCAGGGACTACCATCTGCGGGCCTTGAGCCCGGCAGCTACGAGTTGGAATTGACCTCTGCACAGTGGGGCAATTTCCGCCACGACTTCAGCGTCAGCCGCGGCGAGCGGCGCACGGACAGGCTGACTACGCCCAATTCGAGAGTCGCGGTCTGTCTGCGATTCAGCGACTCGGACGGGCGGCCGATCTCATACCTGCCGTCTCGCCCGCGTGTCAGCAGCACGTCGACCGCACTGGACCCGATTGAACGCAACTCACCCGAGACGGTCTCTCTTCGTGATTCGCCGTTTCGGCCGATCTCCCTGCCGGGAGGGATCGGCTGGTCAGGTTCCGGATCGCCGGATCGCGGACGGCGGCTGTTACCCAATGTGCCGCCCCTGTACCCGACCGACGACGGGGCTTGGTGGATTTGGGTTTTCTCCGGCGCCAGCAACACAATCTCCGTCAACCTGAATGCCGAGCTCTGGGGCCTTGCGGAGTACACCTGCGAGGACACCTTCACTTCACGCAGCGAAGTCGAGGTCGTGCTATCCACCCCGGCCGAGTTTGAAAAACGCGTACTCGAGTGGGGCAAGCCGCTCGAAGGCTACACGCCGGGCGATCGCAACATCCGCGAAGTGCAGGCCGAAGTGCATGACAAGGTCGAGTTCGATCCGTACTCGGCGGCCGTGAAGCCCGGGGTGACGCGGGTCGTCGTGGAGACTGTCTCGTCCGTTCCTGTGCTTGTGCAGATGTCGATCAATGGCACCAGCTTCTGGCGGGTGATGTACGCGCGAGGCGACCTGCACTGGTACGACCTCAGCGCCCGCACACAGCTCTGGATCAGGCTGGTCGATGACCGTCTGCTGGTCACGCCGTGGGAAAGCGTGGACGTCAGCGCTGGCGGCGTACTGGTCCTTGGCCGCAGCACCGGCGGCGCGCTGGTGACGTTCACCGCCGACGGCCTTACGCCCACGTTGCGGGCCTTTGCCTACTCCATCGACTTCGACATCGCGGCAATGGACCCACCAGAGCCGGAGCCGAGCGAGGACCCGGTGGACGAAGTTGAAGAGGATCCATCGGACGTTCCCAACAGAGACCTCGCCGAGAATCCTAACCACGATCCGAGCGAAGGCGGCGTGCGACCAACGCCTCGCCCGATTGAGCGCAGAGATGAAAGCCCGTCTTCCAACCGCTTCAAACTGGTGATCCACCCGAAGGACGGAAGACAGAAAACCGCAACAATCGCCAGCAGCGAGGCGATCGACAGCGCGGACATTTCGCACGGCCTGCAACTGCGAACCTGCCTGCGTGGCGTCTCGCGCTTTCGCAGAGGCAGCAGCGGCGGGGCGAGCATGGGCCCGAACGGCAATTATTGGTTCGAGCCGGTCGTGCTGCCCGGCCGCTGGGAGAAGTTTGACACCGGCGACCAGTCATTTCCGTCGCTGCTGAGCGCGGGCAGCCTGCAACCCCGCTTCGACAACGTGTTCGCGGGACGGGCCGTTGGCCCGGCCGAAGAAGGCCTGCCCTGGGCCAAGGGCGTGATCATCGAATACGAGAAGGACGAAGTAGCACAACAGGTGCGCGAAATTTGTCGACGGCACGACAACAAGCTGGCCGTCGGTCCGCTGGACATCAACTCCTACGCGGCGGGCCTTGAAGCCGCCGAAGAAACGCCGGAGCCCGA
This sequence comes from Planctomycetota bacterium, assembly GCA_020425605.1. Taxonomy (GTDB): domain Bacteria; phylum Planctomycetota; class UBA8742; order UBA2392; family UBA2392; genus JACKID01. The sequence continues at coordinate 10,189 of JAGQRH010000047.1, read as the reverse complement.
GGGGCTGAGGGCGCTGCTGGGGCAGGAGAGCTACGACGCATTCGAGACCGACGAGCAGCGGCTCTGGTTCGCCCGCCAGGGCGCCTGGTACGACACCAGCCGAAAAGTCTTCAGCGACGAACAGGGCTACTTCGCGATTCAAGACCCGCCGCTAGAGCCGGGGAATTGCTACGTGCTGTACCTCTGGACAGACTCGCGCGACGACCTGAAGCCGGATGCGCGCTTTGCCTTCCAGGTCGACGAGCACGGCGTGGCGGATGTCGGCGCGATCCACCTGCCAACTTACTCACAACGCTAGGCGACAGAACCGGCCGATATCCTCGGCTGCAATCCAGCACGGCAGCGTTAGAATCGGTGCCCCAATGACGAGGCCAAATAACATCCCGCTTCTTGGCCTGTGCGCGATTGCCGCACTTGCGCTGGCGTTGTGGCTGCTCCTTGCGGATGGCGGCGGTGACGTACATGCACCCGAAGCCAACACGCCGGCAACCGCGCTGGACACACAGGCCGCGCTGGATGTTCCGCTGTCAGCCAAAGCGGAGGGCGACACCGGGACACTTCCGCTGCCGGAGAAGACTGCCAACCTGGACCAGACTGACAAACGCGGATTCGAAGAGACGACGGCCGAAACGGAAGAGCCCGCACTCGTGCCTGTCTACGGCGCGCTGGTTCGGCGCGGTGGCGCCATAGCTCGCTTCGAGCTGCTTGATGCCCACGACCAGCCGTTGTTCGACGACGCGTTCCGCCTCCAGCTTTGGCGCAGGCTCGGCATTCGCTGGATCGAGGAAGAGGTGATCTGGGATGACGAGCAGCGGCTGATCACGTGCGACGGCCACTCCGCCGCAGGCCTTGAGCCCGGAGAGTACGAGTTGCAGGTCGACAGCAGTCTTTACGGGCGCATCGTCCACCGCTTCCGCGTGGACAAGGACGAAAAGCTCGACGGCGTGCTGCGTATGGATTCTTGGCGGCGCATCGTGTGCTTCGACTTCAAGGACCTGAACGGCGAGCCCGTTGCCTGGATCCACGCTGCGCCGTTCGTGACCAGCCAGGCACCCAAGCTCGAGGCGATTGAGCGCACCGGGGCACCGGACCCAGTACTGCGCCTGCCGCCGCAGCGATCAGCGGGCGGACGCGGGGGACGCGGAGGATTTTCGTATCGCCGAGCACGCGGTGACGGGTCCCGGCAGTACAAGACCGCGACTGACAATGGCCGCTACTACGTGCCGGTCATTTCCGGTGTACAGAACAGCGTGACCTTCAGCCTGGGCGACGAATGGGGAGTGGACAGCGTTCACTTCGAAGGCGAATTCCTGGCACAGGAGTGGGAATGCAAGGAAGTCGTGCTGGATCTCGTGCTCGATTTCAACGAGCTCACGGCCGACTGGACACCTCTCGGGACGCAGGACCCGGGCAGGCGCAGCCACCTGCAATGGATTGACGGCTTGCTGAATCCGCCCGCGCCGGATGACCCGGCCGATGTTCGAGATCGCCGCCTCGTGATCGAACTGGAGGCACCCAGGGGCGCCCTGGTGAAGTACGGAAAGCAGTCACGGCCGGAAGATGCATACTCCATCACCAACCTCATGGCGCACCGCGGCAACCTTCACTATGTGGATGCCCGTGCGGGGGAGACAGTCTGGTTCGTGGTGGAGTCGCAGGGCCTGCCCATCACCCTGCCAGAGCCCGTAAAGCTGGCAGATGATGCCGACAACCCCATCCAGCGAATCAAGCGGGTGATCAGTGCAAGCGTAATGACCATGCCCGATTGGAGCCTTCCACCAACGCTTGATGCCTGGGCCGTGCATCGCCAGCTGATCGTCTCGCTCGACTGGCAAAGCCACGACGGCCCCGTCCTTGGCAGCTGGGGCTTTGACGCTGCGTCCCGTACCTGCCAGTTGCCTGATGCATTGAGCCTGCTGCTCTCGGGCGCGCCGCAGCCGGATGGCGCCCATGTGCAGTGGCGATTCGGCGGAAGCGAGCGACGCCAGATTTTGCGTATTCGGCCCACCGCCTCAGATCGTTGGGACGGCGGCTGGACGCCAGAGCTGAAAACGATCCAGATCGACATGATCAACCCGACCGAGTTGGCCGCGTCGCTCCCCGCCGGCCAGTTAACGCCGCCCAAGCCGAGCGGCCTGATACTGCGGGTAGTGGGGCCGAGCGGCGAAGGGCTGCCCTGGGTGGAATGCTCCATCGTCCGCTACGAGGACGACAAGCGGGCAAACCGCCTGCGCGATATCGAGACAGCCCTGGCTGACGAAGGCACCCGACCCAGCCTGAACTCCGTGTTCGCTGACGACTATTACGACCACATCGACGAGTTCAACGAAGACACGATCGATCCCGATCGCATGAAGCCATTCGTCGGCGAGGCTTTCATCCGGCACACCAGCGACCCGGGCGACCTCGCCTACTACGCGCGCACCGGCGCCTGGTACAACACCTGGGCGCGCGTGAAGTCCGACGCGGTCGGCTACATCTATGATTCCGATGCACCGGTTTTTGCCGGTCAGAAGTACGTTCTGTATCTCTGGAGCAATTCACGCGATGACCTGCATCCCGATGCACGCGTCGTGTTCCAGGCAACCGGCGACTTGACTGACATCGGAGCGATCCAGCTTCCCGCATATTCGGACTAGCGTGGTCCACGAAGCCCTGCCAAACCCCCTTTGCGCAGCGGGTTCGCGCGGCGTATAGTCTGCGAATGCCGCGTGATTCTGCGCGCCATCCCCATACGGACTGACGGGCGTTCCGCACAGCCGCCAAGGTTTCTGGGCTCGTCGTTCGATGCTTCCTGAGAAAAACAGCACAGGCCGCTGGTTAGCCGAATCCGTTAACCAGAAGCGGCCATTCCCGCTGGGGATCGGGCTGCGTGGCGCGCTGCGTGACGGCTACCGCTGGAAGAACCTTCGGGCGGACGTGCTGGCGGGGCTGGTGGTAGGCATTGTCGCGCTGCCGCTTTCGATGGCACTTGCGATCGCTTCAGGTGTGCCGCCGCAATACGGGCTGTACACGGCCATCGTGGCGGGCACGATCATTGCCATTACCGGCGGCTCGCGGCTCAACGTCTCCGGGCCTACGGCGGCCTTTGTGGTGTTGCTTGCGCCATTGTCCGCGAAGTACGGTCTGGGCGGGCTGGCACTCGCCTCGCTGATGGCCGGGGTGATTCTGGTTCTGCTTGGCGTCTTCCGGCTTGGTCGGCTGATCCAGTTTGTTCCCTACCCGGTTACCACGGGCTTCACGGCAGGCATTGCCGTCGTGATCGCAACCCTGCAGGTGAAGGACTTTCTCGGGCTGAGCGTCACCAGCAGTGGCGATCACTACTGGAATCGGATCACCGACCTCGCCGCCGCCATGCCGGGCGCGCAGCTTGCCGACGCGGCGGTCGGGGTCCTGACGCTTTCGGTGCTTGTCGTCTGGCCGAAGATCACGCGACGCATTCCCGGGCCGCTGGTGGCGATCGCACTTGGTACTCTCGCCGCGTTTGCGATCAGTCGGCTCGGCGGCGTAGAGGTTGCGACAATCGGCAGTCGCTTCAGCTACGTGCTGAACGGTGAAGTTCTTCGGGGCATACCGCAGCTACCGCCAACGCCTTTGTTGCCCTGGAACCTGCCGGGGCCGGACGGCCAGCCCATCGGCTTCAACCTGGAGCTGCTCAAGGACCTGGGTGGCGCGGCAATGGCGATCGCTGCACTGGGCGCTATCGAGTCGCTGCTGGCGGCCGTGGTCGCGGACGGTATGGCCGGCACCCGCCACGATCCCGACGCCGAATTGGTGGGGCAGGGCCTGGGCAACATGATCGCGCCGTTCTTCGGCGGATTCGCGGCAACTGGTGCCATCGCGCGCACAGCCACGAACATCCGCAGCGGCGGACGCTCACCAGTTGCGGCGATCGTACATGCGATATTCGTGCTGGTGGCGGTGCTGGCGCTCGCGCCCGTGCTGAGCTACCTGCCGATGGCGAGCATGGCGGCACTGCTGCTGATCGTGGCCTGGAACATGAGCGATATCCGCCACTTCGCGCATACCCTGCGCGTGGCGCCCCGCAGCGATGTGGCCGTGTTGCTTACCTGCTTCAGCCTGACTGTGCTGTTCGACATGGTGGTCGCCGTCGGAGTCGGGATCGTGATGGCGGCGCTGCTGTTCATGCGACGCATGGCCGAGATCTCAGGCTCACGGCTGTTGGGCGAAGGCGGGCCGACCTCACGCGAAGATCTGCCCGATGGCGTCGTCCTGTATGAAATCGCCGGCCCGCTGTTCTTCGGTGCCGCGGAAAAGGCCGTACGCGGCATCGCCACGGCCGGCAACGCGCGCGTGCTCGTGCTCGACATGCAGGCCGTGCCGGCCATGGACGCAACCGGGCTTGTAGCCTTCGAAAGCCTGCTCAAGCGCATGCAGCAGCAGGGTACGCGCGTAGCGCTGGCGGGGGTGAATGCCCAGCCCCTCAAGGTGCTTGAGAAAGCAGGCATCCATCAGCTGGCCGCCGAGCTGACCTTTCACACGGACGTGGAGAGGGCCCTCGAGGCTGTCTGATCATGTCGGCCGGAACAGAAGCAGGCGCTCGCCTGCTGGTGCCGCGTGCAGGTTCTCCGGCCGGGCCGCGTCGAGGCAGGCTTGCAGGCTGAAGCCCGGCAACTCCTGCAACTCGCGCAGGTCTTCTGGTCGCCATATTCGCAGGTCATAGCTCTCGACGATCCGGGCCGGCCAGTTGCCGCCGCGCGTCTCGACTGTGCGGCGGATGTGCTGGGTGCGCAGCGCGGGCTCGACGCCCATCAGCTCGTAGCGGATGCGCGCGCTGCCGCCGGGCACGGGCCGCCAGGGCGTCTGCCAAAGCGTTGCGGGCAGGCGCGCAGGCAGCGGCACCTCAAAGTTCACAAGCAGGATCACCACGCCGCGCGATGAGAGGTGCGGGCGAAACGATCGCACCCAGCGCGCCAGCGTCGCCATGTCCGGCAGCAATGAGCTTACGCCGCTGGCTTCGAGGATCACATCGAACGGCTCATCAAATCCCAGCTCGAACATGTCGCCGAGCACCGTGTATGCGCCGGTATTCGCGCGCGTGTACTCGACCATCTCGAGGCAGTTGTCGTTGCCGGCCAATCGGGATGCCTCTGCTGCGAACGGCTTCAGCCAGTTGCCGGGTCCACACGCTGGGTCAAGGATCGACCATGGCCCGTCGCCAACGAACCGGCGCATGAGGCCGCGGACGGCCGAGATGTCCTCGTCGTCGGGGGCTTTCAAAGTGTCGTAGAGAGCAGGGAAGCGGTAGAGGTTCAGGCATTCCGCGGCGGGGGCTTCATGGCCCGGCGCGACGCCGGCAGCAAGACCGGCACCCTGTTGCGCAGACACGCAGTGTCTCCGAACGAACAACTGCCGGTTCTCCGCACGCGCAGATCAACCGACAGCCAATTCAACAGGCGCAATTAACGCACGTGGAACGAAGTTTGGCCAACGGATTTCCGGAATCCCGGGCGGCGAGGTCACCAAGGGAGCCCTTGACGTCTTCGGCCGGCTCAGCCAATTTCGGGGTGACCGGACCATCAACCGGCTCATTCTTGCGCCGAACCGATCATCACAGGAGGGATACGTCGATGAAAAAGATGATGGCAGCGCTGTTTGTGGCCCTTGTGCTTGCGGCCTGTGGCGGCGGGAACAATGCAACAGGCGGGGGCTCGAATTCATGCGCAGGCGGAAACTCATCCGGCTGCGCCCCGGCGTGCGGAGGCGACGACGCACCCGAGCTGAAAGGGCTGGAAGGGGACGAATTGGCCCTGATGAAGGAAGCGGTCGCCCTGCGCAAAGAAATGACGTCCTGGATCGACGGCATGAAGGCCAAGACTGAGGACGAGCGCAAGGAAGCTCGCGACGCCATGAAAAACGAGTTCGAGGCCATCGGCAAGAAGTACTCGGACCTGCGCAAACGCGCACGGGCGCTGGGTGAGGAAGGTGCAAAGAAGTTCGAGGCCATCCTGAAAGAGATGGACGACATGGGCGACACGGCCGAGGACCTGATTCCGAAGGACTAGCCGCACACTCAGCACAATGAAAAGCGCGCCGGTCATCCGGCGCGCTTTGTGCTTGATACCTGCCTTAGAAAGGTTTCGGCTGGGACTTGTGGTCCATGTCGTACTGCAGCAGCGCCTTGTGCATGGCGGCGTCGAGGTGGCGGTCGAGCTCACCGCGCTCGTTGCCGGTGACCAGCGCTGTGGCGTGCTGGGTATCGACATAGTCGCGGGCATAATCGAGGAAGCTGGCAATCCGCTGCGGCTCCCAGCCCATGCTGCGGCCGTGGGTGATGACCTTCAGGTCGTAGCGGTCGAACACCTTGCGCATGGTCGTGTCGACGGCCGGGCGCGGCTGGTTGACGGCCGGGCGCGGCTGGTTGACGGCTGCGATCTGTTGCTGACGCGAGTATTCGTCCTGCAGGCGCGCGACTTCGCGCTTCCACGCAAGGCGACGTGCCTCGCGCCGGTGGCTGAAGAAGAACATCACCATGAAGAAGAGACTGATGCCGATGGGAACGGCAACGACGTTGTTCGCGCCGTGCTTGGCCATCATGGCCAGCCCGATGACAGCAATGATGATCGCAACCAGCCACAAAAGGCCGGAGCCTGAGGATGAAGGCGGGCGATTGCCGCCGTTCTCCTGCCAGGTGCGCTCGCTATCCCATGGGTTCATCATGGTGCAACCCCTCTCAGCTGGTCCGCCCCGGACAGCAGTATAACACGTGGACAAGTCCCGTGCGTCCCTGTTTTTATGGCTTGCCGGGCAGTGTGTTGGGAACTGGTGCCTGAATCCTGCTCAGCCGACCAACTGACCGGCGCGACGCACGGCGTTCTGGAAGATCTCGAAGCCGTCACCGTGTTCGCGGCGAGGGTGGCGGGTCCATTCCGGGTGGTGGAAGGGCCGCACGTTGCGCTCCGGGTGCGGCATCAGGCCAAGAACCTGGCCGCTCTTGCTGCAGATGCCGGCGATCCCGCGCGAGGCGCCGTTGGGGTTGGCCGGGTAGTCCTGTGTCGGCCGGCCGCTGTCGTCCACATACTGAAAGACGACCTGCTGGTCCTGCTCAAGCTCGTCCAACACGTCTTCGGGCGCGACAAAGCGGCCCTCGGCGTGGGCAACGGGGTAGCTGACCACCTTGCGCCCGCTGACAAACGGGGTCTTCTCACTGACGATCCGCAGGTCCACCCAGCGGTCCTCGTAGCGCCCGGTCAGGTTCCAGGCCAGCGTGGCGCGCGGCGGGTCATCGAATACGTCGCGGCCGGTGAGCAGCCCGGCACGCAGCAGCACCTGGAAGCCGTTGCAGATGCCGAGCATCAGCTTGCCGTTTTCGATGAACTTCTCGATCTGCGGCTTGAGGCGCGTACGCATCTGGTTGGCGAAGACGACGCCGGAGCCCAGGTCGTCGCCGTAGCTGAAGCCGCCGGGGATCGCGAGCAGGTGATAGGTCAGCAGCAGGTCTGGGTCGGCCAGCAACTCATTCACGTGCAGGATCTCGGCCTCGGCACCGGCCTTGCCGAGCACCCAGGCGGTCTCGCGTTCACAGTTGGTGCCGGCGGCCCGTAGGACCAATGCCCGCGGCTGCGTCATATCTGCCTCCGGCGTGATTCAATCCTGTCACCGGGCCTGCTGCAAGGTGTGGGGAACTGGCGTGGAACCGCGAATGGCCGCGGAGGACCGCAAAGAAAGGCAACTGCGAAGAACAGACAGGACATTCAGTATGTGCAGGACAAGCTTCCTGAAAGTCCTGACTTCCTGTCCCTCGTTGTAGTTCTTCGCGGTCCTTGGCAGCACTTCGCGGGTTAGGCCGTAGCAGGCAGGGGCAGGATGGCGTCGAGTGGCTGGACGGCGCGACTGAACGCCTGCCAGTCAAAGCCAAAGGTGCCCCATTTCTGGCTGCGGGGGCGGGCGATGCGCTGGGCTGCGTCGATGCCGAGCACACAGAACCGGTAGATGCCGCCGGGCGTCTCGTGGACCGTGGCGTCGAGCTGGACGGCGCGACCGGCTGTTTCGTGAACCGGGTTGAAGAATGCAAACAGGAAGGCGGGCTCAGCCTTTGCGCCCAGCAGGGACTTCCAGCCCATCATCGAGAACAGGTCCGTACGCGTGATCCACGGGCGATCGCGACGGCCCTTGAGGTCCAGCGCCCAGACCCTATCCAGCCCGTTCACCAGGAAGTCGAAGTTCTTCAGCTGGACGCCGTTCAGCACCGGGCGGCGCGTCTCATCGACGGCCAGCGCCTGCACGCCGGCTTCAACCAGAAGCCCGCTAAGCGCCATTTCGTAGTGGTTCTTGTCGCCGGCCATGGGGCCATTGTAGCTGTCGGTTACCGGTTGTCAGTTGTTAGAACTGCAGGGCGGCACTCCGACACCAGCCTACAGGCTGAGGCCCTTGAGGCTGCGCAGCGGGGGCAGTCCGTTGATGGCTTCAATCAGCTCGTCCGCGGTCTGGTAGCGCTTTTCGCGGTCAAGCTGCACCAGCTTGTTGATGATTTCGCACAGCGGAGGGCTGACGTCCGGCGCTTTGTCCTCAAGCTGCGGGCGCGCCTTCGTGAGATGCGCGAGAACTACCTGCTGAAGGTTGTCGCCCGGAAACAGGGGCTCGCCGGACAGCAGATGGAAGAAACATGCGCCCAGCGCGTACAGGTCACTGCGTGAGTCGATCTGCTTGTCGCCGTTGGCCTGCTCCGGGCTGATGTAGTGCGGCGTACCCAGCAGATAGCCCTCGGCCGTCTGGCCCACATCGTCGCTCAGGCGCGACAGTCCGAAATCGCCGAGCTTGGCGACGTCGTCGTGGCTGACGTAGATGTTGCCGGGCTTGATGTCGCGATGGATCAACCCTTTGTCCTGCAGGAACTGGATCGCCTCGGCGATATGCAGCATGTAGCGGCGCGCCTCTGCCTCGCCCAGTCTTCCGCCTTCTTCATGCAGGCAATTGTCGAGCGCATGGCCCTCGACCAGTTCCTGCACCATGAAATGCACGTCTTGGTACTCACCCATCGTGTAGGTGCGCACGATGTGCGGGTGCACCAGCTTGACGGCAATCTCGTTGCTGCGGCTCAGGCGCTTGAGGAAGCCTTCCTTGACCGCTGCAAACGGCGAGATGATCTTCAATGCGACCGGCTTCAGGTTCACCGGCTCCATGGCGCGGTAGACCGTGGCCGTGCCGCCCTGGCCGAGCTTGTCGATAATCGTGAAGCCCGCGAAATCCTTGCTGACGATCTGGCCGGTTTCCTTGAAGCGCCGAACGGCGTCGTTTTCCTCGGCCGCCTCGAGCCCCTGCGCTGTCGTCTCATCCAGTTTCTTGTTCGCCCCGGCCGACTTGCGCAGCAGGATGCGGACGCGCGCCGCCAGCTCGGCCTGCCGGAACGGCTTGACCAGGTATTCGTCGGCGCCGGCCTCGATCCCCTCAACGACGTCCTGTTCCTCACCGAGCTGCGACATCAGGATGATCGGCGTGTGCGCGAGGTCGCTGTCGTCCCGCATGCGCTTGGTGGCCTGCAGGCCGGACAGCTTGGGCATCATGATGTCCATGATGATCAGCGTAGGCTTGAAGGTGCGGGCGCGCTCAAGGGCGTCCTGGCCGTCTACGGCGATCTGGACGTCAAAGCCGAGTTTGCGCAGCTGCGCCGACAGCACCGTGCGAAGCTCACGGGAGTCGTCTGCAATCAGGATTCGCTCGGACATTTGGGCACCACCGGACCAAGCCATTATTCCGGGGGCATCCCGCACGTCAACGGAGCCGCAACCACCAATCGTTGAAAGCTTTGCAGCAAGGGCATTGCGCCTGACCGGTAGTTGACAATCGGCGCAAACAGCGGTAATCGTTTGCCCCTTGCCGCGGCAGGGCAAAGACAACCACAAGCACCCGTAGCTCAATGGATAGAGCACCTGACTACGGATCAGGAGGTTGAAGGTTCGACTCCTTCCGGGTGTACCAGCCACAAAGCGGCCTCCAGAGCTAGTCCGGAGGCCGCTCTCTTTACCCGTCAACGGCGGCAAGAACTCGCTGTACACGCAAATGTACACGCTAAAATTTCTGAAAAATCTGCTCTGCACGCACGTGGCTGGTGATTGAGACGCGGCCCGGCATGGATCGGGGTGTTGCCCGCGTGTGGGAGATTGTCGCGCGTCTCCCCGATGAAAGATTGCAGAACGGTCGGCCCTAGCCCCGGGGATTCGGGCCGTCG
>JAGQRH010000046.1 GCA_020425605.1 Planctomycetota bacterium | reverse complement strand
AGGATGAAGGCAGCAGCAACGGCACCAAAGTCAACGGCGAGAAGATTGAGGGCTCTCATGAGCTGCACCCGGGCGACATGGTCGTCATCGGAAGTCACACCTTCAAGTTCGTGAAGCGTACCTGAGCGCCCCCCGCTAGACTCTCCGCATGATTGCCCATGCGGCCACCATCCTGATTGCAGCATTCCTGCTGTTCATCGTGCAGCCCTTGATCGGGCGCTACATCCTGCCGTGGTATGGCGGAACACCGGCCGTCTGGACCGTCGCACTGCTGTTCTTCCAGGCCGCACTTCTGGCCGGCTATGGGTATGCGCACCTGCTGGGCAAACTGAAGCCGAAGCTGCAGGCGATCATTCACGGGGCGCTCGTGCTGGCGGGACTCGCGTTTCTGCCGATCATTCCCGATGCAGAATTTCGGCCGGCGGGCGGTGATCCGGCGATTGAGATCCTCTGGCTGCTGACCCGCACGATTGGTGTGCCGTTCATTGCGCTGGCCGCTACTTCGCCGCTGATGCAGTCGTGGCTGGCCGGCGAGCAGCAGTCACCGCGCATCTACAAGTTGTATGCGCTTAGCAACGTCGGCTCACTGGTGGCGCTGCTGGCGTATCCGTTCGCGCTGGAGCCGTGGGTGGGACGCAATGCCCAGGCGTGGGCATGGTCGATTGGTTACGGCACGTTTGCGCTCGCCAGCGTGCTGGCAGCGGTGCGCCGTGCCGGGCGTGCGCCCGCGCCAGAAGCTGTCGTTGATGCGGCCGAGCCGGTCGGTGCGGCGCGGCGGATTTTATGGTTCGCGCTTGGTGGCTGCGGAGTCTGGCTGCTGATGGCGGTGACGAATGAGATGTCGATCAACATCGCGCCGACACCGTTTCTTTGGGTGCTGCCGCTGGGCCTTTACCTTCTCAGCTTCATCGTCGCGTTCGGCAGTGAGAGCGCAACGCGCCGCAAGTGGATGATCCCGGCGCTGCTGGGCTCATTCGTGCTGTTCCCGGTGGCGGCATCGAGTGTCGGCCACATCCCGATTGTTCTGCGCATCTGCCTGTTCGCCGCGGCCCTGTTCATGGCCTGTCTTTGCGTACATGGCGAGCTTTACCGGCTTCGTCCTGCGCCCGCGCGGCTGACCGGCTTTTACCTTTCGATAGCGGGCGGCGGCGCAGTGGGCGGCGCGTTTGTCGGCGTGGCCGCGCCGCACCTCTTCCCGATGTACTGGGAGTTCGAGATCGGACAGATGCTGAGCATGCTTGCGGTGCTCGGCGCGCTGGCTGTTGACAAGTCGAGCAGGCTGTATCGGTTCCGCCCGCGCCTTGGTTGGGCGGTCATTGTGCTGTTGCTGCTGGCGTGGGCCGATCAACAGGCAACCACGCTTCGTCGCGAACTGCGGGACACCCTGGACTCCCGGCGCTCATTCTTCGGAGTTTCCCGTATCACTGAGAAAGACGGGCTTCGCACGCTGGTGCATGGGACCATCCGGCACGGGGAGCAATTCCAGGACGAACGCCGATTACTCCCAACTACCTACTTTGCGCCAACCAGCGGCATCGGGCAGACCTTGAGCTCCATGACTGGGCCCAAGCGGGTGGGGGTCGTCGGACTGGGCATCGGCACACTCGCTGCTTACGGCCATGCCGGCGACGAGTTTCGGTTCTATGAACTGGACCCGGACGTGGAGGAACTTGCCCGCGAACACTTCAGCTATCTGCGGGACACGCCAGCCACCGTGCTGGTCTTGATCGGCGATGGACGGTTGCTGCTGGAAGGCGAGCCGCCGCAGGGTTATGACCTGCTCGCACTAGATGCGTTCAGCAGCGACGCTGTGCCTGTGCACCTGCTGACCCTGGAGGCGTTTGAGGCCTATGAAGTGCACTTGCGCCCGGACGGCCTCATCGCCGTCAATGTCACAAACCAGAACCTCGACCTGATGCCAGTGATCGTTGCGGCGGCCCGCGCCAAGGGCTGGCACTGGAAGCGGGTGATCAGCGAAGAAGACAAGGCCACCGGCGCGCTGGAAGCGCACTGGATGATTCTGGCGCCGACACCGGCGGCTGTCGCGCGCTTGCCTGAGGGGGAAATGGACCCGGCGACGCGCGAGTTGCCGCCCTGGACAGACGATTTCTCAAACCTGTTCCGCATCCTCAAGTAGCCATTCCAAGCCAGTGAGGCTGTTGTAGCAGCGCCACCGAGGATACCGGAGCAAACTGGTGGCATGAGGCGTTACGGTCGGCAAAATCCGATTCACAACAAGTGCACGCAAGATCGTGAGCGCCTCCGCGAGCAGCGAATGTGGCGTGAGGCCTACCACTCCCTGCGCCGCCCAGCGAACAAATACGCCCGCCTACTCCACGGCGCCTGCATTTTCGCGGCAGCTGGCGGTGGTTTTGTGGTGCTGTTGCTAGCAGGACTTGCGGTCGTGTTCGGCGCGGATGCAGTCGTTGAGGCAATGGGAGGCCCGGAGTTCCTGTATGGAATCGTCGGGCGTGGCGCAATTCTGTTCATTGCTGCTCTGATTGCAGGCTACCTTGTGGCTGACTGGAGTGACGATTGACTCGGCGACATTGTCCAGTAAGTGGCCGACACATCGGGCTTTGTCGGCTTGACGCTGAAACAGATCAGCATCATCTAGTCCGCGCCGCAGCTATCAGTATGTTGCGGCCATGCGATACACGACCTTTGGAAGAATTCCCGACAAGCTACCCGTCATCGGCCAGGGCACCTGGGAGATGGGCGTCAACGCCGCGTCGCGTGCTGACGAAGTGCGCGCGCTGAAGCTCGGGATTGAACTGGAAATGACCCACATCGACACGGCCGAGATGTATGGCTCGGGCGGCGCCGAGGAAGTGGTCGGCGAAGCGATCGACGGCCGTCGCGACGAAGTGTTCCTGACCAGCAAGGTGCTGCCGGAGAACGCGTCTCGCGAAGGCACCGTGCAGGCCTGCGAGCGCAGCCTGAAACGGCTCGGCGTAGAGATGATCGACCTCTACTTGCTGCACTGGCCCGGTGAGCATCCCTTGGCCGACACCATTGCCGCGTTTCAGCAGCTGCGCGATGCCGGGAAGATCCGCTACTGGGGCGTCAGCAACCTGCACATGGATCAGCTTGAGGAGTGCGAGCGCATCGCGCCCGGCGAGAATGCAACGAATCAGGTGCTGTACAACCTGCAGCGCCGAGGCATCGAACACGATATGCAGCCCTGGTGCCATGAACGCGGCGTGATCATCACCGCCTATTCACCGCTCGACAAAGGCCGATTGCAACAGCCGAAACAGCTGTTGAAGGTTGCCAAGCGCCACGGGTTTTCGACGGCGGCGATCGCCCTGGCCTGGAGCGTCCGCAACGAAGGCTTCATCACGATCCCGAAATCCAGCCACTTCGAGCGCGTGCAGCAGAACGCCGCAGCGGCCGACATCGAGCTGACCGCCAAGGATCTCGCATTGCTCGACAAGGCATTCGCACCGCCCCAAAGCGCCGTCGAACTCGAGACGGCTTAGGCCATGCGGGCGGGACTCTTGAATGTGTGGCCGCGTTGCGGGCCGCGCTTGGTGAGAGTCAGGACTTCCGGACCCTTTTCGGTCATCAGGATGGTGTGCTCGAACTGGGCGCTGAGCTTTCCGTCCGTGGTGTAGGCGGTCCAGCCGTCGCTGCGGTCCACCACTGAGCGCCACGTTCCCACGTTGATCATCGGCTCGATCGTGAAGCACATTCCGGGCGGAATTACCTCGCTCCCGTGGTGCTTGTCCGGGTAGTGCGGGATGTGCGGACGCTGGTGGAAGCGTTTGCCGATTCCGTGGCCGAAGAATTCTTTCACGACCGTGAAGCCGTCTTCGTCCGCCCTGCGCTTGATCGCTCGGCCGATCTCGATCACCTTGCAGTTGGGCGTCAGCGCGTCGATCGCGAGCCACATGGCGTCAAAGCTGCACTGGGTTACGCGCAAGGCCTCATCGCTGACCGCGCCGACCAGCAGTGTCTCGCTCTGGTCGCCGTGCCAGCCGTCCACGATGGTCGTCAGGTCGACGTTGATGATGTCGCCTTCATTCAGCACGCGCTCGCCGGGGATGCCGTGGCAGATCACGTCATTCACGCTGGTGCAGCAGCTCTTGGTGAAACCGCGGTATCCCAGCGTGGCACAGATGTGCCCGTGGTCCGTTGTGTAGTCGTATACCAGCTTGTCGATTTCGCCGGTGGTGATGCCGGGCTTCACATAGTCGCGGACGTAGTCCATCAACTCGGCGTTGAATGCGCCGGCCGCGCGCATCTTCTCACGGTCCGGCTCATCCAGCAGCAATGGGTCACCGCGGCGCTCCTGCTTCGGCGCCTCTACTTTTCCGGCCGTGCCCGCTTGATCCTGGCCCTGGTGGCATTTCTTGTACTTCTTGCCACTCCCGCACCAGCAGGGTTCGTTTGGGCCGAGCTTTTTGTCGTCGTTCCGCATTGCTTCCTCGCTCCATACTGTAACGCTCGGCGGCGTTGGTGCCAGAACTTGGCTGGCGTGATCAGGCGAGGTTTTGCAACCTGACATCATGTCTACGCGCCACCCAAGCTACTGGGACAAAGACGTCGAGCCCGCGCCGCCTTCCGGCGAGTTGGCAAAGGAAGTCGATGTGCTGATCATCGGGGCCGGGTTCATGGGACGGTGGCTGGCCTACTTCCTGCGCGGCCGCGACGTGCAGGTGGTCGAGCGCGATGGGTTCGGCTATGGCGCGAGCAGCCGCAACGCGGGATTCCTGACCTGTGGCCAGATCAGCGAGATGCTGTCCGACGTCGCCTCGGCCGGATTCGACCGGGTGATCGACACGTTTCTCGAGCGTCGGCAGGGGATCGCAATCGCGCGGCGCGAGTTTCCGGAGCTCGAAGTCGACCCGTGTGGCTCGTTCGACTACGACCCCATCACCGAACAGGGTCGGGAGTTGATGGGCCGGCTGAACGCCGCCGCCGATGAGCGCGTCTATTCGTTGAAGCAGGCAACGCTGGGCGGCCGTTCGCGCGAGACATATTTCAACGCGGCTGACGGCGGCGTGCACCCGGTACAGCTCATGCGAGAGTTGCAACGCGCCACGCCGGACGCCCGGTTTGCATTCGGGGTGAATGCGCTGACCGTCGCGCGCGGCGAAGCTGAGCTTGACATCGCCGGCCGTCGCGTCTGCATTCGGTACAACCGCGCATTCATCTGCACGAATGCCTTTGCGCCGGAGCTGTTCGGGTCCAGTGAAGTCGTGCCGGGGCGCGGCCAGGTGATCGTGACCAGCCCGGTCGCCACAGACACCACGCGCGCGCTGGGCTACCTGAATCAGGGTTATGACTACTTCCGGTTCGTCGACGGCCGTCTGCTGATTGGGGGCGGACGCAATCGCTTCCCGGCTGAGACCGGGACCAGCGAGCTCCGGCCGACGGCACACGTGAAACAATGGCTCGAGCAGCAGGCTGAGGTTGTACTCGGTCACCGTGACTGGACAACGGAATACCACTGGGCGGGAGTCATGGGGTTTCCGTGCGGGGGCCACCTGGGAGGCTCGCCCCGGCGCAAGGTTGATCCGCAGACGGAAGTCGTGGCGGGCTTCGGCGGAATGGGCGTCGCGCTGACGCCCCTGTACGCGCAACGAATTGCGGCCGAAATGTAAACGAGGCGGGCGCAATGCACCCGCCTCGTTTCATGACTGCGGGATCGTTAGTCCAGTACGATCACCTCAAGCTGGTTTGCGTGGTTGCTGTTCGGGGCCGGAACCGAGCCGGTCATGCCCGGCAGCAGACTGGTCGTCCCACTGCCAAAATAGGTCGGGCTCGACATCGGCGGTATGCCTGGTTGCGGGACCACGCCTGCATAGAGGTCCAGCTTCTCGGTGTGCACGACCACTGCCACGTCGTCGCCATCGGTGACGGAGTCATAGCCCATGAACCCGACTGTGTTCACAACCATGCCCTGCGAACCAAGAAACGTTGTGCCGCCGCCCTGCGTGGTGCATGTGAACAACTCGTCCGAGGTGAATGCACTTGTGCCGTCCCAGTTATCGAAGTGCATACGGCGGAGTGACCAGCCGTAGGCAGCGGGCGCAAGGTAGAGTAGGTCGAGGCGCAATTGTCCGTTTTGCATGCGGGCGTGAACACTGGGTGCGTAGGCACCGGCCAGCCCGATCGTGGCCGCATTGCTGCTCCCGATGGGTGCGGCGCCGAACTGCACAAGCTCAACGACGCGGACACCGCCGGAGTATTCGTAGGCATAGAAGATCCGCATACCAACGCCGCTTCCAATGATCGACACGCTGGGGTCGCACCCCCAGGTCGAGGTCTCCGCATCGATCAGATAGTCATACGTTGTGCCGATGCTGAGTCGGGTCGCACAACGTGAGAACAGGGTCATGGTGCCCATGCCGGTCTGGTTGTAGGCGTATGCGACGACAAGGTCGCCGGCGCTGCTGTACTCGAGATCCATTACCAGCGGAACAACCGGAGCGTTGACAGACCTTACTACCCATGGCGCGGCGAACGCGTAGCCGGTGGGCGTATTGTTCGCGTCGAACCCGGTCGGCGTGGCCTCGGCCACGCACAATTCAGAGCTATAGAGCGAGCCGACGTGAAGCATGCGCCAGTAGGCGACGGCCAGTGTGTAGTCCTGCGCGAGTTCAATCTGCACCAGCCTCTGCGAGCCGACGGGAGCGCTCGTGGATTCATTCAGTACAATCGCGCTGCCAAACGTCGCCCCGCGGTCGAGGCTGATTTCCACCTGCACCTGGCTGTTGCCTGTGTATGCGACTGCAAGGACGTTGTTGAGGGCGGCGATTTCCTGGTCGCGCCACGAGCCGCTGTCGGGTGAAACCGAGCTGGCTTCGCCGCCGGTGACAGCGCCGGTCTGCGCGTCATATTGCAACCAGGTCCGCATGCGGCCCTGGCTGTAGCTCCCGTCGTAGGCCGTGCAGCTGTAGCGATTGCCGGAAACAGCGATGGCAGGCAGTCCAAAGCCCGACTCGTTGCTTGAGTAAATCGTGTTACGCGAGATGACACCGGCGCCGGTTCCCGGGCCGCCTACGATGTTGATGCTGCTGTAGCCGCCAATCTTTATGCGGACGGCAATCACTTCAGTCCCGCTGCTGGTAGTTGTCTCGAAAATCAGCACTTTGCTGGCGCTGATACTCCCGCGAACTGCCAACGCAAGTACGCCGTCTCCGTAGGCGTGCCACCATGTGCCTCCATATGAAAGCTCGGGCGCATCGAGCAGCATGCCCGCGGACTGGATGCTCTCAGCGTTCGCGCTGGCCGAGTCGCCGGCCTTGATGGAAACGATCCCTGTGTTCGTAAGTTCGCGTGCGATCACGTTGAAGCTGAACGGAACGTTTGCCGGCGTGGAGAATTCATAGCCGCGCGTCACGCTGGCGACGCCCAGGTGCGACAGCCCGACATAATGGTTGAAGGTGTCGAGTTGCGTGGGCGACTGCTCAACCAGCCCGGCCGTCACCAGTGCGTTTTCCGTCATCTGCCATTGGGCCAGCGGCGCGGAGCCACCACCGGTAACGCCACCAGAATTGTAGCCGGAAGGTGGGCCTCCCGAGTAGCCGAAGCCACCGCCATCTCCGCACGCCGCGAGCAACATTGCCACGGCACATAGCGATCCTAACCACAGTGTGGATTTCATTGCGCCTCCTCCAAGTTTGGTGCCTCTGGTCGTTGCACTCCCCCTCAGGAGCGCAGCGACAGTCCTCTGCCTGCGTATTAGCAATGGCCGTGCCATGTGCGATAAGGTTGATTTGGCGGGTTCTTCTGGAATCACCGGGTCTAGCCGTCACACAGGCGTAACCCGATGTGGTGATTCGGAAATGGGGGAGGTCCAGACGCTGGATTGCTATTCTGCCGCAATGAGTGAACGGAAGTACGTTTCTGCGCGGGAGGCAGTCTCAGGCATCCAGTCGGGTGATCGCGTCCTGATTGGCAGCGGAGCCGCCGAGCCAAGTGTGCTGGTTGATGCGATGACTGCCCGCGCCGCCGAGCTGCGCGACGTAAACATCCTGCACATCTTGACGCTAGGTGAGGCGCCGTACGTGGCGCCCGAGTATGCCGAGAGCTTCCGGCACACCGCGTTCTTCATTGGGCACAATGTTCGCGCGGCCGTGCAGGAAGGACGCGCCGATTTTATGCCGATCTTCCTCGGGGAGATCCCGAAGTTGTTCGAGGAACGGCTACCCCTGGATTGGGCCTTTGTGCAGCTCAGCCCGCCGGACAAACACGGCTACTGTACGGTAGGCGTGGCGGCTGACGTCGTCGTCAGTGCGATCCGGCATGCGCGGCATGTCGTGGCCGAGATCAACCCGAATATGCCGCGGGCGTGGGGTAACACGATCATTCATGTTGACCAGCTTCACGCTGCCGTGCAGGTGGACTACCCGCTTCCCGAGCTGCATCCGGAGCCAATCGACGAGGTAAGCGCGGCGATCGGGCGGCATGTCGCCGGGCTGATTGATGATGGTGACTGCCTGCAACTGGGCATCGGCACTATCCCGAATGCCGTACTGAATGAGCTGCGCAACCATACGCATCTCGGAGTTCATACGGAGATGCTGAGTGATGGAATCGTTGAGCTGGTGAAGGCCGGCGCAATTGACTGCACTCGAAAGAACTATCACCCGGACAAGATCATCTGCAGCTTCGTGATGGGCACGCGCGCACTGTATGACTTCGTGGACGACAACCCGTTCGTGGAGAGCTATGGCAACGAGTTCGTGAACGACCCGTTCAACATTTCGCGCAATGACCGCATGGTGGCCGTCAACAGTGCAATCCAGGTTGACTTGACGGGTCAAGTAAACTCGGATTCGGTCGGCTCCCGGCCGTATTCCGGTATCGGCGGGCAAGTCGATTTCATCCGGGGCGCTGCGCGCAGCAAAGGTGGTCGCCCGATCATTGCCCTGCCCAGCACCGCCAAGGGCGGCTCAATCAGCCGGATCGTCCCAACCCTGATGGAAGGCGCGGGGGTCGTGACTTCGCGCGGCGACGTGCACTACGTGGCCACAGAATATGGCGTGGCAGACCTCTACGCCAAAGGTATCCACCAAAGGGCAAGGGCGTTGATCGACATCGCTCACCCGAAGTTCCGTGATGACCTCGAGCGCCAGGCCAGTGAGTTGAAACTGTTCTAGTCTGGCATGGAACCTGCTAAACAGCGCGCATGCGAATACTCACGCTCGTCCTGATAGCTCTGTGTCTTGCCGCCTGTGGCGGAGGCAACAACGCGGCGCCTGCGGGTGGCGCAAATACCGAAGTCTTGCCACCGAAGAACGCGGGACCGAATGACCATCTCAAGGCCATCGAGTTGCGCGACCGCGCGGCAAAGCTGATCACCGAAGGCGACAATACCGGCGCCGCGGAACTGGCTGAGCAGGCCGCAAAGCTCGATCCGAATGAGCCGACCGTGCATGACCAGCTCGGTTTCATCTACGAAAACCTCGGGCGCTTTGACGATGCTATCGAGAGCTATGCACGTGCCGCCGAGCGATTCGAGGGAAAGGATCGGCGACGCGTAGCCAGTGCAGCCGTTGGCTGTGCGCTCAAGTTGACGGCGAAATTTCTGCAGGCAGGCAAGTTGGAAGAGGCGGAATCCGCTGCCAAGCGTGGTCTCGAATTCTCCCCGGACAGCTATGAGCTGACGATGCAGCTGGGCAAGGTTCGTTTCGAAGGTGCGGTCTACGACGCGGCGGCAGATGCGTTTGATTCCGCCGCAGGGCTCGTGGCCGGTACACCGCACTACGAGGCGCTCAGCTGGCGCGGGCAGTCAGAGTTCTTTGGCGGTGAATACGAGAAGGCCGTCGCGACCTACACCCGGTTGATCGACGAGGGCGCAACCGGCTACGAGGCATACGGCTGGCGTGCCTACAGCAACTTCAAGCTGAACCGTCTCGACGACGCCGAAATGGACTTCCAGGTTGCTGCCGCGAGGACCGCGGACCCGATCAAGCGCGGCGACTATGACGAGGCGCTGAAACAGCTGGCGGAGCGAAAGTGAAACTGCGCATCGGGGCGGCCGAACCTGCCTTGGCAGACGCGCTGGGATTGCCGCTGGACACGAAAGCAGACTTCGTCCTGGAGCACGCCGCCGGGCGCCTGCAACTACGCGATACGCGCGATGCCGCGCCGGGGCCACTGTACGTGGACTTCAGCTCACACGATGCCGCCCGGCGCCGCGACGCCGGCCGCAGGCTCCCGTTGGCGCGGGCGGCCGGCGTGAAGGTCGATGTGCGCCCAAGCGTGCTGGACGCAACGGCCGGCCTGGGCCGAGATGCGTATACGTTGGCGGCGCTGGGTTGCAGGGTCACTGCCCTTGAGCGCTCGGCACTGTTTGCTGCTCTGCTTCGCGACGGGCTTGACCGGGCAGGCTCGGACATCCAACTCGTGTTGGGGGACTCCTGCGAGTACATGGCATCACTCCCAGGCGCTGATCGCCCGGACGTGGTCTACCTGGACCCCATGTTTCCGGAGCGGCGCAAGACCGCAGCAGTCAAGAAAGAGATGCAGTACATGCAGGAGTTGCTGGGCGAAGACGACGCAACCGCGCTGTTTGCCGCGGCCAGGAATTGCGCGAGACAGCGAGTGGTTGTGAAGCGCCCCGTGCACGCGCCCGAGCTGGCGCCACCCAATCATGCTTTCGAAGGCAAGACTGTGCGGTTTGATGTCTACCTCACCGGATCCTGAACGCGGACGAACTCGACGGTATCTATTTCGAGCTTGGCCTTGTCACCGCCCGAGAAGTGCAGCTTGAAGTTTCGAAACAACTCGCCATGTGACGGGAAGTGGTTCGGGTCGTCGTTGTCGGCAATCTTGTCCACGCGGAACTCGATCTCCTGCCACTCGCCGTTCCGTGCCGGTGAGAACACCCGCTTGTAGAGGGTCTCCTTGTTCTTCTTGAGCAGCTTCAGCTCGGCGAGGGTAAACAGCTCAAGCTCCAGCTTGTTGACGTCAGTCGTGCGGTAGCGGATGCGCACGACCATGCCCGGCAGCACGGTGAGGGTCGGGTTGTAGCGGAAGGCAATGTAGCGCGGTGCCTTGTCCATGACCGCAACACCGTCCTCGAGGCGCTCGCCATCGCCGTACATTCCGCCGGGCGGCGGTTGGTCGAAATCCTCGCGCAGCAGAATGCGCTCCGGCACGTCCTTGAGGAAGCGGTCGCCCTTGAAGGCCTTCTCGTTCCCGATCCCGCGTGAGCTTGCGCGGCGCGAGTTGCCCGCTTCGATCGTTTCGCCACCCAGGCTTGCGCTGCCGACGAGAGCGGCAACCTCGAATTCACTGCGTTCCAGAAAGAAGGCTGCGACAGCATCACTCATGCCGGCGCTGAATCGCTCCGCCACGACCTTCACTTCCCGCGCCGTGTCGAGGTTGTCGATGTAGAGGTTGTCGGTGCTGATGCTGAAGCACAGGACCTCGCCGTCCAGGCTGAGGCGAACTTCACCGTCAAAGTAAGCCAGGCCGCCATCGGCCAACGTGAGGCTGACGGCGTCGCGCCCGGCGCTGAGGCGCACACCGTCGTGCAGCTCCTCGCCTGCGTAGTCGTGCCAGGCTTCACCTTCATAGCGTATGCGCAGCTTCGGCTCGGCAATCACGCTTGCCAGCACTGCGCCGGTCTTGGGTTGCGGCGGCTTCACTTCTGTTCCATCTGGCTCGGTGGGCTTGACCGGCTCCGGCTTTTCGACCGTATCATCCGGCTGCTTCGGCTCGGGCTGCACCGGCTGCGGGTCCTTCGGCTCGGGCTTTTCAGGCGTGGGTTGATCTACGACGTCATCCGGTTTCTTGGGCTCCGGCTTTGGATCATCCGGCTGCGCGGGCCCAGGTTCGGGCTGATCGGGCTCGGGCGCGGTGTTGCCTTCGGGCTTTGGCTGCGGCTCGGGCCGCATGTCCGGTGCGCGGGGCTCAAGCGCGGGCGTGTTGCCGGCCGGCGTATCGGAAGCCTCTGCTGTACCCGGCTGGCCGACTGGTTCCGGGTGCGGGAAGAACCACTCAACGTTCAGGCCGATGACGAGCGCCAGTATGATCACGGCGGCAGCAGCGACCGCCGACTGGATGTAGACCATCCGTGCACGCTTTCGGGCAACCGCTTCTGCGGCGAAGCGCGCGCGCAGCCGCCCCATGAACTCGGGCGGTGCGCCATCGGCCGCGTTGTGGGCGCGGTGCAGCAGCTCGTCGATCGGGTCGTGTGGCAGCTCGCTCATTGCTTCCTCTATAGGGGAAACCCCGCCGGAATGCTCCAGGTCAGGAGAAATCCTCGAAACGTTCCCTCAGCTTCTTCCGTGCGCTCAAGATGGCCTGCTTGACCGCCCCTTCGCTGGTGCCCAGCACGGTTGCAACCTCTGCCTGTGTCAGGCCTTCCGCCGCGTATAGCGTGAGGGCGGAGCGCTCCTGCTCAGGCATTCCAGCGATGAAATCGCGTACGTTTTGCAGGCGCTCGGCGTCGGCGGCCCGCTGGTCGGCGGTGGGGGGCGTAGGTGGCTCGACCACACGCTCGATGCGGGCAGTGCGGCGGCGATTTCCGCGGAACTCGTTCAGCGCAACGTTGCGGGCAACCGTGAACAGCCAGGCGCGCAGGGAGCCGCCGGTGAAACTCTTCGGGTTACGCCATAGCCGGATGAATGCTTCCTGCGCGGCATCGAGTGCCGAGTTCTCATCGCGTGTTACGCTGCGTGCAAAGCGCACAACAGCGTCCTGGTGGGCGTGGACAATTACGTCCAGCGCCGCCTGGTCGCCGCGGGCGAGTCGTGTCGTGAGCTCGAGGTCATCGGGCATTCTTCAGCATGATTGGCGAAGGGGGCTGCAAGCGCAAGCCTAGCGATACGCCGTGAATTCCCACACGATCAAGGCGCACTGGGCAGCAATCACCGCCAGGATGCCCCAAAGCAGTGTGCGGTGTACGGCCTTGGCGACGTCGTCTTCGGACGTCGCGGGTGCAAGCCCGAACATGGCGGCGAGCGCGCCGCCGATGAAGCCGCTGACGGCGATTTTGGCGATCAGGAACTCGAGCCACTTTGGCGCGTCGTTCAGGCCGTCAGACATCAGGTTCAGCGCCAGTCCCAGCGACGCGCCTTCATGGCCGGACACATAAATCAGCGCAGCCAGCGTGATGCCGGAGATTGCGGCGAAGGCTGTTGCAATCGCGATGGCGATCACCTGTGCGAGCACGGCCGGGACCAGGCCGAACGCTTCCACTGGCCAGCGCGCCAGCGCCAGAGTTTCCAGCATTCCCGAGCGCACGCCGCTGGATAGTCGCGCAGCCTGCGCAGCACCCAGCTTGCCCGTGATCAGTGCCGCGGCCCCAAGCGGCAACACGACGCGCACCAGAGTATGGCCGGTAGCCTGCAGGATCTCCTGCAATAGTAGCGGTTCAACCAGCTCCGGCCGCGGAAGCTGCTCAAAGATGAAGAACGCAACGGTTCCACCGATCAACAGTGAGCCAAGCCACGAGAATAGCTGCGTACCGGGGCCAAGCGAGTCGGTGAGGATCTTGCGCAATGCGAACAACGGTCTGCGTGTGCGGACCAGACCCCACAGGAACGCCAGCGGGCTAAGCACGGCGCCGCCGAGCATGTTCATGCCCTCGGCCGCGCGCGACTTCGCAGCCGCCACGATCGGGTTGAGCGGCCGGCCGGCCTCAATGCGCAACTCGCCGATTTCGCGGTCAACGGGAGCGAGCCCGTCGTCGCCGACACTGCACTCCAGAATGTGCACTACCTTCGCCCCACCTGCCCGGTCAACTTCCGGCGGTTCTTGACCGGTAAAGACGTGCGGGTCGTGGGTGATCACCACGACGACGCTGTCCTTGCGTTTGGCGTAGTCAACCAGCTCCCGTGCAAGCGAGCGCCCAGCGACGGCATCCAGCCCGGCCGTGGGCTCATCGGCGATCACCAGCGCGGGCGGCGGATCGTTCTCGCCGCGCTTGAGCAATGCCCGCACGGCCGAGAGGCGCATGCGCTCGCCGCCGCTGGCGTGGCTGACTTTGGCCGGCAGCGCCATCAGGTGGAAGCGCGCGGCCAGTTGGTCGGCGTGAGTCTTGGCCGATTCGCGATCGAGGCCGCTGAACAGCCGAACGTTTTCCAGGGTGCTCAGCCCGTCGATGAACCCCAGCTTCTCTGACTGGGGCAGGTACGCGATCTGACTGCGGGCGCCCGGGTTGTATGCCTGTCCGGACCAGAGCGCGTGCTCGATGCCGAGGCCGTCCACCAGCGTCACGTCGCCCTTCGATTGGATGCGCGGCGCGGCCAGTTCGCCGAGACCGAGCAGCGCGCGCACGAAGCTGGACTTGCCGCTCCCCGAGGGACCCCACAGCACGTACAGCTTGCCGGCCTGCAACTCGACGGGTTTCTGCATGCGCAGCGTGTCCGCGCCGAGCTTGACCTCCAGGCTCTCGATCTTGAGCGCCGAGCCCACGGCCGCAACCTGCGGTCTCACTTTCGGCTCGACTGTCGCGGTCGATTCGCTCATCTAGCGATGGTCCTTTTCAAGCGCGGGCATGATCCACTCGTACTCGACCTTGCCGCTGTCGTCGGGCGCGATCACCAGCAGCGGGTCGTCGGTGATGTCGAGGCTGCTGCGCAGCGCATAGGCCAGCAGCAGTCGCGGGCCACCTTCGCTTGTCAGCAGGCGACGCTTGGCGAAGTCGGCGGCGTAGTTTTCGGCCGCTTCAAGCACTCCGTCTTCTCCGTCCAGCCAGCTGGGCACCAGCGCATTTTCGTAGAGCTTCGGGCCCCACTTTGTTTCGAACTTGTCGATGAAGTCGGCGCGCCGGGCGTTGAGCACGGTGTTGAAAGCCTTCTGGATGTCAGTGTTCTTCTCCTTGATGAAGCCTTCGACCTCCTGCTCAAGGGCGATGCGCAGCGCGGCTGCGCGTTCCTCCGTGAGGAAGTCCTTGTTCGATTTCTCGGATTCTTCCTTCTCGCCGAACCAGCCCTTCACCCAGTCTTTCACGTCCTTGTAGGTATTCTCGGCGCCTTCGCCGGTCTTGCGCATGATGCCTTCGGCGACACCGCTGACCCCGATCACTTCCCAGGCGCGATTCGCGAGACGATTCAGCAGCTCTTCTTCCAGCGGCCCGAGTTCCTTGCGCAGGTCTTCGACGGTCGTGTTCAGCAGCTGTGTGTCGTCGTCGTCCATGTCCTCGAACGAGTGCGTCAGCTCAGTCGTGAGGCGTTCCTTGAGGCCGGGCAGCACATGCTCCTCGATTGCGGGCCACAGCGTGTCGCGTGCGATGACGGCTTCTTCGCGCGGGATGTCAGGGCTGATGATCAGGCGGAACGCGTTCTCCAGGCTGATGGTCGGCGCGGCACCGCGAAGTTTGCCGCCCTTTGCCATTGCGCCCGCCTGCGTCGGAGTCAGCAATACGGTCACTTTATCAGTTGACGCGTCAATGCTGTCGACTCGGATCACACGGCCGACAATTTCGGCCTTGCCGTCTGCACCTTCGCGGTAGACCAGCACGCCGCGTTTGACGGCCAGCTCGGCGGGCAGCTCGCAGATGACCTGTGCGTCATTGTCGGGGCTGGCTTCGCGGCTGATTTCAGCGACGCCGGCTGCGGCCCGGTCGGCCGCCTCGGTCTGGCTGACGGATATGACGCTGACGAGCAGCGCCACAAGTGCGGCGGCCCCGGCGCATACACGCGCCAGACGCTGCCATCGGTAGGATCGGTCCCACATGCGGCACCTCCACACACATGATACTTCCGAAACCCGCCCTGCGCCTTACAAACGCGGCCGTGGTGTATAGAAGGAGCCCATGAAAAAAGTGCTGCTGAGCTGGTCATCTGGCAAGGATTCGGCATGGACGCTTCATGCCCTTCGCCAGATGCCTGACGTGGAAATAGTCGGGTTGCTGACGACGCTGAACAAGACGCACGACCGAGTCGCGATGCACGCCGTGCGGCGCGAGTTGCTGCGCGCTCAAGCTGCGGCGGCGGGTCTGCCGCTGCGCGAGGTCGACCTGCCCTGGCCTTGCACCAACGAGGACTATGAACGGCTGATGAAAGCCGCATGTGAACAGGCCGTAGCAGACGGAGTCACTCACATCGCGTTTGGCGACCTGTTTCTTGAGGACGTGCGCGACTACCGCATTGAAAAGTTGAAGGGTACCGGCCTTGAGCCGATCTTCCCGCTCTGGGGGCGCAAGACGCCTGAGCTTGCCCGCGAGATGATCGCCGGCGGGTTGCGCGCATACCTGACGTGCGTCGACCCGAAGCAGCTCGACGCCAGTCTTGTCGGGCGCGAGTTTAATGCGGACTTGCTGGCAGACCTGCCTGCCAGCGTCGACCCATGCGGAGAGCGCGGCGAGTTTCATTCGTTCGTGATTGCCGGACCAATGTTTTCGAAACTGGTTGAAGTAGAGGTGGGTGAGCGGGTAGAGCGCGACGGTTTCGCGTTCGCCGACCTGATTCCGCATGCATGAGTTCCATCACATCGCGATATTCGTTACGGTGCGTCGATGAAGACCGTAGCCGTCAGCTGGAGCGGAGGCAAAGACTCGGCCTGGATGCTGCACAAGTTGCGGCAGGAGCCGGACGTCGAAGTCGGCTGCCTGATCACAGTGCTTGAGGCGGTGGGCGACAACGTCATCCTGACATTGCTGCACCGCCGGCTGATCCGCGAACAGGCAAAGGCGCTCGGGTTGCCGCTGCGCGAGTGCAAGGTCGTCCGGGGCAGCATCGTGGGTGAGTACTTCGCGCTGCCGGAAAAGTACATCAAGGGCCTTGTCAAGGACGCCTACACCCACATTGCCTACGGCGACATTTCCAGCGCTGAAACCCGCAAGGCGCGTGAGGAACACCTGGAAGGGACCGGGCTTGAGGCCCTGTTCCCGCTGTGGGGGCGGAACGACCAGGAGCTGGCGCAGGAAGAGATAGACGGAGGTGTCAAGGCGTTCGTGGTTGCCATTGAACCGTCAAGGGTTGACCCGGAGCTGGTGGGCCGGGTGTTCGACAGGCGATTTCTGAGCGAACTGAAAGAAGGCGTACACGCATGCGGCGAATACGGCGAGTTTCAGACCTTTGCCTTTGACGCGCCGGGTTTCAGCGCGCCGCTGAAGGTTCTGCCAGGCGACCGTGTTAAGCGCGGTGAGCGCTGGATCGTCGAACTGTTTCCGGATCAGGCATGAAATCCCGCGAAGCCTGAGCGCGGGTCGTCGCGTCCAAGCTGCGTGGCTTCGTCGAATGCGGTGCGCAGGATGGGGGCGTAGCGCACGACGTCGTGCCCGAGGCGGATGCAGCGGTCGATCACCTTTTCGCTGGTGAGTTTGCCGGCTTCGAAGTCGCTGCCGCGCGCGCCGGCGTGGAAGGGCAGGTTGAAGCCGTGGCAGTAGGCGAAGCTCTGCTTGGTCGCGAGGATGCTGGTGGTGCCGCCGCCGCCGCCACTGGCGCTGACAACGCCCGCGAGCTTGCCGCTCAGCTCGTCGTACAGGTAGTCCATCCAGTTCTTGAGTGCGCCGCTGATGCCGCCGTGATACTCAGGCGAGCCCAGGATGAAGGCGTCAGCCCACTCGGCCAACTCGACGATCTGACTTACGGGTGCGAGTTCAAATAGCGCGCTGTCGCGGGCGTCGTAGATCGGTAGCGTGACTTCGCGCAGATCGAGCAGTTTGGTTTCCGCGCCTGACTCACCCGCGGCCTGCATGGCCAGCTCAACGAGCAGCTTCGTACGGCTGCCATCACGGGTGCTGCCGCATACGCCTAGTACCTTCACCGCCATGAGTGCCTCCGCCTGCACTCTAGCTTGATACGAAATTGCCAGGACAGGAATGTCCAATCGGACGCACGGGGCACTGCGAGCTAGCCGCGCTGGCTGTCGCCGGGCTTCTTTACGGGGGGCAGCTTGACCGATTTGTTGGTCGGCATGCGGACGCTGCTGCCGGGCTTGGTGATCGGCTTCCGTACGCTGCTGGTGTTGCTGCCTCCGGGAGTGACCGGTTTGCGCGTACTGGTGCCGGTGCCGTTGGGCGGGATTGCCTTTCGCACGCCGGTCGAGTTGCTACCGCCACTGCGGGTGCTCTGGCCCGGAAGGCGAACCGAAGTTCCGTTGGGCTTCATGCGCCCGCTTGAGCCCTGTGACAGCGGCTGGAATTTGCCGGTGGAGTGTCCGACCTTCGTGATCCGCTGGCTGGCGTGCGGGTCGTTACCCAGTGCGAAGTTGAATGGGCTGCTGGTGTCCGAGGCCGGGTTGTACTGCAGGTCGGCTGCGCCCTCGAGCACTTCGGTGACGTCTTCCACCACTTCGCGCGCGGTCTGGTAGCGGAAGTCGCGGTCCTTGCTCATCATCTTTTCGATGAAGTAGTGCATGTGCACGCTGATCTTGCCGCCCTTGAGCTTCAGTGCGTCGAGGCCTTCCATCACCTGCTTGGCCATCACTTCCATGCTGTCTTTGCCGGTGAAAGGCAACTCACCTACCACCATGTGGTACAGCGTTGCGCCGAGGCTGTAGATATCGGCGCGGATGTCGAGGTCGGCCATGCCCTTGGCCTGCTCCGGGCTGATGTACTGGACTGTGCCGCAGGTTTCGTCTTCATACTGCCCGGCCAGGTCCTTACGGATCATCGTCGCGAAGCCGAGGTCGACCAGCATGACGCGGCCGTCAGTGGCCCACATGATGTTGTCCGGCTTCACGTCGCGGTGGACGACGCCGCGCTCCTGCATGTAGGCGAGGCCTTTGGCGGCTTCGGTGATGACGTAGATCGCCTTCTGCTCATCGAAGGGGCCGTCGCGATCCAGCAGGTCTTGGATGCTTGGTCCGTCGATGTACTCCATGCTCATGAAGTAGAGCGGGTTTTCCTTGCCGGCCTTGCCGTACTCGTAGCCCTTTGCGATGGACTCGCACTCGAACTCTTTCAGCAGGCGGCCTTCACGAATGAAGCGCTCCACGAACTTGGCGTTCTTGGTGTGCTTTGGAAACAGCACCTTCAGGGCGCATTTACGCTTGGTCTGCTTGTGGGTGGCGAGGAAAACGGTGGCCATACCGCCCTGGCCGATTTCCTTGTGGATGTCAAAGATATGGATGCGGGCTGCGTCGTCGACACTGACGTGGTCGCCCACGCCCGGGATGTCCATCGAGCCGCCGGCGAGATTGCTCGCCTGCTCCTCGGTGAGGTACTTCTTCTTCATCGCGATCTGGATGAGCGGCAGGTCAATGTTCTTCTGCTCCTGAAGCGCGGCCTGCAGGTCCATACATTCCTGAACCTGCTCCTTCTGGAGCAGCCCCTGCTTTACAGCCAGGGCCATGAGAAGCATTTCCTGCTTGTTCGCCATTTAGGCGCCGTCCGTTGAATCGTCGATCAGGATTTCATCACACATCTTGTGGACGCCGTTGATCACCAACACGGTGATCAACTCTCGTTCCATGGGGGGGAACTCGTCGATCGCGTCTTTGATCGTCATGAGCCGGTCGCGGATCTCAGCTTCCAGGGCGTCGATCTTGCGCGACAACTCCGGGTGATGGTGCTTGATGATCCGCACCCGGTCGAAGAGCTTTGTGACCATTCCCGGTGTGGGGCTTGCTGCTTCCTTCTGCTTGTCCCTGCTGGACTTGGAGGCCATTCGTGTGTCCTGCGCAAAGGTTCTATTGTACGACAAATCGCCGCACCATGTGCGAGATTATTTCATGCTACCCCGTGAATGCGCGAAGCGTATCATGGGCTGATTCCCGCGTCTGCTGTGGGAACCGGGTCGATAAGTACGGAGATGTGAAATGAGTTACCGGGCAATCGCAGCATGCATGCTGGTCCTTTCCCTCGTCTTTGCCGGCGTTGGCCTGGTCCACGCACAGACGGCCAAGGCAAAGGAAGACACCAAGAAGGAAGAAAAGAACGACGACAAGAAGGAAGAAAAGAAAGACGACGAGAAGAAGGACGAGGTGAAGTACCTCACGCACGAAGAGGCCGAAGAGACCATGGAGACCATGGAGAAGGCCTGGAACAAGCTGAAAATGAACCTCAAGAACAAGCGCGGCGACGTCGTGGCGGAACAGGCGGACATCATCGCCGAGCACGCCGCCAAGTTCAAAAAGTACGATGGCCTGGTCCTGACCGGCGACGAAAAGGGCAAGAAGGCGCGCGACCAGAAGGACTTCACCGAGTGGCTGGACAAGCTGGAAGAAGCCGCCAAGGAAATCTCCAAGCAGGCCGGCAAGAGCAAGTGGGACAAGGTCGACAAGGCAAAAGAAGAAGCCAGCGACACCTGCGGCAAGTGCCACGACCTGTATCAACCCGAAGAAGAAGACTAGCGCAGTCCACCATGCGAACCGGGGCCCTGCCCCGGTTCGTTACTTTTGGCAAGTTTTTCACTTGGTGCGGGGCAGTTCGTAAGCAGAGGGCCAGGATCGCCACACCTAATGGGAACATACAGGAAAACCTTATGTTGAATCGTGTGATGCTTTGCACCGTTGCCTTGGCGTTCTGTCTTG
>JAGQRH010000045.1 GCA_020425605.1 Planctomycetota bacterium | reverse complement strand
CAGCGAAATGAGCTGGACCAAGCGCGTCAACGACCCGCGCGAAGTCGTGCAGCTTGGCGACGACGCCGAAGTCATCATCCTCGGCGTGAACGAGGAAAAGCAGGAAATCAGCCTCGGCATGAAGCAGCTTGAGGACAACCCGTGGGACAAGGTCAGCGCCAAGTACCAGCCGGGCGCCAAGGTCAAGGGCGTCGTGCGCAACCTGACCACCTACGGTGCATTCATCGAGATCGAGCCGGGCATCGACGGGCTGCTGCACGTCAGCGACATGAGCTGGACCCGCAAGGTCAGCCACCCGAACGAGATGGTCAAGAAGGGTGACGAGGTCGAGTGCGTGGTGCTGGCGGTCGACACTGACAAGCATCGCATCGCGCTGGGCATGAAGCAGCTCAAGACCGACCCGTGGGAAGACGAGATTCCTGAGCGTTTCTCGGTCGGAACGGAGATGGAAGGCGTCATCACCAAGATCACCAACTTCGGCGTCTTCGTCGAGCTCGACAACGAGCTGGAAGGCCTGCTGCACATCAGCGAGCTGGCGGCCGAAGGTGGCGACAAGCCGGAAGAAGTCGTGAAGGTCGGCGAAAAGATCAAGGTGAAGGTGATCAAGCTCGACCCGAAGGAGCGAAAGATCGGCCTGACGGCATCTGACTTCGAGGGCAGCGAAGGCGAGATCGGCGGACCCACGCCGGTGGAAGAGCCCGCGGAAGACGCCGAAGAAGCTCCGGCAGAAGACGGCGAAGCAGAGTAGTTGCAAGCGACTCAACGACGCCCGGGGAAACCCGGGCGTCGTTTTATTTGCCCTATTTGGCGTTTTTCAGCACAATCGGTAAGCGTATTGGCATTTTTACCACAGACAGTACGGGGCCATTGGTTTGGGAATGCTGTGCGTTTCCATACCTGCGTCGCCTCTGGCGACCGTACTCGGCTAGAGACGAGGATTGCCGCCATGCAGCTACTTCGCCCGGCAACGTTGCTACTGATCGCCCTGCTGGCTGCCCCCGCGTGGGCCGAGTTGGTTGAAGCACATTTCCCCGGCAAGTCGGAAGACGCGGTCGCCTCTGAATTCGAGGCCGGACTATCTGCGTGGCTGCAGGCGCGGATGAAAGAACCGACCAAACCCCAGATGTACACCGTCGACGGCAAGACCGAGGTTTTCGTCGAGCTGACCGCCATCGACGGCGTCAACACAACCTGGATGACGCTCGTACGCATCGGCTGGATCAGCGACACCAACCGCTACGGCTGGGGCCCATACGGCAAAGAATACAAACTCGAGCTATCCGAGATTCCGCCCCGCGAAGTCGCTGGATGGTTCGTGCCCAAGTACCGCTCGCCCCAGGAAATCGTGGCCCTTGCATGCTGGCTGGCCTCCAAGGGTGAATTGCTTGAGGCCAATGCAAAGGTGGCCGGGCTCGCGGCTGTCAAAGAGGAAGTCAAGAAGGACGCACAGGCCTGGATCGCAGCCAAGAACGGCTGGACCGTGCCGGCCGAGGGCCTCGAGGTCGTCGCGACACACGACCTTGAGCGCAACGAAGACGGTGTGCTGTTCCTGACCAAGGCCGCCGCCGCGGATCGCCTGAAAGAGCTCGATAAGGAAGCAAAGAAGGCTTTCAAGGAGCTTGAGAAGCTGCAGGGCATGGACGTCAAAAGCAAGCCGGGCATGCGCAAGAACTCGCCGGGCTTGCGCCTCGTGATCCTGCAGGACTACGTCGATCGCTTTGAGCGCCGCTACGCAGGCACAAGCTTCATTGACAAGAAGGGCACGAAAGAAGACCTGGAAGCCATCCGCGCGGCTATCAAGGCGGACATGGAGTACGTCGAAACAGAGAAGTACAAGGCCGAGCGCGCCGGCATCGACGGCGACTGGGCAGCGGCCGCAGCGGCCTATGAGACTCTGCTGCGCGTCGATCCGCTGAACCCGGACCTGGTGCTTTCCACCGCAGAGGCTTTCAGCAAGGCCGCGAAGATCACCGACGGCGCACGCAGGGCGGAAGACCCGGCATCTGCCAAACGCGCGGCGCTGCTCTATGAGCGCCTGCTTGAGATCTATCCAAGGGCGCTGGGCTTCCACAACCATGCCGGAGTCAACTGGCTAGCAGCCGGCAGCGACAGCAAAGTGGCATCCGATGGAAAGAAGCGGGCGAAGGAGCACCATGAGGAGGTGATCCGTCGCACCGACAACCGC
Source organism: Planctomycetota bacterium (assembly GCA_020425605.1). Taxonomy (GTDB): domain Bacteria; phylum Planctomycetota; class UBA8742; order UBA2392; family UBA2392; genus JACKID01. The sequence goes on along the minus strand of JAGQRH010000045.1, from coordinate 19,201 downwards.
AGTGACCTGTCAGAGAGTGAAAAGAGCAATCGCGAATACGCCGAAGGCCAGCTGAAGCTGATCAAGTGAGGAAGCAGCTTTGGTTGCGGCAAACACCCCGTTTGGTACCTTTACCTGTGGGGACTGAGGAGGAGAGGATATGAGGACCATAAAGACAGCCCTGCTCGCGGCGCTGGTCTGCACCGGCTTCGCGGGCAGCTTGCTCGCCGACCCGAGTGAAGACCTGTTCAACAAGACCCACAAGGGCGCAAAAGAGGCCAAGGTCGCGGCCGATTGGTACGACGCCCTGCCGGCATGGGTGAACTCGCTGACGAGCAAGAACAACTTCCCGACGACACACCTGCCCTACGACATTGTGAAGGGCAAGCTGAAGAACTCGAAGGAAGTCAACAAGTTCGAAATCCGCGATGCGAACGCCAAGCAGTTCAGCGCGTATCTAATGGTGCTGAACGGAACGGACGGCAACGGCCTCCCGGTCTATGAAAAGACCAACGACTACGGCTGGCTTGCGTGGAAGGGCTGGCCGGCGAAGTACATCGTCGAGACCTACCCCGTAGAGGCCAACAGTGAAACGGCCGATCTCGTGGCATTCGGCGCGTGGCTGTATGGCGAAAAGGAAAATGAACTCGCGAATCGCGTTCTGACGGTCGCGCACGAGAAGGACAAAGAGCTTGCGCCGTTGATCGAAGCCTACATCTGCGACAAGGAGAAGTGGGAACTGCCGGCCACCGGGATGCAGCTTTGGAACGCCTGGGACGCCGAGTACCAGAAGGAACGCTCCATCCTGGTAACGCCTGAAGAGCACGACAAGCGGCTCAAGGAGCGCGAAAAGGCCGCCGAGTCCGACTACAAGGACATTGTCTCCGCGCGCGGCGACTACAAGGGCCGTCCGCCCCGCCGCAGCTCGCCGAGCAAGCAACTGGTGCTGCTGCAGTGGGAGATCAAGCAGTACAAGATCGCGTATGCCTCGTCCGATTTCCTGAAGGACACCAAGGTTACTGACAAGCTGCAGGAGATCACCGACTCGATCACAGATGACCTCGCGCTGATCAAGGACAACATGGAAGTCGCCCGCAACATGGGGGCAGACGGCGACGCCAATGAACTCAAGAAGAAGGCCGAGTTCATGGAAGAGGTACTCAAGATCGACCCCATGGACCTCAACCTGCGCAGCCAGGTCGGCAACGCCTGGTACATCTGGGGCAACCCCGCTCCGCACGGCAACAGCTGCGACCGCGCCGACGGCATGAAGAAAGCCATTCCGCACTACGAGATCATCATCAAGGCATACCCGAACAACACAGCGTTCCTGCTGGCGCTCGGCCGCTGCTACCAGGCGCTGGAGGACAGCAAGCATGCGCGCGTGTACTACGAGAAGGTCATCGAAATTGACGGCACCAAGGGCAACGCGGTGACCGCCAAGGCCCTGATCCGGAATATGGACATGGCCGACCAGACACGAGCGAAACAAGGCAAATAGCGAGAACAGGGGCCCGGTTTCCCGGGCCCCTGCTGTTTTCAGAAAAAGCGTGTAGTGCAGCAGGCCCAGGTGTCACTCATTTGAAGACACTCCCCTCGGCCGCCCCCTCTCCGGCTGAATCATGATCCGCACAATCGCGTTGATGCTCGCACTCCTGGTTGGTGCACCGCTGTTTGGCGGTGGACTGGTCGAGAAAGTGTTCAGCAAGAAGATCGCCGACGATTGGTACACGCATTTTCAGAAATACGTCGACGGCCAATGCACGGCCGGCCAGTTTCCCGAAACTTGGTTTCCGGACGCCGACGGCAAGCCGCACTTGTACCGCATCATGTCCGTCTCAGACGGGAAACTCATCGCTGCCGAGTTGACGATTTCTGTTGATGACAATGGCAATGAGTCACGCACACCAGCCAAAGACACGGTGACGCTTGAGTGGAAGCAATGGCCGCCGCGCTACATGGTCAGCACATACCCGGTCGCAACGAACCCGGACAGCCAGGATGTAATTGCGTTCGGCATCTGGCTGTACCTGAACGCCGACGACCTGTGGCTTGGCAATCGCGTGCTGACGGTCGTCTACGAAGCCAATCCGGATCTGCGGGATGATCTCGCGGGATTCATGCGTGAGCACCACTTGTGGGGGCCCAGGGATAAGCTGACTGTGGGCGAGGTCTGGGACGGCGAATTCGCAAAGTGGCGTCGTGTGCTGATGCCAAAGAAGGAAGCAGACCAGCAGGAGAAAGACCGCGCCCAGGATTGCAAAGACGTCGTGCGACTTCTTGGAGAATACAAGGCGCCGGGTACGCGCACTCTGACCCTCGCCGAGATCGCGTTTCAACTACGTGAATGGCGAACCAAGCACGGCAAGTCCGACATCGGTGCGAAATACGCCGGGGACGTCACATCCACTCTGGAAGCGATTGCAAAAGACCTCGCAAACATCGAGACGTTCGTTGAGCTGGCGGACGGCGCTAGCAAAGCGGCAAAGCCAAGTTGGGACGCCGTGGCGGGCGATTATGAGAAAGCACTCGCCCTGGATACCCAGGACGCGCGCCTGCTGTCTTTGGCGGCCGATGCATGGACGAAGCACGCGAACCCGGAAGTGGTCGGCGGGCAATTCAAGTGCACGCAGGAGCACTCGGCCCGAAGGGCGCTTGAGCTCTATGAGCGCTGGCACGAGCGCGAGCCGAAGAACTACAAAGTGATCCTCAACATGGGCGTATGCAACCATGTCGTCGGCCAGCGCGATGCCGCACGAAAGCTTTACAACAGGGTCATCGATGAGTGCGGCGACAAGTCACTCATCAAGCAGGCGCGTGACTACGAGAAACTGCCCTGACTTGCCGGGGCGACAACGCGCCGCTAAACCCGCGTCATGAGCGGTGCCAAGCTTGCATCTATTTCGTTTCCGTGTCTGGCGCTTGTGTTCCTGCTGGTCGGGGTCATCGCCCACACACCAGCCGAGCCGGAGCCGGAACCACTTCCACCGCAGGCCTTTGACCGCGCCCTGGCCGAGTACTACGTGAAGGCACAGTGCTGGCAGTGTCATACGGTCAGCAGTCTCCGCGATGATTTGACCACCGAGTTCGGTGAGCAGGCCTCCGGGGCCCGGGCCATGGGCCCGGACCTGGCAGGCGTCGGAAACCACTTCGCCGCGGACTGGCATGCCGCGCACTTCTGGCAACCGGACTCGGTCGTCGCAGGCTCGCAGATGCCTGCACAACGCCAGTTGTTCGACAAGTCCGGCCAACTGAGCGACCTGGGCCAGGGCGTCGTTCGCTTCCTGCTCTCGCTCAAGACTCCTTCACGGATCAACAAGCCATGGCCGGACGGGCGCCACTCAGCAAAAGCAGGTGACGCGGCACGAGGACAAGATCTGTTCGTTCGCGAATGCTCCGGCTGTCATGGGCGCGAGGGCCACGGCGACGGCCCGGCCGCGCGCTTCTTCAAGACCGTTCGGCCGCCGGCGAAACTTGCTGACGGCGAACTGATCACCTTGCGTGAAGGCGAACGCCCGCTGGACACAATCTACACGAACATCACGAACGGTCTGCCGGGCACGGGCATGCCAAGCTTCGGAAATCGGTTGAGTGACGCCGACCGGGCGGACGTCGCAGCCTACGTGCTCAAGATCAGCGGCAAGTAGACCCCTGCCGCGACGGCCGCTAGGATTGCGCCCTAGCCCCAAACAGGAACCACCGATGGCACTGTTTTCGTCAACCTATCCGATCCGCTTCAGCGACGTGGACCACGCAGGCATCCTGTATTACCCGCGCTTTCTGCATTACTTCCACTGCTGCTTCGAAGACTTCTTCGAGCGCGGTCTCGGCATCCGGTACAGCCACCTGCTCGATGTCGAGCGCATCGGCTTTCCTACCGTGCACATGGAGGTGGACTACCTCAAGCCGCTGCGCTTCGGCGACCATGTCGAGATCAGTCTCGGCATCCAGAAGATCGGCAAGAAGAGCGTCACCTGGACCTACACCGGCGACACCGCACGCGATAACAAGAAGGTGCGCGCCGTCGAGGCCAGCCTCGTCACCGTCTGCCTCGACATGGACTCTTTCACAGGCGTCGAGTTGCCGCAGAAGTACCACGACCTGTTCAAGAAATGGCTCGTCCCCGACAGCCACCGCACCGGCCTGTATAAGGCCGTGAAGCCGGAGTAAGCGATGTCCGACGTTCCCGAATTCCCCGACCGCTTCAACATGGCGAGTTACTTCGTCGACGCGAATGTCGAGGCGGGACGCGGCAGCAAGGTTGCAATTCACTACGAGGGCTCGCAGCTCACGTATCAGCAGGTGTTCGAAAACGTCAACCGCGCGGGCAACGGGCTGAAGGCACTCGGGCTGCAGCCGGAGCAGCGCGTTCTGACCGTGCTGCACGACAGGCCGGAGTTCGTCTACTTCTGGTTCGGCGCGATCAAGGTCGGCGGTGTCGCGACGCAGATCAACCCACTGCTGCCCACGGAAGATTTCGCTTACTACCTCAACTACACCAAGGCGCCGATCGCGGCCGTCGACGAAGAAGCGCTCGAGAAGTTTCTGCCTGCGCTTAAGGAAGCCCGCTACCTCAAGCACGTCATCGTCGTCGGCAAGTCGGATGCAGCCGGCGCGCCGGACGGGATCACAGTTCACGCCTGGGACGAGTGGTTGAAGGGCCAAAGCGAGAAGCTCAACCCGGCCGACACCAGCAAGGACGACCCCAGCGTCTGGCTGTTCACAAGCGGCACCACCGGGCACAGCAAAGGCGCCGTGCACTTTCACTCGCACTTTGCCTACAACACGGAGGTTTACGCCAAACGTTTCATCGGCATGCGCGAGAGCGACATCACCGTCAGCGGGCCGCGCCTGTTCTTCGGCTATGCGACCGGCACCAATGTGATGTTCCCGTTCGCGGTGGGGGCGACGACCGTCCTTTTCCCGGACCGCCCGACGCCCGCGCGCTTGTTTGAGCTGGTTGGCAAACACAAGTGCACGGTGCTGACCAACGTGCCGACGCTGATCAACAAGATGCTGTCTGACGACGCTCGGCCAGATCTGTCGTCGCTGCGTTTCATGTGGAGCGCGGGCGAAGCACTGCCGAAAGACCTGCACGACAAGTGGGACGCCGCCTTCGGCGTGCCAATCATCGACGGCATCGGCAGCGCCGAGAGCTTTCACATCTACATCAGCAACCGCCCCGGCGACGTGCGGCCTGGCAGCCTCGGCAAGCTTGTACCGGGCTACACCGCAAGACTGACCGACGACGACGGCAACGCGGTCCAGCAGGGCGATGTGGGCACGCTGTGGGTGGGCGGCGACAGCGCGGCCTTGTACTACCACAACGCATACGCCAAATCGAAAGAGCATCTGCGCGGCGGCTGGATCGTAAGCGGCGACAAGTTCCGCCAGGACGCGGACGGCTACTGGTTCTACGAAGGCCGCGGCGACGATCTGATCAAGTCCGGCGGCATCTACGTCAGCCCGCTCGAAGTCGAAAACTGCCTGATGCAGCACGAGGCCGTGAAGGAATGCTGCGTGATCGGCAAGAAAGACGACGCCGGGCTCGAGAAGCCGTTCGCCATCGTCGTGCTGAACGAAGGCGTTGAAGCCAGCGACGCCACCAGCGACCGGCTGATCGCCCACGCCAAGAAGAAGCTCGTACGCTACAAGGCGCCGCACGGCGTGGCCTTCAGCGACAAGCCGCTGCCCCGCAACGACCGCGACAAGATCGACCGCAAGGCCTTGCGCAAGGAATACGCATAGTGGAACACACCTTCGGCAACAACACCTGGCCACAGATCAACGCCGCTCTCGAAGGCGACGCGCCAGTCGTAGCGATCCTGCCATGCGGGGCAACCGAAGCTCACGGCCGTCATCTGCCGCTGAACACGGATGTCATCATCAGCGACGGCATGGCCGCCTATGCGCTGCCCGCTCTGGAAGAAGCGGGCATCGCCGCGTTCATGCTGCCATCGCTGCCCTATGCGCCGGCCGAGTATGCGGCAGCCTTTGCCGGCACGCTCAGCATCAGTGCGGAGGCCGCGGCAGGAGTCATCTTCGACATCGCACACGGACTGAAGGAACAGGGGTTCGCCTGCCTTGCGATTGCCAACAGCCACTTCGATCCAGCCAACGTTCAGATGCTGCGCGACGTCACCGCGCGCATTGAGAACGAACTCAAACTGCCCGTCGCGTTCCCGGATTTCACCCGCCGCAAGCTGGCGCAGACACTGACCGACGAGTTCAAGTCCGGCGCGTGCCACGCCGGCCAGTACGAAACCAGCCTGGTGATGGCGTCGCGCCCCGAGCTGGTTGACGAGCCCGCCCGACAGGCCAGCGAAGACAACCCGGCAAGTCTGACCGAGGCATTCGGCAAAGGTGCCAAGACCTTTGAAGAGGCCGGCGGTCCACAGGCTTACTTCGGCTACCCGCGTGCCGCAACGCCCGACGAAGGGGTACAGACGTACGAAACCCTTGCAGCGGCGCTGGTTGAGGCGATCCGGGCCAAGCTGACCCCCTGAATCCACAATCCATTCCCGCTTGCAGACTTCGACCTTTTCTGATTAGACGCAGTCATATTGATTGCAATCAGGGATAATTGAAACCTAAAGTATTAGCATGACACCAACGGTTATCATCACCGGCGCATCCCGCGGAATCGGCAAGGTCATCGCCCTGGAACTGGCACAGAAGGGCTACAACCTGATGCTGGTCGCTCGCAGCGAGGCACCCCTCGCGGTCGTGCAATCCGAGTGCGAAACGATCGGCGCAAAGGCCGCGACCTGCGTTGTCGACATCACGCAGGAAGATGCCGGCGCCACAATCCGCGACGCCAACCTGAACGCCTTCGGGCCGCCGTGGGGGCTGGTCAACAACGCCGGCATGGCCGAGAGCGCGCCACTGGCCAAGACCGACGACGACCTGCTGCGCCGCCACATGGAGCTGAACTTCTACGCGCCCATGCGCATCACGCGCTCGGTTCTGCCACGCATGATCGAGATGGCCGGCGGCCGCGTGATCAACATGTGCAGCACGGCAGCACTCTGCGGCTACCCGTACGTCAGTGCTTACGGCGCGAGCAAGCATGCGCTGCTGGGCGCGACACGTGCGCTTGCACGCGAGTTCGCACAGAAGAAGGTCACGTTCAACGCGATCTGCCCGGGCTACGTGCACACCGAAGTCTGGGAAGCCACCATCAAGAACATCGTCGACAAGACCGGCCTCGATGAAGTGCAGGCCGAGGACAAGCTCAAGAAGCTGTCGCCCCAGTACCGCATCTTCCAGCCGGCGGAGATCGCACACACGGTCGCGTTCCTGCTAAGCGAGGAATCGCACGGCATCACCGGCCAGGCGATCAGCATAGACGGGGGAGAGATCGAACATTGATGACGACGCAGCCTGAAACCATCAACCCGCCCGGGTGGAAGCGCCCCAAGGGCTATGCCAACGCGATTGTGCTGCCCAAGGGCAGGCCGCTGTTCATTGCAGGCATGGTCGGCTGGAATGCCGATGAGCAGTTCACCACCGACGACTTCACCGCCCAGTTCCGTCAGGCGCTGCTGAACATCAAGGCGTGCGTCGAGGCCGCGGGAAGCCGCATCGACTGCATCGGCCGCATGACCATTTATGTGACCGACAAGCGCGACTATTCGGAAGACCTGCCCGGCATCGGCGCAGCATGGCGCGAAGTGATGGGTCGCCACTATCCGGCGATGGCACTGCTGGAAGTGAAATCGCTACTCGAGGACGGGGCGAAAGTCGAGATTGAGGCCACTGGCGTTGTTCCGGAGTAGACCATGGAAAACCCGTTGTCATCGTCTGAGCGCGCCCGCGTCGGTTTGTGGATTCGGCTCGCACGCTGCTACAACCTCGCGATGCGCGACCTGCGCAGCGGCCTGCGCGAAGAATGCACGATGCCGCAGTTCGACGTGCTGGCGCAGCTTGAGCGCTCGCCGGAAGGGCTGACGTTCAGCTCACTCTCGGAGCATCTGCTGGTAACGGCCGGGAATCTGACAGGCATCGTCGACCGACTGGAGAAACAGGGCCTCGCGTTCCGTGAGACCAATCCGAAGGACCGACGCCAGACCTTCATCAAGCTGACCGATAAGGGGCGCGAGTACTGCAACAAGATCATCCCGCAACACACGCACGACATTGCGAAGCTGCTCTCGGGGCTCTCGGACAACACGGTCCAGAACCTGCGCGGCGACCTGGACCAGCTAGCGGCGCTGCTCGACCGCAAGCAGGAGTAACGGGAGAAGGCATGCAGCCGAAGTCCTTTCTCTACACTGAAGACGACGGGGTCGGCACGATCACGCTGAACCGCCCGGAGCGCTACAACGCCCTGACCTTTGAGGTCTACGCCGAGCTTGGCGCGTTCTTCAAGCAGCTTGCCACGCGCGACGAGGTGCGCGTCATCGTGATAACAGGCGCGGGCAAGGCATTCTGTAGCGGCGGCGACGTCGAGGACATCATCGGTGAGTTGTTCAGCCGCGACAGCCGCGGTCTGCTCGACTTCACGCGCATGACCGTAGACCTGATCCGCGCCATCCGCAGCTGCCGCAAACCGGTGATCGGCGCGCTGAACGGCACCACCTGCGGTGCCGGCGCGGCAATTGCGCTCGCCTGCGACTTCCGCATTGCCAGCACGTACGCGAAGTGCGCGTTTCTGTTCACGAAGGTCGGCCTGAGCGGCGCGGACATGGGTGCCTGTTTCCTGCTGCCGCGCGTGGTGGGCATGACCAAGGCGACAGAGTTGCTGATGCTCGGTGACTTCATCGACGCGGCCGAGTGCGAGCGCATCGGTCTGTACAACGAAGTGCTTGAGCCCGACCAGCTGATGCCGCGTGTGAAGGCGCTGGCCGAGAAGCTTTGCAAAGGCCCGCAATTCGGCTTGTCGGTTACGAAAGACATGCTGAACAGGGCACTGAACTTCGACCTCGAGACTGCGCTCGAAGAGGAAGCCAAGGCGCAGGCGATCTGTATGGAGCACGCGGATTTCCGGGAAAGCTACGACGCGTGGACCGAAAAACGCGAGCCGAAGTTTCAATGACCATGGAAGACCTGCTGAATCTGCCCTTCTTCACCGACGACCAGCGCAGCTTCGCGCGAGAGCTGGATGTCAACGCGCGCCAGCACACCTGGCCCGATCCTGAATTGGATGATGCCGCCGCGCTCAAAGGCGCACTCGCGACACTCGGCAAGTCCGGCTCCCTCAAGCACGCGGTGGGCGAGCCGTGGTCAATGCGCGCCAATGTGCTCGCACGTGAGGTGCTGGCCTACCACTCAGGCATCGCCGACCTGGCATGGGCCATGCAGGCCCTGGGCGGTGTGCCGCTGCTGATCGCCGGCAACGACGCGCAGAAGCAGCAGATCCTGGCCAAAGCAATCACCGGTGAACATTGCCTGGGATTCGCAATCACCGAGCCAGATGCCGGCAGCGACCTTTCGCGCCTGAGCCTGCGTGCACAGAAGGCCGGAGATGAGTACTTCCTGACCGGGGAAAAACACCTCGTCAGCAACGTAGGCGTTGCGGATTACTTCGTGCTTTTCGCCCGCACATCGGATGAACGACGGGGTGTATCTGCGTTCCTACTACCGACAAAGTTGCACGGCCTGTCATTTGAGTTGCAGCGGCCGTTGTCGCCGCACCCGCTGGGCCGGATGATCTTCGACAAGGTCAAACTGCCCGCCAGTGCGTTGATCGGCGACGAGGGCGACGGCATGGGCATCGCACTCGGCACGCTCGGGCGCATGCGCACGACAGTGGCTGCCGCGGCCAACGGCTTCGCGCGACGCGCCCTCGATGAAGCGTTGAAGCACGCCGGGCAGCGCGAGATGTTCGGAAAGACCCTGGCCGAGCAGCCAATCGCGCAAGGCATTCTGGCTGAGATGCGCGCGAGGCTGGACGCGTCAAGGTTGCTGACCTATCGCGCGGCGTACGAGTTCGACAACGGGGCCAAGCGCATCCCCATGCAGGCCGGGATCGCAAAGTGGCAGTCGACCGAGAACGCGCAGTGGATCATCGACAAGGCCCTGCAGCTCGGCGGCGGAATGGCCGCGCTGCACGGCAGCATCTTCGAGCGCCTGTATCGCGAAATCCGGCCGTTGCGGATATACGAGGGGGCAAGCGAAGTGCAGCAACTGGTCATATCATCCGAGATGTTGAAGGAAGCTGGCAACACTGATGGCTGATCCCGTACGCAAGTTCCCACCCTTTGAGCGCCATGTCTTCATCTGCCTGAACCAGCGCGACGAAGGCCACGCGCGCGGTGACTGCACCTCCAAGGGCTCACCGGCCGTGCTGGAGCGTTTCAAGCAGCTCTCAGCCGAGAAAGGCCTGAAGCCGCGCATCCGCGCACAGAAAAGCGGTTGCCTGGATACATGCGAGCTCGGTGTCAGTGTCGTCGTGTATCCGGAGGCTATCTGGTACAAGCAGGTCACTGTCCAGGACGTCGACGAGATCGTGGAAAGTCATCTCATCAACGGCGTACCCGTTGAGCGCCTGCGTATGGACCCCGCAAAGCCCGGAGACTCCGGCAAGCACAGCCCGATCGGCAACGCGTAATGCCTGAGCAACAGGACGAAGACCTCTGGTACCAGGTGTACCTCATGCAGGAAGGCAAGCATGTGCATGCGGGCCACTTTCACGTGGTGCGCACTCGCGATGCCGACGGCCATCGCGTGCTGGACCAGCAGATCATCTTTCACGGCCCCGGTGTGGATCACGAGGCACGCTCGCGCATGGTTCTGGAGCGCCGCGGCGGCCGCTACATGCCCATCAGCGTACGCTACACAGAGCCGAAACTGGAAGCCCGCATGAGCTTTGAGCAAGGCCGCATCCACGCCACGGGCGCAGCAGAGAGCCATGACGGATCATCCGTGCCCGACGACGCCATGCCGACGTACGGCATCGCGACCTTGGCGAACACGATCTACAACCAGCCGGAAGCGACACTGAACTTCGACGCCATGGTGGACAGTACCGGAGCGATGTGCGGCCACGACGCCAAGCTTGTCGCCAAGGGCATGACTCGCAAGACACCCTTTCCCACGCTGGATCCTTTGTGGGAAGTGCTGTGGTTAAGCAACGAAGGAACGCGCGTACAGGCTTTCTACTTCGACGACGAAGGAACTCTCGAGCAAGCCGACTGGGGCGGCACCGCAGCCCGCCTGGTCCAGACCGAAGAGGACGCACGTCCCGCCAAATCGAAACCTGCCAAAGCCTAGTGAGCCGGTGGCAAGCATGAAGCTGTTCGAGCCACTCAACATCAATTCAATGACGCTGCCCAACCGGGTCGTAGTGCCCGCGATGGTGACACGCCTGTCGGGTGAAGACGGCTTCGTAAACGGCGACATCACGGATCGCTACGTGCGATTCGCAAGGGGCGGTGCGGGCTTGATCGTACTTGAGGCCATGGCCGTGCATGGCAGCAAGTCCGGCCCCTTGCTGCGCATCAGCGGCGACGAATTCACGCCCGGACTGCGCGAGTTGCGCAAGAAAATGAAGGACGCCGGGCCCGGTTGTGTCGTGCCCCAAATCATTCACTTCCTGAAGATCTCGCGCAGTGGTTGGCGGCAGAAAGTTGATGACCTAAGTATTGAAGATATCCGCGGGGTTGTTGATGCCTACGCCTCAGCGGCTGTCCGCTGTATCGACGCAGGGTACGACGGCGTCGAGCTGCACATGGCCCACGCCTACACGCTTTCCAGCTTCCTCAGCCGCATGAACAAGCGCCGCGACGACTACGGCGGCAGCCTCGACAAGCGCCTGCGCCTGCCCGTCGAGGTCGTCACGGGCGTACGCAATGCGGTGGGGGATTCAATTCCGATTGGCGTGCGCTTCGACGGCGAAGAGTGCATCAAGGGCGGCTACACGGTGGATGAGTCGAAGCTGATCGCGTGGCGGCTGGTGCAGGCCGGTGTGGATTACGTCAGCATCAGCGCCGGCGGCAAGTTCGAGGACGCCCAGCCCCGCGAAGGCGAGCCGCTGTACCCGTACACCGGCTACTCTGGCGATCGCTGCATGCCGGGAAAGACCTATCCGCCTGCCGCGAACCTGCATATCGCGGCGGGAATCAAGCAGTTCTTGAGCGAGCAAGGCAGCGCTGCCCCTGTGATTGCCACGGGCAAGATCAACACGCCCGAGCTGGCCGAGAGCATCCTGCAGGATCACAAGGCCGACCTGATCGGGATGGCCCGCCCAATTCTCTGCGATCCGGATTGGCCGCGGAAAGTGCAGGCCGGTCACTTCGACCGCGTAATCCGCTGCTGCTACGCCAACGTCTGCAAAGCCAAAGATGAGCGCTTTCAGACGGTCAGCTGCTTTCTCTGGCCCAAAGGAAAAATCCAGGCGCCAGAGAGCGCTGACGCCATCCCGCCCAATTGGCCCGAAACAGGGGCTGGTCTGACGGCCGGCGGCAGCAAGGGCCGCATTGACCTGAAGTGGAACGCCGCCACGGACAACGAGGGCATCTACGGCTACGACGTCTGGCGAGCGCTTGGCGAAGGTGAGTTCGAGCGCATTGATGCTGTACCAGCGCCCGTAACGGCCTACCACGACACGACTGCCATCAGCGGGCTGGAATATCGCTACTACGTGCAGGCTTACGACCTGGCCGGCAATCGCACGCCTGCGTCCCCGATCGTCTCGTCCCACGTCGCGTGAGCGGTATCACATAAGTTTTCCAGCGGCTGAGGAAGGTCGGCGAGACCCGATTCGTTTGTACCGACAACCAGGCAGGTTGTCCGTAGACCGGAGTCTCCCTTGAACCAGCCAGAATCACGCCAGCGATTAATCGCGGGTCAACATGTCCTCTGACAGCGCACTAATACCGTCGGGCAGTTGCTCGATCTTGACGAGGCCGGTACCACAGCCCGAGTGCGACTGGTGGGCAGCAAAGAGTTGATGAGTTTCAACTTGCCGGATCTGCGCGCCGCCAGCTGGAACGAGATCCGCGAAGCCTGCACGCCTCAGGACTTGGGCGGCGCCAACAGCTCAATCGCCTGAGGCAGGACCACAAGTACAGTGCAGCCAGACTTGCTCGATGGCCGATGCGCGCTGCCGGGCGGGTGCCAGATGTAGCTGCCGGCTGGCCAGCTCTTGCCTATGTCATCAAGCTCGCCTTCCAGCACGTAGTACTCCTCACCGCCCGGGTGGCGGTGGCCGTGATAGCGTGAGCCGGGCGCGAACTTCAGCAGGATCGTCAGGCCGCCTTCCGGGTGCTTGCGCAGGGTCTTGTAAGAGACGCCTTTGGCATCCGGGAACTCGCGCCACTCGCGTTCGTCTGCCAGTATCTGGATTGGCTCGGTCATGCTTCTAATCTAGCGGCCCAGGGCAGGAGAAACAGATGATCCTTGTGATGAACCGGTTCACAGTAACGCCGGGGCGCGAGAAGGACTTTGAAGAAGCGTTCATGGGCCGGGCGAAGCTCGTTGAGTCGCTGCCGGGGTTCCTGGCTTTCGACGTGCTGCGCCCAACCGAAGAGGGTGGCGTGTTCGTCAGCATGACGCGCTGGGCCTCGATGGCGGATTTCGAGAACTGGACCCAGTCTGAGGCATTCAAGCAGGGGCATTCACGCAAGCACCCCGGCATGTTTGCCGGGCATCCGAAGCTGGAAATCTTTGAGGTCTTCGACAGCACGCTGGAGGCATAGGCAGTGGCGAAGCGCAAACGTAGCACACGGAACAACATTGTCGGGGTTGTCATCGCAGCAGCGCTGATCGGCAGCGTGATCGGGGCGGTGATCTTCTATGATCCCGGGGAGCCACTTCCCAGTCCCGGCGACGTGAAGTTCACCGAGAAATACGACGACGATTGGGGCAAGTTGAAGGCACCGATCTCGCACGTGGATGTTGAGCAGATCCTGATCAGCTGGAAGGGCGCGAACGCGCGCGTAACACCCAAAGATCCCGAACGCACCAAGGAAGAGGCCTGGGAGTTGGTTGAGCAGATCTGGAACCGCTACAAGGTAAACCCAACCAAAGAGAACTTTGCCGACCTGCAGACCCAATACAACGAAGACAGCACCGTTCACAACACATACTCAATGCCAGATCCCAGAACCGGCGACCCGAACGGTGGGCTGGTAAAGGCATTCGCCGATTGCTCAAAAACGACAGAAGAGGGCTTTGCGCGAATTGTGGAGTCCGAATTTGGCTACCACCTGATTCGTCGCAAGAAACAGGACGGCTAGGACCCTCAGGCGGCACTATTGTGGCCTGTTCTGGCGAATTTCACCGTTTGGTCATTCTGTGCACGGGAACAAAGAGCCTTTTCCCGTAAGGGCTTACGTATCAGCCCCACATAGTTTACGGCGCCTTTTTTGAAGAAATTGGTCAGATGCTGGCGTATTCTGGTACGCGGGTGCTTGGCCTTTTCCTATGTGGGAGTTGACATGCAGAAAGTGCTCTTCTGGACGGCTGCGGCCGCGCTAATTCTGTTCAGCGCGACACGGCCGGCATTCGCCGGGGACGACGACGGCGGCGACGCAGAAAAGAAGCGTGAAGACCTGTTCGGCAAGTCCTTCGGCAAGCAGATCGAGGACGCCGTCGACAAAGGTTGCGACTGGCTGAAGAAGCAGCAGGGGCTGGACAGCACGGCTCCCAAGGAAGTCTTCGGCAAGAAGCCCGACAACCCGACATATGAAGCCGGCACGCCCCACCAGTACTGGATCGCACGAACGGCATTCCCGATCCAGGCGCTCTGCAAGTCGGGCTGTTTCGTGGACGACCCCGCGATCGACAGCGCCATGAAATGGCTGCGCGAGAACTACACCGAAAACGGCGCAATCGGCTACATGCAGGGCTCCGTTGGCAGCAGCACCTATGAAGACGCCACTGTGCTCAACGCCGTGGAAGCGTACTACGTCAGCGCCTGGGAAACCCACGAGCGCGGCTTTGACAACCCGAAAAAGCGCTATGTGAAAGACGACGACGGCAACAAGATTCCCGTAACCCGCTGGGGCACGGAAGAAGTCGGCGCCAAGAAGAAGAAGAAGGACCGCAACTTCAAGCTCGATCGCAAGGACCAGAAAATCTGTGAAATCGCAGTCAAGGCGCTGGAAGCTCGATTCCGCAAGGGGGCTTACGGCGGTGCAGGCTGGCGCTATGCCAAGCCCGGCATGGCTGAGCAGGACCCCATGGTCGATGTCTCCGCCAGTCAGTACGCAATCCTGGGCCTCAAGGCCGCCACGCGCTTGGGCATCAAGTACGACAAGGGCATGCTGGTCGAAGTATTCCGCTTCCTGCGCGGTCAGCAGGACAAGGACGGCCCGGAAGTGAAGGCCAAGTGGAAGAAGGCCAAGAGCGACGACGACAAGAAGGGCCGCAGCACCAGCAGCGAGCCGCCGGAAAAGACCCTGCACGCTCGAGGCTGGGGTTATTGCCGCCAGAGTTCACACAGCGAGTTGGACAAGTCCACCTACGGCAGCATGACGGCCGCAGCAATCAACGCGCTGATCCTTATCCGCGACGAGATGGTCGATGATCCGGGCCAGAGGAAGGTCTGGGACAAGGTTGAAGAAGACTGCAACCTGATGATCGGCGACGGCCTGGCCTGGATGGTTGCCAACTGGTCAATGGAAGAAAACCCCAAGGCCGGGATGCACCGGTTCTATTACTACCTCTACACGATCGAGCGTCTCGGCATGCTCGGGGGCATTGACGAAATCGGTAGCCATGACTGGTACATCGAGGGCGCTCAAGTGCTTCTGAAGCAGCAGACCAAGGGTGGCGCAGCCGACGGTGCATGGGACGTAGGCAACGAGATCAGCCCGTCAGACGTCTACGACACTTGCTATGCGCTTCTGTTCCTCAAGCGCGCGACTTCGGGTGTTGACCGTCCGATCCCTGTAATCACCGGCGACGGTGGGGACTAAGGGTTTCGCTTCGACTGAACAAGACCCCCGCACTGCGGGGGTCTTTTCTTGTCATGGCAAACTAGCGCCCCTTGCCGAGGAACTCGCGGATGGAGTTCATGATGCCGTCGGCGTTGGCGATATCGCTGGTAATCACCTGCTCGCTGCTGCCGTAGCGATGGTCGAGGTCTTCCTTGAACTTTCCGCTGCCATAGGCGCTGCGGACCTGGCCGTAGCAGAAGACATTGCTGGCGGGGAGGATTTCTTCATCCAGCAGCTTGAAGCACTGGGTGGTGTCGTCGGCGCCCCAGTTGTCGCCGTCCGAGAAGTGAAACGGGTAGATGTTCCATTCCAGCGGGTTGAATCGCTCGCGCACAATCTTGGCGCACAGCTGATATGCACTGCTGATCTTGGTGCCGCCGGATTCGCGCAGGTGGAAAAAGGTGTGCTCGTCGACTTCCTTCGCTTCCGCATCGTGGACAATGTAGACGCTTTGGATGTTCTTGTATTGGCTACGGAGCCAGGTATCGAGCCAGAAGGCCTCGATACGCACGATCTCCTTCTGCTCTTCACCCATGCTGCCGCTGACGTCCATCATGTAGATCATCACGGCGCTGTTTTCCGGGATCGGCCGGACTTCCCAGCTTCTATAGCGCCTGTCGTCGCGCTCCGGAATGATCACCGGGTTCATCGGGTCGTACTCGCCGCTCGCGACCTGTCGCAACAGCGCGGCCTTGAACGTGCGCCTGAAGTGGCGCAATGACTCCGGCCCGATGCGTCGAATGCCCACGTAGCGGGACTTTTCAGTCTGCACGACGTTCTTGCCCTTGGGCTCGATGCGCGGCAACTCAAGCTCTTCACCGAGAATCTCGGCCAGCTCTGCCAGGCTGACATCGACCTCAAGCACGTGCTCACCGGGCTTGTCGCCTGCTTCAGCGCCGCTGCCCGGCTCTCCGTCTTCGCCCAGCGAGTCACCGACATCGCCCTCGCCCTGCCCGACGCCGCCAGTCTGTTTCTGCCCGAACTTGAAGCGGGGAATGTCGATCTGCGGCAACGGGATACTGACCGCATCCTTGCCCTTTCGGCCGACCAGCTCACCGTTGGTCAGGAAGCGACGCAGCTCTTTGCGAATTCGGCCGCGAACAATCTGGCGGAAACGGCCGTGATCGCCTTCGATCTTGTGCATCTTCATGGCTGCATTGTACCAGCTTCGCCGGAATCTGCTGATGGTGGGGGAGGCTTGATTCCAAGGCCTTCCAGTGCATCCACGACTTCGTCTACGCTTAGCAGCTTCATCAACACGCCGTCCTTGTCGTCGCGCCGGTCGTAGTCGGCCGGCCGCTTCGAATCATCGACATGCAGCACGGCCACCCGTTCCTGTCTTGGATGCGGCCCGGTCCAGGCCGGGTCATCCGGGCCGAACAGGGCAACGGTCGGGACGTCGAGCGCCAAGCCGGCCTGCATCAGGCCGGTGTCGCCGGAAACGTGCGCGGCACAGAGTTGCAGCAGGGCCGCGCTGCCCATAAACGGAAGTTTGCCGACTGCGAAGTGCGCGGGCATATCGTGGTCGCAGTGCGCGCGCACCATTTCAGCAAGCAGGGCATCGTCGGGGCCGCCGACAAACAGGCAGCTGTGGCCGCGCTCACAAAGGATGCGCGCCAGGCCGACCCAATGGGTAACCGGCCAGCGCTTGCTGGGTAGCGATCCGCCGAGGTTCATCGCGATCGCACTGCCGGATGCCAGCCCCATACCGTGCAACAACTCCGCTGCCTGTGCGCGGTCGCCGTCGTCGGGGTATAACTCGGTGTGCCAGTGGGTGCCCGCCGAGCCCACGGCCTTGCAGAGCGCGAGGCGCGCGTCAATCGTGTGAGCACCGCCGGCGCGGTCTGCCGGAGGCAACTTGACCGAATAGAGCTCGCTGAAGGTGTGGCTTTCGTAGCCAACGATGAACTTGGGCCGGGCGGCGGCGACTATCGGCACGACGTCAGGATCGTTGGCGTGCTGGATGATGGCGACTTCATACTTCTTGCTGCGCAGCTCGCGAATGGTGGCGCGCACACGCTTGAACTTGCCGGGATAGACGACAACGTTGCTCAGGCGCGGGTTGTTCTCTACCAGCTCGACCCGCCGTCGGTCCACGAACATGTCGATGCGCGCTGACGGAAAGCTCTCTCGCAGGTCTGCAATGGGGGCCGTGCAGAAGATCGTGTCGCCTATACCGGTTGTGTTGACCACAAGGATGCGCGCGGTCGTATCCGGCGACAAAGGCTCAAGCGCGGGCGGCGGGAATCGACGCGCATGGCGGCGGGTCCAGCCGAGCGCGATTCTCGTCGTCAACCTTGGAGGTGTCGGCATTCGTCACATGAAGCTGTGTTTGCACTTCGGGCAGAACGGCGCGGCAAAGCGCATGTACGTTCCGCACCGCGGGCACTGCTTGCTGTCGCGCTTGAACGCGTTCTGGACCTGAATCAAAAGCTCGTCGCCGGGCCACTTCTGCAGCGCCTTGGCCATCATTCCGGCGGCCTTCTGAAATTCTTCCTGCACCATGAACAGGTCAATTTTGTCAGCCACAGCCTCCACATCGCCCGCGTCGAGACGAAGCATCATGTCGTAGAAGCGGTGCGCCTTTGCGTAGTTGCGCTCCGACTTGGCCATGATGGCGTGCGCCTTCACGAGCAGACGGTGCGCAGGCCGTTTCTTGGCGGCTGCATCGAGGATGGAACGACCGCGCTTGCGCAGTTCGTCCTCCATCATCGGCCCAGCACTGGACCACACTGTCATACCCAGGCCCCAGACGACTGTGCCGGGCTCATCGCTGTAGGCGGCGTTGATGAAAGTTTCGGCGAACTCGCTCTGTCCGTCGACGATCTCGCGCATGGCCTGCTCGACCTTGATCTTGGCGAGTTCGACTTTCTCGGGGTCCGGCTTTTGATTGCTGGACTTAAGACTCATCACGTACCGTCGCCCGAGGCGGGCGAAGTACTCAAGATAGCGGACGTCAAAGGCTTCTGCGGCTTCGAACATCGTCGTACGTCTACGGTCCTTCGGTAGCAAATGGGGCCGGGCGGCGATTCTCTTCCCGGCCGCCGCCCTGTCAACTTGCGCGACTATTCCTTGATGTCGCCGCGCGCAAAGATACTGGCTACGAAATTCAGCAGGTCGGTTGCGCTGGTGTCGTTGTAGCCGTAACGATCAATCAGCCGCTGTTTGACCACGTCGATCTTGGCCTGCGTTTCCTTGTCGACCACGTTACTGACGAGGCTGGTCAGCTTGATGCTGTCCTTCTGGTCCTCGAACAGCTTCAGTTCCAGCGCGCGGTGCAGCCGCTCGTTGGTCTTGTAGTCGAACGTCTTGCCCTCAAGCGCAAGCGCGCCGATGTA
>JAGQRH010000044.1 GCA_020425605.1 Planctomycetota bacterium | reverse complement strand
CCCGCTCAGGCGGAACACGCCGGTGAACGCACCCTGGGAGATGTCCGGAAGAACCTCCAGCTCGCACTTGCATCTGGCTTCAACGGGTGGAATCGGGACCTTGGGAACCGGCCTGATCCAGTCCAGTCCGCCGCCGTAGGGCTCGCCGGGCATGTCGTCGACACCGGGGGCTTCTTCCGGCGGAGGCTCGATTGATATCGGCGCCGCGCTGCGATTTACGCCCGCGGCAAGCACGGTATCGATCACCCTCCGCTCGGCTTGCAACTGCATAGCCCCATCCCCGGGCGCCGGCTCTCCCCCGTTGCGAGTATACCTTTCGCCCCGGGCGAGCCGGGCGGGAATCCCGTTGTCAGAGGGGTCGGATGGGCGGTTGCCGCCTGCCATACCGGTCCTTTCCCTAGCGAATCTCAGCGCCCAACTCATTCAGGCGTTGGCGTATGCGGGCCTGCATCTCGGCAGGCAGCGGCATGCCTTTAGACTTGCCGCCACAGCCGCAACCGCTCTTTTTGGTCCTGATGACGGGCCGGGTTCCGTCTGTGTGTGCGGGGTCTCCGCGCCAGATCTGAAAGAGTCTGGGCGTCGGTACGGTTTCCTGCACGGGATGCCCGTGGGCGGAGCCGGCGTATTGTACCTCGGCGAGGGTCGCATCCATCGCCGAGTAGATCTGCCCGAGCCCCGCGTTTCGGCCCCGACCGGTTCCGTGGTGTTCGCCGGTCGTGCGCTCGACCATATGGGCGGGCAATCGGGCCAGCCCGTCGCGGAAGGCGATGACTGGTTTTGATCGGTCGCTGGGCATGTTTGGTTCTCCTCGGATGGCGGATGTGGCCTGGGTCCCATTGCCGTGGGCGAGACGCCCACGGTCGGTGCAGGCGGGACGCCTGCGCTACACCACCACGTTTTTCAGGATGGCCAGTGCGCTGCCGGTTCCCATGGCTGTGGCGACCGGGAAGGTGTAGGTCACCCGTGTCTGGGATGTCGTTGCCCCGCTGGGCTCGTGTGCTTCGCGGCGGATGAAGTACTTGTTCTCCAGATCCTTGGGCACGATGCCGGTTACGCCGTGAATCTGGCGGTCGCATACCTCGCCCACCACCATCATGTAGATGCGCGTCAGGTTGCTTCCGTCCGTTTCGATCATGTCGTTGATCAGGATTGGCGCGCCGTTGATCGCGTTCATCCACTGCCTCTTCTTGCCGCCGGTCAGCGGGTCCACCCATTCCATCTCCACGCGGTTCGGGTGCAGCCCGGCCGCGTTGTAGGCCGCGATGATGGCCCTGCTGGCGCGGCTGTTGCACATGATGCAGTTGGCCTCAGCCCCGCCGGCGACGACGAGGTGGTAGGTTTCCTGCAGCTTGGCAAGCGTCGGCGCGGCGCTGGACATGTCGATGATCTGGCTGCCGGAGTTGACGTCGCCCGCGATGTCGAACAGCGAGTCGAAGTCGCCGGACAGCGTGTTGCCGTTAACCAGGTCAAGCTTGCGGAAATACATATACATCAGGCGCTTGCAGGCCAGCACGGACTCGACGTTATCGATGCTCTGGTAGCTGCTGAAGCGGTCCTTTGCCGTGTAGTCCAGCAGGTAGCTCGTCGCCAATTCGCCCACCGTGAAGGTGACGCTGGTGTCGGCATCGGCCGTCTTGTCGGCAATCGCGGGCGTGTTGTCACCCAGGACCTGGGCCATGTCGTCAATGTCGGCCACGACCTCGAGCTGTGCGTTCGTAGCGCAGCTTGCCGCCGAGCACGCCCATGAAGGGCCAGATACGTGCGATCTGGAGTTTGTACTCCAACTCTTCCAGCAGGAATTTGGAAAGAACGTCCTGTGTCAGGTTGGCGGCATTGGCAGGCGTGGAAGCCATGAGTTCACCTTTTCCGCGCCCATGGCGCGAATGAATGGGTTCGAGAGATAGGGGTATCAGCGCGAAGCAGCAGCCCGGTGCAAGCGGAATGAAACACCATAAAGCAGTCGCGGGCAACTCAAAAAAAAAAACTATTCTCGATTATGCTAATTCATGTGTGTCAGTATCGCGGATTCTGTCGCATCCGGTCACACATCGAGTTCGGCATAGATGGCATGCGTCGACCTGGGATTGAATCTCGGTGGAGTCGGTCTCTCGGAGACTCTCTCATCGCGCTTTGCCGGAGATCGCTGTTCGCAATGTTGGATTTGTAGCGCGTCGAGAGTCAGTGAAAGCTGTCGAGATCACCAATGAACGGCGCCAAGCTATCGAGCGTGAAGATGGCGAGTCGAATCGTGTACTCAATCGTGTACCGGTGAGCTTATGGACAGCTTGACGGGTAAAGCGAGCGGCCCACAGAATGTTTCTGTGGGCCGCTTTGTGGTTGGTACCCCCGGTAGGACTTGAACCTACGACCCGCTGATTAAGAGTCAGCTGCTCTACCAATTGAGCTACGGAGGCATTTCACCTTCGCCGGGCCTGCGTTGGACTCGTCCACCAGCACGCCCGTCTGGCGAAGGGGCATAGAAATACCCTGTTGGGGCGGTGTGTCAAGCCCCGGAATTCATGTGCCTAACGTCCGGTAGTTTCACGTTACGCATGAGGCCTGTCACCCGTATTCGAAATGTTGGCTGGCATGTACCCGTGAAATTCGGCCGTCTTGGGCGGCCTCCTGCGGTTGAAGTTGCGATTCGCTGAGCTAGATTCGCGCCGATGATTGAAGTCAAGGGCATCACCAAATTCTATGGCGACTTCAAAGCGCTCGATGACGTGTCGTTCAGCGTCAAGAAGGGCGAAGTGCTGGGCTTCCTCGGGCCGAACGGCGCGGGCAAGTCCACCACCATGAAGGTGCTCACCACCTACATCAGCGCCAGCGAAGGCACGGCCAGCGTCGACGGCTTCGACGTCCACGTGAACCCCCATGAGGTCCGCAAGCGCATCGGCTATCTGCCCGAGACGCCGCCGCTATACGCGGACATGACGGTGGAAGACTATCTGCTTTTCGCGGGCCAGGCGCGCGGGATTGGTGGCGGGAATCTAAAAGAGCGACTCGACAGCGTGGTCGCCGACTGCGGGCTGCGCAACAAGCTGAAGTCGCGCATCGTTGAGTTGAGCAAGGGCTACAAACAGCGCACCGGGCTGGCTCAGGCGCTGATCCATGACCCCGACGTGCTGATCCTGGACGAGCCGACTTCCGGCCTCGACCCGATGCAGATTGTCGGCATCCGCAAGCTGATTGAACGCCTGCGTGAGAATCGCTGCATCATATTCTCGACTCACATCCTGCAGGAAGCCACGGCCGTGGCCGACCGGCTGGTGATCATCAACGGCGGCAAGAAGGTCGCCGATGGCACAGTCGATGAGCTGTCGTCGAAATACAACGATGTCCAGAATGTGCGCCTGCTGGTCAAGGGCGCTGACGCCAAGTTTGCGGAGCCCCTGCGCAACGTCGATGGTGTGGAAACGGTCGAGATGCAGAACGGGCCCAGCGGCTACGGGCGTTTCATCGTGCGGATCGGCGGCGGCAGCAACGCCATTCACGCGGGCTGCGAGCACATCGCCGACATGGTTTACAAAGGCGGCATGAAACTGGCTGAGCTCGCCCCCGAGCGCCTGACGCTGGAGCAGGTATTCCTGCAGATCCTCAAGCGCGGGACGTTTGACTCCGGTCCTGACGCGAAGAAGCTCGCCCAATCGACCGCCGACAAGTCTCCCGCAAAGAAGCCGATTGCTGAGCAATCCACCATTATCGCACCGACCAAACCGGTTAAAGAGGAAGCTGATGCCTCGGCGCAGCTTCCTGAAGATCCGGATGCCACGGCCGCAACCACCCGCGTGACCGGCGAGGCCACGGAATCAGCCAGCTACAGCGAGAGGTCGCCCTCCGAGACTGCGTGGGAAGCCGCCGAAACTACGGCCAATCTTCCTCATGAAGAAGAGGATGATTTCGGCACTATTCAAAATCTCGAAGACACCCGCACCGCGAGCGACACAGAGTTCTCGCCGCGGCTGCCGGACAAGGACGGTGAGTAATGAGGCCGATCTTCGTCCGTGAACTGAAGGGCTACTTCGACTCGCCAATGGGGTTCGGCATCATCGGCGCGTTCGTTGTGGTCATCATGCTCATGAGCGTTCTGCTTGACCCGCTGGGCAACGGCGGTGACTGGTTTGAACGCGGCGAACTGTCCATGCGCACATTCTTCGGGATTTTTCCCTGGGTGGCGGCCGTGGTCGTGCCGGCCGTGAGCATGCGACTCTGGTCAGAAGATCGTCGGCAGGCGACATTCGAGTTGCTGATGACGCTGCCGATCCCCACCTGGAAAATCGCCCTGGGCAAGTACTTCGCTGGCTTGATCTTCCTTGGCTGCATGCTGGCCGCAACGATTGTGTTCCCGCTGATGCTGACACAGTTCGGCTCGCCGGACTGGGGCCCCGTTGCCGGTGGCTATCTCGCCTGCTTCCTGCTTGGTGCGGCGTTTGTTGCGGTGGGCCTGTTCGTGAGCGGGCTGACCGAAAACCAGGCGCTGGCCTTCTTCATGGCGATGCTGATCTGCCTCGGCATTGTCGGTGTCGGCGAAATGCGAGGCATGATCAGCGACATGGCCCGCGAAAACCCGCAGGCCGCGCTGATTCACCTGTTCAGTGTGCCGTTGGTTGGCCTTGGTGTGCTGGCCGCGGTTGTAGGCCGTGACAAGATGCTGGGCCTGACTGTCGTCGTGTTCGGCTTCATTGTGAACGTCCTTTCGCATGTAGTCGGGGGTGGTGACAAGGCTGACGACGCGATCCGCCTGTCCTCCCCGGCCGGCGAGGCAGTCGTGGCCGCGCTGGCGCAGATCTCGGTTCTTGAGCACTTCCGTGAGATCGAACGCGGCGTCGTAAATACAAACGGACTGGTGTTTTTTGCCAGCTACGTCGTTCTGTTCGTGCTGCTGAACGTGTGGTCGCTGGAATCGCGGAGGTACAGCTAGTGATAAACCGCCGCCGCAACTACACGCTGCATTTCTACCTGATGGCCACGCTGGTGGCGATTGCGCTCGGCGCGATCAACTACCTCGGCATGGAGTATCGCACGCGCCTCGACCTTACAGGCGATCATCGCTTCACATTGAGTGACGGCACGCAGCGGCTGTTTGAGAAACTGACCGAGCCGATCAACGTTGTCTACTACGTCGATGATGAGCCGCCCGCCAAGCGCATCAACCTAGAACGCGATGTTCTGGACAAGCTTGATGAACTGGCCGTCAGCTCGGCGGGCAAGCTGCAGTACCGCGTCGAGCGTATCACCAACGACGAAGTTGCCACACGCCGCAAGGAGCTTGAGGACAAGGGCGTCAAGGTAACCGTGGACGTCCAGACCAGCGGGCAGGATGAGCGCGCGGAAGTCCGCGGCGTGCAGGGGTATTTCAGCAGCCTTGAAATCAACTACGGCACGGCCGAGCCCAAGGTCATCAACGGCATCGTCAACCTGGTCGACAAGGCAGACGAGGCGCGCGAGCACCGTGTGGACACGCTTGAGTTCGACATTGCGTACACGGTTTTGACAATGCGCAATGAGACCAAACGGCCGAGCTTCGATCGACTGCTCAAGTCGTTCGAGAAGCCGGTGAGGATCGTCTGCTACGTCAGCGACCCCATGCCCGACGCACACCGCGAAATGGCGGCGAACCTCAACAAGGCGCTTGATGCGATTGCGCAGACGGTGCCTGAGAAGGTCACCTACCAGCGCATTCCGCTCGGGCCGACAGCCAAACAGCAGCAGAAGTATCCGTTCGGCCCAGGCTACCTGAGCCTGCAGCCGTTCGACGGTAAGCGCGAGCCTGTCTTTGATGACAGCGGTGCGCTGACCGCCATCAAGGACACGCTCTACTTTGCGGCCGTGATCGTTCAGGTGAAGCCGGACGAGGACAAGTTCGGAGCGATCTGGGACTTCTCCGAAAAGAAGACTGAGGCGGACATCAAGACCGCCATCGAAGACAACATCTGGGAACAGACGCGCCCTCGTACCCGGCTGGGCTTCGTGTTGCCACCAAGCGATCCGCGTGCAGGGCCGCCGCAGCCGGGGCAGATGCCGCAGAACGGGCACACGCCGCTGCTGAACTACATCAAGGGCGTGCTGGACTACGACACCGTATGGGTCGACCTGAAGACAGAAAAACGCGTCCCACGCGATCTGGCGTGCCTGATCGTGATGGAAGCCAATCGGCTCAGTGAGCGCGAGTTGTACGAGATCGAGCGCTACCTGAATGAGGGCGGCAACGTGGCGTTGCTGGTGCAGGGCTGGAGTGCCGACATCGACTTCTCAATGAGCTTCACGCCGCCGAATGGTGTGACCATCAAGAAGGAGCCGCTCGACCCGACCTTTGAAGAATGGGCCAAGCACCTGGGCATCGAGATCGGCCAGGACCTGCTGCTGCGGCCCAATGGCAAGCTGCAGCCATACGCAGTGCGTGGAAGCCAGCGGGGCGGCCAGAGCCTTGAGCTGGTGCCGACAACCGTGCGCCTTGCGCCGGTGATTGAGCCGAAAGACCTGAATGCGACCAGCGTGTTCACGCGCGGGTTGGCTTCACTGCCATTGCCGCTGATCGTCGAAGAAACGGTCAAGGACGATCGCCTGAAAGAGCTTCAGCTTGAGCGAACGGATCTGATCAGGCTCAAGGACGACATGTACAAGTTCATGCCGGCCAATCCCGCGATGCCGGAGATCCCGCTCAAGTTCAATCTGAACTCGCCCGCGGAAGTCGAGCGTGACCCGGCGGCCAGTGTCGGCAAGGGCATCCTGGCACAGAAGCTCGACCACGATGCACTGGTGGCCACGCTCATCAGCGGCAAGTTCCCCAGCTTCTGGGTGGACGAAAAGCGCAAGGTGCCGGGTTGGGGCGGCGATCCCGAAGATGAGGACGCCCAGCCGGTGCTCAACCCGCGTGAGGGCAAGCTGCTGGTAATGACGACGGCCGCTGCGCTGAACGTCGACTATTTGCGGGGCTATCCGCAGGATGAAATCGAGCCGGTTGTGATCAGCCATGGGCTGACGTTCTATCGCAACATCGCGGAGGCTTTCATCTACGGCGACGACCTCGTCAGTCTGCGTGCGCGAACCGGTGTCGCGCCGCGCATCGTCGGCCCGATTGACCAGGGCATGAAGACTTTCTGGTTCATGGTTTGCATCGCGGGTGTACCGCTGATTCTGCTGGCGTTCGCCGGCGTACGCAGCTTCCTGCGCACGCGAGACCGTGAACTGTATGAGATCGGCATCGGAATCAGGGACTCGGACAAGTAAACAGGAGCCGCCTGGCGGCCTGACAGCAAATGACCGAAGAAGCCAAAACCACACCCGGCGAGACCACGGCCGCGCGCTTCACCCCTGACGAGGTGATCGCAAAGCAGCGTAATCGCCAGTTGATGGTCGTCTCGGCGATCATCGTGGTGCTGGCGATTCTGGTATGGGTCACGCGCGCGACGAAGACGGTTGAAGAGCCGCTCAAGGAAGTAACGCTGGTCGGCGGTACCACCCAGGATCCGGCCTTCCATAAGGAAGACATCAAGCGCATCCAGGTCTGGGTCGGCAAGGATGGCGCGAAACTCGAGCTGAACCGCGACGGAGACGACTGGCGCGTTCCCAGCCGCTTCAACGCCCCGGCCGACAAGGCGGACGTGGATTCCCTGATCACGCGGATCTTCGATTCCGCCCGCCTCAACCGCGCCAGCACGACGACCACAACGCAGTTCATCAGCTACAGCCTGAACGACGAAGACGCGGTGCACCTGCGCCTCGAAAGCGACAAGGGCGCGGAGTTGCTGCACGTCATGGTCGGCCACGCCGACGGCGCAACGCGCGACTTTGTGCGCCTGGCGGGTGCCGATGCTCCGGAGGGTATCTTCGAGTTGACGGGCCTCGGCGGTCAGTTCGATACGCTGTACGGCGCGCTGAACCTTGATTCCAGCGGCAAGCCGGACGCCAAGCGCTGGGTCAGCACCAAGGCGTTTGAGCCTCTGCCGTTTGAAGCGGTCGTGCAGGAATTCACCGTCAAGGATGGCGAGCGCAGCATGGTCTTCCAGCGCAAGCCCGGCAGTGACCCGGCTGCTGAAGAGTGGGAACTGGTTTCGCCCCGCAAGGGTGACGCGGAGGGCCAAAGCGTCCGCGCAATCACCGACGCGCTTCAGAATTACCACGCGGGCGACATCGCCGGACGTGCGGAAGACGCCGCCAAGTTCGAACTCGTGTCGCCGGGCAAGGAAGTCACCATCAAGTACACCGTCGGCGAGAAGATGACGACGGCGCACTTGTACTTCGGCACCAAGAACGCAGACGGCGACATCGCCGTGATGCTCAAGACCGCCAACACCGGCGAATTCATCTACTGGGCGGGCGAATACGTCCTGAGCCGCATTTTCCGGCCGACAACCGAGTTCATGCGCAAGGTTCGCCTGAACCTGATTCCTGACGGAGTTACGCCCGACAGCCTGACCGTGCAGGATGGCGACAGCAACGTCGCCCTTGAGCGTGAAGCTGTCGGTGCCGTTTCGAACTGGAAGATGACCGCGCCGCTCGCGATGGAAGTCGACCGCGTGAAGGTCTCCAACCTGCAGACCACGCTGAACACCATGCAGGGGTATCCGGACGACGGGACATTTGACCGCGCCGCGCTTGAAGTCGGCCCGGGCTTTTCCAGGCGCTGGGTGACAGCCGTCTATCCTGCAAAGACGGCAGGCGGCAGCGACGAAGATGGCGACGACACGCCGGACAACCCCGAAGCCGAAAAACCAGGCGATGAGAAGCCGGCTGACGAAAAGCCCGCTGAGGAACCAACGAAACCCGAAGTGCCAAAGGTGAAAACGGCGACGCTCTATTTCGGAAAGACGCAGCAGGGGGAGATTCCCGTGTTGCGGGTCATCGACGGCGCCGAGCAGTTGTACTGGGTGAAGGCTGATGCGATCAGCGCGCTGTTCGTGCCGGCCGGGGACTACCTGAAACTCACCGATGTCTCGCTCGCGAAGACCGGCCAGAAGCCCTCGACGATCCGGGTGGCCAACGGCGATGCGGTTCTTCAGCTCAGCTACAGCGCTGACGCGCAGGGCCAGATGCAATGGCGCATTCAGCAGCCGTGGGACGAAATGGCCGACCAGGGCTCGGCCGACGGGCTCAATCGTGCGCTGCAGATGTTGCGTGGCGCGAAGCTGGCCGAGGCACTGGACAAAACGAAGTACAAACTCGGCGAAGGCGTCTCGACGCAGCAGGTCGATCTGCAGCTCAAGGAAGGCGAAGAGCTGAAGGGCACAACCCTGTATGTCGGTGAAAAGATGCAGGGCCTGCGCACCGGGCTGATCGTCCGGACTGATGGCACGGAAGAGTACTGGCTGTTCCCGGCAGCGCAGTTGTTCGAGCTGTTTGTATCACCCGCAGACTTCAAGGTGATGGGCGCGTTTGAAGGCAAGGTCCGCCACATACTCGTGACGTGGAAGGGCAAGGCCCAGGGCCTGGTGCCCAAAGACCCGGAACGTACCGAGGAGCAAGCCTGGGAGCTCGCCAACGATATCTTGAGCCGCGCCAAGGCAGGCGAAGACTTCGTCGAGTTGCAGAAGCAGTACAACGAAGACAGCGACGCGACGCACGTCTATGATGTCAGCCCGACAGCTGGTTTGGTCAAGCCGTTCCTGCGGCTTGCCAGCGAGCTGAAGGTCGACGAAGTGGGCATCGTGGAATCGCAGTTCGGCATTCACGTCATCAAACGGATCGAGTAACGGACCCGCCTAGTGGAAGCAACCGAATCTCCCGGTTTCTTCAAGCGCCTGTTCATGAACCCATTGGCGGTCCGTGAACTGCGCGTCGCGTGCCGCAGCTGGAAGCTGGTCATTATCCTCACGGCCTACCTGCTGATCCAGGGCGCCATCTTCGCCATCTGGCTGTACGTACAAAGCAACACCAAGGGCATGTACGAAGACCCGACCAGCATCGGCAGCGGGCTGTTCATCACCATGTCGATTGTGCTGGTTGCGGTGGTGATGCTGGTGTTTCCCGCATTTTCTAGTACGGCCATAGCATCGGAGCACGAAAAGAAGTCGTTCGACCTGTTGCTGTTAACTCCGTTGTCGCCGTGGGAAATCGCGTTCGGTAAGTTCTCGGCCGCGGCGCTGCAATCCAGCATATTCATTATCGCCACGATCCCGCTGTTCGCGATCGCAAGTCTGTTCGGTGGCATCCAGCCGTCTGTGTTCTTTGCGGTGCTGTGGGTGCTGATCCTGTTTTCGATCTTCATCAGCTTCGTCGGCGTATATGCCTCGAGCCTTGTGAAGAAGGCTATCCCGGCCGTGCTGGTCACCTATGCGTTTGCGTTCGTAATCGGGTTGACCATCCTGATCATCTTCATCGTGCTGACCGTCGCGCGCACCCTGGTCTCGATGATCGCGCCCACGCTGATGAACATGTTCGACCCAACCCTCAGCGAGGGTGTGTTCTACGTGTGCGCGATGACAGCCACCTGGGGCATCTATTGCTCGTTCCTGTTCATCTCGACCACGAATCGCCTCAAGCCGTCTTCGCATAACAAGAGCACGGCGCTGCGCCTGCTGTGGACTGTGGCGGCAATCGAGATCCCGATCCAGTTTGCGATTTATTACATCGCGGTCCGAATCGCAGCCCACGACTCGGCATACGGCGGGCTGATCATGATCGCCGTGTACTTCACGTTCGTGATGATGGTGCCGGCGTTGACCGCGCCCGGCGAGCCGCCCGTGGCCAGCCGCCGCGTCCGGCGTGAGATCGAAAAACTGAACCCGGCAATCAATAACAAGTTCGGGCGGATGTTCTTCCCCGGTGGCGACCGAGGGGTCGTGCATACGACGCTGATAACAGTGCTGGGCCTGGTGCTGCTGGTCGGTACGGCCTGGGTGTGCTTCGACCGGCTGGATGCGCGACTGGAGGACAAGGCCACCCTGACGGCAGATTACCGCAACGTCATGGGCCTGGACAATCTCGCGATGTTTACCGCCGGGCCCGGAGCCGGCCCGACCCCCAACTCGGCCATGGCGGCCGCGGCAAAGAAGTCGGACAGCGAGCTCCGTGAGCTGGTACGAACGTTCGAGAAGCACGAATTCAACGGGTTCATCGCGTTGCTGGTCGTGCTCGGCGTGACGTTGCTGATGAGTGGGCAGATCACCTGGCGGCTGACACTCAGCGGGATTTCCAAAGCGCTTTCCAGCCTGCTGACGGGCTTGATCATAGTGGTGTGGCTGATCGTTCCGTTCATAACTCAGATGATCGCGACCTCAGGTGTTGAGCCGGAAGATGCGATGGTCGCGCAGTTCTCCCCCATCGCGGGCGGCATGAATGCGGTCAGCTGGGGCAAGCAGTCCGCACGCGCCGCGATTGCCGAAGGTACGCAGGTCAAGCACCTGGAGTCCTCGGCCGACGCATTCCAGTGGCGCTGGGTCACCTATGCCGCAACTTCGGCGGCGATTGCGGCCGGGCTGCTGGTGCTGAATCTGGCCAGTCGTCGCAAAGTACTTGAGCGCGTCAGGCAACTCAGCGAGGGCAACGTCACACCGGAGCCGGTGCAGGCAACCGAGGCGCAACTTCAGCAGGTACTCGCGGTTGTGACAGCGCCTGAAACGGCACCACAGCAACCGATTCCGCCTGCCATGCCGCCAACCGCACCACCGCCTGGCGATCTTCCTGATTTTGACCAGGTCATCACCGACGACAAACCTGCCGGCTAGTCTTCCGTGTGAGCGCCGACTTCGAGGCTGTCGCTGTCGGGGTTCAGGTAGATGTCGTAGACATCACCCTCTTCGCAGGGTTGGCGAACTTCCCACTGCATCGGCTTGCGCAGGAACAGGGTTGCGCCGGCGGTCCGGGGTACGTGCTCAGGCTCAAGCGTGGTCTTCTCGGCGTTGTTGGTCACGTCGCCGTAGCCGCCCAGCGTGACAAACTGGTAGAAGCCGCCTTCGCCAAGCCACGTCCAGGCGCTGCGCCATTCGATGACTTCCACGATCAGCTCAAACTCACGCCCGGAGGTCAGCACCGGACGTCGCTGGCTTGCCATGCGGCGGCCCGCTCGGTCGACGGGATAGAACAGCAGGTTGAGCTGGTCTGTCTCTTCGTCGAGTTTGCCGATCTCGATCTCGGCGATCTTGCGGCGCTCCCGTGGTTGGACTTCCAGGCCGGAAGTGATCAACGACAACACCAGCGCCTCCACCGCCATCCAGATCACGATCAGGCCGATTCCAAGCAGGCCGAAATCAATGATCGGTTCCATGCGTGAGGTGTCTACGTCTTCGCGCTTGCGGGTACGCATCCAGAACCAGACGCGCTGCGCCACGAACGAAACCAGGAACACGCCCATCACGGCGGCGATTACCGCAAAGGCCTTGAGGCGAAAGTTCGGGTCTGCGTCCATCGCCCGATTATGGACCTGACACAGGTGGCACGTCAAAGCCCGGCTCATGCCGGAGTGCTGTTGTGATTTCGTTCAGGAATACACGGCGTATGGCGTCATAGCCCCGGCGGTTCGGATCCTCGAGGTTCACGAAGTACCAGTAGGTGGGATCGTCTTCGTGAAAGAACTCGTTCGTGCGGTCCTGGCAGTGGATTCCGTGGCCTATCATCACGCCGTGAACGTCCACCAGGTGGACAAAGTCGTGTTCGGCCGCGCAATCCCGCAAGGCGTCGTTATAGGCTCCGTGAACACGCTTGCCGTCCGGCCACGGGGGCAGCCAGAACATCGGTCCCGCGTTCTCGACGTCGCCAACCCCGTCTGTCGGCTCGTAAATGGTCGCCAGCATCACGGCACAGCCGCCGGGGAATCGCTCTTGCAGGGTCTTCATCATCTCGCCGAGGCGCGAGCGGAAGTTCTTGATCCACGGCTCAGCCTGCTCCCATGTCGCGCCGTACATGGCGCCCTCCCGGGGCTCGGCCTTGCCGTAGTAGTGGATGAGATCGATCCCGCCCGTGGTGATGCAGACAATCCCGAACGTCTCCGCTGAATAGGCCGGCAGTGTTCGGATCGACGCCAGGTGGTCTGCGCTGTTGGTGCTGTTACTCGCTTTTCGCACGACCCGGATGTTTGGCAGCGTATGCGAAAGGGCGAGGCCCGACATTTCCGGGTACGTCTCATTCGAGTTCTCCCGAATCAACTCGAAGTAGCCATGGCCGCCGGGTGCACCGTAGCCGGTGCTGACGCTGTCGCCGAGGCTGAGAAGCACGACCGGCCTTTCGCTCCAGGGCCGCGCAAACGCCGTGGCATCAACGGCCGGTCCAGCAGGCCCGTCCCCCATCGGCGCTGGAACGCGCGCGACGTACCAGGCCGCCAGCAGCAGGATTGTCCCGGCGGCGATGATCCCGGGTCGCAGGCTGTACCACTTCGGCTTGCGTTCCTGCTTTCGACTGCGCCAACCCATGCCGACTGCCGTAAGCCCGCTTGCAACGAGCAATAGCGCCAGCCAGTTCCAGACCAACCCCGGCGTACGCCAGACCCGATCAAGGACGGCCACGGCGAGCCCCAGCAGCGGCACCAGCAGCAGGATCGTCTTATACATAAGTACATTATACGACATGGGTCCGGGCGACGACGGGCCTTTCTGCGAATGCCTTGCGCGGACGCAGTACCGATAGCGACTTTCCCGATTTGCGCGGCCCGCTAAGGTAGCGGGTGGCATTCGAGACGGTGGAGGATCCAGATGCGCTCGATGGTTGCATTGATGCTGCTAGTGCTCGTGGCAGGCTTCACCACCGCCCAGGATGCGGAAGGCGCCAGGCCTGAGGTGTCCCAACCCGTGACGGCCGCCAGTGAGAAGGCCGCGGTTCAACCGGCACTGGCCGCAGATGCTGACGGGAAACTCTACCTCGCCTACGGCGTGCAGGCGGACTCCACACAGATCTATCTGCGCGCGTCGGCGGACGCAGGCAGTACCTGGTCCGAGCCTGAGCTGGTAAGCGACGGCGCAGACAAGGTCATGGCCGGCAACACGCGCGGCCCGCGCATCGCGCTTATCGATGGCACGATCGTCATCACCGCTTTCGCCGTGTTCCGCAAGGGCGACGACGCGCACCTTTACTGTTTCCGCAAAAGCGCCAAAGACAAACAGTTCAAGGCCGCCCGTGTTTCCGACCCCAAGGCCAAAGACATGGAATGCCTGCACGACATGTGCGTCGATTCAAAGGGCAACATCCACGTGGTATGGCTCGATGCCCGCAGCGGCGGCGCTGAGCCGTACTACGCAACCAGCAGCAACGAGGGAAAGTCGTTCAAGGGCGAAACGGCCGTATACACATCCCCCACCGGCGGGATCTGCCCCTGCTGCGCGCCCAGCATCGCGGCGGAAGGCAAGACTGTCGTGGTCCAGTTCCGCAACAAGCTCCTCAAGCTCGGCGAGAAGCAGGCCTACAACGACATGCACACGGCCGTCAGCACCGATGGCGGCCGCAAGTGGAATGTCAAACGCCTCGACAATCGCGAACGCTGGAAGGGCTGACCGATGGACGGAGGGCAGGTCGCCCTCAGCGCGGACGGTGAGTCCCAGTTCAGCACATGGATGACCGACGAGGGCGGCAAGCGACGCCTGTTTTTCGCGGCCGTGAAACCCGGTGAGGCACCGGAGGGCTCGGGCCTCGTTGACGTGCAGGGCCAGCAGGGACACCCGGTGATTGCGCCGCTTTCGGATGGCAGGGCGCTGATAGTGTTCGAGGCCAACGACACGATCGGCGCGGCGTTATTGAAGGCCGACGGGACCGTCGAGAAGAAGCAGATGTTCGCCCAGCGCGGCAAGTTCCCGCGCCTGATTGCGATCAAGGACGCGGTCGTCGTCGCATGGGAAAACGGCGGCGAGGTTCAGACCTGCCGCATAGACATGAACTGGTGGGCCGCGAAGGCTGACTAGTGCTCAATCGTCGGTCCAGCTGATGGACGAGCGAACATTGTCAGACGCGAAGGTGAGCGTGCAGCGCGGCCGGTCGAATTTCTTGAGTTCCGCGACAAGTGTGAAGTGGTAGCCGCTGCGGCCGACTTCCGGGCTGATGTCTGCGTTGCGTGTTTCGAGCGCCGCCGGCGTGACACCCATTTCGGTAAGCGAGTCCTCGACCTTGCCGGTACGATCATGGTACTCGCGCACTTGCTCTGAAAGGAGCTGTAGCTTGGCCTCGGTGTCCTGCTTCGCCTGCTCTAGCTTCATGTCGTGGAGCTGCACTTGGGAGTAGATCACCGCCGTCGCCAGCCCGCAGAACAACACGAACAGCACGATCACAAAGCCCCATTCACCCGCATTCGTCGGCAGCTTCAGCATGCGCACCTAGGGCAGACTGGCAACGAAACGATAGACGATCAGCGTCAGCATGCCCAGCGCGGGCGCGGACATTGAGATCAGCAACAGCGAGCGTTTCTTCTCGCGCGCCGCCACCTGCGCAACCAGTTGTGTATGCAGCTCACGCCGGGCTGCGGAGTGGTCATGGTTTGTCTTCATGGTTTCCAGTCGATTGTTGAGCTGCCCGAAGCCCATTCGAATGTCATGTAGCAGGAGCCATCCTCTACAGATCCTCGTTCAGTAGGCGAGGAGTGGATTGTCGCCTGATTCGTGGAGAGTTCGATCTCCGGCGAAATGCAGAAGTACTCGCCAGTGAACTCACCACTCTTGATGGCCTTCGTGAAGGGCTCGCGGGTTTCTTCTGCGTAGCCGTGCTTCGAGTACTCCACTCGCAGGAAGTCGCGAGCAGAGTTCAGAAGTTGCATAGCCTCATCCCGCCGGGGCGGGCGAGTCTCGGGGCCTCGTACAGTTATGACCAGAAGCAGCAGGATGATGCAAAGTAGGAACGCGGCCGCCGCCATGAAGAAGGCCTTGTAGAGGAAGTTGCGGAGCCGTTCGTGCTCTTCTTGTTGGTTGTTCAAGGCTCCCATCTGACCTCCCACTCCCCGGTATCCCAATCAAATGTCATGAAGCCCGTCCCGTCGTATTCTTCGGCGTTCGTTGTTCGCGTTGTGTGCAACATTGCCCCGTGCCGTGTTGGCTTGAGGTCCGGCGCGACGTCGAAGTACTTGCCCCTGAAGTGCCCTGCCTTTACTTCGGCCGTGAGCATTTGCCGGACCTTCTCGACGTCGTGCGACTTCGACCACTCGACGCGGCAGTAGTCGCGGGCCAAGCCCAGCAACTGTTCCCCTTCAGCGCGTTTTGGCACCGGCGTAGGACTGGTGATCAATTGCAGGCTGAACAGCCAGAGGCCGAGCGGAATGCAGACTCCCAGACCCGTGCCGATCAGGAGTGCCCGTCCCCAGTAGCGGAGCGCAGAGCGTTCGACGGCCGGGATCACACCTGCTGGAGTGGTCGTATTCACCGCTACCTCCAGTCGATGAGCGAATTGCCAGAGCGCCAGTCCCAAGTCATGTAGCCCGTTCCGTCCACCGACTTGTAGCTCTGCCCTGGCTCCGTGTGGATCGTTCCGCCTTCTCCATTGAAGACAATGTCCCCCGAGACGGAGAAGTACTTGCCGGTGAACTCACCCTTTGCCACGGCGTGCCGGAACGGTTCCCGCGTCGCTTCGGAACTGCCGTTCTTGGAGTACTCCACGCGAAGAAAGTCTCGCGCGGAGCCCATCAGTTGCTCGCCCTCGGACCGGCGAGAGTCGTGTTGACCGGAAGGCCCGAACAACACCAGAACGACCACAATGACCGACAGACCGGCGAGCCCTACCACCAGCGCGGTGAAGGCGATTCGGAACAGCCACGTGAAAAGCCCGACCTCCTCCACGTTGCTTGGGTTGTAGTGGGTATGCGCTGTCGCTCGCCAATCGGTTGCATGGGTTGGCTGCGGTTGTGTGTCCTGGCTACTCATGGCGACTCTGGGTCCTCATTGAGCCATTCGATGGTGCTGTTGCCGGTGTTGAGGTCGAAGGTCATGACGCCGACCTCGAGTTCACCGACGGTTGAAACGGTCTTGATCCGCACCTTGCCGCTGCCGAGGTGTCGGACTTCGTCGACAACTCTGTACCACTTGCCTTCAAACGCCTCGTTCGAGACCTCCTCGTCGAACTGCTCTTCGACTGCGTGCATGCTTTTCGACTCGGAGTACTTCACGCGGATGAAGTCGCGTGCCGAGCCCATCAACTGTTCGCCTTCCGCACGGGTGGCATCGCGTGTTCAGCCGACTGCCAGCGGCATCGCCCCAAGCACGAGGATCACGACCACCGCGACCGGAATGAGCGCCGACCTGACGATGCCGAATGCAACGCGCCGCCGAAGCCTCTTCCGCAGGTGGAGTTGCCACTGCTCCTCGGTGGAGAGCGGGCGCTGCGTCATGATTTCCACTCTTCTCTTCATGATTGTCTCCGCTACGGCCACGCGATCTTTGACTCGCCCGTTGACCAGTCGAACTCCATGTAGCCGATTGGCTGGTCGGCGCCGTGCGGCATGGCCTTCACTCGTGCACGCTCCTGGTCCAGGATTTCAAGCTCGCCGGCAACGCCGTAGTACTTGCCTTCTAAGTCTTGAAGCTGGTCGCGCAGCGCTGCTCGGGCATCCTCGACGTTCCCGTGCTTCAAGTACGCAGTGCGGCAGGCATCGCGCGCTGCACCCATCAATTGCTCGCCTTCGGTCCTGCGAGCGTCGCGGCCGGACGTGGACATCAGCGGGATTGCTGCGAGGGCGACGATCGCTGCCACGATCAGCCCGATCAGCGTCCACAGCAGTGGCTTGGTGACATCTCGCTCGGGTCCCTGCTCATCGCCGCACCCTGAATTCATGCCATTCGATCGACGAGTTGCCGGACGCCATCTGAAACTCCATCACGGCGTACCTTCCGTCGGGTTTCTCGGGGAAAGCGAAGATACGGACGGTGTCACTGTTGACCGCAACCATGCGCGCTTCCATCCCATAGAAGTGGCCCTTGAAAGTCCCGTGGTCGACCTCCTGCTCAAACAGGTAGGTGGCCTTCGCCATGTTTGATGTTTTCGAATACTGAATTCGAACGTAGTCGCGGGCGCTGCCTAGCAACTGCTCACCCTCAGCACGCCCGTCATAAGCGTGTCCCTGCCTGACCATTGGAGCCAGGAACAGAAGCAGTCCCACGGCAAGTATCGCAACTCCAACCCACTGCAGCGGATTCCTCATGGCCGATATCAGCCATCGAATCGGAGTGGCAAGGACGCCCAGCAGCGAGCGCCACAGGCCGGGTAGTTCCTCAAATGCCTCCTTGAGGCGATCCCACCAGTCCAGGAGCTCCAGTGCCTTGCGGGTGTTGCTCTTGGCGGAACCATGCCCCCCGGGGTCGCGATCCAGATCGCGGATCGGCTGCGGACGGGAAACAGCGTTGAGCGATCCCCCGGGAGGCTGGATTGGCTTCTGCGGTGTCAGGCAGCCGTAGCCGTACGGCCTGCCCGTGAAGGTGCGCTCCATGAAGCGCAAGTCCGGCTCGTGATTCATGAGCGACTTTCGTTTGAAGCGGGTTCCCGTCCGTTTCAAACCGGAATGGCCTTGCTCCGTGCCGGCCATACCGTCTGTGCAACTTCACCCGTATGTCATGCTAATGTCATACCCCGCCCCGATGGACTTGTCAAAATTTGCCGGCAAATTGTCTTAGAGGGCTTCGAAATATGGGCCTGCCGGGCGATTCGTCGTTTTTGACGCCTCAATCGGCCGGTGGGGTCTATAAAGGGGGCAACTCTGGAGGATCCAATGGCCAACAAGATCGAAAAGCTTGACTCATGGGAGGTCCGCGATCTTGAGGACAACTCGATCATCAAGGTCGAGGTCGAGAGCTGCTCTCAGCTGGGCAACAAGAACCAGCCCGGCATCCGCATCAAGTACGCCATCGGCGGTGGCATGTCCTACTGCGTCTATGAGCCCTGGACCGGCCAGAAACTCGCCTACGAGGCCAAGAAGGCTGGCGGCACGCTGGTCCGCAAGGACAAGTCCTGGGAGAAGCATGACGATCGCTGGCTGCGCAACTCGCTGGTCATCGACGGGGACAAGCTGAGGGCACGTGTTGAGGTGAAAGTGCGCAGCAAGGACGAGCCGGTGGTCAAGGAATACGACATCCCATTCACTTTCGAAGGCTAGCAAATGGCCTTTGGCCGCAAAATTACTCGTGATCACCTCGTACGCTACGCCGGCAAACTGCTGGTGGAGACGGCCGAGAAGAAGCCGGACATCCTGAAGCTGGGGGCGTCGCGGCGGCTGGTCACGCTCGGCTATCTCGATATCTGGGGCTTCACGGAAGTCACCAGCTATGCCTCGCCCGAGGCCGTGATCGACCTTCTATGCGAGTACTTCTCGCGCATGACCACGTTGATCCGCGGCAATCTAGGTTTCGTCGACAAGTTCTTTGGCGACGCCATCTTCGCCATCTTTGGCGCGCCGGTTGACGACGACGAGCATCCGCTGCACGCCTGCAAGGCCGCATACTCGGCCCTGCGCGAAACCTACAAGATGGCGGCCGAGTGGCAGCTGAAGGGTTTCGGCCGCATCAGCCAGAGTATCGGCCTGGTGACCGGCCCGGCCATCGTCGGCAACGTCGGCACCGAAGAGCGCGCGATGTATACCGCGATCGGCGAGGCCGTGAACCTGGCCGTTCAGCTGCAGCAGGCGTCGCGGCTGTACCGCTCGCCGATCATTGTGTCGCGCGAGACAAACCTGGCGGTGAAAGAGCATTTCCTCACACGCGAGCTAGACATTGTTAAGGTGCAGGGGACGGACCGGATCACTCCGATCTATGAGCTGGTCGGGCCGAAGGGCGAAGTGCCGGACCAGAACCGCATCATGGTCGAGATTTTCGAGCGCGGGCTGAAGTCGTTCCGAGAACGCGACTGGGACCGCGCCGAGAAACGTTTCCAGGACGCGGACAAGATCACCGGCGACGACGGGCCATCGCGGCTCTACATGCGTCGCTGCACGCTGTATCGCAAGCATCCCCCACCGCCGGAGTGGGACATGGTGCATGCCCACACGCTTCGCCTTGGTGAAGTCGGGCCGCGCTCATGACCGATCCACGTCCGTTCCCCATCACCACGCCGTTGAAGCGCGGACTTGCCGGGTTTGTGTCGGGCTTCAGCGCGTTCCTCGTCGGGCTGCGTCTGGTGGTGCCGGGCGGCGGCTTGTTCCGCTACGCGATTGCGCCGATTGCCGTCTCGGCCGTGGTATTGACCGGCATCGCGATCGGCGCGTTCTTCGGCGCAAAGTACTGGCTGGTTGAATCGTTTGAACAGAGCTGGGTCGGATGGCTGGGCGGTGTGCTGGCGTTCCTGCTGACGCTGGTGATCTCGTACTTCCTGTTCGTACCGGTGATGACGATCTTTGCGCCTCTGTTCATCGACCCGGTCTGTGAGCAGGTGCACCTGCGCTACACGGGGCGTGAGCTGATCGGAGAGCGTTCCGCGCAGGCCTTCATGAAGCGACAGATGTTCGCGATCGTACAGTCGCTCAAGTGGACAGCCGTGGTATTGCTGATCCAGTTGCCGCTGATGGTGGCTTCGCTGCTGACGGTGGTTGTTACGTTCATCGCAATACCGGTCAGTGCGGTGATCCAGGGGGCCGACCTGATGGACTACCCGTTGGCTCTGCGCCACTACACCACGTCGCAGAAGCTTGGATGGGCAAAGCGACACTTCTGGCCCGCCAGTGGCATGGGCACAGCGGCAAGCCTTCTGATGCTGATTCCTGTGTTGAACCTGTTCATCGTGCCGGCCGGCGCAGCAGCGGCCACGGTACTGATGCTGGCAGCAGAATCGGATGAACCCAAGTAAGGAATGGCCGTTATAATGCACCACCTAACAGCGTGGCTTCGGGATACATTGCCGCGCAGCCCTGGGCAGAGGGCGAAGGTTCATGACAACGCAACGTGACTACTCACCGCTTTCGGCCCTGTATCGCAGACGGCCGCTGGAGGCCTTTTGCATGGCCCTGGCTGTCTTCAGCATTGGCGCTGTCATCCTTACGCACAGCGTGCTGAACGCCCAGAAGGCAAAAGCGGGCGACGAGCAGAAGACCGAAGAAGAACTCCAGAAGGCATATGAGGAGACAGAGAAGAAGGTCTCTCCGGCTTCCACGGATG
Source organism: Planctomycetota bacterium (assembly GCA_020425605.1). Taxonomy (GTDB): domain Bacteria; phylum Planctomycetota; class UBA8742; order UBA2392; family UBA2392; genus JACKID01. Next base: position 1,068 of record JAGQRH010000044.1, on the reverse strand, counting down.
ATCGACCGGGGCTGGCACCATGGTCGTCCAAGCAGGGCGTCGGTCTTGAGTGGCCGGCAAAGTACTACCTGCCCTGGCCCGCCGGCGGCAGCCACGAGGTCTACCAGAGCTGGAACGGCAACAAGATCGGCCCGCCGCGCGCCACGCACATGAAGGCGCAAAACTACTACGCATGGGACTTTCACATCGTGCGCGGCCAGTACATCTGCGCCGCACGCGACGGCAAAGTCACGGTGGTGAAAGATGACCAGCCGGCCGGCTCGGAGAACGACAACGTGCTGTACATCGAGCACGCGGACAAGGAAGTCAGCGTCTACGCGCACATCGGCAGCGGCACCGCGCTGGTAGCGTCCGGTGACAAGGTGCTTGCCGGACAAAAGATCTGCCAGGGCAGCAACGAGTCGTTGCACCTGCACTTCGTGATCTGGAAGGGGATGATCGATTACCCCTGCCGCTTCATTGATTACGCGCCGGATAACGGCGTGCCGCAGTACGGCTCGAGCCCCGTATCGGGCAACAAGGGGCCGGACGACGCGGTGATCAACGAGATCAAGGCGAACTTTGCAAAGGGCGAAGCTGCGTATGAAGCCAAGGACTACTTCACGGCGTTGAAATTCTACAAGGCCGCGACGATTGCCGAGGTGCGCATCGAAGAGTACGAGTCCGCGCTTGAGCGAATCGAGGAATGCCGCGGCATCATCGACACCGAAGTGGCTGACGCAATCAAGAACGCCAAGGAAGGTGACTTCCAGGGCGCCGAGAAGCGCTTCAAGGAAATCAAGAAGACCTACGGCGACTACGCCAAGGAACGCATCGATGCAGCGCTTGAAGAGTTGAAAGACGACCCGAAGTTCAAGGACTGGGTCAACAAGCAGCGCGCCGAGAAGCTCTGGATTTCGGCCGGTGAGGCGTTCCAGAAGGAAGACTGGAACACGGCCGAAAAGCTCTACAAAGAGCTCAAGTCGCTCTACAAGAAGGGCGAGCCCGAGTACGAAGAGGCCCGCAAGAAGCTGAGCGAAGTAAAAATGGCCAAGATCCTGGAAGAATAGCTCAAGCATCCAAAGCCCC
>JAGQRH010000043.1:8348-23114 GCA_020425605.1 Planctomycetota bacterium | reverse complement strand
AAAAAAAAAAAGCAGCGCGTAGATCGCGCCTTTCAGCGTACCGGATACCAGCGGAATCAGGTTGATTTTGGGCTCAGTGTCGTCGGTACCGGACGTGGTCTGCCACTCGTAGCTGGGCTCCTTGAAGTCTTCGTACCAGACCTTGCCGAACAGCGTCGAGAAACTCGCCTCGCTGTGCGGCGCGTCAACCCACCACTGGTGCACCGCGCCGTCGGTGCCCACGACGAGAATTCCGTCGCCCTTGCGCGCCATGCAGGCGTTCACCGCGCCATCGAGCGTGAAGTCTACGAACTCCCGGCTGCCAGTGTTGTTGATCGCCCGGATATGGCCTGAGCCCTCCACGGCGAGGAAACCCTTGTTCACGGGAGAGGCCGCGACCTGCACGATTGCGTTCCTTGAGGGTCGATGGGTCCGCGCCCGTGTCAGACGGCGCGGGCTGCTCTCATCGGCGCCGGGCACCGCAAACCATGCCTGAAGTCCGCCACGGCTGTCGGCGAAGATCACCGTCTGGTCGCCGATCAGGTAGTTCACGGCCGTCAGCGCCAGTGTGTCCGTTGATGCCTCGAAGCCTGCGCTTACGCGTTGCTCGTTTACCAGGTCACGCCAGTGGCGATTCTCATCAAGATCCTGCTGCGGCGCGAACACGGAGAATGCGGGATACGGCATGGCGAAGCGTTTCCGCAGCGGGTCCCACTCGAAGACGTGCACCAGGCCTGCCTTGTTCGCCAGCACCACCCGCAGCATTCGGTCGTTCACCAGCACGAAGTCCGGAGTGCCTGAGACGCGCTCCGTGAGGTCTTCGACCTTGGTGCTGATCTCGACCTCATCCGTCATCGGGTTGACTTCGGACTTCTCCCGCAACAGCAGCGTTCGCCCGTCGCCCGTCACGACGACGTTGACCGCGCTGCGATCTTCGCTCGCGGGTGCCTCATTGATCGATCCGCCAAAGGCGCGGATCGGCAGCCCGTCCGACTTGAAGTCGACGGCGCGCGTGACTTCGACAACGGCGTGCACGCCGCGGTAGAAGCCGAAACTGGTCAGGTGCTCGACAACCTGTTTGCGCCGAACCGCTTCGTCGCGGAGCTTTTCCTGCCTGGCCTTCTTGCTCTTGCTTGTAGCCTCGCCGGCCGCCTTCTCAGCGGCTTCCGCCGCGGCCTTGTCTTTGGGCGACCAATAGACGACGGATTCAGGCATGTAGTCGACGGCCTTGAATTCTTCTTCCGTCGGCATGTGCAGCTTCTCGAGCACGTCGGGCTCTTCATCCGCGTTCTCAAAGCGCAGAAAGTCCGTGACGTAGGCGACGGTGCCGACCAGAAGCCGCCCGTCGCTTGTGCCGAGCAGAAGGTGGTACATCGGCACATCCTGCACACCGTCGATCTTGGCGCTGGAGCGCGGTCGCAGCGAGATACGCGCGCTTGTCAGCGACGCCGCACCCAGCAGGGCAGGCCTTTCTTCGCGAATCACTTCGCCGGTCGGCAGTGAGAAGATCACCACGCTGCCGGATTCATTGATGCGCAGGCCCACGCGCCGGTACTCGTCGCAGTGGATCAGCAGTGCGCGGTCCGCCGAGAGCTTGATGGGCTCACTCAACTCACCGACTTCGCCGCTTTGCAGCAGCGGAAACATCTGCATGAAAATGAACAGGATCAGGCCGAGCACGGCCAGGATTACGCCCATGCCGCCGACCTTGATGCCGATGTTGGCGGCCAGGTCAGTGAGCTTGACCTGCAGGGTGGTCTTGCGGCTGTAAAGCGGAAGGGGTGAGTCTTCCACGGCACGTTCCAATGATGGCAGAACGGCGGGACGCGCTTGGCGTCCCGCCGCCTGCACGAGTGTGCTACTTGTCTTCGTAGCTGTCGGCGTACTTGTCGATCGTGCCCTGGTTGAGCGGCACGAAGCCATCCTTGTTCACCACTTCCTGGCCTTCACGGCTGTGGATGAACTTGAAGAACTCACGGATCACCGGGCTGACGTTCTTGCCCGGGGCGCGGTTGAAGTAAATGTTCAGGAAGCGCGCCAGCGGGTACTTGCCGCTGTAGCAGTTCTCGGCGGTCGCTTCGAATGCCTCGCCGTCGGTTTCCTTGCTGAGCGGAACGGCCTTCACGCCGGCAGTCTTGTAGCCGATGCCGGAGTAGCCGATCGCACTGCGGTCTTCGCTGATGCTCTGGACAACCGCCGCGCTGCCCGGCTGTTCCTTGACGGTCTTCTTGTAGTCGCCCTTGTACAGCGCGTGCTCTTTGAAGTAGCCGTAGGTGCCGCTGACGCTGTTGCGACCGTAAAGCGTGATGCCGAGGTTCTGCCAGTCGCCCTTCAGCCCGACCTGTCCCCATTTGGTGATGTCTTCGGGGTGGCCGCCCTTGCGGTTTTCGCTGAAGATCGCGTCGACCTGGGGCATGCTCAGCTTCTCGATCGGGTTGTCCTTATGCGCGAAAACGGCGAGGGCGTCGATCGCGATCACGATGTAGCTGGGCTTGTAGCCGAACTTCTCTTCGAAGGCGTCGATTTCCTTGTCCTTCATCTTGCGGGACATCGGGCCGATGTCGCTGGTGCCGTCGATCAGCGCCGGCGGGGCCGTGCTGCTGCCCTTGCCCTCAACTGCGAAGTTGACGTTCGGGTAGTGCTTGCGGAAGCCCTCAGCCCAAAGGGTCATGAGGTTGTTGCAGGTATCGCTGCCCACGCTGCTGATGTTGCCGGAAACGCCGGCCACTGCGGTGTACTTCTCGAGCGCGTCGTCGAGCTTCACGTCGGCCTGGGCCGGACGGCTGGTTGCCGCAATCGCTACCACCATGGCGGCGAGGGCTGCTGCAACCATTGCAATCTTGATTCGCATCTTGTTCTCCAATTAGGAACGATCCCCGATAGCTGCGGGCAGCGTAGGCAAAGGGGGTGAACCCAATATTGGGATTGTGTAAAGATCCGATTAATCGAACGAGCCGCGCCGTGAAAGCGCCAGGTGGCAAAGAACGCCCGCTATCAGCAACAGCCAGAGGCTAGTGCCGGAAATCTCATTCGTTGAGCAATTGCCCCCGCCCTTGCTGCTGCTGCTCGTCTTGGCGGGTGGGCTGACGGGTTTGGCATCGAAGTGGATCAAGTAGGGATTTTCGTTGCTGTCGTCGTTGGGGATGGAGATGTCGAACTCGAAGTCCGTCGCCGACAGCGGCGTAACCTGAAGAATGAACTGGGTCGTGCCGCCCGCGGCCACCGGCGTGGAAGGCGCTGTCAGGACCACCACCGTGCAGTTTGTTTCGCCCGAGATTACGACCTCGGGCATGCTTGTGAGGCTCAGGGCCGTCGTGCCGTCGTTGCGAATCGTGTAGCTCAGGTTGAAGGGCGAAGTACCCGGGTTGGTAACGCTGTCGGTGGTGCCCGACGCGATGGATACCCCGCCGCGCTGGACGTCGATCTCTGGCTGGGCCGAGAGCACGCCTGCAAACAGACAGACGATCAGAATGGCAAGACAGCGCATGCGATCTCCAGGGCGAGCCGATTATGGCGTCGGCTCAGAGCATGGCAACAGAAAGGGGAGGCGCAAGCGCCTCCCCTTGTTGATTCTGCTGCAACTACTAGGCCTTGCTGCCGCGAACGCGGATGCTGATGGCCAGCACGCTGAGGATACCGAGCAGCGCGAAGATGCTCAGTCCGTTGCTGCTGTCCGTCGAGCAACCGCCGTCGCCACCGCCACCGCCGCCACCCGAGCCGCCGCCAGCGGTGTTGCCGCTGTAAGTCCAGTTGAATGGATTCTCGTCAGCGTCGTCGTTGGCCATTGAGACGGTAAAGCTGAATGCACCTGCTGCGGTTGGTGTAATCTGCAGGCTGAATGTTGTGCTCGAACTCGAGCCGATTGCAGAGGTCGTCGGCTGCGTAACTAGCACTGTGCAGTTGGTCAGCCCAGCGACCACCACTTCCGTGCCAGCACCACCGGTGAGGTTCAATGTTGCTGTCCCTACATTCTGAATTGTGTAGTTCGCAGCAAAGCTGGCGACACCCGTATTGTTCTCGCTCTCGGTTGACCCGTCGGCGATGTTTGTGAGCCCATCACGCAGCACCGCAATTTCAGGAGTGCCCACAACATAGGTGTACAGGGTATTCGCCGCGTTTGTGGATCCGTTAGAAGTAACTTCGACTGAAGCGGTGCCGAGCGAGCCGGCCGGAGTCGTGCACGAAATGGAAGTCGCCGAGTCTACGGTGACTCCCGTGGCTGCCGTGCCACCGATCGTCACTGTCGATGATGCGCCGAAATTCGTTCCGCTGATCGTCACCGACTGGCCGCCGCCGACATCTCCCGAACTGGGTGTGATGGCGGTAACTGTTACTGTCGCTTGGGCGTTCACGGTGATGTCAGCAGTTTCCTCAACCAGGCTAAGTGCAGCGACATTTCCGAAATTGCCGGCGCCGCCGTTGTCGACGTAAATCTGCATCATCTCACCGTTCAGGCCCTGGGTCTGGTCCCAGGCGCGGAACGTGATTCCGGCCGTCTGTGTTCCGGTGAACGAAGCGTTCGGGCGGAATCGAATGCTTGTATTCGCGTTGTCCGCAAGCAGGAGCGCGTTGGACGTCGGAATCGTAACGGTGCTCCAATTCGCCCCACCATCGATCGTAAACTCCCACGTGCCGTTGGTTGTGTCCACTGCAGTGATGCCGAGTCCTTCGACTGCGCCAGTGTCCGGGTCAGTGATCGGATCGCCGGATGCACCAGTTGCGATGATCGCACCAATGGTGTCGCCCGCGTTGGAGCCATCTGGAAGGTCCTGGGCAATCGCGGTCAGCGCTGGACTACCAGAGTTGTCCAGGACAGGCGCGTTGTTCGGGGCAGATTCATAGACCGTGATCGTGTAGTCACCGTATGCGCCTGCAGTCGCGTTGAAGACCGCAATGTCGTAGTTGGTGCTGGCTGGCACCGTGCAAGAAAGACCTTCCAAAATGCTGTTCAAGCTACTGGCGCCGCAATCACCCAGATAGCCCGTTCCTTGGTTGTTCGGGTCATACGTTGTCGAGTGAACGCTAACGTGAATGGAGTTGGCCGAGGTGTTGAAGAACACCAACTGAACCTGAATTGGTGTCGCGCTTGTGTTGTTGATCGTATAGACGTCGTAGCTGTAGTTAGTTCCTGCGTTGAACAACCCTGGGTACGCCTTCGGTGAACTCGCAATGCTGGCAATTCCGTCACGGAAAATGCGCCCGTCCTGCTGCAAGTCCGCAGCGTCTATGGTACCGGTAAGAACGGTTCCAGCCTGCGCCATCAAGTTCGCACTAAACAGTGAAACCAGGAGGGCTACTGCAATTCTGAACATGAATGCTCCCATAAGAGTTTTGGTCGTCAATACGCCAGCCAAGCAACCACAGTGCTACACAACGTAATGGGTTTGGACGTCAGCCTCCCAATTCGCGTCACACACAAACTCGCCGATAAGTGCGAACTCGAAGGTGTTGCGATTTCTATCAAACTTGAATTGGCACGACAACCATACGTGGTCGAAAACTGGGAGTCGCCCCTGACGAAACGCGTCAATCACGCCTAGTCGCGCAAGAACCGTGAGTCTTGCCCAAAAGGAGCGCAAGGTCACTGCTCTCAAGCCAGAATGCATGGCCAATGCAATCGCGAGATCGGCATTGGCGTTGAGGACCACGACCTGAAAAAGTGGGCCGCTACAACCGCTACCCGCGATCTTCCGGCGGGTCGGCTTCGTAGCCTTCTTTGTAGAACTTCTCGAAGGCCACCTGCCCGGCGGCGTCGTATTCGCGGTACCAGCCGTCGAGCCAGTTTTCCTTGAACGTGCCGCGGGCGCGGAGCTTTCCGCCCTTGTAATACCAGCTCCATTCGCCGCTTCGGTCGCCGCCTTTGTAGGTGCAAACCTGGCGCTTTGAGCCGTCGTCGTACCAGTATTCCCAGCGGCCGGATTCGCGCCCGTCGTCGTAGAAGCCGTAGCTTTCGAGCGATCCGTTGAGGTGCCAGGTGCTCCAGGGCCCGGTCTTCACCCCATCCGTGAACGTGCCCTGAGCGGCCTTTTCGCCGTTGCTGTGCCAGAAGGTCCAGGTGCTTACCTGCTCATCGACCGCGTACGCGCCCTCAGCCAGCGTCTTGCCGTCTTCGCTGTAGCGCTTCCAGATGCCGTCGAGCTCGCCGTCCTTGAAGCTGCATTCGACGGCCTTTTCGCCGTTTTCGTGCCAGATGATCCAGGCGCCGTTGCGGTTGCCCTGGGTCAGTGTGCCTTCCGTCTGTTTCTTGCCGTTGTCGTGCCACCAGACCCACTTGCCGGCCTGCAGGCCTTCCTCGTAGCCGCCCTCGGCGCGCTTGGCGGTGTTTTCGTGCCAGAAGGTCCAGGTGCCGATGCGCTTTCCTTGCTCATAGCGCCCGGCCGACTCCTTGAGCCCGATTTCATGATAGTAGGTCCAGTTCCCGTCGCGGAGGTCATTGAAGGCTTCGCCCTCAGACTTCAGGTTCCCGTTCTCAAACCAAGTGCGCCAAGTGCCGGTGCGCTCTTCGCCCTTGTAGTCGTGGTACTCGGACTGTTTGCCGTTCTCAAACCACCATTGCCACTTGTCGCGGCGGGTGCCCATCTCGTAGTAGCCCTGGCTTCGCAGCTGCCCGTTCTCCCACCACTGTTCCCACTTGCCGTGCTTCTTGGCGTTCTTGTACTCGCCCTGCTCGGAGCGCTGGCCGTTGTCGTGCCAGGTGACGTTGCGCCCTTCGCGGGTATCGAGCTCGAAGTAGCTCTCTTCCTTCTTCTTGCCGTTCTCCCACCACCAGATCCATTTGTCCTGCTTCTTGCCGTTAGCGTATTTGCCGTCGCTGGCTTTCTTGCCGTTTGGATGCCACGTGGTCCAATTGTTCCACTTCACGCCGGCATCAAAGAAGCCTGACTGCTGGTTCTCGCCGCTTTCGTAGTACCACTCCCAGCGTTCGATCTGCTTGCCGTCTTCGTACTCGCCCTCGAGCTTCTTCTTGCCGTTCTCCCAGTACTCGGTGTAGTCGCCCCAACGCGTCTCCGACTCGCCCTCGACGCGCACCGCGTACTTCTCGTGCAGCTTGCCGGATTCGTATTCGGTGGTGCGCCACTGCACCTCAACCTTGGTCTTGGGCTTGGCACCCAGCAGCGGCGCGCAAACCAGCAGCGCCGCGAGCAGCGATAGGCGGAGAGTCATGGCTACCTCGTGATTCAGGGGCGCAGCGGCATGCTAGCGCCACGGACAGCAGAATTCGAACTGAAAGAGAGGACGGCCCCCCACGGCGCCGTCCCCTCACTTCAGCCGGAATGCTGATTCCGGCGTTCGCTCGCGGGCCTCAATGCCCGCGCTGTGCTAGCTTTCGATCACGCGCAGGATCTGCTCCGCGCGCTCCACCAGGTTGTCCAGCCCGCTTCCCCGGGCCTTCTCGAGTATCGGATCAACGATTGCGCGGACCTCGTCCTTCCCGCCCAGCTGCGCCAGTGCCATGGCACGGGTCAACCCGGCGACGCCGGCCAACACCGCATCGCCAACATTGGCCGCGTACTGCAGGCAAGTCTCGGTCTGAACATCGAGGTACTCCCATGCGCACGCACCCTCGGCCCAGCCGAGCAGGTTGTGCCAGCACTGGTACATTCGGGCGCGGTCGCCGAGCTCGGATGCAACGTTCATGGCACGGGTGAAGGCCTCGTCCATGGGCTCGATGGCACCGAGATTCCCGAGCGTATTGGCGTAGCTGAAGAAGTAGTCGTACAGGACCGGCATGGCGAACTGCGGTACACACGCGCGCATCACCGGGTCTTCAAACACTTCGCGTGCTGCCTGGTGACGCCCGAGGTCCATCAGCACCCAGGCCTTGCGCATGTGCGCCTGGCCGAGGAAGTCGCCGGTCAGAACGCGCGGGCCTTCGAACTTGTCTTCGTCGCCTGGATTCAACAGGTGTTCCCATGCGGCCAGTGAGGCTTCCAGATCGCCGGCGCGCGCGAGACTTGCTGCCTCGTTGAAGCGACGGATCAGGTGGGGCGAAATCGGGATCGTTGTCGTCATGGCTCGTTCCTCCCTGTCGGAGGGGACACCAGCGTCCTCCAGAACCATACATCATGAAATACTACCGGCCAAATCGAATATCTTTCACAAAGCAATGGTAATTGGCGGGTTGTTTCATAACCATCTATTTCACATGAGCTTAGACGAGATCCCAGAATAGTTTTCGGCTGACGCTTGCAGCACGCTAATTAATGTAGTATTTATCGATAAATAATTAATGGAGAGCGTGATGGCGAAGCCCACGGATCAAGACGAACGCGCGCGCATCTGGTTTCACCCGCTTCGCATGAAACTCGTTGACCTGCTGCGCAGGAACGGGCCCATGACCCAGACTGAGCTAGCCCGCGCCGTCTGCACCGAGCCCGCCAGCGCCCGCTACCACCTGCTGCGCCTGATGCGCGCGGGATTTGTCGAGCCCGCCGGCACGCGGCCCGGGCCCAAAGGAATCACCGAGAAACTCTTCCGCAACGTAGCCACCGTAAAGGAGCCAGAAATGGAAGCCCTCACCTTCAGCACAAAGCACGGCAGCAAGAAGGACATCGAACTGCGCAAGCACCACTTTGACCAGGCGGCTGAAGCTCACCGTGTTGGCGAGCGCATCGCGCTGACTGACCCGGATCGCTTCTTCGGGATCAACATCATGGAAGTGAAGGCCTCGCCCGAGAAGCTACGCGCGTTGCGAGACGCCCTTCGCGCCACGCTGACCGGCTTCATGTCAGGCCTGGACAAACCGGGCGACGACGCCGAGCAGGTAACCCTGTGCATCAACTTCTATCCGCAGACCCCGGCCTGACGCTTTGTGCGAGCAGGGCTAGACTGGGAGCATGTACGTGGTGGACGGCTACAACTTACTGCACGCGCTGAAGAAGCTGCCCGATGGCCTGCCCGAGGACTTCGGGCGGGCCCGGGCGCGCGTGGTAGAGCTGATCTCGCACCTCTGCAAACGCGAAGGCGTCAAGGCGCGGATATTCTTTGACGGTACACCCGGCGAGCTTGGCACAGGCGATCTCGCCTACCCCCGCGTCAAAGTCATTTTCTGCGGGCCGGAGCGCGAAGCGGCCGACCACGCCGTGCGCGACTACGCCGAGAACGCAGGCCAGCCGCGCAACATCACCGTCGTCAGCAGCGACCAGGAAGTGGTGAAGGCGTGCAAGTTGGCAGGCACCAAGACGCTCAGCAGCCAGGCCATGGCCAAGAAACTGGACGCCGCCATGCCTGCGACTAGCGAGCCGACCGGGCCCGAAAAACCAATCCGCGGCGCCATCGGCAAGCTTGAGCAGGAGATGCTCGATGAAATCGGCGACTTTGAAGAGTTCAAGCGCAAGCTGGGCGGATAGAGCCCCGACGGAAAAGCCGGGGTATCGGCGAAGCCGATGCCGCAAACCAGTACACATTCGCCGCTGCGCGGCGTCCCCGGCCTGCCGGCCGGGGCTCTAGTAGTCGTTAATCCGGAAGCGGTTGTAGGACGTCCCGAGGCAGATCACGAGCCAGATCACGCCCACGATCAGGTGCTTCCATGGGAAGACGTACACGCTGAGCACGGCGGCTTCCGCGGACTCACGCAGCCAGACGAAGCTGGGGAAGATGAACTTGGTGACTTCGGCGATTTCCTTCACGGCCGGAATGTCTGCGATAAATGGCGCTCCGCCCAGGTCGCCCAGATAGCCGATCGCCGTATCCACGATCACGTAGTAGACCAGCCCCAATATTGCCGACATCAACGTGCTGCGGGTCCACAACCCCACCCACGCAATGATCGAGAACAGCAGCGCCGCGCTGAACAGAGTCATCGGCAAGCCGCCGAAGAACTGCCAGTGCCAGATACCCGTTCGCAACCCGACGCCGACGAACATCACCGCATAGGCAATCAGGAGCGTCACGGCATACAGCAGCAGCCCGCCCAGATACTTGCCGTAGTAAATGTGCCAGCGGCGGATCGGCTTGCTGAGCACCAGGTCAATGCTGCCGGCGCGGATCATTTCCGGCACAAAGCCCGCGCACACGAACAGGTAAATGAACAGCGTGATCTGGAACAGGAACGTCGCCATGCTCGATAGCCAGTATTCGACGCCCTTCTGCATCTTGCTGGTGTCGGCGGTGCGCTCTTCCGTGATGCGGTTTACTTCCTCGCGCACATACTGGCGCAGGTTGAACAGGTCGTGCTGGCGGCGGTCGCGTTCCTGCTCAAACTCGCGGCGCTTTTCGATCAATGGCTTCAGCCCGGAGTTGTCGGGCTCAGTAGCTTGCAGGCGCTTGACCTCGTAGTCGACGTCCTGCAACTGGTCGAGAAGCTTGTTCAGCTCTTCGCTCTTCTTGGTGATCTCTTCGTCGTAGCCCAGCTCGTCACGCAATGCGTCTGCGTAGAGCCCCTCCCAGCCTGCTTCCATGCCGGTTTGCGCCGTGTCTTTCTGGAATACCGTGCCAAGGAACTCACTGCCGTCGGGCGCCGTACGAACCTGCGGGAAGATGATTGAGGCCGGCACGATCAGAACCACGGCGCCGATCAGCAGCAGCATCACCCACTGGTGTTTGCTCTGACGCCAGGTGTCGTGGACGATGGCCCAGAAGGCAGTCATTGCTGGCCTCCTACGCCTTTGTGTTCGCCTTCGTCCATGATCTGCAGGAAGGCCTCCTCGAGGCTCGCGTGGTATTGCTCAACCTCGTAGATCTTCACGTTGAGCTTTCGAAGCTCATCGATCAGGACCGGGATCTGTTCGCGGTCGCCTACCGTAATGTTGAAGCCGCCTTCGATCGCGTTGGCCTCGGCCAGCAGCTCCGGCAGGCTCGATGGCAGTTCGCTGGTGCGGAAACGCAGCTGCATCCGCCCGTCGCGCACGGACATGCGCTCGGTAATCATGGCGACCGGGCCGGTCTCGAGCATGCGCCCGCGGTACATGATGGCGATGTCGTCGCACACGGCCTCGACTTCGGCCAGCAGGTGCGAGTTCAGGAAAATCGTGACGCCGTCCTTGGCCAGCTTTGCAATGACGTCGCGGATTTCGTGGCGGCCTTGCGGGTCCACGCCGTCGGTGGGCTCATCGAGGATGATCAGTCGCGGCTCACCCAGCATGGCCTGCGCCAGGCCCACGCGCTGCTTCATGCCCTTGGAGTACTTGGTGCATTTCTTGTCGGCCCAGTCGGACATGCCGACTACCTTGAGCTTGTCGGCGACTTCTTCCTTCAGGCGCTGGCCCGTAAGCCCCATCAGCTTGCCGAAGTACTCGCAAACCCCACGCCCGGTGAGGTAGGTGGGAAAGGCGGTGCCCTCGGGCAGATAGCCGACCTGTTTGCGCGCGGCCGGGTTGCGGCTGTCCACGCCCAGGATGCGGGCGCGCCCGGTGGTGGGCTTGCAGATATTGAGGACGGTCTTGACGAAGGTGGATTTGCCGGCGCCGTTGCTGCCCAGCAGGCCAAAGACCTTGCCGGGCGGCACTTTCAGGTCGAGGGGCTCAAGGGCCCGGACCCGTCCCCGAAGGCTCTTGTAGACCTTCGAAAGCCCTTCTGTTTCCAGCGCGAATTCCATGGTCCCTATTCAACAGCAAACGCAACAGAGAACACAGAGCCTGCATGCACTTAGTAATTTCTCCGCTACAATGATTCAACCCCCGGGCAAGCACCTGAGAACCGGTCATGCGAGTTTGCGCACTTCTCCTATTGTTCGCCTGCGTTGCCCAGCTCTCGGCAGCCGCGAGGTTGAGTGATGAAGATGTGTTGCGCGGACTCGATAAACCAGTGGCAAGCGAAGCTCGGTGGTTGCTGACAGCACGCTCCTTCGTCGAGGATACCGTTGGATTTGGCGGCAGTTGGACCAGGGCCAGTACCGCCTATCAGCGATTGTTGCGCCACGGCGACCCCGACGTCTTCAAAGTACTGGCTGACTCGGAACGAGACGTAGTCGCCGCCTACGGTATCAGCGGACTCTTGAAACTCGCGCCAGAGCGTGTGGCGGAGTTGCTGCCCCACATCACGGATCGTCGCGCGTCCATTGAGAGGCAGGACGGCTGCATCGTTTCATACACCTGCGTACTCAGAATCGCTCTGGTCGGCCTCGTTCGAGACGACGCCCCCGTGGGTGTGGCGAACATCGAAGCGGCTTGGCGGGGGTGGCTCGAAGACCAGGCCGAACATGGATTCATGTTGGCCGCCAGCGCGGAAGATCCAGACCCGGCACTCGCGCTGTTTGAGAGACTGGGCGGAGATCGCCTTCTCGCAGGCTCCCTCAAGGCCGCTGAGCCGGAGTGTTCGGTTGCTGCCTACCTTAATGCGGTGAAACGCAGCCACCTCTTTGATGCGGTCATGGTTCTGGCAAAGGACGGCAAGGCTAGCGAACTAACTCGTTCCCTTTGCCTCGATCTTCTGGCGCAGACGGTTGATGCATTGGGGGAGTCTGCCGCTTGGAAGGTAGATAGGGACTTTCAAACGTTTCCTGACTTGATTGCAGCGGCCGGGCTGACCGGTGGTGTCGCCCTCAAGCGCTGGGAATTGCACCAGGAATGGTTCCGCGAGGGCGATGCGAGGTGGTTTAGGGACAACAAGTACGCTCCCGAAGAAGATCGTCGCCGTCTGTTCCTCGATCTGCCTCGGCCCAAGGGTCTGCAGGAATTGGTTGCTGGCGAGGATGAGAAACTTCGAGATGCCGCCAGAGTCGCGTTGAAATCGTCACTGTTAGAACCTGCCGCCGACAGAGCACCAGCAGATCGGCTGAGCCGCTACGTATGGCTCTGCCACAGTTTCCGCACTCCAGGCGCCGAGTGTGCATCAGAGGCCGTGAGGAAATCCCTAATGGTGGAGTTGGAGAAGGATGGGGCGGGGCTCGCCTGGACACCGCTGGGTGGACGACCCGAACTTCTAGCTCAACGGCTTGCAATCGCCACGCCTGCCGAAGGCATGCCTGCGCTGCTGAAGGTCGCACTCAGACTAAGCAAACGCGAGTCCGCTTCAGACAGAGCGGTTGGGTATCGGCTGCTCCGGTTGGCAGTAACGAACGAGAACTGTACGAGCGAGGGTGAGGTTGCGGCTGAAATCGCCTCAACGCTTGAGAGCATGATTGCAGAAGCCGACAAGTCAGGCGCTACGTTGAAGCTCCTCGCTTGGAACACGATGGGCAGCCTCCAGTCCTTCGATCCCGAGTCCTACGGGAACTTCCTCGGCACAGCAGCAAAGTGGCGGCTGGATGTCATCCGACGCATGGTCGACTCGCCCGGTGAATTGCCACCCCAAGGCCTTTCTGACTTCATGCTGCCACTGAAGGGCGATGCGAACGAACTCCTCCGCGGTATCACATACGGTAGAGAGCACTTCACGCGAGATGTGCCTGAGGACGCAGTCGAACACAGGGCCGACGACCCCGACGCCGATAGCGTCGAAACGATCTACACGCGAATGCAGGAAGCGGTGGCGAAGCTGGAGAAATAGTCGTGTTGTGGGCGTCCCGCCCGCACTGTGTGGCGGCCGTCCCGGCCGCCTGCGGGCAGGATGCCCACGTCACTTGGCTAGTCGTGTCTTAGTGCTTTCACCGGGTCGATTCTTGCGGCGCGTCTGGCGGGGATGATGGCTGCCAGCACGGCCGTGACTGCCCCCAGCGCCGGGCCGGCGATTGCCAGCCACAGGGGCAGGACGAACACGTTGCCCTGGTACGGGATCGCGGCTCGCTCGGCGATCATTGCGCCGCCGAAGGCATCGCCGGGGATCATCGCCAGCACCGCGATACCGAGCCCCATCAGCCCGCCGATCAGCCCGATCATGGCCGACTCGGTCAGGAACACGGCCATCACCTGTGAGTTCGTCGCGCCGACCGCCTTGAAGATGCCGATCTCGCGGGTGCGCTCGAGCACGCTGGTGATCATGGTGTTTACGATGCCGAGCGTGCTGACGATCAGCGCGATGCCGGTCAGGAACGCGATGATCACCGTGATCACTGTCAGCATCGTTTCGACCTGCTTGAGCACGCTCGCCACGCTGAAGCCCGTGAAACCCTTATCGCGCACGGCCTGCTCAACCTCCGGCGCGTTGTCCGGCGAATCCACGATGACCACCGCGGCCGGGTAGCCGAGCTGCGCGTTGACGGCGCTTTCCTCGAACATCGCGCGGGCGGTCTCGAGCGGCAGAAAGACGTCGGCCTGCACGCTCTGCCCGTCCTCGATGATGTTCAGCGCGTCGCCGGGCTGGGTTTCGCGCATGACGCCGACGACGGTGAACTCGCGCTCGACGGGCTTGCGGGTCTGCTGCGCCATGCCCATCAGCTTGGGCAGCAGCTTCATGGCGGCCTCGCGCTCCTCGGGCGTCAGTGACTCGAGAAAGCCCTGCATCTGAGGCGGCGCGGCGGGCTGGGCATCCTGCTCGTTCACGATGCTTTTTAAAGTGACCTTCTTGCCGAGCACCTTTGAGTAGTCGTCGCTGTCGATCAGCCCCCACTTGTACAGCAGGTACTCGTGCAGGATCACTTCGCCCGCGTCCGGCGCGCTGAAGTAGCTTCCGGCGATGATGCGGTTGTCGTAGCGGTGGTTGGCGACATCCACGCCGAAGCTGAGCTTGGGATCGCTTTCGAACTCGCCGACCTTCAGCTCGTAGCGCTCGACGATGACCGGCGAGATGCTGTCAACGTGCGGGATCTTCGCCAGCTCGCCCATCGTTTCTTCGTTGATCTGCGTGACGCGGCGCCCGTACCACTGGCGGATCTGGCGGCGGTTCACGGCCGCGCGGCGCAGGCGGTCGCGGCGCGCGTCGTCCATCTCGCCTTCGATGGTGACGCTGAACGGGTCGTTGGAAAGCTCT
>JAGQRH010000043.1:0-8339 GCA_020425605.1 Planctomycetota bacterium | reverse complement strand
GCGCGGCGCAGGCGGTCGCGGCGCGCGTCGTCCATCTCGCCTTCGATGGTGACGCTGAACGGGTCGTTGGAAAGCTCTATACCGAAGCCGCCGGTGACGCCGACCTGGCGCAGGTTGTCCTGGCCTGAGACGGTGTCTGTAACGGCATGCGCGAGCCCTTCGCCGAGGCTGACGATCATGGTCAGCGCAAAGACGCCGATCAACACGCCCGACATGGTCAGCAGGTTGCGGCCCTTCTTGCGGAGCAGCCCCTCAAATGCGAGCCCCAGGATGCCCTTCATGCGGCACCTCGCTGCATTCGGCACTGCCGAGGCAAATCGCGAATCTTCACGAATCGCCACGAATCAAGCATGGGCGCTTTCGTGTGGTTTCGTGAAGACTCGTGGTTCAAGCCGTAGCAGTTCATGCCGGCACCTCCGCCATGAACTGGCCGTCGGCCATGCGCAGGGTGCGTTGCGTGTGCTTCTCGGCGAGTTCGGGGTCGTGGGTGACCATTACCAACGTCGAACCGCCGCGGTGTGACTCGGCCAGGATCTGCATGATCTGGTCGCTGGTTGCGGTGTCGAGGTTGCCGGTTGGCTCGTCGCACAGCATCAGCCTGGGGTCATTCACGAGCGCACGGGCGATCGCGACACGCTGCTGCTCGCCGCCGGACATCTCGCTTGGCATGTGGCCTGCGCGCTTGTCGAGGCCGACGCGCTCAAGCAACTCGTGCGCGCGCTTTTTGCGTTCAAAACGGCCGATGCCCTGGAAAATCAGCGGCAGCGAGACGTTTTCCCATGCGCGCAGGGACGTCACCAGGTTGAAGCTCTGGAAGATGAAACCGACGGTGGTTCGCCGGTAGAGGCTCAGCTCGCGCTTGGACATCTCGGCCAGCTCGGTACCGCCGACACGGATGCTGCCGCTTGAGGGGCGGTCGAGGCCGCCCAGGAGATTCAACAGCGTGGACTTGCCGGAGCCCGAACGGCCAAGCAGCGCCACGAACTCGCCGGGCTCGATACTCAGGTCGATGCCGCGCAGCGCCTCGACGGTTTCGCCGCCGAGTTTGTATTTGCGCCAGAGCCTGGTTGCTTCCACGAGTGCCAGAAAAGTCTCCTGTCAGGCCCATAGTCGCGCGAAATTGGCTTGTCTAACCATGTTTCGCAGAACTCAATGCGACTCTGTCCGTTATTTCGGGTATTCCAGCCGCGCTTTCATCACTTAGAGTACGCGGCGAGGGGAACGTATGCGAACCGCTGTCCTATTCCTGACCTTGGTCTGCCTGCTCGCCGGCTGCGGCGGCGGCAATGAGAATGTCGCCAACGCTCAGGACGCCCTGCGTGAGAAGGCCAAACCCGCCGAGGAAAACCTGACCCGCGTGCGCGACGCAGTTGTGAAGTACCACAAGGAAAAGGGCGAAGTGCCGCGCTCAGTTACGCACCTTGAAGAAGTCGGCCTGAAGGAAGCTTCGTTGGCGAACGAAGACTACTCCGAGCTCGGATATGCCTTCTACAACATCGCGTTTGATGATCAGGGCAAGCTGGTCCAGGGCTGGTTGATTGCGACACCGATGGCCGACCGCGATGCGCTGCAGGTGCGCATGAACGCCGTCACCGGCGAGTTCGACTACGTCGGCAAAGGTGAGGACTTCGGTACGGCACCCAGCGACAACGGCCCGATCAACAAGCCCGCCTCAAACGGCTAGGTGCCACGAGCCGCAAAGCCATCAAAAAGCCCCCGGCGATCGCCGGGGGCTTCTTGTTCAAGTTGCTGACTAGCCGCCGCCGAGGATCGGAGCGTTGTCCTTTTCGTCTTCTTCCTTGGCGGGCGGAATGTCGACGTGCTTCTTGTCGATGTACTCGCCCGTCTTGTCGCCGGACTTGTACTTCACGCTCGGCACGTACTTGTGGTCGCGCTTGCGGATGACCTTCATGGACTTGATCTTGTCGTCCTTCTTCACCTGAGCCGCAAGGTCCAGCCCGTAAAGCACTTCGCCGAACGCACAGTAAGGGCTGTTCTCATTGTCCCACTGCGAGAAGTCCTTGAGGTTGATGAATACCTCGGTGCTTGCGCTGTGCAGGTCGTTGGTGCGCGCCATGGCGATTGTGCCGCGGCGGTTGGCGACGCCGCCTTCTTCCAGGTTGAAGAACGCCTTGTACTTGTCGTTGTCCACGGCCTCGTTCTTGATGCCGTAGTCATAGCCGTCGCGCGACTTGGACTGGTCGAACCCACCCTGAATAATGCGCAGCCCGCTGGCCTCATAGATCTCGGCGAGGTCCGTTGCGGTGCCTTCCACGCGGTAGAACTCGCACTCCTGGTTGTAGAAGCCCTCCTCAATCAGGTTGATCAGGTTCGCCACTGTGTTCGGGCAGACGTCCTCGAAGAGCTCAAGCACGATGTCGCCCTTCTCGAGCTCGATGACGATCAGCGGGTTCACCGCGTTGTCGATCGCGGTCTCGAGCTTGCTGAAACGGACCGGGTCCGGCACCTCGCTGCGCTTGTCGGTCGCGACCGGCCAACCGTCATAGTAGACGCGCGGGACGTACTTGGTGCCTTTGCGCTTCTGCTCGACGTAGGTGTAGAAAATCTGCGCGCCGTGCAGGCGGCGGGCGATCTTCATGCCGTCTTCGCCGTCGAGCACACTGCCGATGGGTGCGAAGTTCTGGTCCAGCGCGTCATTGGAATCCAGCACCACGAAGAATTCAGCGCGGGCGCGCATCGGGTCATCCGAGTCACGCATCAGCGCGACTGAGCCCTCGCTGAAGCGACTGGTGCTGCTGCCCTGGTAGTCGATCGTGTAGGGATTCTTTTCGGTGACCAGGTCGACGTCGTCGCCTTCCTTGGCCGTGGTCGGCTTCTCCAGCTTGACCCCGACCGGCCGGCCCTTGTCGCCGGCGGCGATGATCGTCGCCCCACGGAAGGGCCCATTCGGGTTGAAGGCGTTGCTGAACGACTCGGCGCTGAACTCGGTCCGGTCAAAGTAGCCCTCGTCGCAGAGGCTTACGAAGTGCTTCACCGCGTTTCCGGCGTCGTTCTCATACAGCTCAAGGCGCAACTTGCCGACACTGGTGACGAACACAACAATCGGGTTTTCGTTCTCGACTTCCTTGGTGGCGGGCTTGTCCGGCTTGCTGTGGTGGTCCCACGGCAGCAGGTTCTTGTTCTTGTCGCTGGTCAGGAAGTCGAGGTCCGACTTCAGTGATGCCTGCAGCTCGCTGACACGCGTGGCCCAGGCCGGGTGCGCTTCGTCGTCGGCATACTTGTCGACGTAGGCCTGCATGATGCCGATGACCTTCGTCAGCTGCTCAGGCTTGTAGGGCCGATCCATCAGCTCGAAGGCGCGGATGGCGTAGCGGTACTGGGCGTCGGCCTGCAGCATCTCGGCCTCTTCGGCCTCAGCAATGACTTCGTCCATCTTTGCCGGCAGCTCATCGAGCTTGTCGACGCGGGCGGCCTGCTCGATCTTGTTTCGCAGTTCCTGCTCGGAGGCCTTGCTGCTGCGGTTCCAGAAGTAGTAAACGCCGAAGCTGATAATCAGCAGGGCCACGACGGGCGTGATAAATTTGCCATAGGCGGCGAGGAACTTGCTGGCGCCGTCGATCAGCTCGGCGCCGGCGCCAAGGCCCGTACGGGCGACCATGTCGCGCGACTTGTCCTTGGAGGCGGCAAGCCCCTCGGTCTGCTTTGATTTCTTGGCCTTGATCTTGTCTCGAACCATTTGGGCCCTGCTAGTCGTATTGCGGGTTCATTTCAACGATCAGCACGCTGTAGCGTTCGCTACCCTGCATGCGGTCATCAGGATTGAGCTTCAGCTCAAGCTGGTCTTCGTCCTTCTTGAAGAGCAGTTTCATCGTGCCCTTCGCGTCATCCACTTCCTCGGTCTGCAGCTCCCAGCCTTCGCCGGGCAGTGACTTCTTGTACCAGTCAGCCACGCGCTTGGATGAATCCAGCCCGTTCGTCGACCGGTAGGCGTAGCGCCCGTAAACGCGCTTGCCGCCCGAGCCGTCCTGCCGCTTGAAGGGCGGAGTGTCAAACGGCTCAAAATTCGCAGGCGCCGGAACATCGGCGTAGGCCTCGCCGCCTTCGTGGCCGAGGTTGACATGCTTGGTCGTGCTGCAACCAGCGACAAACAGCAACACGATCAGGCCCGAGAGTACTAGATACTTCTTCATCATTCCCCTCCACGCCCCCGGCGAGGGGGCAGACTATACATAAACGAAAATTCAAGTCGCAGGGGTAAACAACGCGAAAAACAGCATTCCCCTGAGTCCCCGTGATCGGCAGTTTCGACCCCGAAAATCCATGATTCCCGGCGGTTTCGCACATCCTGACACACCCGTGCGTGGGCGAGTTTGCAACCGTAGCACGCCAGGACGGGCGGTCGTCGCCGTCTTGGCTCAAAGCCCGGCAGGCAATACCACTACTTCTCAATGGGCTGGGCCCGCAGCTCGGGTACGAGCTTTGCCAGCTTGTCCGCCACCTGGGTGACTTCTTCGGCCGTGTTGCCGTAACCGAGGCTGAAGCGGATCGTGCCGCCACCTTCCTCGTCACTCAGGCCGAGCGCAGTCAGCACGTGGCTGGGCTTGGTGATCTCCCACATGCAAGCGCTGCCTGCACTGGCGAGGATGCCTTCTTCGTCCATACGGCGCAGCAGGTGCCCGCCATAGACGCCGTCGAAACGAATGCTGGCGGTATTGGGCGTACAGGTTTCGAGGCTGCCATTCACGTGGGTCCCGGGGACCTTGGCCGTGAGCTCGGCGATCAACTGGTCGCGCAGTGTGCGCAACTCGGCCCCGTGCTTGATTCGCTTTTCTTCTGAGACTTCGAGTGCCTTGGCCAGCGCAGCAATCTGCGGCAACGGAACCGTGCCTGCACGCCGCCCGCCTTCGTGAGTCCCGCCGAGCATGAAGCACTCGCAGGGCGTGCCCTTTCGCAGGTACAGCACGCCGACACCCTTTGGGCCATAGAATTTGTGCGCCGACAAACTGAGCGAATCCACGCCCAGAGCCTGAACATCGACAGGCAGCTTGCCCACGGCCTGCACAGCATCCGTGTGGAGCTTTGCGCCGATGTCATGGGCCAGCCTGCTGATTTCGGCAATCGGCTGAATGGTGCCGATTTCATTATTCGCCAGCATGATCGAGACCAGCGCCGTTTTCGGCCCCAGGCTGTCGCGCAGAGCGCCCATATCGACGACGCCATTGGTGTCCACGGGCAGCACCGTCGACTTGAAGCCCTGCTTGGCCAGCCAGTCGCAAGGTGCGAGCACAGCCCTATGCTCAATTGCGCTGGTGACGACTTCGTCGCGACCCTGCTCAGCGCGCATGCCGTAGGCGATGCCACGCACGGCCGCGTTGTCGCTCTCGGTACCGCCGCTGGTGAAGACGATTTCGTCCGCATCGGCAGCGTTAAGGAGCTTTGCTACGCGCTCGCGGCATTCACGCAGGTACTTGCCGGCCTTCGCGCCAAGCGTATGTCCTGAGCTGCTGTTGCCGGAAAATTCGCGGGTGGCGCGAATCAGCTCTTCGAGGACGGCTTCGTCAACGGGCGTAGTCGCGTTCTGGTCGAAATTGATCATGGCTGGTCCCTCGCCCCGCACCGGGCGGTCCTGCATTTACCACGGTCTGCGCCGGGTGAATACAGGTTAACACAAAGGCAGCAAGACACGGAGCCCCAGAACGAACAAGCCCCCGCGAAAACGCGGGGGCATTGGGTCCGAATCGGGTTGCGGATGATCACGTGCGCAGTGCGGCCCCACGGCCCAGCGCGTCTGCGACACCCTTCTGGTGGCGTGCCTGGCGGACTGCCAGGTCCGGGTCGATGATGCCCTTGCGCGCCATGGCAACCAGCTGCTTGTCGAAGCTGATCATGCCGCTCTGGGCGCCGGTTTCCATCGCCTGGTAAATCAGCGACATCTGGCCCTGGCGAATCATGTTCGCTACGCCAGGAGTCACGACCAGCAGTTCCGCGCACATCACGCGGCTCTGCTCATTGCGCGTAGGCAGCAAGCGCTGGGCAATCACCGCGCGCAGCACCATCGAGAGCTGCATGCGAACATATTCCTGTTCCTCGGTGGGGAACATCGCGCAAATGCGGTCAATCGTACTGATGCAGTCAATCGCGTGCAGTGTCGACAGCACCAAGTGGCCCGTCTCGGCCGCCGTAATGCCGGTGCGCATCGTTTCCAGGTTTCGCATCTCGCCGACCATGATCACGTCAGGGTCTTCACGCAGAGCAAAGTGAAGGGCGTCAACGAAGCTGTTCACGTCCGAGTACAGCTCGCGCTGGTTGACGAGGCTGCGCTTGTGGCGGTGGACGAACTCGATCGGGTCCTCCACCGTGATGATGTTCTGATTAAAGTTCTCGTTGATCTGGTCGATGATCGTGGCAAGCGTCGTGCTCTTGCCACAGCCGGTCGGGCCAACGCACAGGACCATGCCGTCCTTCAGCGCGTGCAGCTTGCCGCACGCAGGCGGCAGTCCGAGGCTGTTGAACGGCTTCACGTCAGACGGGATGCGGCGATAGACAACCGTCACCGCGCCGCGCTGGACATAGCCGCTTACGCGGAAGCGGCCCTTGCCGTCCGGCGTCGTGTGCGTGCAGTCGATCGCGCGATGCTCATAGAAGCGATCCATATCGCGGTCGGACAGGATCTGGCGCAGTGCAGCCTCGGTGTCGTCGGGCGTCAGGATCTTGGCCTCGACGGGCACCAGCTTGCCGTTGATGCGCAGCACGGGCGGCGCGCCCGCGACAAGGTGCAAGTCGGACGCGTCTTCAGATTCGGCGATCTCAAGCAGCTGGTTCAGCAGACCGCTGGACGCAAACACGCTGCTGCCCTCGTCGGCGTAATTCTGCCTCGGCGCCTGCTGAGGCATTTCTCCGCCCCCGTCCCAGCCAGAGCTGTCCCAGCCCGCAGCCTGTCTGGCTGGTGGGTGTGCCCCGCTTGGCTGTCGTAGATACTGAGGGTCCGCGTTATGTGCGCCAGACATGGACGCTCCTTCACATGTGCCGAAGCAATTTCGGCTGGTTGCGATTCCTGCTTGCTGTTGAGTACAAGTTGAGTCTAGTGGGAAACTTGGAATCAAACAATCCTGCAGGCGGGCGGCAAATGTCGTCAACCCGCGCCGGGGTTGTGCGTTTCATTGGTTCTCAGACAATTTGCGGCCGGAAGTGCCGCCGCTGGAGTCCCGGTTGCCGGTCTTCGAATACAAAGCCCTCAACGCCAAAGGCAAAGCCGCCAGTGGCATGATCGACGCCGACACCGCCCGCGACGCGCGCGAGAAGCTGCGCAACCAGAAGATTTATGTCACGGACATCACCGAGGTCCGCAGCAGCGCCGCCAAGCGCGAAGTCGTCAAAGACGACATGGGCCGCAAGAAGATCGTGGTCTCAAGCGAGTTGCCCAAGATCGTCCAGTACACCGGAACCCTGGCCATCATTGCCGCGGGCGTCATGTTGCTGCAGCTCGTGATGGACTGGCGCGGCCAGCCCGAGGTCACCGTCGGCGACCAGGCCGTCGAAGGCACGATGACCGGCATTGACATCATGGTCCGCATCGTTTCCGCGGCCGCGACCGGCATGTTCGGCTACGTAGTATTGAAGGGCCGCACCTGGGCCCTGATGGTTACCGGACTGTTCGGAGCCATTGAGGCGATCGGCCCGATGGCGAAGCTCGTCACCGAGAACGACTACATCGCCGGGATGTTCGCGCTGGTGTACGGCAGCCTGACCATGCTGTGCATCCTTTCGATCGCCCGCATGAAAGACACGGGCAGCAGCGAAGGTACCGACAAGATCCAGAGCCTGAGCGAAGTCAGCAGCTTCACGCGCCAGATCGCGACCCTGCTGCATTCAGGTATTCCGCTGGCCCAGGGCCTGACCGCCTGTATCGAGCAGGCTGAAGGCCCCGGCATGCAGAAAACCCTGCGCCATCTGCGTGAGCAGGTCACACAGGGCCTCGACTTCGCCAGCGCGCTCGAAACTTGCCCCGGCTATTTCAATACCCTGTACGTGAACATGGTTCGCGCCGGCCAGGCCTCAGGCCAGCTTGATGAAGTGCTCACGCGTATCGCCGAGTACCTGAGCAACCAGAACCGCCTGAAGAACAAGGTCATCAACGCCATGATGTACCCGGCGATCATGCTGACCGTCAGCACACTCGTGGTGATCCTCCTGATGACCTTCGTGGTGCCGAAGATCACCGAGATCCTGATTGCCCAGAACGTGCCGCTGCCGCTGCCGACCACCATCCTGATCGGCCTCAGCAGCTTCATGGCGACGTACTGGCAACTGCTCATCAAGGGCCCGCTGATCGGTGTGTTTTTCCTGCAGGGTGCGCTGCAGCAGGATGCCTTCAAGAT
>JAGQRH010000042.1:10121-24650 GCA_020425605.1 Planctomycetota bacterium | reverse complement strand
CAGGCCGATCGCGACCAGTGCACCGGCGATCATGTGCTGGCCTTTTCCTTCGGCGGATGGATGAAACGGATCAAGGTCCGTGTGCATACCAATCAGGATAGTCGCCGGTATGATGCCCGCCATGCTGTTCACCAAAGCACGCCTGCACATCAAGACCGAGATCCGTGAATGGATCGACGAGCAGTGGCCCTGGCTGGTCGAGAAGCTCAACATGGGCGACCTGGCTGAGCACCTGGTCATCGAGCCGACGGACGAGTTCTTCCCTGACAAGTGGGAGGCCTCGCGCGAGGCGGTCCAGAACCTCTTCGGAACTGTGGTCGAATACGCCGAGGTCGACCGCGACCGGGTGCTGCTGGGGCTGCTTGAGCCGCAGGAAGAAATGCCGGCCGCACTGCTGAAGCAGGACGACAAGTACCTGCTGCCCATCGAGATCTCGGAGTTGCGCGACCCCACCGTCGTGGTCGCGATCCTGTCGCGCAAGCTGGCCTTGCTGCGATTGATAGACGCCGGTCTGGACCTCAAGCGCGACGACCTGCCGCTGCTTATGGACCTTGCCTGCGTGGTGATGGGTCTCGGCATTTTCAATGCAAACGCCGCCGTGCCTCAGGTACCGCGCTGAGGTGTCGCCAACTGCGGGCAGTCTGCCCAAGCACGAGGGTTCATGAACTGGCCGATGTACGGCTACGCGTTTGCCAAGTACGCCAGGGCGCGCGGCGAGACGAAGCCGGCATGGATCAAACACCTTCGTGAAGACACAAAGATCTTCACGCGCGAAGCTATCAAGTGGTTGACCAAATAGGCCGCTAGGCCAGCAGCGCTTTCTGCTTCTCGGTCAATTGCTTGATGCCGGTAGCGGCGAGGTCGATCAGCCCGTTCAGCTGCTCGCGCGGGAAGGCCTGCTCTTCGGCCGTGCCCTGCACCTCGATGAACAGGCCCTTGCCGGTCATCACTACGTTCATGTCCGTGTGCGCGGCGAAGTCTTCCTTATAATCGAGATCGAGCACCGGTTGCCCGTCGACGATGCCGACGCTGATGGCCGCCACGCTGTCGATCAGCGGCCAGTACTTCAGCTTGCCGTCTTCCTTCATCTTGAGCAGGCAGTCCCACAGCGCCACGTAGGCGCCGGTGATACTTGCCGTGCGCGTGCCGCCGTCGGCCTGGATCACATCGCAGTCGAGCCAGATGGTGCGCTCGCCGACCATCTTGAGGTCGATGATCGCGCGCAATGAACGCCCGATCAGCCGCTGGATCTCGACGCTGCGGCCGTCGACTTTACCTGATCGGTCGCGGGATTTTCGGGTATTGGTGCTGCTGGGAAGCATCGCGTATTCGGCAGTGAGCCAGCCGGTACGCTCATCGGCCGGCTTGCCCATGTTCGAGCCGCGCAGCCAGTGCGGCACAGAGTCCTCGTACATGGCGGTGCACAGCACGCGCGTCTGGCCGAACTCGACCAATACGCTGCCCTGCGCGTTGCTGGTGAAGCCGCGCGTGAAGCGGATTTCGCGAAGCTGATCTGGAGTGCGTCCGTCGTGACGGGCCACTAGTGTCCTTCCCCGACGATTTCGTTCTTCTCGTTGAGGAGGATGACCTTGGCCTGGTGGTCCTTGATCTCGTCGCGCTCAAAGTAGCCGAAGGCAACGATGATGACGCGGTCGCCAACCTGGGCCAGGCGCGCGGCCGCGCCGTTGAGGCCGATGGTCTTGCTGCCGCTGCGAACCGGGATCGTATACGTGGAAAAGCGGGCGCCGTTGTTGATGTTGTAAATGTCCACTTTCTGGTACGGCAGAATTCCCGATGCCGCCAACAGGTCGGCGTCGATCGAAATGCTTCCCTGGTAGGTCAGGTCGCACTGCGTGACCGTGGCCTGATGAAGCTTGCCTGTGAACATCTCAACTTGCATGGCGGTCTTTCGAAGTATGCCGAAATTCTATGGGCGCAAGGGGTAGCGTCAATCACCCGCGCCTTTGCGGGCGCCTTCTTAACGCCAAATTGTGTTCAATCCAGTCCCGGACCGTGAAAAGAGGTCAGGCACTACTGCGCGGAGCCATACCCCGATTCACTCGTACAGTGCACTACCGATTCGCACGTGGGTTGCGCCTTCCTCGATTGCGACTTCGAAATCACCGCTCATTCCCATGCTGAGGCGGTTGGCACCGGCCGGCATGCTTGAGCCCTCAATCATCTCACGCGACAGCGCCGCAAGACGCTTGAAATGAGGTCGCGCAGTCTCCGGGTTGTCGTCGTAGGGCGCCATGCACATCAACCCCCACAGGTGCAGATTCGGCAGACGCAGGATTTCCTTGAGCGAATCCCTGAGTTCACCCGGCTCAAGCCCGCCCTTTTGTTCCTCGCCGGCGACATTGACCTGCACGAAAACTCCGGCCGTACGCTGAAGCTCGACGGCCCGTTTGCTGATCTCGGCCGCAAGTTTGACCGAATCCACGCTGTGGATGACGTCAAACTGCTCGATGATCCGCTTCACCTTGTTGCGCTGCAGCGGGCCTATGAAGTGCAGCGTCGGCCGATTCGGGCCCGCCAGGGCCTGAACATGAGGCAGCTTCTCGGCCGCGGTTTGTTGGCGATTCTCGGCGATGTCGCGCACGCCAAGCTCAATCAGCGTCTGGGTTGTCTGCGCATCGACTGTCTTTGTGACTGCGATCAGCGTCACTTCGGCCGGCTCGCGGCCTGCGCGCCGGGCGGCTTCGGCCATGCGGAGCTGTACACGATTCAGGTTGGTCTTGAGCGTCTCGCGTTCCATGACGTGAGTTTAGCGGTAGATCGGGGGTTTGCACTGCGGCGTGACGGAACTATAAATCTGCGAACCACCGGAGGGACAGGTGAAGCGAACGGACTGCCAGGATCGAGCGAGCGACGCCCAGAGCGTCGCTATTTTTTTGGGCGCGCAGCCGCGCCGGGCGACCGGGAGCAAGCCTTGACGACTGCCGTTGCATGGAAGCGCAAGGACCTGCTGGGGCTCGAAGGGCTCAGCCGCGAAGAAATCCTTCACGTCCTCGACACCGCTTCGGGCTTCAAGGAAATCAGCACGCGCAGCATCAAGAAGGCGCCGGCGCTGCGCGGCAAGGTTGTCCTGAACCTGTTTTTTGAGCCAAGCACCCGTACCAAGGCCAGTTTCAGCCTCGCTGC
This sequence comes from Planctomycetota bacterium, assembly GCA_020425605.1. Classification (GTDB taxonomy): domain Bacteria; phylum Planctomycetota; class UBA8742; order UBA2392; family UBA2392; genus JACKID01. Next base: position 21,506 of record JAGQRH010000042.1, on the reverse strand, counting down.
TCAGCGCCTCAGCGCGGATCTCGTTGACGTAGTCAAGGAAGCCAGCAGTGCGGTGAAGGGTGAAAGCCTGGTGGACACCGGCCGAAACCTGGAAGCCATGGGTGTCGACATCGTGGTGGTCCGCCATCAGCAGGCCGGTGCGCCGGCCCTGCTCGCGCGCAGCCTGGACGCGTGCGTGGTGAACGCGGGCGACGGCACGCACGAACACCCGACGCAAGGACTGCTCGACATTTTCACGATGCGCGAGAAGTTCGGCGATCTCGCAGGCAAAAAGATCGCGCTGGTCGGCGATATCACCCACAGCCGCGTCGCGCGCAGCAACATCTGGGGCCTGCGCAAATTGGGTGCAGAGGTCGGCCTGATCGGGCCCAAGACGCTGATCCCCGGCGCGTTCAAGGACCTCGGGGTGAACATCCACTACAACCTCGACGAAGTCATCGACCACTATGACGTCTTCAACATCCTGCGTATCCAGATGGAGCGGCAGAACAAGGGCCTCTTCCCCAGCGTTCGCGAGTACCACTACCTGTACGGCATCGACAGCAAACGCCTGAGCCGCATGAAGCCGGACGTGGTGATCATGCATCCCGGGCCGATCAACCGCGGCATTGAGATCAGCCAGGAAGTCGCCGACGGCGAAAACAGCGTCATCCTGCGCCAGGTTGCCAACGGGCTGGCTGTGCGCATGGCGGTGCTGGTGCTGGTGCAATCCGCGAAGGATACCCATGGCGGATGAGCCGCGTGCTGAGACGACGGACGACGCGCCGAAGCCCGACCCGATCCCGTGGCAGTTGCGGGCAACGTTTACGCCGGTACTGTTCGTCTTCATGCTTCTGATCGGTGTGAGGATGTTGAACGCCGTCAGCCTCTACCCCGGCGTGGTCAGTGATACCGAGGTCGGTCCGCGCCTGGCGAAACAGCGCAGCGACGTGCGAGAAGTCAGCTTCGAGGCCGAGGACGGCGTAAAGCTGTACGGCTGGGTGCAAGGTGATGACGCCGCGCCGCGCAAAATCATCCAGTTCATGGGAAACGCGGAAATCGTCGGCCCGGCCGCCGATCTCTATGCGGGCACGTGCCTGGCGCTGAATGCCCAGTTCCTGCTGTTCGACTACCGCGGCTACGCCAACAGTGAAGGCCGTCCCAGCGAGCCCGGCCTTTACGCCGACGCCCGAGGGGCTTACCGATACGCCACCGAGCAGCTTCACTGGGAGCCCGCTCAGATCAACCTCTGGGGGCGCTCGCTTGGCTGTGGCCCGGCGACAAAGCTTGCGGTTGAGTTGATCGAGCAGGAAACGGCGCCGCGCGCGCTGATACTCGAGGCCCCGTTCACCAACATTCGCGATATGGCGGCGATCGCCATGCCCAGCCTCGGCAAGCCCGATTGGCTGATCTATGACCTGTACGACAACCTCGGCCGTGCTCCGGAACTCCGCGTTCCGGTGTTCCATTTTCAGGGTACTGACGACGAGATCATTCCGTTTGAGCAAGGCGAGCGGCTGCTCGACGCTTTGCCCGGACCCAAAGAACACCTGACGCTTGAGGGAGTGGGTCACAACAACATCTGGGACGACGACGCGCGGGCGAAGATGATCCGTGAGCGCATCGACGCGTTTCTGAAGGCGCACGAATGAGCAAGGCGATCCTCATCAAGGGCGGCAGAGTGGTCGATCCGGCCAGTGGACACGACAAGGTCGCGGACGTGCTGGTGGTCGCGGGCAAGTTCGCGGGCATCGGGAAGTTCATCGAGCGCGAAGTCCACAGGCAGCACGCCCATGTAACCGAAGTTGAGACGCTCGACGCCAAGGGACTGGTCGTCGCGCCCGGGCTGATCGACCTGCGCGCCCACTTGGGCGAGCCGGGCCACGACAGCGAAGAGACCATCGCGCACGGCGCGGAAGTTGCCATCCACGGCGGCTTCACTACCGTCGCCTGCCTGCCGGACACGGACCCGCCGCTCGACAACGTCGCGGCCGCGCTGTTCGTGAAGCGCCAGTCGGAAAAGGCCGGCTTTGCCGAAGTCCACCCAGTCTGCGCGCTCACCAAGAACCGCGAGGGCAAAGAGCTGACCGAGATCGGCCAGTTGATCGAGGCAGGGGCCGTCGCATTCAGCGACGAGATGCGCGCAAGCGACGAGCCCGGCGGCCTGCTGCGCGCAATGCGCTACGCGGCAATGTTCGACCGTGCGGTGATTGAGTATGCGCAGGACCCGGGGCTGGCCGGCGGCGCAATGAATGCGGGCTATGAAGCAACGCTCGCCGGACTGCCGGGAATCTCCGGTGTTGCAGAAGAACTTGCCATCGCACGCGCGTGCATGTTTGCCCGGGAAGCAGGCTGCCATTATCACGCCCCAAAGCTCACGACGCGCAACTCGGTACGTGCGGTCAAGCGCGCGCAGAAGCTGAAAGTCAGGGTCACCGCGGAAGTCTGCGCCCACCATCTGGCCTTCACGGACGAAGTTGTGCGTCGCGCCTACGACACAAATTTCAAAGTGTTTCCTCCGTTCCGGAGTGCCAATGACATCGCCTGGCTCAAGCGCGGACTGAAGGAAGGCGTCATCTCCTGTATCGCTTCCGGCCACCACCCGGTAGCGCCGCAAGAAAAAGAGCTGGAATTCGGGCGGGCGCCATTTGGCGCCGTCGGGCTGGAGACGGCGCTCGCTGTCGTGATTACCAACCTAGTGAATAGCGGCGACCTGTCGCTGATCGATGCGCTTGCCAAGCTGACGGTGAACCCGGCTGCAGTGCTGCGCCTGAATCACAAGAAAGGCGCGATCAGTGTCGGGCTGGACGGCGACCTGTGCCTGTTCGACCCGAATGCGGAGTGGGAGGTCACGTCCCAGGCGCTGACCAGCCGTACGAAGAACTCGCCCTTCCTGGGGATGCAGCTTACCGGCAAGGCCAGGTTCGTCGTGACCCGCGGCCGAGTGTTCGAGCTCTAGGAGCGTCGCGGTCGCCGTCCTTACTCGAAGACGACGTAGGGGCTCATGCGCTCAAGGTCCTTCTGCGGGATTCCACCTGCCGCTTTGGCCAGCTCGTCCAGCGAATGAATCGGCGCTGCTTTGCGTGCGGTTACGATCTTCTCTGCCTTGCGCTCACCAATGCCAGGCAGGGCTGTCAGCTCGGCCTGGCTGGCGCGGTTGACGTTCACCCGGGCGGGAGCGAGTTCGTGGGACTCGACCCTGGGGTCGAATTCGGTGCTGTTGTGAAAATACGCCCAGGCTGACAAGCCGATCAGCAGTGTCCCCAACGCAAGCAGGACCGCAATCTCGCGGCCCTGCAGGCGATACCAGGCGAATTCCGGCTCGTCGACACGCTCACTCATTCCGCAAGTTTAGCGTGCGCCGCGGGCCGTTGCGCCTACTTCCTTTCGCAGTAGGTCGCGTTCAGGTCGGATGCATCCGAGCTGCTGATCAGGTCTTTCTTCTGGTATTCGTCGATCTTGGCCGCGCGCTCTTCCATGCCCAGGCCGGACATCGTCCCGTCCAGCACATGCATGAAAAGCGTCAACCGGCGTCGGCCAACGACCATCCAGCTCAGGTCACCGTCTTTGTTGCTGGTGCGTTCGCCGATCCATGCCAGTTTCTTTTCGACCGTGTCCAGGTCCTTCTTCGTTTCCAGGGCGCGAGTCAGCAGCGCATCATGGACGCTCGCGCTGCCGGCCCAATCCATGCACTTCGCGCGGTTGAGCTCGCCGAACATCTTGATCTGCTTGTCAATGTCACCATTGGCCGGCGCCAGGTGCTCGTAGATATACATGGCCGTTAATTCGTAGCACTGACCCTGGTCCAGTTCGCGGGCTTCCCAGAGCTCCTTGATTCGAGCCAGCTTTGCCTGCGAGTCGCCTTTCAGGAACGTTTCGTCCTTGTAGAGGCGTTGTGCGCCGTATGTCTCGATGAGTGCCGCCAGTGCACCGGTGTTGTTGGAAGCGGTGCGAATCGCGCCCTTGTAGTCCTTCGACTCGGCGCCGAGCCAGGTGACGAGCGCCACGAGGTTCTTGTCCGGGTCCATTTCGTGGGCGCGTGCGTAGGTCATCATCTCGCGCATCTGCGTGCCGCGCGCCTGGGACCAGTCGATCGTCTTGGCCTTCAGCATCTCGGCAATGATTCCCAACCGCCCGGCGAGGTCCGCTTTTTGGTAGGCCTCGTCGGCCTTCAGGTGTGCTTCGATGTTCTTGATCTTTTCCGGCTGCGCGTCCTGGGCGATGACCACCGGCTGGCTGTCATGGCCATTGATCAGCAAGCCGCCAAGTCCCGCACAGGCTACGGCAAGGATCGCAATCAGCATTCGCTTCATCTTGTTCTCTCCGATGAGTTGTGTGAGCGAGCCGATCATCCTCAACCGCAAACTTCACGCAAGGGTCTCTACGAGCTGACGGAAGCAGCCATAGCCCCGTTTCAGGTGATCGGCAAAGAACTCATTTGCTTCGCGCCGTCGCGAGCGCTCGAGTGCGAGTACGTTGCGATAGTGCATGGTCCGCGCGACGATTGAATAGCAGCGCTCACCGGCATGCTCCAGCAGCCTTTTGGCGCGCTGATGCCGCTGACGCACGTCTTTTGCACCGCACAGCCGTGCGAGCAGGGTTCCGAATACTTCCTGGTCGAATTGCTCGTTCATAGGCTTACGCTGTTTGGCCGGATAGCCCTTCAGGAATTTCAGCGCATTCGCCTTTCGGCCGTCGACCAGGACTTCCCGCAGGAAGCATGCGAAGCGTGTGCTTTCAGCCTTGTCATCGGGCAGGTAGTGGCTGCACGCAAGGGCGAACGCTTCCGGGTCTTCGAGGCACATGCTGTAGCTGAGCATGCCTTGCGCATGCGCCGGTCCCTCGCCCCGCATGTCGACCGCGCCCCGGAAGTCGATGTCGCCGGCCAGCAGCAGACCGCGGATCAGCATGCTGTGCTGGACATCGCGATAGGCCGCGCTCGGTTGCGGACTCGCGGCAACGACGCGGCGCAGGCCCTCACGCACATCGCCGCGTTCCATCCAGATGTAGCCGCTCAATGAACCGAGCAGGCGGGTTGCGGGCCACTCGCGTCCGCGTTTGCTTGCCAATGCGATCGCCGAGTCACAAAGCGCAATGGCGTCGTCCAGGCGTGCGTTGCTCTGCAGTGTGTTCGCGAGGTTGAAGACTTCTTTCAATCCGGCTTCGTCGATCCCTGCGCCGGACAGGCGGCGTTGAAACACGCGGGACTGGTAAAGGATCGATTCTTCTTCGTCGCGGCGCAGAAACGCGTGGAAGCTCAAGGTCCGCTCAAAGCGCTCCTGCAGTGCATCGTCATCGCACAGCCGGGCAACCTGCTCGGCGGCCTTGCGCAGGTCGTCGGCTTTATGGAGGTTCCATGCTTCCAGCGCCGCCCAGTAATCATCGAGCAGCTGGGCGAAGATCGGGCCGGTACGCTCGTTGATGCCCGCGCGCAGCTTCTCATAGCGCACCAGCGCGTCGTTCAGCTCGCGCAGCATGCGCAGGTGGTGTTTGCCGGTCAGCGATCCGAGCTGCAGGGTTGCAACCGCGTTCATCGCGTCGACCAGCTCCAGCAGCTCACCTGCCATCCGGCCGGTCTGGGCATTCACGTCGCTCAGCAGCGGCGCACCTTCACCTACCAGCAGCCAGGCGGGGTTGACGCCGAGGTTGCGGACCAGGGCTGCGGCGAATTCAACGGGCATCTTGCCGCCGTGCATGTATCGGCTGACGTTGTTGCGGAGTGTGCCTGTCTTGCGTGCGATCTCCGCCTGCGACCAGCGAGCGGCCAGAAACGCGAGTCGATCGCGGAACTTGTGGCTGTCTTGGTTCAGTGACAAGTGCCGTTCTCCGTATTCGAAACAATACACTGTTTTCGTGACAGAGCGAGGATTTCGAGCCTGCATCGCCTACTCTTTGTGCAGGGCGGCAAGGCACGGAGCACCGGCCGTGCCGCCCACCGCACCCCAAACTCGGAGACACTCGATGCGAACCCTGATTGCAATCCTGTCAGTACTCCTTGCCGGCGGGCTTTACGCTGGTGACAAGAGCGACGCCCCGGCGCCATACCCAACGGCAACCTATTTCCAGAACGGCGGTGGATCACGCATCGATTGCCTGGGGAACGGCGTGACGGACGATGCCGGCTTGGCGCCCGTGGCCGGCGGCTGGACTGGTGACGATTGCGACGATGGCTGCGAATTCCTCAACATGAACAAGGGCGGAACCGCGACGCTGAAGGTTGAAGTCGTCGACTCCTACGGCAATGACGACCTCGCTGTCTGGATGGACTTCAACGATGACGGCGACTGGGCTGACTCCGGCGAGCGGGTGATCTGGGCCGGCAAAAGCAGCAGCGCGCCCAACGGCCAGTTTGCGGCCAAGGTCGCGCCTCCCTACGGGGGCAGCACTACCAGCTTCAACACGTACACGATCGCGATACCCGCCGGCGCTATTGGCAGCAGCGTGAAAGTGCGCGCAAGGCTTTGGGACCCTGCGCAGCATTCCAGCGGCCCGATGGCGTTCAACGGCGGCGGCGACCCGGCCGCCTTCAGTGAGTTCGGCGAAGTCGAGGACTTTGATGTTCCCTACGGCACCAGCACCGGGAGCAAGCTGACTGTCTATGAGATGAACGGAACCACGCCGATCAACAACGGCACGACCTACAACGGCGGCAGCATCACGGCCGGGGTGTCGACGAACCTGTTCTTCGACATCTGCAACTTGCGCGATGCCAGCCACTTCCTGCGGTTCACGACTGCATACCCGAACGCGACGATCACCTGTTCCAACGCCCAGAATTGTAGCGTTAGCCTGTTTACGCCTGCCAACGGAGTCACCGTGTATCCGGGCGACCGGTTCACGTTCATTGCGACCCTTACGGTCATGAGCGGCGCAACTCCCTACAGCTTCGACATTTCTATGCCTACAAACGACCCGCTGGTTCCGGCCTATGTGTTCAGCGTCAGCGGCAATGGCGCGCAACCGGCACCGAAGCTCGACCTGCAGCGCCCGGCCTATACCAGCAAGCCCGCAGGCACGACTGACAACATCGGCGACTATGTGGCAGGCACCGCTGGCTCGGCCACCTGGTACATCTTCAATCTGGGCCAGTTGCAGCTGGACCTTACGGGCAGCCCGCTGGTGCAGGTCGGTAACGTCAGCAATTGTGCGGCGAACGTGAGCTCGCAGCCGCCTGTCAGCAGCCTTCAGGGCGGCGGCTGGAGCATGACCTTTGACGTCTCGATCACTCCCACGACTGCAGGCAACCCGTTCAGCTTCACGATCAGCGTTGCAAGCAACGATCCGATCAACAACCCATACACGATCACCGTGACCGGCAACGCAATCAGCAGTGGAGGCTCGGGCGGCGGATCAGGTGGCGGGAGCGGTGGCGGCACTGGCGGTGGAGGCTCGGGCGGAGGCGGCAGCTCACCTGCGATCTCCGTTGCCCGGAGCGGCACGAGCCTCCCCGCAGGCAGCACCGACCAGCTGGGGTTCTTCGTAAGCGGCGGCACGACCAACTTCGTCTACGATGTGAGCAACAGCGGCACCGGCCCGCTCACGTTCACCGGTAATCCGCGAGTCGCAATCGGCGGTACCAGCAACTGCACCGTTACGGTCACCCAGCAGCTTCCGGCGGGCATTGCGGCCGGTACGAGCACACCCTTTATCGTAAGCGTCACCACCGGTGCATCGGGCGGTCTGGGCTTCACTCTCACGATAAGCAGCGATGACCCGACGGTTGGGACTTACACGCTGAACGTGCAAGGCCAGACCGGTACGCAGCCGCCGGTGTTCGGGCTGAACGCGGCCAACGGCCGTGCCGGCGGCGGCGGGGGCTGTGTCGGAACGAATGAAGGCGGCGCACTCGCCGCGGTGCTGTTGATTCTCTTTGCCACGCTTGTCTGGCGTCGATCAAGCGTGGCGCCCGTGCGGAAGCGCTAGCTTCCGGTCGTCCTGCTGTGTCGGCAGGAGGCACGGGCATAAATTTCGGGGTCCGGGCGGCAATCATGCCTCCGGAAATAGAAAGGGACCGGGCACGCACCCCCGGTCCTTTTCCTATTTGCAGACGCGGACCGAGTGCAGTTGATAGCATATTGGACCCTGCCCGATGCGTGGGAGCATCCATGCGTTTTGCGATCGCCTTGATACTCTGCTGCGCGACGCTGCATGCCGGATATCAGCACCAGTTCTTCGAAGAGGACTTCGGCGTCCTCGCCAAGTACAGATGGTACGAGGTGCATACCCTCGAACAGGCCAAGGCCCTTCCAGCGGAAGCAAAGGCCGTCGCAACATGGGGAGACCCGGCGGTCCTAGAGTACCTGTCCGGCTTGCCCGGAATTGAGGCGTTGCGGGTCTCGGTAGACGACGAGACCGGCAAGTGGCTGAGACAGTTCAAGGCACTCCGGGTGCTAGACACTTGCCTGGATGATGAGTCCACTCCTTGGATTGCAGGGCTCTCGAAGCTGGAGACCCTCGTCTCAACCGACACCACTATCGAGGTGTCTGATGACGTGTTTTCCGAACTCTCCGGCCTTTCGCGCCTGCACAGCCTTGTGTTCGGCGGTGGCTTCGCTTGTGAAGAACAGACGCTGACTCCTGCAAAGGTGCGGACGATCGCCTCTCTCCCGGCCCTGAGGCGGCTTGACCTGACATACAACGTGTTTGAAGGCGACGCCGCTTCGGAGCTAAAGGCGGCGAAGAATCTAGAGGAGCTGTTGCTCTATTCTTCATTCGGCTTGAAGAGCCTGCACACGGCTATAGCGGCTATGCCTGGGCTGAAACGCTTAGTTCTGGGGCTTTCTGAAGATGAGGCGCATGTCTTGTCAGACAGCATCGAATCGGCCAAGGCTCTCGAGTCCCTGACGGTCGTGGGCTCCACTGCCGACTACACGGGCATCAAGTGCTGTCTGCCAGTTGGGCTGCCGGCGACGTTAAAGCACCTGCGCCTCCACGGCGATTCCACGTCCGACGTAACGCCAGAACAGTGGGCCAGGGTCGTGGCCTGCAAGTCTCTGGAATCACTTGAGATCTATGTGGGGTGCGAAATTGAAGCAGCTATGTACGAGAAACTAAGTGGCCTACCGCACCTGACTAAACTCGCAGCGTACGGTGACGAAGGAATCTTGCGTGTGATACCCAAACTCAAAACTTTGCAAGACTTGACAGTCACCGGTTCATACGGCGTCGGGGACCGGGCGTGGCTAGAAGTCTCCCAATCGAAGAGCATAAAACGCCTCTTTCTTCGCGATTTCAGCTACGTCGGTGGCGAAGTCTTCGCGTCCTTCGCGAACTTGTTGCAGCTCGAAGTGTTGAAGGTGCACAGCACATGGAATGTTTTGGTGGGATTGGAAAAGTTCGCCGGCAACTCCACTCTTCGGGAGTTGGAGTTGACCGGTCTGGAAAACTTCAATGATGGAGACCTGGCGGCAATCAAATCGCTTTCTTCGTTGAGAAGACTGGCCCTGCAGTTCGACCCAGGTGAAGGGTCGGTCGACACAACGGCACTGTGCAACGCACTTGCCGGCGTTTCGTCGCTGGTGGAGTTGCGGCTATCGGGCATCCATCTGCAGGCTAAAGACCTAACCGCGTTGTCGGGACTGTTGAACTTGGTGGACGTGTATTTGGAACCAGGTTCTGACGCTGGCGTTGGTTTCTTCCGCTCACTGGCCACTCTGTCCAGCTTGAAGCGGGTGAAGCTTGACTGCGGCGAAGAGCCCCCGGTTGCCACCTCACTGAAGTTTCTCAACGGGATGAAACAGGTCACGTGCGTACTGATCATTGCCAAGACCTGGGGAGAAGAAGAGGACCGCATTCGGGCGGAGTGGACGCTGAATCCTCTCTACCTCTCGCTCGACAACCGGCGGAACGAGCCGTGGATCGACGACTGACGGCGTTTCATACACTTTGGACCGGTGCGGGCTCATAGCCGAGGTTGGGTGAGAGCCAGCGCTCGGCCTGCTCGGTGGTCATGCCCTTGCGCTGTGCGTAGTCCTCCAGTTGGTCCAGGGCGAGTTTGCCTACTCCGAAGTATTGGGCTTCCGGGTGGCTGAAATAGAGGCCGCTGACGGCCGCGGTCGGGTGCATGGCGAAGTGCTCGGTCAGGCTGACGCCGGTATTGGCCGTTGCCTCCAGCAGCTCGAACAGCGTGCCCTTTTCTGTGTGGTCCGGGCAGGCCGGGTAGCCGGGCGCCGGGCGGATGCCCTGGTACTTTTCTGCGATCAATTCTTCGTTCGACAGCGACTCGTCCGCCGCGTAGCCCCAGAACTCGGTGCGCACCCGCTGGTGCATGCGCTCGGCGAAGGCCTCGGCAAGCCGGTCCGCGAGCGCCTTGACCATGATCGCGTTGTAGTCGTCGTGGTCTTTCTGATACTTCGCCACCAGCTCATCCACGCCGATGCCGGCCGTGACGCAGAAGCCGCCCAGCCAGTCCGGTGTGCCGCGCGGGGCGATGAAGTCGGCCAGTGCCAGGTTGGGCTTGCCGCCGGCGCGCTTGATCTGCTGGCGCAGGGTGTGGACCGTCGCTGCCACATTGTCGCGCGCATCGTCGCTGAAGATCTCGATGTCGTCACCGGCGCGGTTCGCGGGCCAGATTCCGACCACGCCGCGTGCGCGCAGCAGCTTCTTCTCGATGATCTCGCTCAACAGACGTTGCGCGTCGTTGAACAGCGTGCGTGCGTGTTCGCCGACGGTCTTGTCGTCGAATATTTTCGGGTAGCGCCCTGCCAGTTCCCACGCCTGGAAGAATGGCGTCCAGTCGATGTAGTCAACCAACTCTGCCAGCGGGTAGTCGTCGAACACGTGCGTGCCGGGCTGTTTCGGCGCCGGCGGTGAATATCGGAATTTTGGGGCGTTCGCGCGCGCCTCGGAGAGCGGCAGCAGCTTGTGCGCCTCGGCCCCGCCCTGGTGCTTGAGGCGGATGCGCTTGAAATCTTCGCATGTCTCAGTCAGAAAGCCCTCGCGCGTGGTCTTGCTCATCAGGTTGCTGACGACGCCCACGCTGCGTGACGCATCCAGCACGTGCACCACCGGTCCGTCATATTGCGGGTCGACCTTTACGGCCGTGTGCAAACGACTTGTTGTCGCGCCGCCGATCAGCAGCGGCAGCTTCATGCCGACGCGCTGCATTTCACGCGCGACGTGGACCATCTCGTCGAGGCTGGGCGTGATCAGGCCGCTGAGGCCGATGATGTCGGCACCTTCTTCTTTGGCGGCCTTCAGAATCTTGTCGGCCGGGACCATCACGCCGAGGTCCACCACGTCATAGCCGTTGCAGCCGAGCACGACGCCGACGATGTTCTTGCCGATGTCGTGCACGTCACCCTTGACCGTCGCGACGACCAGCTTGCCCTTGCTTTCGCGCTTGCCGTCGGACGCCGCCTCAATGAACGGGATCAGGTGGGCGACCGCCTTCTTCATCACGCGCGC
>JAGQRH010000042.1:0-10104 GCA_020425605.1 Planctomycetota bacterium | reverse complement strand
CAGGAACATCTTGCCGCTGCCGAACAGGTCGCCGACGACGTTCATGCCGTCCATCAGCGGGCCTTCGATGACTTCGATCGGCCGGGCGAATTCCTGCCGCGCTTCCTCGGTGTCCTCAACGATCCACTTGTCGATGCCGTGCACGAGCGCGTGGGTGATGCGGTTTTGCACGCTGTCTTCGCGCCAGGCGAGGTCCTGCTTGTCGGTTTTTTTGCGGCCTTTTACGTTCTCGGCGAATTCGACAAGGCGCTCCGTGGCGTCGGCTCGGCGGTTGAACAGCACATCCTCGACGTGCTGCAGCAGGTCTTTCGGGATGTCCTCATACACCGCTAGCTGGCCGGCGTTGACGATGCCCATGTCCATGCCTGCCTTGATCGCGTGATAGAGGAAGGCGCTGTGCATGGCCTCGCGCACGGCCTCGTTGCCGCGGAAGCTGAACGACAGGTTGCTCACGCCCCCGCTGATCTTGGCGTACGGGCAATGTGCCTTAATCTCGCGACAGGCCTCGATGTAGTTGATCGCGTACTCGTTGTGTTCCTCGATCCCGGTGGCAACCGCGAAGATGTTGGGGTCGAAGATGATGTCCTGCGGCGGGAAGCCATCCTTAACCAGCAAGTCGTACGCGCGCTTGCAGATGTTGACCTTGCGCTCGAGCGTGTCGGCCTGGCCCTGCTCATCGAACGCCATCACGACGACGGCCGCGCCGTAGTCGCGGCAGGTGCGGGCTTGTTCGAGGAACTTGTCTTCGCCTTCCTTCATGCTGATCGAGTTGACGATGCACTTGCCTTGCACGCACTTCAGCCCGGCCTCGATCACGTGGAACTTGCTGCTGTCGATCATGAACGGGACGCGGGCGATATCCGGCTCGGCGGCGGCGAGGTTGAGGAACTTCTTCATCGCCTCGACCGAGTCGAGCATCCCCTCGTCCATGTTGATGTCGATCACCTGCGCGCCGTTTTCAACCTGCTGGCGCGCGACTTCCAGTGCCGTGTTGTAGTCGCCGCCCAGGATCAGCTTCTCGAAGCGCTTGCTGCCGGTGACGTTGGTGCGCTCGCCGACGTTGCAGAACAGGCTGCCGGGGCCGATCACAAACGGCTCCATCCCGCTCAGGTGCAGGCGCGTGTCCGGCGCGCTGGGTACTCGCGGGTCGAACTTGCGTACGGCCGCGGCGATCGCCTTCACGTGCTCCGGCGTCGTGCCGCAGCAGCCGCCGACGATATTCAGGTAGCCCCGCGAGGCGAAGTCGCCCAGCACCTCGGCCATGTAGTCCGGCGAATCGTCGTAGCCGCCCATTTCGTTGGGCATGCCGGCGTTCGGGTAGATGCTTGTGTAGCAGGGTGCGAGGGTTGAGAGAGTCTCGATGTACTCTCGCAGGTCTTCGGCGCCGAGCGCGCAATTCAGCCCGACGCTGAACGGCTCCGCGTGCTCCATTGAGTACCAGAAGGCCTCGGTGGTCTGGCCGCTGAGCGTTCGGCCGCTCTGGTCGGTGATCGTGCCGCTGATCATGAGAGGCAACTCGCGGCCGATCTCGCGGAACAGCTTGCGGATCGCGTACAGGGCAGCCTTGGCGTTCAGTGTGTCAAAGACAGTCTCGACCAGCAGAATGTCTGCGCCGCCATCGACCAGACCGCGGGCATTCTCGTAGTAGCTTGCGACCAGCTCATCGAAGGTGACCTTGCGCCAGCCGGGGTCGTTCACCTCGGGGCTGATGCTGGCGGTAACGTTGGTCGGTCCGAGTGAGCCCGCCACAAAACGCGGCTGATCCGGCGTGCGCTTAATGAACTCCTGCACAGCCTGCTTGGCCAGGCGCGCGCCTTCACGGCAGATCTCGTATGAGAACTCCTCGGTGCCGTAGTCCTTCTGGCTGACCGGCGTGGCGGTGAAGGTGTTGGTCTCGATGATGTCGGCGCCGGCCTCAAGATACTGCCGGTGGATATCCAGCACGATCTGCGGCGCGGTGAGACACAGTATGTCGCTGTTGCCCTGCAGGTTTTTCGGGTGGTCCTTGAAACGCTCCCCGCGGAAGTCCGGCTCGGACAGCATGTAGCGCTGCAACATGGTGCCCATCGCGCCATCCATCACCAGGATGCGCTGCTGGATCAACTTCTCAAGCTGCTCTCGAATCATGCATTTCCCAGCCTGCCCGTCGCGGCAGCATAGCAGGCGCATAACGGCCGTATACCGCCGGAAATGAACCGGGGCACGCCCGCGCGCACCCCGGCAGGATTCAAGAATGGTCAGGCCTATCGGGCCGTTCTGCGGCGCCGCAGGGCAACTGCAATCAGGCCGAGCACTCCGGTCAGCGGCAACCAGTCAGAGTCTTGGGCTGTGCATCCGCCGCTGTCTCCACCGCCGCCGCCTCCGCTGCCGCCCCCGCCACCGGCGGAGACATTGAACGCGCTCGATGTTGCATCCGTGAGCGCGCCGCCGTCGTCAAAGTCCAGCGTGTAGCCAGTGCCGGCGAGGTCAATGGAAAGGCCGCTGAAGGTGACCACGCCATTCACGGCCGTGACGGTTGCGGTGCCGCTCAGCACCGCGCCGCTCGCGCCCGTGGCCGGGGTAATGCTGACCGTGACCTGGGTCGTGTTGTCGGAAGTGATGACGATGCCCGATGCATCCTGTACCTGGACTACCGGCTGCGTGGCGAAGGCAACCCCCGGGGCGGCGCCGGCCGGCTGCGTGACGACGACCAGTTGCGTCGCAGTCAGCACCACGCCGTTTCCGGTAATATTGAAAGTGTATGGATTCGTGGCCGAGTTGTTCTGGATAACCAACCGGAAGCTGAATGCAGCCGCAGACTGCGGCACGATCTGTAATCCGAAAGTGATCGTCGATCCGGCCGCGACACTTCCGCTGCTCGGCTGCACGGGAGTAACTACGACGTTACTTTCCAGTGCGGTCTGGACGTAGTCCGGCGCGGTGTTCGTGAAGTTCAACGGGCCTGTGCCCGTGTTGAGCACCGTGAAGGTGTATGTCTGACCACCAAGTTGAGTATCACCCTGCGCGGCCGCAAGGTCGTACGTGATGCCAACTCCGCTGGTGATCGTCGTGCCCAGCGAATCCTCAACGGACATCACGGGCGGCGTCCCGGTATTGGAAATTGTGTGGGTGTTGCCGGAAATGGGCCCACCAGTGACGCCACCGACACTCATGGTGACGTCGCCGTTGGCTAGCGTGATCTGGAAGGTATTTCCGTTGGTTGCCGTGCCCGATATGTCTGCAGCAATCACGAAACCCTGCGGGCTTGAGCCGGGGATGCTCTGTGTGAAGCCCGAGAAGCTGGTCCCGGGAGAGGCGACGGTATCCAGCAGCACAAGCGATCCGCCACCGGATGTGTTCACGTAATAGAGCGAGTACTGAACAAAGTCACCGGCCACTCGGGTGCCGTTGTCCGTGAATGTCAGCGCGGTGAAGTTTAGTGTGCTGATCGTCGTCAGCTCGAATTCAAACAGGGGCGCGTCTACGGCGCCAGCAGCCGGGGAACTTGCCGCAGGCTGGAAGTTTGAGCTCATGGCTGTTTGCGCAAGCAGCGCCGGCGCCAGCAGCAGCAGCCCAGTCAACATCAGGTGCTTCATGGGATTCTCCAAGAAGGATTAGACGAACAACCGGCCCCCAACGGTTTATTCGGCTCGCAGCGGCGCTTGATTGTCGTAACGAGGATTCCAGCTTTGCTCGCGCTGCACAGAGGTCAAGCGCTTTCGAGACACTCTGTGCAAGTCGCGCTATAAGCATGGGATGCGAATCGAAAACAAGAAGCTTGGCGGGCTGACCACTCGTGTGATTGACGCGCTTCCTGAAGACACGGGGCCTTCACTGGCGGTTGTACTGTGTCACGGCTTCGGTGCGCCGGGGGGTGACCTGGTGCCGTTCGCTCCGGCCATGCTGGATGCATCGGGCAAGCTGGCGGGGGCTGCACGCTTCTACTTTCCCGAGGGCCCGCTTGATCTCTCTTCGATCGGCATGTGGGGCTCACGCGCGTGGTGGATGATCGACATGGATGCCATCCAGCGTGCCATGGCCGACAACACGTTTCGTGAACGCGCCCGCAATGACAGGCCAGAGGGCATGCTGGAGGCCCGCGGCATGGTGACGACGCTGATCGAGGAAGTGAAAGACGATACAGGCCTGGCGACTTCGCGCATTGCACTCGGTGGGTTCAGCCAGGGTGGCATGGTGACGATGGACGTCGCGTATCAACTGGAGGAAAACCCTGCAGCGCTGATGTGCTGGTCCGGGACGCTGTTGAATGAAGACGAATGGCGCGAGCGAGGCAAGCTGCACCATGGCATGAAGGTACTGCAATCCCATGGGCGTCAGGACCCGCTACTGAGCTACGCCTGGGCGGAAGATCTGCGCGACGTATTGATCGAGTCCGGCGCAGACGTCGAATTCCTGCCGTTTGACGGGCCGCACACAATTCCAGAGGAAGGACTTTCGCGCGCCGTGATGATGCTTGAGTCCGCGCTGGATTGATCATTCGTATCGGTCGGGCGCGTCCGGCGCCTGGTTGATTTCATCAAGCCAGCCGGGCTTGGCGTCCGGGAACGCGTCCGCGAACGGGATGTAGGGCTTGATGTCGAGAACCGGCGTGCCGTCGATCAGGTCCAGCCCGTGCACGTGAAGGACTCGGCCTTCCACTTTGGTCAAGCGCAGCGCGGATAGCCCGATCGGGTTCGGCCGATGCGGCGAGCGCGTCGCGAACAGACCCCGTCGCACCTTCGGTCCGCGCGGCGGGATGACTGTCGGTTTCCAGCCCTCGTTCAAGTGCAACCAGCAGACGACCCAGATGTACTCGAACGCCGACAGATCCTGCACGGCCTGTTCAAAATTCTGCCCCGGAAGCAGCTCAATGGTCGCGTCCAGCGGGCGGTCTTCCAGCACCTGTTCGGTCACCGTCGGCTGGCGCGGTGTACCGAACCGCTCCTTGTATGGCGAGCGCACGTGGCCGATCACCTTCATGGTGACGCTTTCCGGCGCTTCCACGGTGTGATCCTGCGGCGGCTTCTTCCTCTTCATGGGGGCAGTGTAGTTCCCCGCCCCGAAAAATGTACATAACGCCATTATTCTATTTGACCTGGCGGCGCTCGCGGTATTAGATAATGCCATAATGGAAATTGCTGGGGGAAGCCATGGATCCTGTCGGAAGCAAGTCGCCTGCGCCCGACGCAAACGCGCTCGAGAGTCTGATTGGTGGAAAACTCGCCGTATGGGTCGGGGCGATTGCCCTCGCTCTCGGTGGGGTCTTCCTTGTGAAGTACTCGATCGACCAGGGGCTGCTCGGCCCTCAGCTTCGCATTATCGGCGGGCTGGCCCTCGGCCTGGGCCTCGGCGGTGCAGCCTGGCGACTGCGCGACCGCAGCAATTACGTCGCGCAAGGGCTCGCCGCCGCGGCTGTGATCGACATCTATGCCTGTTTGTGGGCGGCCGTGGATGTCTTTGAGCTCATCCCTGGTTGGCTGGGCTGGCTCGGCATGGTGGCGACAACAATCGCCGCGGTCGGTCTGTCTCTGCGTCTGGGGCCGCTCGTGGCAGTACTTGGGTTACTGGGTGCATTCCTGGCACCGTTGCTGGTCGGGCGGCACGATCCAAACCCGGTCGGTTTGTTTGCGTACCTCCTCGCGCTGCAGGCCGGCGGTCAGTTTGTCGCGCGTCGCCGCCGGTGGATGTGGGCATCGGCAATCAGCCTGGGTGCAGGCGCGCTGTGGGTCATTGCCCAGTTGTGGGGTGACGGCGGGCAGGTCTGGCCGGGGCTGTTTCTGTTGGGCTCGACGGCGGTCTTTGTGCTGCCGGAGCTGATCAAGCCCGAGTCAGGCAAAGCCGGAGTCGCCGGCGTGTGGGGCGCGTCAGTCGTTGGGACGCTGCTGCTCGCGGCGAACCTGTCGTCCGCCGGCTTCTCACCACAACTGTGGATCTTCTTCGGTCTGCTGGCATCGGGCCTCGGGGTGCTGGCCGTCTACCGGGAAGACTACTCACGCCTCGGGTGGCTCAGCTTCGGTGTGACGCTCGCGATGATGTTGACTCACTCACTGCATGGCGCCTGGACGCCTGAGCAGGACCTGGCTTTGGCCCTCGGCATGGGGGCTGTTTTTGCCGCGATCGGATACAGCGGTCTCTGGAAGGGCTCGGGCAGCAACATCTATTCGCTGGTCGCCATAGCGCCGGCCGCCTTCGTGGTAGCCGTGCTGCCGAAAGTCGCGCCGGCGTTCATTGGCCAGAGCTGGATGTACCTGTTGCTGGCCGCCGGTGGGGTCTACTGGCTCCTGCTGCTCCCGGCACTGGTACTTCGGCAGGGGGTTGGGCGCCCGCAGATGGACAGTCTGCTGATCCCGGCGATGCTGCTTCCTGCACTGGCCTGGCCGTTCGGGCTGGACCTGCAGTGGTGCGTGATGTTGTGGTCGGCGCAACTGGTAGGAGTTCTCGCGCTGGATCACAAGTTTGGCTTCGACACCACCCGCTGGTTCGGACTGCTGGTAATCGTGGTGCTGGACCTGTGCCTGCTGTCGCCGATCATGCTTTTGATGGGACGCGACATGGGCAGCTGGCCGCTGGCCAACTGGCCGAACGCGGCCTACGTTGCCGCATTCTGTGCATGCCTGTTGGCGCGCCGCTTTCAGCCCGCTGAGCCCGCCATGCGCTCGTTCCTGTCAATCAGCGCGAGCCTGCTGGTGCTGGCGTGGGCGTTCATGAACATCCACCACTCTGCCAACGGCGGCGTGCTGATGACGGCGCACGTCGGCGCACTTGAGGTTTCGGCCCACGTGCTGGCGGTTCTTTTGATGGCGAACTGGCTGATGTCTCGCGCGCCGCACATGAGCGTCCGGAACATCGACCTGGAAGTCACAAATCTGCGTGGTCTCGGCGTCGGTCTGGCACTGTCAGGCCTGATCGGCGGTGCAGTGCTGCTTTGCAGCTCGGCCAATCCGTGGGCGCGGCACGAGCTGGTCAGTGGCACGTACTTCCTGAATACCATCCTGATCGGTATTGGCGTGCCCGCGCTGTTTATGGGGCTGCTCTCCCGGCAGCTGGGCCTGCGGGGCTACGCGCAGCAGCGGCTGGTCGGCTGGTATGCGACTGGTGGCGTGGTTGTGCTGCTGACTCTGCTGGAAGTGCGCCACTTGTTTCATGGTGCTTCATTATGGATTGGCTCGGCCGGTGAGGCCGAGCACTACGCCTACTCGTTGGCGATGGCGTTGCTGGCAATGCTTGCCCTTGGGCTAGGCGTGCGGCGGGATTCGCGTCAGCTGCGGGTGATTGCGCTGGTCGGCATGCTGGCCTGCAGCCTGAAGGTGTTCACTTACGACATGCGGCAGCTGCAGGGCATCTTCCGGGTGCTGAGTTTCCTGGGTCTCGGCGCGAGCCTCATGGCACTCGGCTATATCTACAATCGTTTCGGTCCCAAGCCGCGCCCGAAGTTGCCAGAGACCGCAACGGAGACGCTTGAGCTGCCCAGTTACTCCGAGATCCTGACCGACACCGCCCCCCTGGAGGCCTCGTAACCCCCGTAGAGGCCCGAGGCACGCCGGGCTGCATCGATTCGATACAGCCCGGCGTTGTGCTTGCTGCCTTGCTACTGCACGTCGGTCTGAATGCTGGTCCATTCCTCGACGTACCACTTGCCGTTTTCCGACTTCATCCTGACCGGCGAGGCGTTCTCCTTCCCGCTGCTCCAGATGAAGAATTTCATTTCGTTGTCCGAGATCTTGTTCGTCTCCTTGATCTCGAGAACGACCTTCTCGGCGTCGGCCATCTTGTACTCGGCCGGTTTGCCGCCGGTGTAGCTGCGGGTTTTTTCCGGGTTCTGCACAAGGCGCTTCAGGCCCTCGGACGCCATCTGGCTGGGCTTCACGCCGGTTGGTCCGTCCGGGTCGTCCCACTGGTCGTTCGGGCGGCTCATGTAGGCCGCAGCCGCGTAGCCGGCCGGCTGATCTTCTTCGATCAGCAGCAGTGCATTGAAAAACAGCAGGAGTGCTTCGTCCGCGTCGCCGGCGTCCTTGTCGTACGCGGCTTTGAGGTCGGCCGCACTGTGCAGGCGTGTGCGTTCAATGCTGCGCTTGGTTGCGTCGGCTTTGATGTCGTCCTTCAGCTTGCGTGTGCCTTCGCACGAGGTTGCGAGCACGGCCATCAGAACCAGAGTGATCGTGCAGATTCGGCTAATCATGAGGTCTCCAGAAGAAGTGGGCAGCGGAAAGCCAGCACTTACCTTGTAGGGGTGGTGACGCCAACAGCAATCACAATTATGGAGAGTCAGGCCGGCGAAAATGCGGTCGCAAGCCCCGCTATGCGCGCTGTTACAGCAAGCTAGAATTCGCCCGGAATGAACATGGACAGTGAGAATCTCGCCTACATGGAGTCGCTGTATGAGGACTTCGCGCGCGACCCGGGCTCCGTGCCCCTGCGCTGGCGTGAGTATTTCCAGACGCTTGACGGCAACGGCACGGTCCAATTGGGCCCCTCGTTCAAGCCTCGCAGCATCTTCAACCCGCCTTCAGGCAACGGCCACTCGGTTGCGGCCTATGACGCTGCTGCGTTGCAGGAAAAGGTCGACCGGCTGATTCGCGTATACAGGGCGCGGGGCCATCGGCTGGCACAGGTCGATCCTCTTGGCCGTGCTCTGCCGACGATTCGTGAGTTGGAACTCGACTATTTCGGCTTGCGCGACGATGAGCTGGATCTTCGCATCGTCAGCACGACGATTGCCCACGCCGGGCTCGACACGCCGCGCAAGGTGTTGGCGCATCTTCAGGAAACCTACTGCCGCAGCATCGGCGTGCAGTTCATGCACATCGACGACCTTGCTGTCACGAGCTGGATCAGCAAGCGCGTCGAGAGCACGCTGAACCGCACTGAGCTCACGCGCGAAGAAAAGATCCGCATCTTCCGCCGGCTCAATGACGCGGTGACATTCGAGAAATTCCTGCAGACCAAGTACATCGGCAGCAAGAGCTTCAGCCTCGAGGGCGGCGAGTCACTCATTCCGCTGCTGGACCTTGCCATCGAGCATTGCGCGATGCAGGGCGTCGATGAAATCGTGCTTGGCATGGCGCACCGTGGCCGGTTGAACGTGCTGGCCAACATCATGGGCAAGACGCCGCGCCAGATCTTCGCCGAGTTCGAGGACTTCGAGACCGAGAACGAGCACGGCGACGTCAAGTACCACATGGGCTACAGCAACGACTGGACGACGCAGACAGGCAAGACCATGCACCTGTCGCTTTGCTTCAACCCCAGCCACCTGGAGTTCATCAACCCGATCGCGCTCGGGCGCGTGCGCGCCAAGCAGGACCGCGTGCAGGACTTCGACCGGGAGAAGGGCGCGGCGCTGATCATCCACGGCGACGCGGCCATGATCGGTGAAGGCGTTGTACAGGAGACATTCAACCTGTCCGAGCTTGGCGCCTATCACACCGGCGGCGCGATCCACATCGTGCTCAACAACCAGATCGGCTTTACCACGCCGCCCGAGCAGGACCGCAGCAGCACCTACGCAACCGATGTCGCCAAGATGCTGCAGATACCCATTTTCCACGTGAATGGCGAAGACCCTGAGGCCGTAGCGCAGGCCGTGCGTACGGCACTCGACTTCCGGCAGCAGTTCAAGCGCGACGTCGTGATCGACATGTACTGCTACCGCCTGCGCGGCCACAACGAGGGCGATGAGCCCAGTTTCACGCAGCCGGTGATGTACAAGGAAATCCGCCAGCGCGAGGAAGTGCGCGACCGTTACCTCCATAAGCTGATGGAATCCGGCGGCATCAGCGAGGCTGAGGCCGAGGAAATCAAGGCGCACCCAAAGGCGTTCTTCGACGAAGAACTGCTGGCCGCGCGCCGCAAGAGCCGGATCTTCAACAAGAATCAGCTCGAGGTGGTCTGGAGCAGCTACAAGGGCGGTCACGAGCCGCAGGGCGAACAGCCCGATACGTCCGTCGAGGCCGAGACAGTGCAGGAATACCTGCGCGCCCTCACGAAGGTACCGCACGGGTTCCATGTGCATGACAAGCTTGAGCGGCTGCTTACCGCACGGCGCGAGATGGCCGATGGCGCCAAGCCGCTGGACTGGGCGGCGGGCGAGGCACTCGCCTATGTCAGCCTCGCGGCTGAGGGTAC
>JAGQRH010000041.1 GCA_020425605.1 Planctomycetota bacterium | reverse complement strand
TTCATGTCCGCTCAATTCGAGCGATCGCAACCCGGACATCGGCGTCACCTGCGCGCCTCGGTCCTCTGATCCCACTTGGCGCCATGGCTGAAAATATCCTGTACAGGAAGAGGTACACGAAATCGGGTTGCGAATCGCTGCGAGCGATCCAAAGGCGACCGAAAACGCGCTCTGCTGGCTCACCACAGCGCACTAGCTCAAGAGTATCTTGTGTACGAACCCGCGAAATTCTCGAACTATCGACCGGCTGCTTAAGCACTAGCTGGGTGGTTGTTGTCGCGTTTTCCCTGGATGAAAGTGGGTCGATGGTTGAAAAAGTCACCAAAAAATAAAATGTACAATATCCTGTACACGGGGCATTCGGCCGTTGACGTGTCAACGGCACTGTCGTGGAAGTCGCTCTGCTGGCTGGAAAGATGGCGTGCCCGGGAGGACTCGAACCTCCGACCGGCTGCTTAGAAGGCAGCTGCTCTATCCACCTGAGCTACGGGCACGCGATTGCTGCGACTTTATCTTCGCCGGTGCCGTTGACGTGTCAATATGGCGGCGGGGTTCGCGGTCATGCTTTCGCCTCCAGCACTCCACGGGCCATCTTGTCGTTGGTCGCTGCCATTCCATGCTCTTCGCGGCTGACGGCGATTAGCCCGATCGTGTACGGCTCAGGGAACACGGCCACTTCGGTTTCGCACGCGGCCTGAGGGTGCATGCCTTCGGCGAGACGCATGTAGACACGCATGCTGGCGAGGCGACGGATGATTTCTTCGCCATCGCCCGTGGCGCACACCGCGCCATGCTCGCCGCACATGGTTCCCGCACCAAAGATGGGAGAGTCGCCGACACGGCCGGGCAACATCATCGATGTGCCGCCCGTGCTGCACGAGACGGCGAATGTCCCGTCGGCGGCTCGTGCCACAGCACCGATCGTGCCGTGCATGTCCTTGCCCTGCCACTTTCGCTCAGTAGGGCGTAATTCCCCGGACTTCAGGCGTATTAGCGCCGCCGCCAGGCGCTTTGCTGCTTTTTCGGTGATCGGCGGGTCGTCGGCAATGCCCCTGTGATGCGCGAATTGTGTCGCGCCTTCGCCGCACAACATTGTGTGGGGACTATCCATCACGAGCCTCGCGACGCGGATCGGATTTCGTACCCGCTCTATCGCGGCCACGCTGCCGATGCGCCCGTCGCTGGTTGCGAGAATCGCATCCATCTGAAGACTGCCGTCGAGGCGATAGTTCGCGCCGGTACCTGCGTTAAAGCGCTCATCGTTCTCAAGCACCACGGCAGCCTCAATGACTGCGCGCAGCGCGGCGTCGATCTGGCCGTCGGTCAGGAACTTCAGTCCGACCTCACAGGCGTGCTGCGGGCCGTCGGAGTCTTCGTTGGGGGCTCCTGCGCCACCGTGGGCGAGGATTACAGGTCCGGTCATGAAAGGCCGCGTTTTTCGTCGCTGAGGAATACACCGATAACGAGACCATATAGCAGGAAGCCAACGCCGAATGGAAGCAGGCGCCCAACCCAGGCATCTGCGGCAGCCCACGGATGATCGGCCGTAAGGTGCGCGAGCGGCGGCTTCTGGCCGGCGATGTCCGGGCATGGCTCGACACGGGTACGGCTCACGGCCTCGTCGTAGCGGTCCGTTGGTGTGGCAATGCCGCGTCCCTGATAGACGACCTGGGTGTTGCCTACCAGGCCCGCAAAGCCGTTCAGCACGGCCGGCAGAATCCAGATTGCACCGACAGCAAGAATGCCGCCCAGGATCAGGCCACGAATCGGCCCGGGGCCGGGAATGAGGTTGCCGAGCCAGCGTGCGTACATGAACGCGATCAGGAAGCCGAAGATGATCAGGACGGTAAGCCCGGTGACATACTGGCTGGAAGGCGAGAGCCATGCGCCAAGCCAAGCGGCGTAATTGACGTCCAGTGCCCACAGCGTGGCCAGCAACAAGATCATTGCGGCACATGCGGCACCGAATATGCGTGGGACAGGCATGACTTCCCCGTCTGGAACTGCAGGCCATTCTACCCGGAAACCCGCAGAAGCGTGCTATTTTCCCTGCTTGCCGAGCAGCTGGGCGAGAATTCCGAACAGCGCAAACGCAAGCCCGAAGGGCAGCAGGCGTCCGGTGAAGTCGTCGCGTGACCACCAGTCTTTGTCGGCAAGCCCGTGCAGGGGCGGGTCAAACCCGAGATCCGGCAGGGCCGGCACGAGGTGTGTGCCGAATGCCTCCGGCAGCGCGTCGAAGCCTGTGCCGCTGCTCAGGCCCACGCTGGGGTCCCCGGCAATCGCGGAAAACAAGAGTGGCACGATGAAGATGAACAGCAGCGCAACACAGATCCCGTACACCAGCCCGCCGACGGGCTTGGGCATCTTCTTGATTGCGGGCTGCTTTGAGATGACATCCGCCCAAAGCACCCCAAGGCCCGCACCAAGTGCCGCAGTGAACAGGATTCCAACCAGCCAGGCCGCCCCGGGCGCGAACCACATCCCCAGCCAGCCCATGAAATTGACGCCCATGAGCCACAACAGAAGCACTGAGCCCAACATGGCAAGTACACCCGCAGTGGCACTACTTCCAAGTTTCATGGCATCTCCTTGTGGCCGCTGACCGAGCGCTGATGGCAGGTTAGCAGTATCTGCCCGGCCGCACTAATGCGCGCGAATTGCGTGGTTACTTGGCATGATGCGGCCCAATGAGCGGAGACAAGTCATGAAACTGTGGATAGCAATGCTTGCAGTTGTTGTGGTCGCGCCTTTGGCCGCACAGGAGAAACCGAGGTCGGCGCCGATCTTCGATCCAGCCAACGGCGAGCCGGGCGCACGTCGCCCGGATGTTTCAGACGACGGCAAGCTCATTGTTTTCAGCCTGTGGGGTGATATCTGGCGCTGGGATGCCGACAGCGACGCATGCACGCAATTGACCATGCACGAGGCCTATGACAGCTACCCGAAGCTGTCGCCGGACGGTAGCCGCATCGCCTTCAGCAGTGACCGGGATGGCAACTACAACGTCTACACTATGGACGTTCGCGGCGGAGTTCCAACCCAGCTGACTTGGCATAGCGCTTCGGACTACGTTGCCGGCTGGTCCAGCGACGGTGAGACCATCTATTTCACCAGTCGGCGGATTGATGAGCATGCCCTGTGGGAGGTTCCCGCGGCGGGAGGCACGGAAGAGCTGGTGTTGGACGACCGCTTCGAGCCGGGTGAGGTCAGCATTCGCGACGGATCGATTGCCTACAGCTCCGGCGTTGCATCGCACTATCGACGCGGCTACCGGGGCTCGGCCAACGAGGACATCTACCTGCTGCGTGCCGGGCATGAGTTGCCGGGTGCGTTGACGGACTTCGAAGGCAACGACCGTTGCGTGCAGATCCTGGCCGACGGCCGGTTTCTGTTTACGCGCGAGTTGGACCGGCACTTCCAGATCATGCTCATGGATGGGCCGCGTGAGCAGCCCCGCCAGCTCTCGAGCTTTGCGGACGCTGGTGCCGACGAACTCAGCGTATCCGCCAACGGTGAGTGGCTGGTGTACCAGCGCATGCACTATCTCTATCGCGCGCGCGTACAGGCGGTTCTCAGTGGTGAGCCGGCCGGTGAACTGGTCAAGCTTGACATCAAGCAGGACGCCCGTGGACCGCAGACCGAAGAGCGTACATTCACCAGTGGCATGGACAATCCGCACCTGTCGGCGGGGGGCAAGGTGCTCGCGTTTGAGTTGCGGGGCGCAATCTGGGTCAGCGCACCCGGTGGCGGCGAAGCACGACGGATTACTGAGCCCGGCAAGGGCGACTCCAGGCCGCGGGTCAGCCCGGACGGGCGCCTCGTGGCGTTTCAGTCGACGCGTTCAGGCAACAGCGATCTGTGGGTCGTAGGCGTCAACGGGGGCCAGCCTTCGCGTGTTACAACTGATCCCGCCAACGACTTCTTTCATAACTGGTCGCCGGATGGATCGGCGCTCGTCTATTGCAGCGAGCGTGCAGGCAACCGCGACATCTGGCTGAAGAAGATCGACGGCTCTCCCGCGGTTCAGTTGACGACTGACCCAGCCAGCGACGACGACCCCAGCTTCAGCCCCGATGGCCGCTACATCGCATTTGACAGCGGGCGTCGAGGCACAGCCGACATCTGGGTGATGGACGCCGACGGCCGCAACCAGCGATACGTGACCGGCGGGCCGGATGTGGAACAGGCGCCGACATTCAGCGTCGACGGTGGGATTGTCTACTTTGAGCGCTACGCCAACGGTGAAAGCACAACCGGCATCTACGTGACCACCGCAGCAGGCGGAAGCTCGGTGTTGCTGGCAGCCAACGCCAATTCACCCAGTGAAACGTCGGACGGCAAAGACGTGATCTTCGCATCGGCCGGCACGATCCAGTCCATGCCCGCGCCGCGCCAGGTGCTGGATGCGCGGGTAATTCCGATTGTGGCTCACGAGACTGTGGACCTCGCGATTGAACGCGTGCAGCTGTTTCTCGAGGCCTGGGAACTGATGAATACGCGGTTCTACACGGAGGATTTCCACGGCGCCGACTGGCTCGCAATCAAGGAGAATTACCTGCCGCTTGTGGAGCGGTGCCGGACCATCGAGGAATGCTACTACTACATCTGGATGGCGATCGGCGAATTGAGTGCAAGCCACACAGGCGTCGGCGGGCGCTCCAGCGGCTCCGGCCGCAGCAGCACGGCGGAATTGGGCGCACTGCTGACGCCGGTACAAACGAATGATGGAAGGCAGGCCATGCGAGTCGACCATCTCGAGAAAGGCGGACCACTCGATCAGGTTTGGGTACGGAAAGGCGACTACATCGTCGCGCTGAATGGCAAGAAATTCGACAAGACAGAGAACGTGTGGGCGCGCTTCGACCTGTGGAAGACCACCTACAACCTGAAGCTGTGGGTCAGCCCGGACGCCTCTTTGAACCTTGCCCGCGAAGTCGCGATCCACGCAGAGAATGTAAACCAGGGCAATGCCCGTCGCTACGCGAGCAAAATCGGCGAGCGCCAGGCGCGTGTCGCCGAACTCAGCGAAGGCCGCGTCTTGTATATCCATCTGACGGCCATGAATGACGCCAACCTTCAGAATTTCCGGAACCTGCTCGCGACGCCGGAGGCCGAGAAGGCCGAAGGCCTTATCATCGACTCGCGCTGGAACAGCGGTGGGCTGAGCTACATGGAGATCATGGATCTGCTCATGGCCAAGCCGTACCTGCACATCAAGCCGCGTACGCGGCCGGAGTGGAAACAGCCGCGCCTGTTCTGGGACAAGCCGGTCACAGTGATGTGCAACGAATACAGCAACAGCGGCGGCGAGTGCTTCCCGTGGGCGATCAAAACCACCGGCCGGGGCAAAGTGGTAGGCGAGCGCACTCCGGGCAACGTGATCGGAACGGCCTGGGAGAGACTGGCGGACGGCAGCTACTTCGGCGTGCCGACGGAGGGCTACTTCAGCATGGACGGCAAGCGGAACCTCGAGAACGATGGCGTGCGCCCGGATGTGCGAGTCGAAGTCACGGCGCGCGACCGAGTGCAAAAGCTGGACCCCCAGCTTGACGAAGCCGTGAAGACGATCATGACCGAGCTGCCAGAGAAAGAGGGCAAGTGAGCGAGGACGACGTCCAATCCGAAACGCGCGAAACACGCATGCTGAATGAAGCAAGCGTGCGCGGTGCGTCTGCGGGCGACGCCAGTCCATCCGAGCCGGAAGACCCCGAGTCGGAAGTCAGCAAAGACACCGGCCCGGTAATGCGCGCGGGCATCAAGCTGGTTGAGACCGCGTTTCGCAGCAGTGCGCGGGCCGGCCGCGATGAAACGGACATCTTTGACCCGTCCAACTTCCGGCAGGTGAAGAACAGCTGGTGGCTGGACCGCCTGTTGCCGAGCGGAGTCAAGGCGTATTTCCTGACGGTCTACGTCGTCTGCACCAGCGTGTGGCTCATCGGCCTTGGCCTGCGGCTGACCGCGTTGGGTTGGCACAACGTGCCACACGAGATCTGGGAGTTTGTAAAGGATCGCCAGTGGCAGATGCAGCCACTGTTGCTGCTTGTTCACTTTATATGCCTGCGGCTCTTCAAGGGCATCTACAGCCGGAATTTTGACCGCGCCTTCAAGCACCTCGACGTGCGAAAGACCGAGCTGAACGCCTACAAAGAGTGGTTTCTCGGCCATCGCGTGAATTTCATGGCCGTGGCGCTGGCGGCGCCGTTCGTGGTTTGGGAAGTCATCGAGTTCGCGACAGCGGCGGACTTTTACCAGACCATCTTCGGCGCAAGCTCGCCTTATTTGCAGAAGATCGATGTCGGCAGCCGCAACGCTGAGGCGGGTTTCCTGCTGATGCTCTGGATCTTCGAGTGGCTGATGTACGGATACTACTGCTACCTGATGATCTCGGGCGCGTTCGTAGTCCGCAGCATCCTTAAGCGCCACGCATTCACGGACTCGGTGGACCTCGTCCTCACAGAGCGTCAGTACCGCCCGCTGTTCAACGTGACCGCGCAGGCTGGCAGTCTTGTCTTCTTCTTCGGTTTGTTCCACGCCGCGTACATGTTCTACACGAAGAGCACCTGGACGGACGCGGCCGGGCTGATCCTGCTGGTGATCCTGCTGGGGCTCGCGTTCAGCATGACGTGGAGTTCGGTCCGCGGCGAATTGAAGGGCCAGGTCGTAGGTGCACTGGAAGAGCTGGAGAAGAGCTACCGGCTGGCACGTGAAAAGCTCGGCACCATGCGCGACGTGCCGGGTATTGAGGACGACATCCAGCGTATCCAGGTGCAGCTGAAGATGCAGTTGGCGTTGCAGCAGTTGGACTATCTTCAGACCAAGTACGAGAGTCTTGGGCGAAAGGAGTTCCTCGGTCTCGTGTTCAAGATGCTGGCGCCTGTCGGCAGTGTACTGGCGCGGGTCATCCGGTGGGGGAGTCTCCTGGCTGCAATCGGCCTTGGCGGTGCCGCGGCGATTACAGGCGGCACCGACAAGCAAAGCCAGCAACCCCCGGCCGTTAACCAGGCGCCCGCAACCCCCGGCAACACCACGCCCTAGGCCCCGGGACTTGCAGGGTAATGCTCGGTTGCTACTTTGTCGCCGCATTGATGGCTGGGTAGCTCAGGCGGTTAGAGCGTGGGATTCATAACCCCAAGGTCGCGAGTTCAACTCTCGCCCCAGCTACCATCAAATCAGGCGGCCGTTTGCCTCTGGGCGGGCGGCCGCTTCAGTCTTCCACGAAGCGGGCCACACCGTTTCCGGTCGCATCAAGGCCTCAGCCAACGGGCAGCCGCTTTCCGTGCAGGACTCAGCGGCCAGTTTCACACAGTCTTTGCACTATCTTGACCATGTTCGACCCCAGTCGAAGTAGATGGATTGATGGGCAAACAGCCGTACCGCAATCCGCGTGCGAGCCCGGGAGAACATCGATGCGCACCGTTCGGAAGATTCCGTTCAACGCCCCATCAGACCTTCACGGACACATCGGCGCCCTGCAGCTTGAAGTACGCGTCGACATGCGCCATGCCAACCAGGGGCTGACCAGCAGTGCAGGCTCAGGCAGCGTCATTTTCAGCGGCGAAAACTGGGAGACAGATGTGCTGTGGACGGCCGTCCAGGTGCTGGAGCACGACCTTGGTCGCGACAAAGACGCGATCATCGCCGCACTCGGCCAGATCATAGACCGTCTGAAGTCCTGATCCCGGCCTGACCCACACAGGCTATCCTGTCCTGCGCACTGAAATCGGCTGCGCAACTGTCACTGATGTTACAACTGTGGTGGCCGCGATCCGACAATTCCATCTAGGCGGTGGCGGCATAACACCTCGTCCGGGCGGCCATCTGCGCAGAATCGCTCGAACTTCCCTCGCCAGTCACACTTCCTGAATCACAGCATTCCTGCATGAAGCGCCCGCGAAGCCCGCCATGAAGGGCATCCGGGCCATACGCTTGATCCGATCCATTTTCTCAGATCGGAGCAGCTATGCGCAATCTAGCAATCGCAGCCATTCTCACGTTCGCTTCCGTCCCGCTCTGTGCCGCGCCGCTTTACATGGGCGCGCGCGATGCAGATCCCGCTGTGCCCCACCGGAACGCGGCCGAAGTCGCGCCGGGGATTCGGCTGGCCAACGGCTCGTTCAGCTGGGAGCAAACCGACCTGACGACGGCCGGGCGAGTCATGGGCCTTTCCATGCGCCGCGTCTATCGCAGCGACATGGACTTCGACGGCCCGCTCGGGCAGGGCTGGACAGGTGAGTACTTCCAGGCCGCGTGGCTCGACCCGGCTTCGGGCGACATCAAGTGGCACGACGCAGACGGATTCCTGCACACGTTCATCCAGAACAGCGGTGCGTTTGTCTCGCCGCCCGGTGTGTATGCGCGCGCGAGTTGGGATGCAGTCGCCGAAGCCGTGCAGATCAGACTTGCCGACGGCACGGTGCTTGAATTCACCAGTGGCGGTCAACTCAGGGCGACCACCGATCGTCACGGAAACAGCGTCAACTGCCAGTACGACACGAATCATCGACTTAGCGATGTGATTGATGATCGTGGCTACTCGTGGGAGTTCAGCTACGACACGAACGGCCGAATTGTCCAGTTGATCGACCACGTCTGGGAGACGTCGTCCCGCGCGGCGCGTGTTGTCGACTACGCCTACGACACTTCAGGTCGACTGATCGCAGTCAGTCTGCCCGAGACCGCGCGCTACAACGACGCCAATCTGAACCGCGTCAGTTGGGCCTACGCCTACGACGCCGCCGGCCACCTTTGTGAGATTACAGCACCTAACGAAGTACTCTCCGCCGGTCCACCCCGCATCGAGCTTGAATATGACAACGCCGAGCGTGTGGTCGAGTTCCGCGATGGGCATGCCTCTGGCTGGCACGCGCTTCGTTACATCTCAAACAGCGAAGTTGGGGTGTTGGCGCGTCACATCGATGCGCGCGGTGTCCGGACGGACATTACGGTTGATTCAGGAGGCCGTGCGAGCCGGCTCGAGCAGTACACCGGATACTGGGCAGTCGATGAAACGCTGCCGCTTGATCACTCTTACGTAGTCCAGACTGGCGCGAAACTGCGCTCAGCCGACCCTGACAAGTACGTCACAACGTCAGAATTCAATTCCGGTCACGAACGGATTGGCGTCAGTCATCCGGGCGGAAACGGAGAGAGCTTCGGCTACCCGGACGCGAACAGCGTCGGGACCGGAACGGCTACTTCAGTGTCAGGCACCAACATCTGGATGAAAGGCGCCAAGTGGGCCCCGGGCGAGTTCGTTGGCGGATACGTTCGCGTCGGTGCCGGGCTGGCGACGTATGCCTACTACGAGGTTGCCGCCAACAGCGCAGACACACTGACTGTTGTCGGCATCGACCTGGCCGCTGAGGGGTGGGCGGCGGGGGCCGCGTTCACAGTCTTCACAGAGAATCCGGACCCGCTTGCTGCGGGCAACCTGCTTGAGCACAGGCAGATCTCCGCCGACTCCGGTCAGGCCGACATTGTTCGGAGTTGGACATACGAGCCGTACTTCCAGCAGGTGCGCAGTGAGACGTCTGCTCGCGGTCATGTAACCAGCTACGAGTACGGGTTCGACACCAGCGGTGATCCGGCGGATGGAGACCTGACCTTCGGAAGATCTCCCGCCGTAACAGTGCTTTTGCGGGGCGGATCCAGCGAATCGGTCATCTATGAAACCGCGTTCACCTGGAACAGCTATGGCCAGTTAACCGGAAAGACCGACCCGGAGGGCTCCGTAGAGGCACGTCACTACTACGCGACAGGGGACGCGAGCGGATTTCTGGAGGACATAGTTCGCGACTCCGGCGGGCTCGAACTGACAGAGCGATTTGAGTACGACAAGACGGGGATATTGACAGGTCAATATTCACCGAGGGCATTCGAGGCCGGTGCGACCGCCGACGACTTCAAGACCAGTTGGGAAGTCAACGAGCTTGCGCAGCCCTGGCATGAAAGTGGCCCCGTAGTCGCCGCCGGTCAGCGTGTGGATGTCTACCGCTACTTCGATGCATCCGGCAACGAAGTACGCACGTGGCGCGAGTACGTCACAGCCGACGGCACGGCACCGGACGTCCCGACGAACGCAAACGACCCTGAGTCTTTCAGCAAGTCGGCCGTCGCGATGTCCGCGACGTGGGTTGAGGCCAGACGTACTTTCGACACATGGGGTCGCCTGCTCACAGAGACGACCGACGTTGTCGCCGGCACGCCCGTGGAGACAGCGACCAGGGAGTTTGAGTACGACGAACTCGGATACCTGTCCGCCAGAATCAGCCCTCTCCTGAATCGAAATGTACTGGAGTATGACGAGCGCGGACTGCTCTGGCGGCGCACCGAAGGCGCCGGCAGCTCGGTCGAAGGTGTTTTCGAATTCGACTACGACACGTTCGGCGGGCTCGCCGCGGAGCGTACTCCCCTTGGCAACGAAACGCTCCATGTCCGTGACGGTCACGGGCGCGAGGTTTCAACGATAGATCCGGCCGGGCATCACCGGGATTCGTCATTCGACGCCTCCGGCAATCTGGTCGGGTCCAGTTGCATCGACGCCGGTGCCTCAGTCCTCGATCAGTCCAGTTTTGTTTACGACGAAATTGAACGCCGCGTGGCTGTCGACCGGACCGCAAAAGATGACTCGGGCACGGATATCGGAGTTGGCCACGAAGAAAGGTGTCTGCAACTCGACGGCTGCGGCAGAGTTGTTGCCAGCTGCGATGGCCCTGGTCGGACTTCAACTTTCACCTACGACGGCGCCGGACGCCTGACCGGCCACGAGGACGCGGCCGGCAATCAACTGAACCTGCAGCTCGACGCGGAAGGAAACCCGACACAGGCAAGCTACTCCGATTTCAACCAGCTCACCGAGGCATATGAAACGGCTACCTGGGAAGCCGACTACAACACGCTCGGCTGCATCGTTGCCGTCAGGGACCGCCGCTACTTCGGAACGGGTCTCGACACCGAGAGTTCCTTCGAATGGGACGGTTGGGGGCGCCTCATCAGTGAATCCCGCGCGGGAGGCATGCTCGTCAGCTACGCGTACGATGTCCGCTCAAGGCCGACTGGACGCGAGGAGTCAGATACCGTTCAGTTGATCGCCGCCACTTCGGCCGATTGGGATCGCGACGATCGTACGCTCTCGACAGGCACGGATCATCAGCCCAACCCGCTAGTTACGAGCTTTGAGTATGACGCCAGAGACCGCGTTCGCTTGGCTACCCGCCCGGATGACTCGGAAGTCATTCTGGACTATGACGCGGATTCAAGACTGATCAGCCGCACGGATGAAACAGGAACCGAAGTGACGCAGGGCTACAACGAACGCGGGCTGCTGGTCAGTCGCACCGTCGATCCAGCCGGTGGTACTCGCGGTGTAACGGAGGAGGAGTTCGAGTACGACGGCGCAGGCAGACTTGTGCTATGTGAGTCGTCGGAGGACAACGAGCTGATCGCGCGTGCGGAGTGGACATGGAATACGCTTGGCCGTCGCGAGACTTGCACACAGACACTCGGCAACGGGAATGGCGGAACGCTTGGGCAGTGGCTCACGGAGGCCCGGTTTGACGTGCACGGTTCCGCTGTGGAGCAGACATTCAGCGATGCTACTTCGTTGAGCGTTACCCAGGACGAACTGTCCCGGGTGGTTTCGATCAGCGACGCCGGCGCGAGCCTGGTTCTGGCGGACTGCCTGTGGTCCGGCCCGGATCGGCTTGTGCGTCGGAACGCACCCAATGGCGTGGCGACGTCAATCTCGTATGAGGCCGGCGATGCCGGGCCGATAGCGAGAGTTGCCCACACCCGGGGCTCAGAGACACTGTGGGGCGTCGATCGCCTTCACGATGAACGCGGATTGCCGGTTCGTGAGCGCCGCGATCACGATGGCGGCACTGGCAATGTTCTCACGTTTGACGGGCTTCACCGTTTCACGCAGGTGACCTCGGGTGCGGCACTGGCGGGAGCGGCTTTCGTTGCCACGGGTGATCCAACGGAGTTCGGCCTGCGTCGCAGCTTCGGTATCGACGCGTCAGGCAATCGCAACGGCACGGCGGGAGAGAGCGATACCGCGTCGGATGAGAGCTTGGTTGCTGAATGGTCATACAGTCAGGCCAACGGCTCATCAAACCAGTACGAACTCGCGGGCAACTACCTGGTTGGATTCGACGCAGCGGGACGAACAACCAGCGATTCGGCCACGGGTATGTTCACCGCGTGGGACTTCCGGGGCAGGCAAGTGGTGATCGACGACTCATCCGACTTCAGCAGCCCGCTGAGACACTCGTTCTACGATGCGCTCGGCCGGCCGGTGCTGGAAGTTGAGTCGGATTCGACCGGACTGCTCTATCAAACAATTCTGATCTATGGCCCGGATGGCGATGCCCCGGTCGAAGAGATACGCCTCGACCAGCTGGGGGCAGAGATCAGCCGCGTCCAGTACGCGCTTGGGCCCACCGCCAACGGCCCGGGGGTGATTGCCGAGAAATCCGGCGGAGTATGGCGGTTCCACCATGAAGACCAGGATGGGAGCCTCATCGGTCTGACGGCCGAATCCGGGCTGAGAGTTGCCGAGTACGACTACCTTCCCTTCGGTACGCCCGTGCGACGTACGATCCTGCTGGACGTAGCCCCGGCCGGCATTGCATCTGTGGACGAGGACACTCCGACAACGGGTGTCACCCGCATCACACTGAATTCCGCGAGTCTGGTCGCAGGTACCCTGGTCGGGCGCGAACTCGCCGTCGCAGTCCCGACCGCAACGACTGATCAGTACCGCGCGGCCTCGGTGGCGGCGAATAGTACGGACACAATTGAGTTTGATGACGCAACGGGATCTATCGCGGATGCAATCTTGAACGAGGGGGCAGGTTTCGTCATTCGCGCCGCCCGCCTTGCGCTCGGTGCTCCGGCTTGGACGTACGACTCGCTTTCAGACTCTTCGAAGTTCACAGTATCGGGCGCGGACTTCGGCGGCTGGCTGCTCGGCGGTCAGTTGACTCCCGACGTCACCCGGCCTGCATACCTGGAGATCATCGAAGTCGACTCAAACGGTGATTGGCTGCGGGTACGTGGAGATGCGACCGCTGTGTCGGGCTCAACAGATTGCTACCGAGTCGTGCCACCGGTTGGGTTGTCAGAAGAAGACGGATCCACAAGCGCGCAGGAGGGACGTTACCTCTTCCGGGGTTGGCGATACGAACCGGCGGTCGGCCTGGCGGATTGGACGTCCGGAGTCTGGGCCAGCCGCTGCGGTCAATACTTGGCCGGAGGACGGACTTACGACCCGCGAATCGGGCGAGCGCTGACGCCCGCTGATATCTGGCGCAACGAGTACGAAGTAGCGCTCTGGGGAACACTGGATACAGCTACCCCTCCGACTGTCGCTCCTGCAATCGCCGGAACAGCGTTGCCCAGCCCGTCATATTCAATTCGACCAGCCGGGCGACCGGAGTTCCGCTGCGTTGGGCCAGGCTCGCGGGGCTGGTTTGAATGATCTTCAGGTCCAGCAGATCCTGGGTCACCAGCGTGACCCAGACAGTCTGCATCTGAGGCGTGCCGGCGTTCAGCAGAACGTACAGGTCATGATCGAGGAGGCGGGCTTCAATGTCCGCCTCCTCGAAAAACCTTGCCAAGGCGTAGGCGATCTCCAGGTGATCCGTTGGATTGGCCAGGCGCAGCAGCCTGATCTCCGTCGGAACCGGCTTGGCGATCGCCATCAGCTCACGCACGAGCCGCTCAGAATCGGCAAGCGTTTCCGGCACGGCTAGCAGCAAGTGGCGGTCGAAGTAGCCTGAGAATTCGGAGTCTCGCAGCAACTGCAGGTGCGCGCCCGGCTCTGACTTACCACCGCGGAACGTGAATGGCTCACGCCCCAGACCGCTCCAGCTCAGGAGAATCTTCTGCCTGCTCACGTGCCCGTCCAGCCAGCGATGCCACCAGCAAGCTAGCGAATGCGGGCACGGCGGCAAGCCAGAGCGTCGAAGCCCTCAGCACGCTGAATGAGTTCGCGCTGCTCAGTTTGGTCCACTGGCCCAGGTACAACACGGGGCGCCGAAGCGGGTCGCCGCCAAAGGCGTCGCCGGAAAAGCCCAGCCATGGGCAGCCCTGCAAGGCCCAGACTTCAGCAGTTTCGCGCAGGACCGGCATGCGGTCATAGAAGAACGGCAAGCCGTTGAGCGCAAGCCAGCCGCACGTGGCCAGAATGCCTGCGCCGCCCACCGTCGAGGCGACGGAAGCGCCGAGCAGTCCCGCTGCCAGGCACCAGGAAGCCGTGCGCAGCCAGAGGGCAGGCTCAGCAATCGTCAACGTCGAAGCCAGTGCCAGTGCAGAAACGGCCGCCGTCATTCCGATGCTGCTCGCGTCCTTCAAGTCCTTGGGGCGACGAGAAGCAAGGACTCCCAATGGAAACGAAAGCGTGACCGCCAGCAACGCCAGCGCAGGCCGGTCGGATGCCGCGAACGGGGACAACGCAACGGCCAGGCACACGACAATCGCGCAGCCCAATCCGAGCCCGAGCCCGCGCAGGGCACTACTCGTCGTCGAATTCGTCCTCAGGAACGGGGACTTCAAGAAGGTCGTCGTCGTCATCTTCCTTGTCGAATTCCTTCAACAGCTCGGTCAGCGCGGCCTTGGCGGCTCGCTGCTCGGCTTCCTTCTTATTACGTCCCACTCCGGGGCCGAAACTGACACCGTCTACCGAGACGACGACATGAAATTCCTTCTGGTGGTCCGGTCCGACTTCGCTGATCACCTTGTAGGCCGGCGCGCGCTCAGAGCGTGACTGCACCAGATGTTGCAGCGCGGACTTGTAGTTCTGCTGGAACTGGTGACTGGTGATGCTCTGGATCACGGGGCCAAGGTCCTGCTCGACGAATCGGCGGGCCTCTTCAAGGCCGCCCTCTTCGTACAGCGCGCAGAGGATCGCCTCGTAGAGATTTGCCAGGATGCTGGTCGGGAGCTTCGAGCCGCCTTCGCGCCGTACACCCTTGCCGAGGTACATCAGCTCGGCAAAGCCCATTTCACGAACGCGGTCAGCCAGTACCGCGCGGGAAACCGCTACCGACTTCACCCTCGTCAGCTCACCCTCGGGAAAGTCCGGGTACATGCGGTACAGCATCTCGCTGACAATCAGTCCAAGCACGGCGTCACCGAGGAACTCCATGCGCTCGTTGCTTGGGTGCTTGTTCGACTTGGCGCTGCTGTGGGTCAGTGCATGGCGCAGCGGCTCGGTATTCTCGAACTCAAAGCCAAGCAGCTCGGATGCCCGTTGAATGCGTTCGGCGTCGGTCTTTGATTGTGCCGCCTTTTTGGCGGACTTCGGCCTCTCGGCCGAGTCGGTCGTCATGCAATCCTCCTCACGTCGCGTGAGGAGTCCGGGGCGCCCCATACAGGGACGACTCGGACAACTCACAGGCCACATGCTAGGCAGGCGGCGGCCCGCACACAAGTCTAGGCAGATGCATCTGCCCCTTGCAGCGCGACCTGCTGCTCGGCGATGACGCGAGTGCGGTACATGTAGGGGAAGATGAACATTTCTACGCCGATGGCGACCACGTAGCAGCAGATCGTAGCGACAAAAACATACACGAAGCTGCCGTCCGCGAGCAGGATCAAGGGCGCGGCAATGAAGTTGCCGGCCGTCCAGAAGATGTGGCGCGAGGTGTGCTGGACTACAGATACTGCGTTGCGGTCCTGCTCTGAGACGACCTCCTGGCAGAACTGTTTCATCACCGGCGCGTTCAGGTTCATCAGGTTGTTGCGAAGGATGAACGCGGCGATTGCGAGCCACAGGAAGTGCCCCATCGCCAGCTCTATGAAGAACGGCAGGCTGAGAATCTGGCTGCCGATGATCACTTTGACTGGCCCAAACCGCTTCACCAGCGCGGGTGCCAGCAAGAAGCTGACAACCTGCAAAGCGGCCATTGCCGTGAATACGACGCCGATCTGCGTCGGGTCGAGCCTCCATTGCGTCTGGAAATAGACGTTGAAGAAGGGGATCGTGAGTCCCGCGCCCAGCCCGACGATCATCTCGGGCGAACTCAGGATCAGCAGCCGCTTCTTGTCGTGAATCCGCATCAGGTCGCGGATGCTGCGCGTGTTGCCGGTGGTGTCTTCGCGCTGGATCATCAGGATTGGCACCAATGCCGCGAACATGAACACCGCGGCCAGCAGCAGCGCAACCTGATAGCCGAACAGCTTGCCGCTGGTTTCGCGGCCGAGAAACATGATGGTTTCGCCGGCCCAGCCTGAAGCTCCGCCCTGTACGAGGCCAGAAAGGAGGCTGCCGACCACGCCGGCCAACGGGTTTGCAACGACGGCCTGGAAGCTGAATGCAAAGATGCGCTCGGCGTTGCCGGTATTGCGCATGAGAAACGGCGACGCGAGTGCCATGTTCAGGCTCATTGCAATGCCGGCGAAGAACGCGCTGCTCAGGAACACTTCGAACGTGCCGAAAGCGCCCTGCGCCAAAAACGCCAGGCCATTTGCGGTTGCGATGAACAGCAGCAGGGTTCGCGCCCGGAAGCGGCCGATCAGTGCGATGGCAGGGATGGCGATCAGCAAGCCGCCGATGCTGTTAAAGCCCTGGATCTGGGTGTAGCGCTCGCCCATGCCGAGGTCGACGACGTACTGGTTACGCAGAACCCGGAAGATGGCGTGGCCGATGCCCATCAGGAACGCCGCGATCATGTAGGCCCAGATCGAGCCGCTGAACATGCGCAGGTGTCGCAGATAGTTGCGGATCCCGCCGATCATGCCCGCTCCGCGTACTTCTCGATTGCGGCCTCCAGGGCGGCGGCCTTGTCGAGCGATTCTTGCCATTCCTGCGCCGGGTCACTGTCGGAGACAATGCCGCAACCGACGTGGTAGCTGAGCCCCGTTGGCTCAGAAAGCAGCGTGCGGATCAGGATGTTGCTCTCGAAGCGTCCGTCCGGCGTCAGCCAGAACATGCTTCCGGTGTATGGGCCGCGTCGGACGGGCTCCAACTCATGGATGATTTCCAGTGCGCGCTTCTTGGGCGCGCCGCTGATTGAGCCACCGGGAAAGGTCGCGCGGATGAATTCCGCGGAGCTGACGTCGTCGCGCAACTCACCCCGTACAGTGGCCTCCAGGTGGTGCACGCTGGTGTAGGTTTCCACGTGCATGAGGCTGGGTACGCACACGCTGCCCGGTTTGCAGACCCGCCCAAGGTCGTTCCGTTCCAGGTCGACGATCATGGTCAGCTCGGCGCGGTCCTTCACGGAAGCGAGCAACTCCTCCCGCAGGCGAGAGTCGTCAGCCTCATTCGTTCCCCGCCCGCGCGTGCCCTTGATCGGGCGGGTCTCGATCACGCCGTCGCGCACGCTGATGAATCGCTCTGGCGAGCTGCTCAGGATCGCACGGCCTTCGCCGCAATCCAGAAAGCCGCCGAATGGCGCCGGGTTGGCTTCGCGAAGGCACATGTAGAGTGCAGGTGCGTTGACGCGTCCCTCGCGGTGAACCATGCGTGTCAGGTTGGCCTGATAGATGTCGCCCTCGAAGATCCGCCGGCGGACTTCCTCGACGGAGCCGATCCAGTCCTTTCGGTTGGTCGAGAAAGCATGCTCGCCGAGGGCGACCGCTGCTTCCGCCGACGGTCTGGCCAGCAACTCTGCGAGATCAGCCCCAAGCCTTTGAATGTCCCCCGGCCCACCGGGTGCGCCGCTCAGCAGTCGGAGCTCGCAACTGCCGGTCGCGTGATCGAGGCAAATGGTCCATGGATAGAATCCGGCCTGCAGATCAGGGAAGTGCGGGCCCTTTGGCTTGGGTGGGGCCAACTTCTCGATAAAACAGCGCAAGTCGTAGCCAAGCAGGCCCGCCCAGCCGCCGATGAATCCCGGCGCGTCCACTGGTCTGCGCAAGGGGCACTCCTGGCGGGCAAAGCTTTCCACTCGCTCGAATACCTCCAGCGGGCTGCCTTCCAGCCTGGATCCATGCCGGCCGCGCTGCCAGACGGCGTCATGGCCTGTGCACTGCAGCAGCATCACGGGTGCAAATGAGACGAAGCTCTGGGTCGCCATCTCGCCGGGCAGCGCACTGTCGAAGATGGCCGCGAACGGCTGACTCGCGGCCGCCTGCAACAGCGCCGGCCAGCCGTTTGGCGGCTCGAACGGGACGGATTGGAACTCCATCGGCAGCATGGCGGCGGAACCTACCAGAAACCGCTAAGGGAGGCAGGTCCGGTCGCGTATGGGTATCCGGGCCACTGTTTTCCCGGAACTTTGCAGGCCGCTTGGGCGCTTCAATCGTATAGTAGGAAGAGTTTCCCGGTTGGTGCGCCTCAGGGGTCCGGCATGAGCAGTCTGAAGCGGTTTGCGGCAGTCCTCGCGATCCTGTTCGTAGTGATATCCGTTTGCATCGCGCAGGATGCTCCGGCCGGCGAAGGCGGCGGCGAAAGCAGCGGCGGCGGTGAAGGTGACCCGTCTGAGGCACCCGCCCTGCGGATGTTGAACAAGAACTACATCAACGAAGACCTCAAGCAGGGCGTGAAGAAGGGCCTCAAGCGCCTCGCCGAGTTGCAGGACGCAAACGGTGCCTTCACCAAGGGCGGCGGCCAGAACGTGTCGATGGCTGTGTCCTCGATGGCGGGTCTCGCACTTCTGGCATCCGGCAGCACGCCGGAAAAAGGGCCATACGCGGCAAACATCCAGAAAGTGCTCGACTACGTGCTGTCGATGCAGGACCCGAACAGCGGCTTCATTACCGGCGACAACGACGGCAGCCGGATTCACGGCCACGGCTACGCGACCCTGTTTCTGGCGCAGGTCTACGGCTCAGTTGAGGATGAGAATTCCAAGAAGCGTATTGAGAACGCGCTGAAGCTGGCGGTGAAGATCATTTCGCTGGGCCAGACGGCGTTCGGCGGCTGGGGCTACATGCCGAATGACCTGACGTGGGATGAAGGCAGTACCACGGTCTGCTGCATCCAGGCCCTGCGCGCGGCCAGTGACGCCGGCATCACGGTCAACAAGAAGACGATCCAGAACGCCATCAAGTACATGTACGACATCGCCGAGAAGAAGGTCTTCATGCACAACGGCGAAGAGCATGTCGGCTACACGTTCAAGTACTCGCTCTCAAGCGGTTGGAACAGCGACAGCTACGCCTTGTGCGCGGCCGCGATCACCACTCTGAACGGCATCGGCGTGTACAGCGAAGGTGCAACCTGGAAAGAGCATGACGTCGGTAAGGTCTATGACGGCGGGCTTCGCTGGCTGCGTTTCAAGTTCGATGACTTCATCGGCCGGCGCAAGAGCGGCCAGGGAAGCCTCGATGTAAGCCACTTCTACTACGCGCATTTCTACGCGTGTCAGGCGATGTGGAACGCACCGGAAGAGGTCTACTTCGACGAGTATTACCCCAAGATGCGCGACCTGCTGCTCGAGGAGCAGAAGCGCAACCCGGCCAACAACGGTGGCTGGCCCAGCCAGAGCTACGGCGAGGCATACACCACCAGCTACGCCCTGATGATTCTGCAGGTGCCGTATCAGTTGCTTCCTCTGTTTGCCCGCTAGCAACTTCGCCCAGGCGGTAAAGCCCGCGCCATCTTGCGCGGGCTTTACAATGCTGCGATCTGCAGGCGGAACGTGAGAATTGCAACACCACCGAATGCGATCAGCGCACCAACCACGGCACGCCAGGTGACCGGCTGCTTGTAGACGACGCGTACAATCGGGATCACGAGCACAGGCGAGATTGCCATGATCGTTGCGGC
This sequence comes from Planctomycetota bacterium, assembly GCA_020425605.1. Lineage (GTDB taxonomy): Bacteria > Planctomycetota > UBA8742 > UBA2392 > UBA2392 > JACKID01. The sequence goes on along the minus strand of JAGQRH010000041.1, from coordinate 8,647 downwards.
TACGGCCGTGTTGGTCCATGCGACCGCCGCAAGGCTGAGCGTCACGCCGACGAACGGTCCGAACACGGCACCCGCGGTTGTTTGCCCCAGCGCCTTGCGGTCCTTGAGTTTGCCGATGGTCTCTTTCAGGCGGCCAACTGAGGCACAATACCCGACAAGCAGTACGGTGCCCGCCAGCATGCGAATCAGCGTGCCGTAGAGCGGGCTGACCGTGACCACATTCGTGGCCTCAATGCCGCTGAGCGAGTTCAGCAGCCCGGCCGGGTTTGCCATGCCCAGGCCGGCCTTGCTGAGGATCAATCCGCCGGCCTGGCCGAGCGCACCGAGCACTCCCATGCCTACGCCCAGAAGCAGACTGCCCTGGATCTCGCCCGGCTGGCCGCGCTCCAGCACCACCCACATGACACCCGAGAGCGTGATCAGCATGCCGGCGATGCCGACCCAGCCCAGCGCCTCACCCAGCAGCGGCACCATCAGCAGCGCGGCAAAGCCCGGCGAAAGCGCCATGATCAATGAGCCCCGGCGTGGCCCGACAATCTGGAGGCAGAGGAACAGCGCCGCGTCGCCCAGTGCCAGCCCGACCAGCCCCGAAAGTGCCAGCAAGACTATCTGCGCCGTCGGCGCGTACGAATACACGCCGAGCACAGCGCACGCGATGGCAAGCATCACGCACGCCTGCACGAGGCGGATCTGGTTGACGTGAAACTGACCGATGCGCCGCGATGCAGCACTGAAGAAGAGCGCAGTCATGGACCAGCAGGCGGCCGTGCCGAACGCGGCCGCTACACCCTGCGCATCTGTGGACATGCCCGCAAACATTGCGGGAGCATCGCTTGGGGTTTGGTGCGGTCAAGCACTGCGCCGAGTGTACGGTCGCATGGTCACGAACTGGCCTGCATGCGTTGCGCGACAGCAATCACGTAGCCGTCGGGGTCCAGAAAGTAGGCAGCACGATCACCCCAGTCACGGGCGGCAAGCGGCGAAGTACATCTGGCTCCGGCCGCAGTCAGCCGCTGCACGGCAGCATCGGGGTCGTCGACCAACAGATACACCTCTCCGCGAGGACAGCCGTCCGTAGGCGTGCGGCTCCCCATCTCGGGCCCTAGCAGGTGGCGCGTATTGGCTTGCGGCATCAGTCCCAGACACGCGCCCGCGTTGACCTGATACTCCACGTATTCCGGTACATCGACCGACTTGGGAAAGCCAAATGCGGCGTCATAGAAAGCCGCGGACGACTGCAGGTCGGCCACGTACAGGATGGTCAATGCCAACTCGGCCGACATGTGGTCTCCTAGCGTACGCCCAGTTCGATTCGCTTCAGTTCCCGGATTTCGTCGCGCAATAGTGCCGCCGTTTCGAAGTCCAGCGCCTTGGCGGCTTCGTACATTTCCTTCTCGAGCTTGCCGATCAGCTTCGGAACCTCAGCAGGAGTTATCTTGCGCTGGACGCCGGTGGGGGGCTCTTCTCGTTTGATCTCGGGGTACTTGTCGGCCAGGCGCTGCTTGCGGCCTTCGAGCGCGCCGGCCTTCTCGGCGGCCTGCAGGGCGCGGCGAGTCGCGAAGTTGCCGCCGCTTCCCTGCACCTGGTTCTTGCGCTGCTGCTTGGCACGGCTCTTCTTCGCACCCGGCCAATCGTAGTGGGTGACCGTTGCGTCCTCATCTTCGACTGTCACGTAGTCGGCCTCGAAGATGCTGCTGAGGACTTCATCGATCTCGTTGATGATCGTCTGCGGGGTGATGTTGTTCTGCCTGTTGTATTCGAGCTGCAACCGACGGCGACGGTTGGTTTCCTCAATGGCCGTGTTCATGCTGTCGGTCATCTTGTCGGCGTACATGACGACACGGCCATTCACGTTTCGCGCCGCACGGCCGACCATCTGGATCAGTGAGCGGTGTGAGCGCAGATAGCCTTCACGGTCAGCGTCGAGGATGCATAGAAGGCTGACTTCCGGCAGGTCGAGGCCTTCACGCAGCAGGTTGATGCCGACCAGCACGTCGAACTCGCCTTTGCGCAGGTCTTTCAGGATCTCCATGCGCTCCAGCGTGTCGATCTCGCTGTGGAGGTAGCGCACCTTGATGTCGAGTGAGGCGAGGTAGTTCGAAAGTTCTTCGGCCATACGCTTGGTCAGCGTGCACAGCAACACGCGCTCGCCGCGGGCGAGGACCGGCCGGATCTCGTCGATCACGTCGTCGACCTGTCCCTTGGCCGGCTTCACCTCAATCGGCGGGTCGATCAGGCCGGTCGGGCGAACGATCTGCTCGGCGATGTGGCCGAGAGATTTGTCGAGCTCGTACGGCCCGGGGGTGGCGCTGACGAAGACCGTCTGGCGTTTTACGGACTCGAACTCCTCGAACTTCAGCGGCCGGTTGTCGCGCGCGCTGGGCAGCCGGAAGCCGAAGTCGATGAGCGTGTCCTTGCGCGCCTTGTCGCCTTTGTACATTCCGCCGATCTGGGGAACGGTGACGTGCGACTCATCCACCATGATCACTGCGTTCTGGGGCAGGTAGTTCATCAGCGTCGGGGGCGTACTACCGGGTGCGCGCCGCTCAAAGTGGCGTGAGTAGTTCTCGATTCCCTTGCAGGTGCCGATTTCCCGGATCAGCTCGACGTCGTACTTCGTGCGCTGCTCAATGCGCTGGGCCTCCAGCAGCTTGCCCTGCGTCTTGAACAGCTGGACCTGCTCGGCGCACTCCTTCTCGATGTCGGCGACGGCCGCGTCCACGCGGGTCTCGGGCGTCACGTAGTGCGTGGCGGGGTAGATGGTGATCTTGTCGAGCTCGCCGAGAACTTCACCGGTCAACGGGTCGATCTCCCAGATCGCCTCGAGGTCGTCTCCGAAGAACTCGATGCGCACGACCTTGTCGTCTTCGTAGATCGGGAAGATGTCCAGCACATCACCGCGCACGCGATACGTGCCGCGGCGCAGGTCGAAGTCATTGCGCGTGTAGGCGATCTCGGTCAGCTTGCGCACGGCTTTCTTACGTGAGAGCGGCACGCCTTTCTCGGCATACAGCAGCGCGCCCTGGTAGGCCTCCGGCGAGCCGAGGCCGTAGATGCAGCTTACGCTGGCGACGATTAGAACGTCCTGGCGGTCCAACAGGGAGCGCGTGGCCGAGTGGCGGAGGCGATCAATCCGGTCGTTGATCGCGCTGTCTTTTTCGATGTAGGTGTCGGTTTGAGGCACGTAGGCCTCGGGCTGGTAGTAGTCGTAGTAGCTGACGAAGTACTCGACTGCATTTTCCGGAAACAGCTTTCGGAACTCACTGAACAGCTGGGCGGCCAGCGTCTTGTTCGGCGCCATGACCAGCGTCGGCCGGTTCACACGCTCAATCACGCTGGCCATGGTGAATGTCTTGCCGCTGCCCGTTACGCCCAGCAGCGTCTGGAACGGCGCGCCCTCGGCCAGCCCCGCCACCAGCGAGTCAATCGCCGCCGGCTGGTCGCCCGTCGGCTTGTTCTTCGAAACCAGTTTGAACGGTATCTGAGGCATGGTCGCAAGCATAACAACGCCTGCGACATTGCTTGGCAATCCCGAGACCACATTTGCCGCCAAGTCGCCAAGAAGCGCCAAGCAATGCGGTTTCTTGGCTTACTTGGCGTCTCTGTGGCCATAACATGGGTAGCAGTCCATCGAGGCTCACAATGAACCGGCTCTTTATTGCCCTGTTGATCCTGCTGCTGCTTCCGCTAGTCGCCGTTGCCAAGGATGACGAGGGGGAAACGTTCGAGGTCGTCAACCCGGGCGCGCATGCGACGGCCGTTAAGGTGATCGCCCTGGATGCAAAGGTGGGGGGCAAGTTCGCCGTGGCCGGACCCGATGGCAAGGACGTGCCGGCCTGGTGGGACAAGGATGCAAAGAAGCTGCTGGTGCTGGCCTCCGTGCCGGCAGGCGGCGGGACGTTCACGGTTGTGGACGGCGCGAAGTCGAAGGCCAGGGACCCCAAGTGGGGCAAGCCGAAGATCAAGAAAGAGGACAAGGTCAAACTTGGCAAGACCGTTGAGCGAGTCAGCGGTGAGTTCCAGAACGACCTGCTGAAGGTGACCGTTCCTGTTGAGAACACGGTCCATGGGCGAGTGCGGATCGAGGCATTGAAGGGCAAGTACAAGCTGGAGTTGTCGCCGCTGGGTTGCAGCGCAGGCTGCGTTGAGACCGAGGGGATCGGCAAGGAAGTCGACAAGTCCTACGCGGCGGGACAGCAGGTTCACGACGAAGTATTCGTGATCTACCCCAGCATCGCGACGAAGATCGAAGTACTGGAGCCGAACCCGTTTCAGCGCACCATGCGCGTACAGTGCTACGCCTGGGCGCGCAAGAACAACGAGAAAACGCTCGACCTGTTTGACGAAGCCAGCTTCGAAATCACGCTGACCTGGGGCTCGCCGGTGGTGAAGATCCACAGCCTGCGCAAGCTGAAGACAACCTACTGGAATCACAACGGCGTCGACCTGAACGAGATTTACATCGAGCAGCAGCCGCCGAGCATCCAGGCCGACGATGAGGAGAAAGCCACCGAGCGTGTGGTCACCGGCAACGTGCTCGATATCCCGTTCAAGAAATCGATCTGGCTGAAAGACAAGACGGGTGCAACCGTCGTGCACCAGCCGGACTTCGACACGCTCAAGATCTACAAGGAGTGCATGGTGCTGGCCAAAGACCGCCTGATGACGATCCTCAGCCAGTCATGGCACGAAGGCTGGAAGCCCATCGAGATCAAGGCTGGCGATTACGCGGACACTATGACGTTGGCCTGCGACGTCGGTGATGACGACAAGACCCTCAAGGACTGGGTGACGGAGTTGAGGTAGGGGGACTCGGTGTTCTTGATTCCACACGACTGCATTTCGTGGTCTCAGCCACGTGCGACTGGCGCAGAGCTTCAGGCAATCTCCGATCGACAATTGCGTGAGTACTACAGTCACCACAATGGGCTGATCCTGTTTGGCGGCGCTCTTCATATGCGGGGACTTGTCCAAATCCCGGTGTGGCACTCACTGTTTGAAGCGTGGAGCGGCGAACGCGCTTTGTATTGTGGCTACAAATCACTGACGACGATGGACATCCCCTTCGCACAGGACTGTGTGGGGGACCAGTTTCTCCTCAGAGACGGAAAGGTAGTACGGCTCTATGCAGAAACTGACGAAGTTGAGCCGCTGGAGTTGGACCTAGACACGTTCTTTTCGTTGGCGGTCGAAGACCCTGATGGGTTCCTGTCCGTCGAACCCCTCCGCCAATTGCAGGCTCAAGGTGGCGAGATCGAACCGGGAGAACTCGTGAGTGTGTTTCCGCCCTATGTCCTAAAGCACGACGCTGAATACAGCTTTCGTGCCGTTTCGGTGGCCGACCGGCTTTCCTTCCTCGCGGATCTAGCAAGGCAGATTCGCGAGTTGCCTGATGGCCAGGAAGTGAGGATCAGACTCACTGAGTAAGGAACCCACGACGCCAGAGCCACCATTGCTTCACTGTCGGCGACTAAATGTCGAGGTTCTTTACTTCCAATGCGTGGCGTTCGATGAACTGGCGGCGAGGCTCCACGGCGTCGCCCATCAGGATCGTGAACATTTCGTCGGCTGCGTCGGCATCCTCCATCGTCACCTTCAGCAGCACGCGGTTGGCTGGGTCCATCGTGGTTTCCCACAGCTCATCGGCGTTCATTTCGCCGAGGCCCTTGTAGCGCTGGATGCTGATGCCCTTTCGGCCAGCTTCGCGGACCTTTAACAGCAACTCATTGAGGCTCAGCACGGGTTGTTCTTCTTCGTCATCAAAGCGGAGCATGAACTGCTCAGCCTGGTTTTCGCGGCCGTTGATCGTCCACGCGGAGAAGCCGCGGACTTCAAGTTGGGCGATGACGTCGGCGGCCTGATCTGCCAGCTCGGGAATCTCGATACGTTCTTCCACCATGTCGCGGTTGAGGCTCTTGTCGAGGTCCGTCTCGCGGTTACCGATCTCGGCGGGAGTCAGTACCTCGAAGCCCTTTTTGAGCCGTTCGCCGATGAACTTGTTCAGCTCCGGCTCATTGTGATCGTGGAAGTAGCGGGCCTTGTCTTCGCTGAAGATCACCGTTGTCGGCAGCGACTTGGTCTCGCTGTTGAACTGCGCGTAGTAGCGGTTGGGGTTCAGGCCCTTCTTGCTGATCTTGACTGCCATTTCTTCCAGCTTGATCAGGCGCTCGAATATCTCACTGCGCATCTGCGCGCCGCTGAATTCGCGGCCGGCCGCCCCGATGTCCATGTCCTTGGGTACGCGGGTGACGGCGCCTTCAATGCCCATGCGCATGAGGGTGTCGTTCATTTCACGGTCGCTGCGAACGTACTCGGACTTCTTCTTGCGCGTGACCTTGTACAGCGGCGGCTGGGCGACGTAGATGTTGCCCGAGTCGATCAGCTGCGCGAGCTGGCGATAGAAGAAGGTCAACAGCAGCGTGCGGATATGGCTGCCGTCAACGTCGGCGTCAGTCATGATGATGATCTTGCCATAGCGCAGCTTGGAAATGTCAAAGCCGCCCTTGCCCGGCTCTTCTGTGCCGATACCTGTTCCGATGCTCGCGATCAGGTTCTGGATTTCCGTGTGCTGCAGCATCTTGGCCAGTGTCGCCTTTTCGACGTTCAGGATTTTGCCGCGCAGCGGCAGAATCGCCTGGAACAGGCGCTCACGGCCCTGCTTCGCGCTGCCGCCGGCCGAATCACCCTCGACGATGTACAGCTCGGCTTCGTCAGGCTTCTTGGAGAGACAGTCGGCCAGTTTGCTGGCAAGGAAGCCCGTCTGTAGCGCGCCCTTGCGCACGACTTCGCGTGCCTTGCGGGCGGCCTCACGAGCGCGTGCAGCAAGCAGGCTGTGCTCACAGATTCGCTCGGCCGACTTGGGATGTTCCTCAAGGAATGTTTCCATCGCCTCGGCGACGACCTGGTCTACGCCGGTTTCCACTTCGCGATTGAGCAAGCGAACCTTGGTCTGTCCCTCGAACTGCGGGTTCTTCACTTTGACGCTGATCACCGCGTAGAGGCCCTCGCGGTAATCGTCGCCGCTGGGCATCGCGATCTTCTTGGTGTCCTTGCCCTTCTTTTCGAGGTAGCGCGCGAGGTAGCGGCCGAGACCGCGGGTCAGGCCCTTGCGAAAGCCGGTGAGGTGCGTGCCGCCGAACGGGTTGTTGATGTAGTTGCCGTAGGTGTGCGTGGGAAGTTCGCCCTCGCCGTCGCACCACTGAAATGCGGCCTCGACGTCGACTTCGTCATCCGCGCCCTGGTTGACGGTCTTGTGGACGTAGCAGACTTCTTCGTTGATCTTGGACTTGTTGCGATTGTGCCATGCGACGAATTCCTTGATGCCTTCCTTGAAGTGGAAGATCTCGTCCTTGCCTTCGCCGCGGTGGTCATTGAGGTGAATCTTCAGGCCCTTGGCCAGGAACGCCAGCTCGCGCAGGCGCGATGCGACCATCGAGTACTTGAACTCGGTGGTCTCGAAAATCTTGTTGTCCGGCATGAACGTGACCTGCGTGCCGGTCTTGTCTGCGTCGCCCGTGACGCGCAGATCTTTTGTCTTGTTGCCGCGGCTGAAGTCGATGGTGTGTTCTTTGCCTGCCTGCCAGACGATGACCGTCGTTGTTTCACTGCAGGCGTTCACTGCTTTCAGGCCGATGCCGTGCAGGCCGCCGGCCGTGTTATAGGCCTTGCCCTCGAACTTGCCGCCTGCGTGCAGGTCGGACAGCACCATTTCGACGCCCGGCTTGCCGGTCTGCTTGTTCATCCCTACGGGGATGCCGTGGCCGTCGTCGGTCACGGTGCAGCTGCCGTCCTTGTTGAACTCGACGGTGATGTTGTTGCAGCGCCCGGCCAGTGCTTCGTCAACCGAGTTGGCGACGATCTCGAACACGAGGTGGTGCAGCCCGTTGACGTCGCGTCCGCCGATGTACATGTCGGGGCGCTTGCGGATGCCTTCCAGACCCTCCAGCTTCATCAGGTCGTCGGCACTGTAGACTTCAGTCTTGGTTGCGGTCTGCGATTCAGCCATTGGATCCTCAAAGACACCTGTGGTCTTGCTACTTGCGACGGCCGCCGGTTTTCACCAGCAGCTCGGAAATTGAATCTTTGCCCTGCAACAAGGCCCGCATGCGTTCAAGCAACGCTTCGCGGTAGACGATTCCCAGCTCATGGGCCAGGGCCGGGCTGTCCACGGTAACGCGGATTGCTCCGGACTTGGCAATACTCATTACTTCCGCGCGCTTTGCTGCCTTGCTGACGCCCGGCGTCTGCTCCAGCGCGATTTCCCAGGCGGCCTTGATGCGCTGCAGGCGCGAGCGATTGACGCGCTTCTGGTCAGTCAGCAGAACGGACAACGCCTGCGCAAAGGGCACCGGCATGACCGGTCGGCGGGTGTTCTGCCGGAGCCGCTCAAGGGGGTCCTTGGCGCTTTGCTGGGGGCTGATTTTGGGTCGTCTGACCAAACGCGTTGTCATCCTTCAGAGTATACATTTGATTGCGACACAGGGAAGCCGGATCGGCCGGGAAAGTGCTTGAAATAGGGTGTCGGCGGCGAACGGACTGTTTCCGGAAAGCGTGTGGATAACCGGCCTGCGCCTTGCCCCGAAACGGCGCAACGTTATGATTCGCGGCCCGTTGGACTTGAACGAGACCGCATTCGCCAGGGCTTCGG
>JAGQRH010000040.1 GCA_020425605.1 Planctomycetota bacterium | reverse complement strand
GTTCGCGGGCGAGTTCTGCCGGCCACGGGCACCAAGATCAGCCTGATTGCAGAGCACGATGACGGCAGCAAGACCACCGGCGAGTCGCTGGTCGGCAAGGTGAACAAACCGGTGAAGCGCCTGTCGCTTAAACCCGAAGACGTGCCGGCGGCGGCTGACGTGGTGGACAGCATCATGCAGGCCGACCTGGTGCTGCTTGGCCCCGGCAGCGTATACACCAGCGTGCTGCCGAATCTGCTGATCCCGGAGATTCTTGACGCGCTGATGAAGACCCCGGCAGTCGTCGGCTACATCTGCAACATCATGACCCAGCCGGGCGAAACGCAGGACTTTCCTGCCAGCCGCCACGTGCAGGCACTGATCGAGCACACTAATCAGGACCTGATTGACTTTGTGGTGGTAAACACCGGCAATATCCCGGACGCACTCGCCGCAGCCTACGCCGCGGAGAACGCGATACCCGTGCTGGCCGACCTCGACAAGCTGACCACGCTTCCCGGCAGCCCGCGCATCATCACGGCCGACCTGGTCCAGGCAGACCATGTCGTGCGTCACAACCCGGCAAGACTCGCCGAGCTGTGCCTGAACGTCCACAAAGACATCAACAAAGAACGCGCGCGGGCGTGAGGCAGCCTTTGGAAGTCCTCTAGTTCGATTTGTCGGGCGGCGGCTTCTTCTTCGCCAGCAGGGCCGCGTAGATCATGCCGATGGCGAAGCCGCCGATATGCGCCCACCATGCGACGCCCGCGCTGACGGTGTCATTCATGCTGAGCTGCATCTCCTTCAGGGCGTTGATCACGTTCATGCCGATCCAGAACAGCAGATAGAAGAACGCCGGCACGCGCACGATCAGTGGAATCACGATGATCGGGATGACGCTGACAACGCGCGCCTTCGGGTACATCACGAAGAACGCACCCATCACCCCGGCGATCGCGCCTGACGCGCCAACCGTCGGGATGTCCGCGCCGGCCGAAAAGGCGATCTGCGTGATCCCGGCCGCCAGCCCGCAGGCCATGTACACGATGAAGAACCCGATGTGTCCGAAGCGGTCTTCCACGTTCGGGCCGAACACGAACAGCGACAGCATGTTGCCCAGCAGGTGCCACAAGCCTCCGTGCAGGAACATGCAGGTGATGAACGGCAGCAAATGGTCCAGCGTCATCAGGTCCGTATGGGCACTGCTGCTGAACAGGTGCGGATAGTTGGCCGGCACGAGTCCCCATTGCCGAATGAACGCCGACGGGTCCTCAACCGTGAGCTGTTGTGTGAATACGAACACGTTCAAGGCAATCAGCAGCCAGGTAATCACCGGCCACGAATTCACCTTCTCGGTTGTCTTCAGCGGGAACATGGCCTCAGGTTACTTCAGGATGCAGGATGCAGGAAGCAGCCCCTCGGGAACTACAAGGGCCCCGGGCACCACCTCGGCCGCCTGCGTTGTCACCAATCCAAATTTGACTGTCACGGGTTGCAATGTCGCGCGACGTGGTAAATCTGCGCACCATGGGACGAGTCACCCAGGTCATCAACCGAAACGGCGAAATTGTGCCGTTCCGTCGCAATCGCATCGTGCGCGCGATCCTGGCGGCCGTGCGCTCGGCGGGCAGCAAGGACGAGTGGATCGCCGACAAGCTGGCTGACATGGTCGTCTACTTCCTCGACATGCAGCACGGCGACGCCCCCGAGCCACCTCACGCCGGCGATGTCGATGACATGATCGAAAAGGCGTTGCTCAGCTCGCCGGATCTGCACCCCATCGCGCAGGCCTTCCTCGCCGGTCGACAGCAGCGCCAGGAAATCCGCGAGCTCGAAGAAACCATCGCAGCTGAGCCATCCGCCGGCCCACAGGTCGCGCAACATGAGCTGGGCCTCGGCGGCTGGAACCGCGCGCGCATCGCGGCGGCCGTCATGCGAGAACACAAGCTGAATTCAGCCACGGCCGGCAGCGTCGCCGAAGCGATCGAGAGCAAGGTGCTTGAACTCGATCTGCCAACCATCACGACCGGCCTGATCCGTGAGCTGGTGGATGTAGAGCTGCTCTCCCGCGGGCTGATCCGTGAGCCGGGCAGCGTCTCCATCCCGCGCTACGACCTTGAACAGTGGGTCTTTCCGGGCGAAGAAACGGACGCGCCGCCCGTGGCCGAACAGGCCGAGTTGTCCGAGCGCGCCGCCCGCCGCGTGCTCAGCCAGTATGCCCTGCACTCCATCCTGCCCGCGGAAGTCCGCGAAGCCCACGTGGACGGCAGCCTGCACATCGATGCACTGCACGCGCCTGCGGCCGTGGCCGATACCCGGCTCGATGTCGCCGCCCTGCTCAGTGCCGGCGCAGGCTTTGGTCTGCAGCGCATGTTCGCCGAGAGTACAGCCGGCATCGGCGCGGCACTGGCGAGGCTCGCGACAACAGTAAGTGCCGCAGCGGCATTCACCAGCGGCCCGGTCGCGCTCAAGGGCCTGGACCGCGCACTTGCCCAGCAGGCACAGGACGAGCCGGACCGGATCGAGCGCGCCGAGTTGCAGGACGGGCTGCGGCTGCTGGCAGCCCAGGCACCGGACGGGTTGCTGCTGGAGGTCGGCCCGCCGGGCACTCCCGCACGCGACATGATCGTGCGCACTCTGGTGGATACGCTCGCGGCAGCCGACGGCTCGTTGCGGCGCCAGATACGCGTTGAGTTGACGGCAAACGCGGGCGCCTTTGCCGATCCGGCCCGAAGGTCTTTGCTTGAGCGTGCCGCGAGTGCCGCCAGCTTCTGCGGCGCACCCGAGTTCCGGCTGCGAGAGCCTGCTCCGGAGCGTCCGGCCGGCCTGTTCGGCGAAACGTCAGCCTTGTCGCACGAAGTTGTGGTCGCACGCGCCGCGATCAACCTTGTGCGTCCGGTGCTGAAGGCGCCTGACCTGAATACGTACCTGGAGCGCCTCGACCCGGCAATCGAGCTGGCTGCGCAGGGGCTGGCCGCCCGGGCACGCTATCTCGAGCGCGTGGCCATGCGCGATATGCCCGAGCCCGTGCCCGCCTCAAGCCGGATGCTGCGAGCACTCGTCGGCGCATCCCGCGACGTTGAGCTTGCGCCGGTCGGCCTCGGGCTGGTTTCCGCGTTGCTGGCAGGCGTAGACAGCGAGGCCGACCCGGGCGCCCAGCGCATCGCGCAGCAGATCCTCAGCTATCTCGGCTTCAAGTTCCGCGAGCGTGCTTCACGCCTCGGCCTGACAGGCCGCCTTGGCACCCGCGTCGAGGAAGTCGTCGCGGCGCGATTCGCCCGTGAAGACGTTTCACTGGTCGCACGCGCTGACCCGGAATCGTCGCTCAGGCTGCGCCTCAGCCGAGATCACGCGTACCGGGAAGGCGGATCGCTCGATTCCAGCCTGCCTCTGGCCGAGCGCCTGGAGGCCGAAAGCGCGCTCCACAGCCTGCTCGGCCGCGATGCAGGTGTTTGCACAGGCGAGGCAGAGTCGCTGACGGCAGCCGAAGTGCTGGAGTTCGTTCGCGATTGCGTTTCCGAACGCGGTCCGCAGCCCAGCAAACTCAGAATCGTCGTCAGCAGTCGAACCTGCAGGGACTGCGGCGCACGCTACCCCGCCAATCGCGACAGCTGCCCGGTTTGCGGCAGCACGGCGTGGGCCGTCCCGCCCGGGCAGAAGTCTTTGTTCCAGTAGGCGGGCTAGTTCGCACGAACCGCCCCATTGATCAATCGGCGCTCAACACGGATCATCGTGCGTCCCTGCATTGCCCCGCTCAAGAGTTCCATGAACCTTCGAATACTTCTGAGCCTTGCCTGTCTATTGCTGCTCGCGGGCTGCACCAATCCGGCGCCATCCAACAACAGTGGCCCGGACGACGGCGGTGAAGTGCCCGACGACGGCGGCGATGAGCCGCTGCAGGTCACCAAGCTGACGCACAGTGAAGCCGAAGCCAAGAAGTTCATCCGACGCTACCCGTCGCTCGCCGTTGGCCTGGTCAACTACTTCGACCCTGGTGAAGTCGAGCTGGTGTCACGCGAGTTCTCGGCCGACACCATCGTCTTTCAGCTCGATTCAACGGGCGACACCGGCATGCTGTTCGACGCCACGGTCGATCGCGCGGCCGAGCTGACCATCAAGAACGGCTGGCCGGAAAGTGAGATTGTCAACGAGTCGGCCACCGTCGGCCACATGGCACTGATCACGGTTGAGTCCATAGGCATCCCGGCCGGCGCGCGCACGGGCGACTACATCCCGGTGCGCATCCGGCTGCAGGGCAACGCCTACGACATTCGCGCCGGCTTTGTTTATCCGACGCCGCTGCGCAACAAGCTCGGACGTACGGTGGCAATTCTCGAGCGCGGCTACCTGCCACTGAACGCGGACAAGTACTTCGATGAGGACGGGAACATCCTTGCCAACCCGCGCTTGAAGGAAGACGAAGTCCCGCTCACCCGCGAGCAGATCGAAGACGCCCGCAACCTTGAGCGCCACGACGCGGTCGGCGGCACCAGCTTCATCCTGCGCAAAGGCTGCAAGCTCGTTGCGGACGTCACCGACGATGAACTGGTCGCCGACCACATCATCCTGCCCATGGTGCGCACCGTCGAGGTGGCCGGGCGAGTAAAGAAGGAACGCACGCTGTCATCCGAGCTTCTGCCCGACGCGATCGATAGCATCCGCACCGAGATGGCCGAGAAGGGTGTAGAGGTCAAGGTCGTCGCGCAGGGCGATAACCTGGTCATCACTCCAATCGGCGTGCGCGAGCAGACGCTGCGGCAGATCTTCGAGCTGGTGAAGGGCCTGCGCGTCACACTGACCCCGCGCAACAACGTGATCATCGTGTTCGACGACCAGCGCTTCCGCGTAGCCGTTTACGGCCCGGTGCGTCATCGCTTCCTGCTGGACACAGTGGCGCTGACGACGGATCCGTTCACGCGCACCCTTTCCAAGCCGTATCAGCTGCCCTTCCGTATCAGCTGCCGTGTGCTTGAACGCGCGGATCCCGGTCGATCCGGCAAGTACGGCATCCCGGATGCCGACGACGTGAAACGCGGAGTCACCCCGGATGGCAACAAGGGCAGGGTTCGCCTGACCTGGAGTACCTGGGATGAAGACGGCGACCGCATCGATGACGGTGTCGATGAACTCGACAGCTCCGACTTCACCGATGTCTTGCGATTCCTCTGGACCAAGGGCATGGGGCCGCGTGAGGTGCTGGCCTTCGTGGTCGAGGCCCAACAGAGCTTCGCGCTGACGGCCGAGCTCGGGTTCAACTATCGCAAGGTCGACCTCGACAGCCTGATCGAGAAGCAACGCACGGACCGCTAGCGATTACGCGAGCCTCGACTGCGTCAGTCAGTATTCAGTTTTCAAACAGCGGGCGGTTGCTACGAATTGGACTGGTCGTGCCGGGTTTCAGGCGTCTCGGGCGCAACACCGGCCGGGACGGCCGATGGTTCCGGCCCGATTCCGTGGGTTTCCGGCTGTTTTGCCGGCGTCGCTTCCTGCTCGGCCGCTTCGCTGGTTTCGGCGATGATCTGACGGCACTCGTTCAGCTTCTTTTCGCGCATCTGCTGGGCCATGCGCAACTCGCGGATGGCAGCCTGCAGCATCTTCACCGGGTCCGGCCCGCGCTCTGGCTGCGGCTGGGCCGCGCGTTCGCGGCACAGATCTACGACCTGTTTGGCCGCGTCCACCGTGAAGTCGATGTCCGCGCCGCCGGTCTCCAGATACAGGCTCTGTGCGGTCGTGAGAATGTGAAGCATGACGTGTTTGTTGCGCGGCTTGCCGCCTTTGCGCACGTTCGGGAATCGGGACATGGCATGTCCTCCGGAATGCTGAGCGGGACAACCCCGCCCTCATTCATTCCGGGCGATGGAAGCGGCGACGGATTTGCCGTCACACGCGAAAAAACTTTGCCGCTGCAACGCGAGCCGCAATCGCGACTTGAGACTCGCGGGCCAGGAAGCTCAGTAGTTTGTTTTTGGAAGCACGTTCCATTCTTCCCGAGCCGAGCGGGCCACGGCATTCACGTGAAGGCCTTGAATCCAGCCTGAACGGCCCGAGAACGCGACGATCGTCACGACCACAATCTGCCAACAGGCGTCCACATTCGCCAAAGCCCTTACAAGACCCTAACTTTTGCCTTGGAATGCCCTAGTTTTCGGGGTTTTCGACAAAGTTGGGTCATGCGCTCGGCCGATTACTCCTTTTAATACCGGGTATGGCCCGGAAACACACAACCGGCGGTTACACCATGCGCATCGTGAAGCTGGAGATGGACGGCTTTAAGTCCTTCGGCCGACACACCGTGTTTGAGTTTCCGGCCCAGATCACGGGCGTGGTCGGGCCCAACGGCTGCGGCAAGTCCAATGTGGTCGACGCCACGCGCTGGGTGTTGGGCGAAATGTCGCGCAAGTCGTTGCGTACCAAGAGCAGCACAGACGTCATCTTCAGCGGCAGCGCAACGCGCAAGCCCGCACGCTATGCCGAAGTCAGCATCACGTTCGACAACAGCGACGGGCTGCTGCCGTTTTCCAGCAAGTACGTGAAAGTCACCCGCCGCCTCGAGAAGAACGGCGACAGCGGCTACGCCATCAACGGTGAGCCGGCCAAGATGCGCGACGTTCGGGGCCTGTTTGAGGGCACCGGCGCAGCCATGAGCGCCTACAGCATCATGGAACAAGGCAAGATGGACGCCCTGCTGCAAAGCAAGGCTGAAGACCGCCGCGTGGTGTTTGAGGAAGCCGCGGGCATCGGGCAGATGCGTAAGCAGCAGGAGGCCGCACAGGCCAAGCTGCTGATCGTCGACCAGAACCTTGAGCGCCTGCAGGACGTGCTGGGCGAGGTGAAGGGCCAGCTGCGCAAGATCAAGTCGCAGGCCACCCGCGCGCTGAAGTACACCGAGTTGAAAGAACGCTCACGGGTCATTCACCAGAACCTGGGGCTGGTTCAATTCTCGGCGCTCGACAAGGACCGCGAGGCGCTGCTCTCGACCATCAGCGACGCGGGCAAACGCGAAGGCGCCATCCAGGCGGAACTCGCGAAGACGCGCATGGACCTGGAAGATGCCGAGACCCGGCTCGCTGATGCCGAGCACGAAGAACGCCGGCTGTCGGACCGCATCCACAAGCTCGACCTCGAGATCAACCAGCAGCAGGCCAAGCGCGAAAAGGCGCTCGCACGCGTCGAGAGCCTTCGCCAGGCCGTTGAGCGCGCCAAGGAGCATTCCCAGCGCGTGCGCGAGCAGATGTCCGGGTTGAAGAACCGCCGCGAGGGCATTTCATCCGCTGCCGAAGCTGGCCGCGCCGAGATGAAGGAACTGACGGCGCATGTTGCCAAGCTCGCTGCCGATGAGCAGGCCGCCCGCGCCGAAGCCGAGGCGATGGAATCGCAGCTGAAGGAAGTCCGCACGCAGTTGCTGGATGCCATCACCGCCGCCAACCAGGGACTCAACGAGCGCATGAGCCTCGATGCCGAGATGCGGGGCACACGCCGCCGCCTGGAATCGCTGGGCGCACGCGCCAACGAGGCCGAGCGCGAAGCCGCCGACGTCGGCACGCGCTTCGAAGCCGCCAAGGCCGCTCGCGAAGAAGAAGAAGCGGCGCTCAAGGCCGTGCGCGATGAGCTCACGGCTGTCGAAAAGCAACTCGGCCCGATCGCCCAGACCGCCGGCGAAGCCCGCCAGCGCAAGCACGCGCTTGAGCTAAAGCGCGGCGCCAAGCTGGAACGCAAGGCAATGCTGGAAAGCATGGTCGCCGCCCGCGAAGGTCTCGATGACACCGCCCGCGCCCTGCTGGACGACAAGAAGCGCTGCGAGAGCTTCGGAATCAGGGGCCAGCTCAATGACGCGCTGCGCATTGACCTCGGATTTGCCGCCGCGCTTGAACGCGTGCTGAAAGACCTGGGCACGGCGATCATCGTCGACAACCTCGAGCACGCGCACGACCTGTTCGACTGGCTGGCAGGCCGCGGCTCCGCGAACCTGACCATCCTGGCCCAGTCCGAGTTCAAGCCCGCCAAGGCGCCGCAGTTCCCGGGTGGCAAAGGCGTGATCGGCCCATTGCTTGACGAAGTGCGCGTCTCCGACGATTTCCGCGAGCTTGCCAATGCGCTGCTCAGCGACGTGCTGCTGGTCGCCGACCGCACCGTCGCCCGCAAGCTCATGACCAGGGGCTCGCAGGGCTTCCGCATCGTGACGCCGACCGGCGAAATGTTCAGCCTGCCCGGCAGCTTCGCACTGGCGGGCGGCGAGGCGAACACCGGACTGATCACCCAGCAGTCCGAAATCGAGCGCCTGGCACATGACCTCGGCGTACTCGACGCCGAGATTGACGAAACCGCAGCCAAGCTCGCGGATGCGCTGAATGAGCAGGACAAGCTTTCCGCGGCCGGGACTGAGCTGCGCGCGCGCATCTACGACGCGAGCATGGATGCGGCCGGCAAGCGCGTCGCACTCGAGTCCCTGTCACGAGAGCACAAGCGCCTCAGCGAAGAGCGCGCCGTGATCAACAGCGAAGTCGCCCAGCTGGAAGAGCAGTTGGCCGCCGACCTGAAGCGCCACACAGAACTGACCGAGCAAGTGGCCGAGGCTGAAGAGGCCAAGGGCAAGTGCGAGCATGAACTCGCCCGCCTCGCCGAGGAAGTCGGCCAGCGCCGTGAGGCATTGCAGGAAGCCCGGAGCGCGCTGACCGAGGCTCGCGTCACCGAAGCCTCCCGTCGCACGGAGCTGAAGCAGGCCGAAGACTCACTGAAAGGCATCGACCAGGCGCTGACGCGCTACGCCGAAGAAATCGCCCTCAACGCCGGTGAGCAGGAGTCGCACGCCAAGGAAATACGCACGCTCGAACATCAGGCCGGCAGCAGCGTCGAGGTTGAGGCCGAGCTGGAGCGCGAGCGAATCGAGCTGGAAACGCGGCGCGGCTCCGGCGACGGCGTGCTGTCAGAGCGCCGCCGGGAAGTAGAGCACGCCCGCACACACGTCGGCGAACTGCAGGAGCAGCTGTATCGCGAGCGCGAAGGCGTCCAGCAGGCCCGCATCGACGAAAACACGCTGTTCATGAAGATGGACGCGATCCGCCGCCGACTGGCCGAGAACTTCAACGCCGACATCGACACGCTTTACCGCGACTACGACCCCGTCACGCACATCGTGAACGAGGCCGAGGCGCGCTCCGAGCTCGAAGCCGTCGAGGAACAGCTACGCCGCCTCGGCAACGTCAACATGGAAGCCATGGACGAGCTCAAGGACGCCGAAGAGCGCAACACGTTCTATTCGCGACAGGAGCAGGATCTGCTGAAAGCCAAGCGCACGCTCGCGGATGCCATCGCACGAATCGAGAACGAAACGCGCCGCATGTTCATCACGACGTTTGAGGCCGTACGCGGCAACTTCCAGCGCCTGTTCCGCCGAATGTTCGGCGGCGGGTCGGCAGACATGATGCTGACGAATCCCGAAGAGCCGCTGGCCAGCGGTGTCGAGATCATCTGCAAGCCGCCTGGAAAGGAAGCCCTGCCGATCGCGATGCGAAGCGGCGGCGAGCGCGCGATGATCAGCGTAGCGATGATGTTCGCGATCTACGAAACCAACCCGGCACCGTACGCGATTCTAGACGAGGTAGACGCGCCGCTGGACGAAGCAAACGTGGATCGGTTCTGCAGCGTGATCGAAGAATACGCCAAGTACTCGCAGTTCATCATCATCACCCACCACAAGAAGACGATGGCCGCCTGCGACACGCTCTATGGCGTCACCATGCAAGAACCGGGTACCAGCACCAAGGTCAGCGTCGATCTGCGCGCCGCCGAAGAGCCGGAGTTGCTGGCAACCGCATAGAAAAATCGAATGTGACTTTGAAGGCCGGGGCGTCTGCCCCGGCCTTTTGCATTTATTGAAGCGGGTAGCTGCAGACGTAGCGCTTGACGACACCGGCCTCGAATTCGGATACGCCAATATCGATCAGCTCGCCGGTGATTGGAAATGTGCTTTCCATCAGGAGATCGAGTGCCTTCTGCACTCCGTCGCGGGGGAGCCTCAGCGCCAGCGAGCAATGCGGAACCCAGCGCCCCGGGCGGTAAAGCTTCCATGGTGTGTCACTGAACTCGGCCACGCGTTCCGTGACGACGCGGTGTACATCGAGCAATTCCTGGTCCACGACCGGGGCAAGGAACATGACCGTCTCAGCGCT
Source organism: Planctomycetota bacterium (assembly GCA_020425605.1). Classification (GTDB taxonomy): domain Bacteria; phylum Planctomycetota; class UBA8742; order UBA2392; family UBA2392; genus JACKID01. The sequence continues at coordinate 19,126 of JAGQRH010000040.1, read as the reverse complement.
CGGGAACAGGCCAAGCGAAGACAGAATTACCGGCAGAGAAGGGGTCTCCTCGGCGATTTCTGCGAGCACTTCACACATCTTCTCTTCGTTCACGTCGTCGCAGATGGCGAGCGTGATGTGAAATCGAGCCTTCACGTCCTCAATGAGAACGGTGCCGCCAAGCTGCGCCTGACGCAGCCCCGACAGGAGCCTGCGCAGCCGCGTCTCGCAGCGAGGGTCAAAGAACAATTCGAGTGCGAATGGCATATCAAACAAAAACCGGGGCCCCGACTCGCGGGACCCCGGACCTTGAGAATCATTAGATCCCGACCGAAATCTCTAGCGGCTGGCGAGTATAGTAAGCGATGTCTGAAACCGGAACGCCCGCCAGCACCTGGCTGCGGGCGAATGCGACGGCCTGTTCGCGGGTGTTGAACTCGGAAGTATCGACCAGCCCCTTCACGTGCATGATCACGACGTGCTTGGGCATGCCCTGCAGAGTCCGGCTGATCTTGGCATAGGCGCGGTCACTGTCGCGGCGGCCATAACGGCGATCCACGTGCTTGCGCGAGCCCTTGCGGCGGCCGGGCTTGCCGACCTTTCCGCCTGCCGACTTGAACGCTTCCTTCAGCTTGTCAAACGCCAGCTGCGTTCCGAATCGCGAGCGCACTTTCTTGCCCGCCTCGTTCATCGTGATGTCCGGCGAGCCCTTCACAAGCTCGGCAACGAATTCCTGCTTGCGCTTGGTGGCAGCCGGTGAGCGCGTGCCATACTTGCGCGGGGCGCCTTTGGCCGGCGCGGCCTTCTTTGCGGACTTGCGCTTGCTGCCTTTGCCCGGTCCGCGGCGAGTGTCAATCTTTCCGCCTGCGCCGGCGAATGCCTCACGCAGCTTGTCGTATGCCAGTTGGGTGCCGAACTTGGAGCGGACCTTTTTGCCCGCTTCGTTCATGCTGATATCTGCCTTGGCCTTCACAAGCTCTGCGACGTACGCCTGCTTCTGCTTTGTGTTTTCCTGCGACCGCTTCTTTGCCACGTTGGCCTCCCGTTAATTTGCAATTGCAGACTAGCTGTCTATGAATCGTGGGCACAAAGCCAACTTCAAAATTACAATTTCGACTATTTGGTTTCCCGCCAGGCGACATCCGCATTCTCGATATCCCAACGCTCACTGAAATATCCGCCGCCCACTATCCCCTCAAGTCCCGTAGTCAGCGTGTTCTGACGGTATACAAGCAGGTCGGGGAATGACGCCCCGGAGATGAAATAACCAAGCCGGTTTGTGACTTGCATGCCCTTCGCACCTGTTCCGCCGACGACGACAACACTTGCAGTCGCGCTGTCACTACGTGGGTATGTGAATACGACTGAGAGATCGTCGCCTTTGAACTCACGCGCGCCGATCGTGAACGAGCCACCCCGCAACTGAACCGGGGCATCCTTGAGCAACGCAGCAAACGCCGAGTTACTGTCAGCGTTGCCGTACAGGATCACACCGCGATCCGAGTACTTACGCGCATTGAATTCGACGTCAGGGATAATGTCGCATGAACCGTTGCCGCGATACCACCACTGTTCCGCATCATAGCGCGCCTTGGCGAGAGCCCATGCGTTCTCAGTTTCTGTACCCCGCGTGCCGTACACCATCATGAAATTGTGATTGAAGCCGTTCTTTAGCCAGCCACTGCGGCGCGGACCCTTCCACTCGGCGGGCGCAGGATCGACAACCTGCCATCCCTCGGCGGCGCGACGCAGGCTTAGTCGACCGGACGCAGGCCACGCAATGTCCGTCAATTCGCTGCCGTCAATTCGAAGGCTGAGGGTTGGCTTGGCCACCATGGCTGCGGCGACGTCGAATGACATACGAGAGATATTCTCCGTCGTGCCCTCAAACTCTCCCTTGTTCGGCAACATCGTGATCTGGGCCCTGCTTGGCGCAAGCTGGCTCTGTTGCATCTCGATCCGCAGCCAGTGGTCGTCGGCCGAGTGCTCCGGGCAGGTGGTAGTGAAGTCGATCGACAACACTTCGTTGGTACGCGGCAGGCGACGACGGGCGAACGTGTCAAACATCGGTTGCCAGTCGAGGCAATCCGCGCCCGTGTCGTGGCCGTCATCCCACCAGTGGCCGGCGCCAGGCTGCTCGAAATACTGCAAGTCCTTGTGAAACTCCTTGAGGACATCGCGCATATTGCGAGCCTCAGTGACCGGAACGTTGTCATCGGCGTCGCCGTGCAGGATATAAACCGCCTGCTGCTTGTAGTTGTACTTGTGCAGCAGCGTGCGATTGGCGTTTGCGGTACGCTTCAGCATGGCTACCACCGGGTCAGTGGCCTCGACCTCAACGCCTCCCGCGTAGCTGTAGAAGCTCTCCCAGCCTGCGCTTGGGCCGATTGCGGCAAACTTGTCGGGGAAGTGTGCGCCGACGGTCCAGGTGCCGTGGCCGCCCATGGAATGCCCGGTCAGCCACACCTTGGTCGGGTCGTAGTCCAGCGTCGCCTTGGCCTGCGCGAGCACTTCCATGGCGTCGAGCCTGCCCCAGTCTTCCCAGTCAAAGCCAAATGGGCGGCGATTGGTCGGGCAGACTATGTGGCACCAGCTTTTCGCACCGTACGCGCGCGCCTGGCCGATCGCCTCGACAGAAGCTCCATGCAGCGACAGCACAATTCCTGGCTTATCGGTGCTTCCTGGAAGGGCGACTGCCGGCCGCACGGCATAGTACTGAATGCTTCCATCAATCTGACTGCGGAACGTCACGCGGCGGGGCTGGGTCTGTGATACGGCTTTGACGGTGAACTCTGACCGGGCAACAGCATTTGCCAGGGGAAGGGACTCGCCGGACTTGGCAATCAGTTCAAGGCGGAACCTGTACTCCTTGTCTGCCACCGTCTCGACCATCGGGATACTGAATGCCAGCTTCCGGATGCCCATCGCCGGGATGCGTTGGGCTTCGGCCGAGTAGTGCTCATTCGGGCGAGCAGGGTCCAGTGCCGTCACGAACGGCGCGAGGTCCAGATTGTTTGGCGTCGCGTTGATCACGTTGACGGCACCCAACCTGAGCCCGCCGGCGGGCTCGCCGACGATGAAGTCCGGCATTGTCCAATCACCGCCAATCACTACCGCTCCGGCCGCATTCGGCAGGAGCTCGAGCTCGGCCTTGACGCGTCCACGGCCCTGCAGAAGCAGAATGTCATTCCGGCCCTTCTTGAGTGTGACCGGTACATGGACGTAGCCATAGTTGTAGGGATCGCCGTAGTGAGGCTCGCCGTTGACGTAGGCCAGCGAATGGCCTCGGGCCTTCAGCAACGCAATGCAGTCGCGGGGCGCATCAGCGCGCCAGAAGACGTAAGAGCCGCCATCACCATTGACCCAGCCGTCCTCGTCCGCCGCTGACTTCGTCCACTCGACGTCTGAGCCGTCCGGCAGTTTGACCTTTGCACCCGCGACGGGCGCCGTGAGCGCGTCGTCCAACATCAGGGCCTCAAGAGCATCCGTGTGCACGGGGCTGCGCGAGCTGGTTCCAACCCGGGGCAGCACGAGGCATTCGGCCAACTCGATCGTCTCGGTCGCTGCGGGCACATCCTGTGCGACGAAGGGACTTTGCACAGACGGCCAAAGCGCCGCGACAACCAATAATGGCAGGACAATCCGTCGATTCATCACCTACTCCGACTACGGTGCACCGCCCGTGACCATAGCCGCACGGCCTACAGGGCGAAAGCGTTCTGCACCCGCCACTCGTTGGATTGTGCCCGATGACTTGTCCGCGTCGTGAAGCGTGGCACACTCACGGCACGAATCAGCGTGGGCCTGTAGCTCAACGGTTAGAGCAGGGGACTCATAATCCCTTGGTTCCGGGTTCGAATCCCGGCGGGCCCACCAGACTTCGCAGGCCCGGCAGACGCAGGGGCTGCGAAGTCTGCGCGCCGAGTCCCCGCCGACATTGCTTCGTCTGGCAGGCCAGCCCCTTGCTCACCTATTTTTGCATCACCCACGTGGCCATGGCTCGCTGGTTTTGGACGTTAACTGTCTTGATCGGGTCGAGGAGTTTGCCACCCAGCTTCTCTGTCCAATGCAACATCTCGTCGAGGCTGGTCGGTAGAATGTCCCATTGCGTACCGGGCATCCGGTAGAGCCCGTCGCCCAGAGGCTCGGCGTGTTGCTCCATGCTCAGCGTGGTGGCGAGGCGCGCGAACCAGATTCCGCCGGGCTTCAGCACGCGCCAGCTTTCCTTCAACCCTGCCTCCCACGTTTCGCGCTTCTCGAGCAGGTGCAGCAGCGCGTTGCAGATCACGGCGTCGAAGTGGGCGTCCGGCCAGGGCAGCTCCGTAGCCGAGCACTTGATGACATGGTCCGCAGGTACGATTCCGGCCGCTTGAACTTTCTCGACCGCCTTTTCGCTGCCGTCCACACCGAACACATCAAACCCATTGCGGGCAAACCAGACCATGTTTCGCCCTGCGCCACAGCCGACGTCGAGCACCCGGCCGCCCTCGGCGAAGCGGCCCTTCAGTACCTGGTCGAGCAGTTGGATATCCATCCCGGCCAGCTCGGTGTTGAGTGCGTCTGCATCCATGTCGTGTTCCGTGATATGGTCCGCCGTGAGTCATACACGAAGGGAGCATCATGTCGATCATCAAACACGGGCGGCCGATGCTGAAAGGCACGCTGATTGCCCGCCGCAACCGCTTCCTGGCCGACGTGGAACTGGACGAGGGCAACAAGCTCACGGTCGCCTGCGCCAACACAGGAAGCATGAAGACCTGCAATGAACCCGGCCGTCCCGTCATCATCAGCGACAGCGAGAAGCCGGAACGGAAGTACCGCTACACGTGGGAAATGATCCAGATGGGCAAGACCTGGGTCAACGTGAACACCGGCATCCCCAACGGAACGGTGCGGCAGTTCGTGGAAGCAGACGCGATCGCTGAACTGACTGGCTACCCGTTCATCCGCAACGAGGTGAAGTACGGCCGCGAAGGGCGCAGCCGCATCGACCTGCTGCTGACGAACACTCCGCCCGAAAAGAAGCGCAAGAAGGACCCGGATCCCGCCCCGCGCTGCAAACCGAGCAGCCGGCCGGACTGCTACGTCGAAGTGAAGAACACTTCCATGCGGGCGGACAAACACTCTGTCTTTCCCGACTCGATCACCGAGCGCGGCCAGAAGCACCTTGAAGAGATGATGTGGCTGGTGCGCGAGCAGGGCATGCGTGCCGCAATGATTTATTTTTGCGGGCGCACGGATACGGAAGCGTTTCGCCCGGCGGAAGAAATCGACAAGCGCTATGCCCAGTTGTTCCGCGAAGCAGTGAAAGCAGGCGTGCAGGTGATCCCGCTTCAGGTGAAGTTCACGCCGAAACAACTTGAGCTGGTGAGGGTCCTGCCGGTCGATATCTAGCCGGTTCGACGCTTGCGCAGACTGAGAATCTGCTGCACTTCCTGCGCTCGCAACAGCATCGACAAGCCCGTGTAGATCACGACCCCTGCCAGCACTCCGCCGCCGACTGACACGATCCGGCTTGTGCGTCCGGCCAGCCCGAACGCCAGGTACAGCCGTTCCTGTACCAGCCATGCGCCCGCTGCCATCACGCACGAGACCATTGCGCTTCGGATGATTGAAACCGGAATGCCCCGCAAAGTGCTTGGCGTAAGGGGCTGCGCCAGGCGCTCGCTGCTGGCGGGAATCGCGGCCGCGCGCATGCTTTCCATTACCGTCCCCTTCAGCCGTTTTCGAAGTACCCATCCCAGCAGCCCCAGGTTCAACAGCCCGGATATCGCCGTGCCAAGCGCCAGGCCGGACTCCAGCAGCGGCGTCTGAAGCAGGATCACGTTGGCTGCCAGATTCACGAGCACTGCCAGCAATGCAATGCGCGTAGGCGTGCGATAGTCGCGCATTGCATAGAACGTCTTCGTCAACAGGCTGATCAGACTAACGACGGGCAAGCTTATAGAGAGCAGGGCGGCTACACGGGCCGAACGCCCGATGAACTCCGGCCCACCGTGCGACCCCCCGAATAACAAATGCGTGATCGGGTAAGAAAGCACCGCCAGCCCAAATGCGGCCGGAAAGGCAATGAACGCAATCAGCCTCGAGCTGTTGAGCAGGCTGGCCGTCAATTTCTCGAGTTCGTTGCGTGCCGCAAATCGTGACATCAAAGGAAACATGGCCGTCCCGAGCGCAACGCCAACCAGCCCAAGCGGCAGTTGAAACAGCCGGGATGCGTAGCTGTAGCTGCTGACGGCGCCGTCGCCGACAATCAAGACTTCCGCCAGCACCTGATCCATGAACGTGTTGATCTGGAACACGGCCAATGAGAACAACATCGGCGCCATCGCCTTGAATGTCTCGCGAATACCCGGCTCGCGCAGGGCAAGACGCGGCGGCGTCAGCAGCTTCAGTCGCCCGAGGGGTATCAGCTGCAGGCCCCACTGCACAATCCCGCTCAGCAATACAGCCGCGGACATCCACAACGCGGCGGTATGGGGATCGTTGCGCATGGGCGAGCCGGCGATGAAGATCAGCGGCACGATCCAGATCGCATTCGCCACAGCGGGCATCAGGCCGGGCAATGCGAAGCGATTCCAACAATTCAGGGTGCCGGCCTGCAGCGCTGCCAGGCAGATGAATACCACATATGGAAGCAGGATCGTCAGGTAGTCGCGGAACTCGCCAAACTTCGCCGGGTCGCCGAACAACCGCGCGGGCAAGAGCCAGGTCACGGCCAGCACGATCACCGTAATCAGGCTCAGACCGATGGCCAGCAATGCAGAAAGCGTACCCAGCAGGCGGCGCGTGGCATCCATGTCTCCACGAATACGGTAGCGGGTGAGAACCGGGATCGTTGCGCTCGAGAGCGCCCCCTCGCCGAAAAGCTTACGAAACAGGTTGGGTATGGTGAAGGCGAGTATGAAGACGTCCATTTGGCGGCTGAATCCGAATACTGCCGCCATCATCACGTCGCGCACGAGGCCCAGCAGCCTCGACAACAGGGTCCCGCCTGAAACAAGCATCGCCGAGCCGATTACGGACCGGCCCGGCGATTCGGCTCTTTGGCTGCGCTGTTCTTCCTCGATACGGACGGAGTCGGCGGCGATGCCTTCAGGGGTCAGCGCAGCTTCCCCTTCCTGCGGTGCACCGGCGGCAACTGCCCCATCGTCGCTCACACTACTCCTGCGGCCCGAATTGCTTTTCGAGTTCCTTGCGGATTTCGGTCAGATAACTGCGCGCGACGTCCTGCATCGCACCGTTGTCCTCGCCCGCACGCACGCGCACGCTGACCTTGCATCGGATGCTGTCCTGTTCGGTCCGGTCGTAGACGAAAATTCTTACGTCGTCCTTGGTGTCCTCCAGCGCGTTCGACTTCACGCCTCGCATATAGAGGCCCTTCGGGTCATCCTGCTCAACTGCTCCGTACTTGGCGACGACTGCCTTGCAGGCCGCATAGGCCTGTTCCGGCTTCACCTTGAAGAAGCCGATCGCCTCGTCCGGCTTGACCGGGTCTTCGGAGCTGGTCGTGACGGTCGGATTCTCGTCCGGGTCTTCACCCTTCCACTGCTTCAGCACTTTGAAGACTGTATTGCAGTACTGGCGCGCAGTCTCCTGGCGGGCGCGGTCATTGGCGTTCTTCGCATACCAGGCATGCACGATCAGCCTAGCCGCCACGACGCCATCTTCCGACTTGTCGTACACCCTGCCCTTGATGCTGACGCCGTCCCAGTCGCTGGAATCGTGGGGCTTCGACTCGCCCTTCAGGCTCATCTCGACCGGGTCTTCTTCTTCGATGCTGCCATTGTCGCGGACAACAGCGCGGAATGCCTCCCAGACGTCGGCGGCGGGATACTCAAACGTCTCACCCCAGCCGTCTTCGGTTTCGGGCCCACCGGTGAATTTCATCCACTCGCCGGCATCCCGGCAGCCGGAGGCCAGCGAAAGCGCCGCAACGACAGCCAGTAGAGTAATCGTGCTCAAAAAACATTTCATGGGGAGTCCTTCGGTATCCAGAGAACATCGGGCACACCGGCGCGCTTGTTTGCAAGCCGCGCGACAGTGAACAGCCAATCGGAGAGCCTGTTGAGATAGACGATGCATGGCATGACACGCTGAGACAGCTTTGGTTGCTCCACTCGCACTCGGCTGACGCAACGCTCGGCGCGGCGACAGACGGTGCGTGCGTGGTGCAGCTGGGCTGCCAGCCGGGTGCCGCCCGGAAGTATGAAGTTTTTCAGCGGCTCCAACTCGGTGGTGTAGGCGTCGATTTGCTGTTCCATGGCGGCCAGCAACTCAGTGTTCGCCTTGGGCGCACCCAATGCCTTGCCGTCAGCAAGAACGGCGCCCATCGCCAGAAGCTCCGCCTGGTGCGGTTGCAGCGCCGTCTTGATGCCTGCGTCGCCGTCTTCGCACAGCGCGATGCCGAGAATTGCATTCAACTCATCGACCGTACCATACGCCTCGACGCGCAAATCATGCTTCGGCACCCGGCCGCCGCCGAAAAGGCCCGTTGAGCCATCATCACCTGTCTTGGTATAGATCTTCATCAGGCGCGGATATTAGCAGCGCCACAATGCATGAATACGCCTTGGGACAGCCTGTGAACAAAATCGACCCACGTGTGAAGACCGCCCTCGTAACAGGCAGCGCGCGACGCAACGGCCGCGCTCTGGCCGAATGGCTGGCGACACAGGGTGTGAGAGTTGCCATCCACTACATGGGCAGCAAGGACGAGGCCGAGAAAGTCGCGAAACAAACCGGCGGCCCGGCCGTGCAGGGTGACCTGCGTGACCCGGACCAGGCCGCCCGGGTCGTAGCCGAAGCGGCCGCAGCCATGAGCGGGCTGGATCTGCTTATCAACAACGTGGGCAACTACCTGAGGAAGGATCTCTTCGAGCTGACGCCCGAGGAGTGGCGTGACCAACTCGAGAGCAATCTCAACACAGCGTACTTCTGCATGCGCGCAGCCGTGCCCATGATGCGCGAGGCTGGCTTCGGGCGTGTTGTGAACATCGGCTACGCAGCCGGCGAGCGACCCACATTCAACCGCCTGACCGTCCCCTACCACATCGCCAAGACCGGCATCGGGACGCTGACGCGCAGCGCAGCGGCGGCCGTGGCAAAACAGGGCATCACGATCAATACCATCGGCATCGGCATCATGGAAAACAGTGTCGTGAAACCCATCGATCCGCCGGCCGGGCGATTCGCCAGGGCCGAAGACCTGTGCAACGCGCTGGCTTTTTTCCTGAGTCCGGACAGCGCCCACGTAAACGGGACGCAGATCGACGTCAACGGCGGCTGGATCCCGGAACAGATTCTCTAGCCCACGTAGTGCCCGGCGTCGTGCGCCTCCGGTTTCTGAAACCAAACCCATGCGCCGTAGGCAGGCGGCAGTGCAAGCACCGCCAGAACGCACACCAGGAACCACACAGCGCTTCCAGGCAGGCCGCCAAACCCGATGCCCAGCACAACCGCGCCGACTACGACCTTCAGGAGAGGGCTCACCAGTGGGTGTGTAGGCTCTTCAGCTGCCGTCGCAAGACGTGTCTCCAGGAAGGCAATGGCACACAGCACGCCGGCGACGCTCGCTGCGAACAGCAGGCGCACATTCTGCGCCATCTCCGCATGTGGCTCCCCGGCCACGAGGTTCAGCGATGCAGCCCCCACCGCGACTATGCAGAGCACCAGCGGCAAGTGCGCATAGCTCCACAGGATGATGTTGCGGGTTGACGGGCGCGGCACCCGGCGGGCGACGAAATCGAAATAGGTCCACCACAGCAGGAAAGACAACAGCATCGCCAGCGCGCCCTGCACGATCGTGTCCAGCGATGGGTGGTGATGTTCAGCCACGCCCGAGATCGCGCCAACGAGCCCTTCGCCCAGCACGATGATGGTGAAAAGCCCGTAGCGCTCTGGCATCTTGCTTGTACTGAAGCGGGGCAAAGCGGACTGGTGCTTGAGCGTGAACCAGGGAGCAGCCAGCTCCAATCCCATCCCGCCGTACCACAGTAGGAACTTGCCCGGCGCGGGCACCCAGATCGAAATCGTCCACAACACCAGGGAGAGTATGAAGCCCGTCGCGTAGCGGGTTGAGACTGGACGGAACACGGGGTTGTGATATCCACCGCGCAGGAACAGATAGCAGATCAGCCCTCGGGCGAATATGTAGCTGAGCGTGAAACCGATGGCGTTTTCGCCCGTCCCATGGTGCGCAAACAGCGCGATGCCACCGACCGCCAGCATTTGCAGAAAGAAGAAGAAGCGGTTTTCGAGCCCACGGCTTTCAAAGCGTTCGTTGTAGATCGTGCCGCCGATCCAGATCCACCAGACCGGGACGAGCAGCATCACGAACTCTGCGGCGCCGTGCCAGTCAAGGTGGCCGGCAAACTGATGCGCAATCTGCGCGACCGCCACGACAAACACCAGGTCGTAGAACAGCTCAAGCCAGGTCACCTTGCGGTGCGTGCCCTGCTCTTCTTCGAAGTGCAATTGCGGCTTCTGCCACCAGCCATGCTGCGGCGCGCACGTGCCTTTGACTTTGTTCATGGATCACCGGCCGGATCTAGTGAACTTGACGGTCCGCCCTATTCGGCCCAGTTCGGCTTGCGCTTTTCGAGGAATGCTGCGATGCCCTCCTTGCATTCGTCGGTGCTGCGGGCCATGGCGTTCATGTCGCTGGCCCATACGAGGCCGTCTTCCATGCTCATGCCATGCAAGCGCCAGAACATGCGCTTTACGGTCGCCATGGCTTGTGGTGCGTTCTTGCGAACGTCCTTGGCCAGTTTGTGAACAGCGCCATCAAGGTCGGCCTGCACCACCACCTGGCTGACCAGCCCGAGCCTGTGCGCCTCTTCCGCATCGATCGTGCGCCCGCTGAGACAGAGGTCGCGCGCCGCGCGCTCGCCGATCTGGTGGGTCAACAGCACCATCACAATCGCTGGGATGAAGCCGATCTTTACTTCCGGATAGCCAAAGGTCGCGTCGCGAGTGGCGATCACGAAGTCACAGCACGTCGCAAGACCGCACCCCCCGGCCAGCGCCGCGCCATGGACGACCGCGCAGGTCGGCTTGGGGAAGCTGTACAGGTCCACGAAGAATTCGCGCAGCTGATGTGAATTCCGCTGATTGTCAGCAACGACTGCATGTTGCAGCGCCTGGATTTCTTCCAGATCGGCCCCCGCGCAGAAGGCAGGACCGTTGCCTTTGATAAAGACACTCCGCACTGCGTCATTGTGGCGCAGAGTTTTCAGTTCGGCACGAAGGGCCTTTATCAGCTCTGCGCTGAGCGCATTGCGTTTGTCCGGCCGGTTGAGCGCGATGGTCGCGAGTCCCAGCTCGTCGTCCTGTTCAATCTTGATTGCGTCGAATCCGGACATTTCCGCCCCTGTTCAGTGTTCGCTTCCGTCGCCGAACTTGCGCTGGAGTTCCTGTGCTTCGGCCGCGCAATCAAGCAGCGCGTCGATGGTGTACTCGGTGTTGTAGCCCAGCTCGCTCAGCAGTGGAAGCAATTGCAGCGTGTCCATGTTGCCGACCAGGTCGTCCTCGGCAAACGGGCAGCCGCCGATGCCGCCGATGGCGCTGTCGAACAGGCGACAGCCGGCCTCCAGTGCACTGGTCACTTTGTCTCTCAGAGTCCTGGGTGTCGCGTGTAAATGCACTCCGAGCGGCATGTCACGCAAAATCGACTTCACTGCGTGGAAGACCTCTCCCACCTGCTCGGCCGAGGCGACGCCGACGGTGTCCGCCAGTTGCACGGTCGTTGCGCCAAGGTCCTGTGCGCGCTTGGCAGCCTCGGTCACGTGTGCGGCCTCGTGCGCCTCGCCGTAAGGGTTTCCGAACGCCATTGAGAGATACACCACAAGATCAATCTGCTCCTTCTTGCACAGTGTCGCGATCTCTCCGAGCTCGTCCCATGCTTCGTCGAGGGACTTGTTGGTGTTGCGTTTCTGGAAGGTCTCGTTCACCGACATCGGGAATCCGGCCGCATGTATCCTGCGATTGCCGGTGTGGCCGAACTTGTGATTGCAGGCGACCAGGCCCTCAACGCCCCGCAGGTTCGCCACGATTGCGATCAGGTACAAACCCGGCGGCGCTTTCATGTTCTCAAATAGGCTGGCGGTGTCGGCCATCTGCGGCACGGCCTTCGGGCTGACGAAGCTGCCGAAGTCGATGCGTCGTGCCCCCGCCTTGATCAGGCGGTTCATGTAGGCCGTCTTGCGTTCAGTCGGAATAAACCGGGGGAACGCCTGGAACGCGTCGCGCGGGCACTCAGTCAGGGTTATGTGATTGTCGGCAGTCATATCGGAAGCATACCACCAAGTGACGCGAGGCAAACAGCAGCCGCTTTCGCGCGCGACCCATGCGAGGCAAACTTGGAACATGAGTGAAGACCAGAAACGTTCCCTGATTTCGGAAACCTTGATCACCCAGATCGAGGGATTCATCCAGCGCAACGGTCGCGACTACGACACGTTCGTTGTCGGCGTGACCGGCGATCTCGACGCCACACTTAGATTGCACGGTGTAAACAAGGAAAAGCACGTCTGCTTCCACGTCAACGCACTCACCGAAGAGCGCGCGGCCGGCGTCAATGAGCATTTCGCAAAGAAGGGCTGCACAATCGGAGAGCAGGCCCGCTCCGGCTTTGTCTACTGCTATCGCCGCGCGTTCAACACCAATCCCTGATCACTGAAAGTACCGCAGAAAGCCGTAGCCGGCACGGATGCGGTCATCGAGGTACGCACTCCAGCGCTGCTGCAGCGCGCGATGCTTAGGTGCTTTCAGGCTTTCACGCACGTTGCGGGCGTGCAGCCCAAGCAGGTCCACCATCATCGCGCGATCGGGCGGGACGGCTTCGATTGCCTTCTGCGCCTCTAGCGTCGCTTTCTCTGCTGCCTTGGTTGAGCCAGCCAGCCGTGCCGCCTGCGCGACGTGCACGCGCGCCAACACTTCGCGCAGCTGCAGCGAGTTCACCGGCGGCGGCGATTCCTCGATCAACTTGTGGTATGCGCCGAGATGGTCGCCCTTGCGGCCGGTGAGCAGCAAGTGAATCAGCCTTCCGCGCCGGGACTCATACTCATTGGCAGGAACCTGATCCGGTCCGTCGCCGATGCCGTCTTTCAGCAGCAGGCCGAGCTCTTCGACGTCTTCCACCAACGCCGCCTGACGGATCAGAAGGCGCGTTCGCCCGCGCGAATCAAAGCCCTTCAGGCGAACGTCGCGCAGTGTGGCCAGGTCTGCCAACAACTCCACGCGGGAGAGGAAGATCGCCACAAAGCCGCGTTTCGCCGGGGCAGTGCGCTGGTAGGCCCGCTGGATTCGGGCCAGGCCCTGCGCCAACTCACCAAGTTCCATCTGGAAGGCGCCGGCAATGCATTCCAGCTCAATGAACAACTCCGATGCCCTGACTTCGTCCGACGCCAGCAACATCGCCGCCTCGGCCACACGCAGCCCCTCCTGGAAGCGGCCGCTGTCCCGTAATGCCAGTACGTAGTTGGCAGCCGCGTCACAGGCCTGCGCGTCGTTTACTCCGCCTTCGGCCATGCGGCGCGCAAACAATCGCTGGTGGATCGCCAGCGCGGCATCTACACGCCCGGATAGGTGCTCGTGGTAAGCCTGCACGCTATCCAGCCTGCGCAGCAGCTCCGGGTCGTCACAGAATCGTGAGACCTGCAGCGCGGCCTTTCGAACATGGGCGCCGCGCTCAAGTTGCATCTCGTTGTTGCATTCGTGGAAGCGGTCAACCAACTCGGCCAGCAGCGGGCGCGACTTCGAATTCATGCGCTCTCGCAAGCGCTCATAGGTGTCCAGTGCGTCGCCCAGTTCGCGCAGTTTCTTTTCGTGCTCTCGGCCGGCGAGTGCGCCGATGCGCATACGTGCGACGGCATTCATGGCATTGACCAGTTCAAGCAAGTCACCGCCGAGACGTGCCGTGTCCGGGTTAACCTCGGAGAGCAACGTCCCCTGAGCACCGGTCAACAGCCACGCCGGGTTGACCTCGAACGCGTCCACAAGCGCGGCACAAAACTCGGCCGGTACTTTTCCCTCGCGCATGTAGCGATGAACGTTCGTCAGCGGCGTAAGCGTGCGGCGGGAAATCTCGGACAACCCATAGCGGTCGCGCAGCTCGTTCAGCCGCTCGCGGACGGCCTGCTGATAGTCGCCCGGCTCCGAGACGCCTTTCCGGTTTTCCAACTTTCCTCCTGACCCTTCGAGAAACGGAAGGAGTGTTTGCAAGCAGTCTAATTCTGCCTTTCCGTTTTCGGTACCTTGAAAGTGAGGACGCAGAACACGGAGGAAACCATGAGGACTCTCTTGATAACCGCAACACTCTTGCTTGCGGGAACCCTGGCAGCACAGGACTCGGGAGACGCGCCAGCCAGCTATGGCGTCATCTACTCCTACCTGGCAATTTCCGGCGACACATGCCTGGGCATTACCGTCAGCAATGACAGCTCCAACCCGGTAGGAGGAGACTGGGTCAGCGATTCCGACGACGGCATTGTGGGAACGCCCTACTGGGACCCGTGGTCCGACAGCAACTCCCTGACGGTCCACGTGGAGGGCACCGGCTGGCTGATCATGTGGGTGGACGCTGACGACAACGGCCAATGGACCAGCGAAGAGCGCTACCGCTACTCGCAGATGTACGTCGAAGGACCCGGCGACTTCACGTTCACTGGCATCACCCTGACTGCGACCCAGAATTACTCGCGCAACGGCACCAACAAGGTGGGCGTACGCATTGAGCTGCAGGACAACTTCGGCGCCGGCCCGAACCTTCAGCCGAACGGCTACTTCTTCAACGGCGAGATCGAGGATTGGCTGATCGACGTCGCCCCGGTCTCGATGGCGGTGGGGACTCTTGCGGTCCGCGACGCAGTCGAGGGCCGCCCCAAGACTGCCAGCATCTCGGCCGTACTCGGGACGCCGCCCTACACATGGGCGATGATCGGTGGGGCTCTGCCGCAGGGCCTGAGCTTGAACCAGGTCGGTGACAAGTTTGAGTTGTCCGGCACGCCGGCCGCCGGCACCGGCCTTGGCGCACCAACGTATTCCTTCACCGTTCAAGCGACGGACTCTCTGCAGCAAGTCGCCCAACGGACTCTGTCAATCCTGGTAATGCCCCCTCCGACGGCCGCACCATTCAGGGACGATTTCAGCACAGACCGCGGATGGCTGCGCGACGGCAACTGGACGCGAGACGTGGCGGTAGCCTACGCCGGGCAGGGGTGCAACCGCTGGGGCGAATGCACGACGGAGCCGGCGACGGACCACACACCCGGCAACACGGACAACAGAATCCTCGCCGACTCACTGGGCACGTGGTTCGTCTACGGCGGCTTCATGCCGCAAACGCTGTGGGCGACGTCGCCCATCGTGGATTGTTCCGGGCTGTCGACGGTCCAGCTGCGCTTCCGTCGATGGCTGAGCACCATCACGTACTCAGGCTATGGGGCAAACGTTGACCGCGTGCGCGTGCAGGCAAGCAACGACGGAGTCACCTGGACGACGGTCTGGACGCCGTCAATGCTCTCCACCGAGGCCTACCTT
Source organism: Planctomycetota bacterium (assembly GCA_020425605.1). GTDB lineage: Bacteria > Planctomycetota > UBA8742 > UBA2392 > UBA2392 > JACKID01. The sequence continues at coordinate 3,607 of JAGQRH010000040.1, read as the reverse complement.
GTCGACGTGGGCTGGACGATGATGACTTGCGACCTGACAGCGATCGCCGCCAACCAGCCCCGTGTGCAGGTGCGGTTTGGAATCGGCCCAGCGGTCGACTCTTCCGTCGCCAACCCCTACATCGCGTCGATTCCGGACGACTTCGCCGGTTGGTGCATCGACGACGTCGAAATCACTGAAGCTCCGGCGGCGACGCTTCTGGCCAGCGCATTCGACGTGCAGACACCCGGCACGTTGATTCACCCGATCAACGGCCGGCCCTACCCCGAGCTGTACCCCAGCTCCGTGCACGCCTGGACGGCAATGGTCACGAACACCGGCACGACACCCCTGACAATCACTGAGTGCGAAGTCGGCGCAACCATCCCGATTCAGCCGGGCTCGATTCCCTACGACATCGTGGCCTACAACATGCACCGCAGCTGGTACGACGTCGGCAACTGGCTGATCCAGCTTCCGGTAACGATTCCTGCCGGGGCAAGCATACAGCTGCAAGGACAGTTCCAGTGCTCGGGCGTAGCCCCGTTCCGTGCCGGAAACGTGTTTGAGCTGGAACTGTTTCTGCGCGGGGACACTCAAGGCGGCAGCTGGTTCGAGGCAACGGATACTCTGGAGGCAACGTTCTCGGCCATTGCCCAGCCGGGACTTCATGTCTGGGAAGGCCCGCCCGGCTCAACCGGTCAGACCGAAGTGTTCAACGGGTCGAGTGCATCGGGCCTGCGCGATTTCGGCAGCGTCGGGCTTGGCGCAGCAAGCGCCTGGGCGCTGCTCATCTGCAAGGCAACCACCAGCACTGGCTTCACCGTCGATCCGCCGACACTGACCGGGCCGGACGCGGCAGACTTCGAGCTGTACTTGCCGAACCCGTGGAACTACACACCGCACCAGAGTGCCAACGATTGCTACTTCCACGTTCGATTCAAACCGACGAGCATCGGGGTGAAAAACGCGACCGTCACCTTCGCACACACGGCCGGCAACACAGGAACGCCATTCAGCTTCGAGGTTCGCGGCTCAGGTGCCGGCGCCGCGCCAGTCCTTAGGGTTTTCGATATGAGTACGGGCGGCCTCATCGCAAACGGCTCAAGCGCAGTTGGCGGCCTCGACTTCGGCATGGTCGACATTTACGGCCCGGCCGGAGTGCTGACCATCGAGATCGAGAACCAGGGCAACGTAAACCTCACGCTCGGAACACCGCAACTGAACACCGGAATCGGCTTCGTGCTGGACACCACCCAGTTCTCAGGCTCAGTCACGCCGGGCGGATCCACATCATTCGACGTGATTTTCTCTCCATCAGGTATGGGACAATTTCTCGACACCGTCAGCTTCACCCACAACGACACCGGCACCAACACTCCGTTCGCATTCGCAATCGCCGGTGAAGGAATCATCAACGCGCCACTCCTTCAGGTCACGCTGGGAAGTGCGCAGGGCAATGTTGTCAGCGCCGGCGCCCCGGCCGGTGGACCCACCCAGTTCGCACCACTGGATGTCTCCGCAGGCGCAAGCGTCGCCTTGGTCGTGTTCATCAAGAACCTTGGCTGGCAAGACCTGCAATTGGGCAGTCTCCCGACGCAGTCAGGCACCCATACTGCGGATTTCGGCATCGACATCAGCGCTATCGGTACTGTTATAGCGCCGGGCCAGTCGACGGCGTTCAGCGTCTGGTTTGACCCGGTCGCGAAGGGACCCAAGACTGCCACCGTTGAGTTCGCCCACAATGACTCGACCGTCGCAAGCCCGTTCACATTCGACCTGTCGGGCATGGGTGTGGACCCAAACGGAGTCCTGATCACTTCAACAGTGCTGACGCCGGCGCAGATCGATGAGGACTACGGCACCGTCTACATGCAGGCCGCCGGTGGCACGACCCCCTACTGCTGGGCGTTTGTCAGCGGCACGATGCCGGCAGGGCTGTCGCTTGCTTCCAACGGTGCGATTGCAGGTACGCCGACTGGAATGCACGGCATGTACCACTTCCGCGTGGAAGTTACCGATGGACTGGGCGGTGTAGACGAGCGGCAGATCGAACTCGCTGTCTCGCCCCCCACTGGCTACATAGAGAAGAAAGCCGGCGCAGCCACGGGCTGCGCAGCGGTCAGTGGAACAAGCCAGTGGGCACTTCTGGGCACATTGGGATTGCTGGCCGTCGCAATCCGCCGACGTCGCATCCAATAGCCCACCGACAGAATCAATCCGCCCATCAGCCACAAAACCTGAGCCGCCCGCAGCGCTGGAAACAGCTCTGCGGGCGGCTTTCAAGGTGGTGGACCGTACTGGACTCGAACCAGTGACCCCTACCGTGTCAACTTATGGGTCTAAATACAAAATCCACATTTCAAGCCAGTTTGGAGGCAGTGCGCTTCGTTCTGTAACACCATCTTGTAACACCACCGGACAGACTCTCAACGCAGGATGAGCAGTCGTTCCTTAGCGTGGCAGAAATTGGTATGGGGGGCCCGATCCGCACTTGAATACAGAGTTTCGCTGAGATGGACATTGGGTCTGCGGCTGTCAGCGTAAGAGCCCACTTCAGAAGGCCTTCCGGGTAACTGCGAGCTCGGTTGGCAGGATCGACTTTTCGACTGGCATCGCTTTCGAATCTGCCATGACAGCATTTTCGGTTGGGGCGGGGAGCGGGTGCCATTGTCCTCGTACAGCTGGAAACAGTAAGGAGCTGCGCAGAAATGCACTCGGTGGCCATGAGTTGCGGCACCCAGAGCAACCAGCCATCACTTTTGGTCGGGAAGACTAAGGCTGACTCGGCACGGACCACCCCCAGTGCCGCAAGGCAAGTATCCCACTTAGAAGCACCGATGCCGTCATAGCCATCGCCCCTAACAGCACAAAGATCGGCGGAAGTCCGAGGTTTACCTCCCCCAAGATTCCTACAGGCATAAGCAGGCCTGCAAGCCCGAGACCGGCCGCTGTGCGGCGTGCGATGTCCGTGGCCGGTTTCAGCCGCACCAGCACGAGTCCAAGCGCAACATTTAGGAGACCAAACAGATTGCCATGGACATGGGCCAGGCGGGCCTCAAAGTGAGTGCCTACCGAGTAGCTTGCGCTCCATTCTTCTTTGCCAGCGGCGAAGTCACGTAGGTAGATGAGGAGGAACCCGTAGAGCATGAACCCGACCATGACCAGCAGGCCGACACCCACGTTGTAGCGTCCCGTTTCCATTTGTAATTCTCCTATTCACAAACGCGCCGCATCGCTTGCCTCGGCGCGTCGCTCTGCATTAGCAGCGGTCCGGTCATGTCGCCCGGGTCGCGGCATCCTGCTCGGCCAACACGCCGTCCTCCATTTCGAGTACGCGATCGACGAGGTCGAGTGTCCGGTGGTCGTGAGTGACCACCAAGACGGCTGCCCCGTGCTCGTGTGCGGAGTCGCGGAAAAGCTCCATTACTTGCCGACCACGTGAGCTGTCCAACGCTGCCGTAGGCTCATCCGCGAGAACCACCGACGGCTGGTGAATCATTGCGCGGGCAATCGCCACGCGCTGCTGTTCACCGCCAGAGAGCTTGGCCGGCATTGCCGTCATACGCCCGCTCATACCCAGTGAGTCAAGCAGCGTGCGGGCGCGTTCTTTTGCCTCACGAGTTGA
>JAGQRH010000003.1 GCA_020425605.1 Planctomycetota bacterium | reverse complement strand
ACAAACTCGACGGCGTCGAGCACGACGGCGTCCTTCTAGTAAACAAAAAAATCAACGAACTCGGCCAGGTCATCTTCACCATATCCACCCCTGCCGCCGCCTTCCGTGTAGAAACTCTTGAGCGCGGTATCGATGTCTTCGGCGCTTGCCAGTGCACCCTGGATGCGGATACCGGGGATTCTGCTTTGCAGGGCGAACTGCAACTCGTCGAACACCACGATCTTGGTGGGGTCATCCATCGCGATCACGAGCGTTTTGGTATCGCCGTCGAATTCCAGCGGCACCACGCGGTACGTGTGCGCTTGAGCATCCGAGATGAAGTCGAGCAGCTCAATCGGGATGTCCAGCCCGGACAGGTCGACGAAATTCATGTCGTTCTGTGCGGCGAGGGCCATCGTAATGTCGCCCTCAGAGCAGCAGCCCATGCCGACCATGATCTTGCCGATTAGCCCGCCCTCTTTCTTTTGCCGGGCAAGGGCCTCCTGGATGTCACCTTCGGTGACGAGCTCGATTTCCTTGAGAATCTGCCCCAGCAACTTACGGCGCTTGGCCATGTCCGCACTCCATGCGATGCACTTCGCGAAATCCCGTACTTCAGCCCTGCGATTGTACTATCTCGCCCGCCGTTGTGACGCGGCCGCAGCTGCTGCCGCAGGCGGAGGTGCGCTGCCGCCCATGAGTTTTGCCTCTTCTTCCGCAACAAGCGCGTCGTCCCAGAGCTTGCCCTTGCCCTTGCGGAAGGCGTCGAACTTCTCGCGCATTTCCTTGATGTTGCTGGCCTTGCGGAACATGTCGAGGCGCGTGATCTTCTGCGCGTTCCACAGGTCCCACAGGTAGTCGTCGAGAAGGACCATGCCTTCCTTCTTGCCGGTCTGTATGACCGAGTTCAGCTGGTAGGTCTTGGCTTCACGAATCAGGTTTTCCACTGCGCTGGTGCTGACCATGATCTCGAATGCGGCAATCAGTCCGCCGCCGACCTTCGGCATGATGGCCTGTGAGATGCATGCGATCATCGAGACAGCCAGCTGCGCGCGAACCTGTTCCTGCTGGTTGGTCGGGAACGCGTCGATGATTCGGTCAACCGTTCGTGTGGCGCCGGTTGTATGCAACGTCCCGAATACCAAGTGGCCCGTTTCGGCGGCTGTAATGGCCGCGCCGATCGTTTCAAGGTCGCGCATTTCGCCGACGAGGATGACGTCCGGGTCCTGTCTCAGTGCGCGACGCAGGCCCTCGGCGAAGCTCGGGACGTCGTTGCCCAGCTCGCGTTGGGTGATGATCGACTTTTTGTGCTGGTGGTAGTACTCGATCGGGTCTTCGACCGTGATGATGTGATGGTCGATGTTGGTGTTGATCCAGTCGATCATGGTGGCAAGCGTCGTCGTCTTGCCCGAGCCGGTGGGGCCCGTGACAAGGATCAGGCCACGCGGGCGGTCCAGCAGGCGCTTGGTGTTTTCCGGCAGACCGATCTGCTCAAAGGTCAGCAGTCGGTTCGGGATCTGGCGCATGACCAGCCCGACGTGGTTCTTCTGCTTGAAGGCCGCGCAGCGAAAGCGCGCCTTGTCGCCGAAGGCGTGGCCCCAGTCGGTGCTGCCGTTCTCCTGCAGCTCCTTCATGTTCTTTTCCGGCGCGATCTCCTTTACAAGGCGGATCGTGTCGGCGGCCGTGAGCTCAGGGGCGTTGACGTCCTTGAGGTGACCGGATTTGCGGATAACAGGCTTTCGGCCCACCGCGACGTGAAGGTCGCTCGCACCTTGCGCGACCATGAAGTCCATCAGCTGATTAAGCGTCACAGACATCAGGGCTTCTCCGTAGTTGACAGTGCAGCATGCCGCACACTCGACCCGAACCCCGCGGGGCGGGCCGGTTGCGCTAAAGCACCCTGGGGGAACTCACAAGATACGTCCCGCGAAACTTCCGACAAGGCGATAACAGGGCCAAATGCGTGCCGTGGCGTTGGTTACGTCACGTTTCTGATACCCGGCCTCAGGCCAGACTCAATTTCAACAGGCGGCTCAGGGTGCGCGTCAGTTCGTCGTAGCTGATTGGCCGCGCAAGAAACGCATCGACCCCCGCCCGACGAACCTTTCGGACGATTTCGGAGTCGGCCTCCGCGCTGCTGACCGCGACAATGAAGACATTGCGCATCTCGTTGCTTGCCCGGAGCCGGCGGCAGATCTCGGCGACGTCGATGTTCGGCAAGCTGAGGTCAAGGACCAGCGCATGCGGCTTCAGGCCGCCCATCTTCAGAAGCCCGTCTACGCCGTTGTCGCTTTCTTCAAGGATCACCGTCGGCAAATGCTCCGCAATCGCCTGGGTGGCGCGTTCAAGGACCTCCGGATCGTTGTCGATCAGCAGGACGCGCCGTTCATTGCTGGGCTGCAGCTCTTCGGGAATCGGGAGCTTGTTGGTCTCGAGGAAGCCGACGAAGTCGTTGACCTCCATGCGGTACTGGCCGCCGGGAGTTGTGTAGACCTGAAGCTTCTCGGCCTTAATCCAATTGACGACAGTAGCCGGGGTGACCTGGCAGTAGCGCGCAATGTCGCCAGTCGAAAGAGATTTTCGGCGGAGTGCCATTCTCGATTCCAGGTCAATGCGGACCGCCAAACCCTAAAAGCTAAAACCCGTCTCGCCAATGAATTCAATAAAAAGGACCTAATCACGACAGGACCTCGCTTTTCCACAAACTCCGAAATATGAATCACCCGCCCCGGCGTTGACGGAAGTTTCGACAGAATCACGCCATCCAACAACCGGACTTCGCCTTCCAAACCCCGCGTTCTGCGTTACCTTGGATGCGTAAGAAGAAACTGCGGTAGCTATGGATGACAACCTGATCACGCCCTCGGACTTCTTCCATCGCGGACTGGAGTCCCTGGAAAGCGGCAAGTTCTCGGAGGCAGTCCAGTACTTCGAGGCGGCCGTCAAGCGAGAGTACTATGACAGCGATATCCACCTTCCCATGGCGGAGGCGCTGTTCGAGGTTGGTCGTTTCCAGGACGCCCTCGACCACTTCAACAATGCGGCCACGTCGGGCATTCCGCCGGCGGAGGTCCTGCTGTGGAAGGGCTCGTGCTACCTCGAGTTGCGCAAGACTCGTCGTGCCCTGAGTGCGTTCAACCGCGTGCTTGAGATGGACCCCAGCCATGCCGAGGCACACTTCAAGCGCGGCCTGGCGCTGTCCGAAATCGGCAGCCCGGATCGCGCCCTGGAGGCGTTCGACGAGGCCGAGCGCCTGCTGCGCGGCAATGACGAGTCCGAGCCCGAAGCCCTTGCCGAAGTCCTCATGTGGAAAGGCCGCTCCATGACGCGGCTGGGTCGGCGGGCTGAAGGCATGCAGTTGATGTTCGAAGCCTATGAGCTGGCCCCCGAGCATCCCGGCCCCTACAACGAAATTGCCGACTCGTATCGCTTCAGCGGCGACCTTGGCGGTGCGGAAGAGTGGTACCAGAAGGGCCTCGAGCGCCTGCCCGAAGACCCGAGCCTGCACAACGACTACGGCAACCTGCTGCGCGAGCTCGGCCGCTACCGCGAGTCGCTGGACCACCTGACAAGCGCCATCGACCGCGATGCCAACCGCAGCGTCGCTTACTACAACCGTGCCCTGACGCTGGAGCGCCTTGAGCTGTACGACGAAGCGCTCAAGGACTACGACACGGTCATTGAGCACAACCCCGTCGATCTCGACGCCAAGCTGCGCAAGCTGGATCTCCTGACCCAGATGGGCCTCTTCACTGATGCTCGTGAGCTGCTGGCCGAATTGACCGAGCCGGAACTCGGGACCAACGAGGCGCGTGAGGCAACCGCCCGCATGCACAACCGCCAGGCGTTGCGTGCCGAAACGGAAGGCGACTGGCAGGAAGCCCTGGCCGCCCATCGCAAGGCGCTGGGATTGCACGCGGATTTCCTGGACGTCGAGTCGCCGGCCCCCGGTGATGACGGCGCGGAACAGCGGCTTGCCAGGCTGGTTGAGCTGGCCGGCAAAGCTCCCGTCGACCATCCGGATGCGGGGCTTGCATCCCTGCTTGCTGCCGCCGCGCGATTTACGCTGCTGCGTCTGCAACGGTCCCGCCGGCGCGATGGCGAGGCGGCCGTTGACGACATCAAGGCCCAGATCGAGCGCGCCATCGAATTGTCGCCCTTCAAGGCGCCTGCCCACAAGCTGATGGCCGAGTTTGCCTTCTATGAGCTGAAGGAAGACGACCTCGCGATTGAGCACGCCGACAAGGCCCTCGCGGAAGTGAATGACTTCGTGGGCGCGCTCTGGATCAAGGCCGTGACCTTGTCCGAGGGCAAATTGCGCCCCGACCTTGCCGTCGAGTGCTATCGCCGGATGCTTGAGATCACGCCGAACAACTCCAGCGTGCTGCTGAACCTCGGCGACCTGTACTTCGCCCACGGCCAGCCGCACCGCGCACTCAGCTACTACCGACGCGTGCTGGAAGACCGGCCCGGCGACGTTTCGATCAACCGGGATATCGGCCACTGCTACCTTGCGCTGCAGCGCTATGGCGAATCCATTGCCTGCTTCAGCCGCCTCGAATCGCAGGGTGTGATGCAACTCGACGTCCGGCTGGACCTTGCTGAGGCGCACCTTGCCGTCGGCGAACGCACCGAGGCGGGCAAGCTGATCGAGGAAGTCATCGAGACCAATGGGGGTCTCGACCCGTCCATAGACGCCCGCGGAACCGAGTTGCAGGCGGCGCTGTACCTGGCGCGTCGCAATGCCAAGGCCGCCCGTCGCGAGATGCGAAAGATCGAGGACTCGCTCGTAACCACGTTCGGAATGCTGCAGCTCGCGCGCGCCGAGATATTGCTGGAACATCACGACAAGGCCTGGGAGTGCCTTGAGGAAATCACGGCGACGCTTGATCCGCACGCGGCGGATGCAGTCGAGGCGCGCTACCACATGGCGCGCATCGAGTTCAATCGCGGCAACCGCGATGCTGCCCAGAAGAAGCTGGATGAGCTGCTGGAAGCATCGCCCCTGGACGAGCGCGGCTACCGGATGAAAGCCTGGATCCACATGCTGGAAGGCGAGCTGGAACAGAGCGAAGAGGTCGAGGAAGCCCGCAAGTTCGCCATCCTGATCGGCAAGGTCCACCGCCTGCTGCAATACGAGGACTACGCCGAAGCGCTGCACGCGGCTGACACACTGGCGCAGGACTACCCCGTACGCATCGAGCCGCGCTACTACAAGGCCTGCACACTCGCGCAGCTTGGCGAAGACGACGCGGCGCTGAACGAAGTCCGCGAGATGCTGAAGAAGGCGCCCGAACTGAGGGCGCGTGTGGTGGAGGAGTTCTACCTCGAGCCCCTGCGCCTCGCCGACCGCATCGAGTTCCGCGAAAAGCCCGGCGACGAGTAGGCGACTCCCGCGCAAACTCCTGAAAATGTGGCCATAAAAGTAGCCTGACCCCTTTATGGTTCCCCGGAAGACGAACCTTCAGGAGTTTTCAACGGAGCAACCCTGACACCTTAATTGGGTTTGTTGGGTTACCCTCGCGAGTTCTCCTCAAGGACAGGAATCTCTTTCCCCTCGAGATACATGCGTTTGGAAATTAGCTCTCCTTTCTCGCTAAACTCCAGCCACGCGCCCTCTCTGACTCCATGCGAGTATGCTCCTATAGTCTTTGGGCGCCCGTTGGAAAACAATTCTACAAATGCGCCATGCCGCTTTGCCCGATAGTAAGTTTCGGATAGCAAGATCAAATGATTCGGCCCCAGCCTTCGATGATGGTACAGATCGATCGCGTAAGCATCGATTACTAGAGTTGTTTCGGGACCCAACTCATCAGGAACCGGAAGGTCAGCCTCTTCATCCTTGCCATCAACTACAGGAATTGGTTCACCAGCGCATGCAGCCTCGTTTGTTTCTTGACTCGCCTGAGAACTCGATTCATTGGACTCGCTCTCTCTCGTTGGATTGCAGCCGACGAGAAGAAAGGCACAGGCCAGAAAGAGGGTCGCTAGCATTGTCCACATTTTGCAACTCCTGGCTCATCGTCTACAGCTCGCAATCGTGCAGATTGCCTATTGGGGGAACTACAAAGGGGTCAGGCTACTTTTTGTTGCTTGCTTCTGTGGGTTTTTAGCATTGGCCCATGCCTCGACCTGTTCGCCTTGCTCCTGCCGGCCTTTGCTACCATGTTATCAACCGTGGCAACGGCCGCGCTGAGGTTTTCCATAAGCCGGACGACTACGCCGCCTTCCTGCGCACCCTCTCACTGGCCTGCGAGCGCCACGGCATGCGCCTGCTGGCGTGGTGGCCTTCGACAGCTACCCGCAACACGCCGGCGGCACGGGCGGGCGCTACCTGCTGATCCCGAACGGCGGCGAAGACCTGACCGGCACCGGCCGTCCCAAGCGGACGCTGATCGCAACAGCAGCCCGGCCGGCCGTTCCGTAGCCTTGGCGCGTGGCTGAGCCCGACCGTGAAGGGCTGCTCAAATCCCCCGTCGCCTTTGTAGCGCCGCCGGCTGACTCGGCGTGGTCTCCTCTTGGCAGATGAAGCGTGCCTTCGTTACGGGGTCAATCCCGGAAGGCGGGTTTGAAGAGGAGACGGTCATGAAGAAGACGAGGATAATGGTGGCGTTGCTGATCCCCCTGCTGCTGCTTGCGGGCTGCGGACCGGCCAAGCTGGAACAGTCGGTCGAGGTCCAGCCCGATGAGACGGCCTTCCTGATCAACATCGAGGACACCGACCAGCAGGGCAAGTTCAAGAGCGTCGAGTTTCTCGAAGAGAACAAGGTGTCCGCCGCGCGCATCATCCTGCCGCTGCGTGAGCGCAGTACCGGGCGCATGTGGTTCAGCTATGAGTACATTCCGACGGCACGGGTGATCACCGTGAAGCGTACGCCGGTCACGCGCGAATGGACCGACGACCCGGACACCGGCACCAGCAACAAGTCACAAAAGCTGGCGGTCGAGTCGCTGGACAGCATCGGCTTCAGCGCGGGCGCGACCATCATGGCGCACATCACCGAGGCCGACGCCGCGCGATACCTGTACCACTTCAACGGCGTGCAGCTCGAGGAGATCATCGATGCCAACATCCGCGGCTATTGCCAGAAAGAGCTGGCCAGCCGTTTCGGCCAGCTGAAGCTCGAAGACTGCAAGCTGCAGAAGTCTCGCGTGTTTGAAGAGGTTGAAAAGTCGACGATCGACAAGTTCGAGCCGATGGGCATCACCATCGACTATTTCGGCGCCAGTGAGGGCCTGTGCTTCGATGACCCGAAAATCCAGGAGGCCATCAACAAGCAGGTCCAGGCCGAGGCCGACATCGAAACGGCCAAGCAGGAGAAGCTGGCCCAGGATGAGCGCAACAAGACGCTGCTGGCCAAGAAGCTGGCGGAATCGGAGGCGCTGACGTCAGCGGCCGAGCAGGACGCCAAGGCCCAGCAGGTCCGCAACCAGATGTTGATCGATGCGGCAAAGGCGCAGTCGCAAGCGGCAGCGCTGAAGCTGGAGCAAAAGGAAGCGCTTCAGCTTGAAGCCGACCTGTACGCGAAGAAGGCCGAAGCGGATGCCAAGGTGGAAGCAGCCAAGAACCTGAAAGAGCTGCGCATTCTGCCTGCGGGCTCGGCGCTGCTGCACGGCCTGGACAAGTAGCGCGGTATCAAGTCGCGGGGGCGTTCTGCCCCCGCGATGTCTTTTGGGCGCGGCGTGAAGCCATCACGATGCGCGCGCAGGCCTCGGCGTCGCTCAGCGCCTCGTGGTGGTTGAGCTTCAGCCCCATCACGCGGCAGACGTTCGCGAGGTTGGCAGGAAAGATGCCCAGCACGCGCCGCGCTTCGCGCACGCTGCAGACCCAGGGCAGTTGCGGCGACTCAAGCCCGGCGCTGTCGCAGCAGGCCCGCAGCACGCCGCGATCAAAGGCGGCATTGTGGGCAGCGATGAACCGGACGCCGTCCAGTATCTCGCGCAGCACGGGCCAGGCCTGGCCGAACTCAGGCTTGTCTTCCACGGCTTCGAGCGTGATGCCGTGGATATGGGTAAAGATCATCACGTCGCGGGGCGGGCGAATCAGTTGCCGCATGCGGCGAACCACACGCCCGTTCTCAACGCGCACCATCCCGACGGCGCAGGCGCTGTCCGGGTAATGGTCCGCCGTCTCGAAGTCGATTGCGACGAACGGGCCGGGCACCGGTTCAATAAAGCTGCTCTTGGACCGCGTCATGGGCTCATTGTAGCCGGTGAGGCGACAGATGTGTCACTTGGACGCGTCGACACGCTGCAGCAGTGGATCCAGGAACTCGTGCAGCAGCTCGCTGTCGTCGAAATAGACGCCGCTGAACAGGATGTAGACGACCTTGTTGCCCTTGCGGGCCGTCAGGTGGTTGCCGATCGGCTTGCCTGCGTGCATCACGAGGTAGAACTTGCTGTCGTCGCCCCAGCGGAACAGCTCGTTGTGCTCGACTTCCTTGATGTCTTCGCCGCTGAAGCCGATCGATGTGCCAAGCCCGTGCCCCGTTACGGTGTACTTGGCGTCGTCAGCGCTGTTCTCGCGGTAGTACCCGGACATGATGTACAGCTCGTCATCCTCGTACTCGTACTCCACTTCCCACGAGCCGTCGATGTTGTCCCGCCGCGTGAATGTGCCGCGCGCGGGATCGGCCGTGTAGTCCGCAATGTAGGGCTCAAGCGCGGTCACAGTCAGCACAAGCTGCTTGTCGGCTTCCGTCGCGGGCTTTTCATCAGCCATCGCAAGGAAGGCAAAGCCCAGCGCGATAAACGCAACAAGCAGACCCACGGGAATACCGAGGACGAGCAGAACGATCAGCCAGGTTCGACGCTTGCGCGGCGGAGGCTGATAGTAGGCCGGCCCCGGCGCGAACCCGGGAGGACCGAACTGCGGCGCAGGCTGCGGACCGGCCCCCGGCTGGTATCCCGGCCGTGCTGCCCACTGCGGATGTTGTGGCCCATTTGGCGGCTGCATGCCGCAAGCATACCACATGGCCGGGCAGAGTCGGAAGGCAACCGTGCACCCAACTTCGCAAGTCTGCAAACGGGATGCGTACTGCGTGTTCCGTTTGAGCGCTGCTGCTATAACCCTGCAATGATTGTGAAGATCATGAGCGCAGGTGTGAGCGGTATTGCGGCCGTGCCAGTGGACGTCGAAGTGGATGGCTCGCCGAGTACGCGGCAGGGCGATCCGCAATTCACGGTTGTCGGGCTGCCGGACAAGTCCATCACCGAGGCCCGTGAGCGAGTGCGGGCGGCCGTGGACAACGCGGGCTACGACTGGCCCGTGCTGCGACTCACGGTGAACCTCGCGCCTGCGGACCTGAAGAAGGAAGGCTCAGCTTACGACCTGCCGATCGCGATCGGTGCGCTGGGTGTGAGCCATCAGGTCGACCCCAATGCAGTCGGGCGACACGCCATGATCGGCGAGTTGGCCCTCGACGGCCGCATCCGTGGCGTGGCTGGTGTGCTGCCGATCGCGCTGGCACTGAAGGCAAACGGCGTGAAGACCCTGATCGTGCCGGAAGACAACGCGGGCGAAGCCGGCGTGGTGGAAGGCATGGACATTATCCCGGCCGGGCACCTGCGCGAAGTGGTGGGCTTCATCAATGGCAACCTGCCGATTGAGCCCTATCGGGCCGACATCGAAAGCTACTTCGACCACGCCGAGGACTACGGCGCTGACTTCGGCGACGTGAAAGGCCAGGAGGCGGCCAAACGCGCGCTGATGATCGCAGCCGCCGGTGGGCACAATGTGCTGATGCTCGGTAATCCCGGCGTCGGCAAGAGCATGCTCAGCAAGCGCCTGCCGACGGTGCTGCCGCGCATGACTCTCGACGAAGCGCTTGAGACGACCAAGGTCTATAGCGTCGCCGGGCTGGTGACCAAGCAGATGCCGCTGATTACGAAGCGGCCGTTCCGCAGCCCGCACCACACCATCAGTGACGCCGGCATGATCGGCGGTGGCACAAACCCGCGCCCCGGTGAGATCAGCCTGGCGCACAACGGCGTGCTGTTCCTCGACGAGTTCCCTGAGTTCAACCGCAAGACGCTTGAGGTCATGCGCCAGCCGCTCGAGGACGGGACGGTCACGATCAGTCGCGCAAGCGGCAGCCAGACCTACCCCGCGCGCATGATGATGGTAGCCGCCATGAACCCATGCCCGTGTGGCTACCTCGGGCACCCGGCCAAGCGCTGCAGCTGCAGCCCGCGCCAGATCAGCGCCTATCGCGGGCGTATCAGCGGGCCGTTGCTGGATCGCATTGATATTCACCTCGAGGTGCCGGCGGTCGATTACAAGGAACTCTCCGGTGGGACGACCGGGCTCAGCAGTGCGGACATGCGCGCGAAAGTCCAGGCCGCGCGCGACGTGCAGACGCAGCGGTTCAAGTCCGCACGCAAGGGGCTGCACAACAATGCGGCCATGACGGACAAGGAAGTCCGCAAATACGCGGACCTGTCGCCCGAAGTGAAGACTCTGCTCGATACGGCAATGGAGAGCCTGCAGCTCAGTGCGCGCGCCTATACCCGCATCCGCAAAATCGCCCGCACGATCGCCGACCTTGAAGGGGTGGCAGACGTTCGCGCCGAGCACGTGACAGAGGCAATCGGCTACCGCACCCTCGACCGCGCCGACTCGTGAAGCAATCGCTGCAGAACGTGGTCCTCATTTCAAAGTTGCTTCTCGCGGCACATACCGTCAGCATGAGCGAAAGTGCGCGAGATCACCATGAATACAATCCGCATTGTTGCAACCGCGTTTCTCCTACTGTCCCTTTGCGTCGTGGCGCATGGGGAAATCACTGAGCGCGACGCCGCCAAGCTGGCCAAAGAGTATGTCTCGAAAAAGACTGGCGAAGTTCGGCGTAGCGAGATTCTCGCAACGTTGGGCGATGCCGACCCGCTGCTGTTGCAGCGGACCTTGAAGAAGTCAATTCGTGACGACGATGAGCGCCATGCGACGATGGAACTTGCCGCCGAGTTGGGAGTGCCCGGTCTCACCGATCTTGTCTGGAAGTACTTCGACGAGGAGCCTGACCTGGCGATGGACTATCTCGTCGGTCTGCAGGAAGGCGACACCGCCGAAAAACTGGTCGAACGGTGGGGAGACGAAGCAACCGATGGCGCCGTTTTCAAAGGATTGACGCAGCGGTTTCAGAACAACTGGCTACCGCTGGACCTGGCGCCCCTCTTTCGTGACAGCCTGGAGGATCCAGACAGGGGTGAGTCCGCGCTTGCCATCCTGAGGTATCAACTGAATGCGCCCGAAGTCTCGGCTGAAGACCTGGTAGCCGGCTGGGATGATCGCATGAAAGCGCTGATGAACGACGCCAAGGAGTTTGAACGCAAGGGTAAGCCACTGTTCGAACTTCCATTTGACTTGCAAGGCGCCAAATCCGTTCGCCGCAACTATGAACTGCAGCCGGGCAAGATCACGATGCTGAAGGAGTTTCCCGAAGACTGGAGTTCTCGGAGCTTCACGATCCGGCTGCGCATCCGAGCCGACGAGGCTGAACACATTGAAGTGAATTTCACCACGACTGATGCAAGCCAGAATGCCCGGTTCATTTACACCAAGGATCGGTGGTTCTTCGAGTTCACGACCGGCGAGTCGGCCGAAAAGAAAGTGGACCACACCAAGTGGGTCGAGCTCGAGTTGCACGTCATCAACGAAGGCGACAAGAAGAATGTGGACCGGCGGCGCTGCAACCTGCTTGTCGACGGCGAAGAGCTGAAGATCAAGGCTCGCTATTACACGCTAAACGCGCCGCTGCGCGCGCTGACGCTCAACATGCAATTGAGCCACAGTCCCGCGCTCGTGGGTGGGGCGGACTGGTGGTACGAATAGGAGTTGCCATGATCCGACGTATCGGGTTGGTTTGCCTTGTTGCCCTCTTGCTGGTCGCACAGTTCAACGCACTTCCCGTCTACGCGGCGATGAAAGAGCGCGATGTAAAAAAGCTGCTTGAGGAGTATCTGAACGAAAGTACGGCGGACAAACGTCGCGAAGAGATACTCAAGTCGCTACGACCGGAAGATCCGGCGCTCGCGCAGCGAACACTGAAGAGCGCCATGAAGGACGATGACAAGCGCCCATTGGCGCTAAAAGCAGCCGTTACTCTGAAAGTAGCCGGCCTGTACAAGTACGTGAAGGACTACATCGATAGCGAGGACGAGCGGCCGATCATCGATCTTTGGCTGGTCACGGAGGACGAGGACGGCATACAGCAACTTGTGAAGCGGTTCCAAACCCTGGATGAGGAGTCATCCTCCTTCAAGTTCACATTTGACGGTTTCACTTCACGCCACCTGAGTTCAAAGGCTCTGGAGCCCTTCCGCAAGGGGCTGAAGGACGAAATCAGGATCGAGCAGACGGTTGATGTGTTGCGCTTCCAATTTGACAAACCGGAACTGGACGCAAAGACGGTTCAGGCACAATGGGACAAGCTGGCGGCTGAACGGGATCGCAACTACCAAAAATGGGAGCTGACGGGCATTGATGTGCTGGCACTCGACGGTTGGGAGAAAGAAGGGACCGTCGAGTATGGCGAGAACACCTTCATTCAGGCGAACGGCTGGATGAACTTCAAGACAATGCCTGACGCATTGAAGAAGAACGCGAAGTTAATCCTTAAACTTCGAACCAATGTGCTGGAAGGCTCGGGTGGCAATTACTCGCTCGCGTTCGGGAGTTGGAACTCGACCTATACCCCGATCATCAAGGACGACAAGTGGGTTACGCTTGATGTCGACGGCTCCGTGTACTCCTCTTGCCCGCTGAAGCGGGGCGAGTGGCAGGAACACGTTTGGGAGATAACGCCCAATAGCGATGGTAGTAGAAAGATCATCCTGAAAGTTGACGGGAAAGAACTCATAGGTGCCGGCTCGTCGATCGATCCGTTGTTTGCGCTGTTGTTCAAAGGAGACGGCGCAGCATTCTTGATCGGCGGCTACGAAGCAATCTACCCGGAAAAGTGATCCTGCCTCGATCAGGAGCCGCCGATGGCGGGCGCAACCATCGCGCGTTAAGGTTGCGCCATGGCCAAGGCTGCAGAAACCGAGAGCGAACGCAAAGTCATCGCCACCAACCGGCGGGCGTTTCACGATTACCACGTGCTGGAGAAGTACGAAGCCGGCATCAAGCTCCAGGGCGCCGAGGTGAAGTCCCTGCGGGCCGGCCACTGCATCATCAGCGACGCCCATGCCGTGGTGGACAAGAAAAAGTCGCTTGTCTGGTTGATGAACCTGCAGATTCCCGAGTGGAACCGCGGCAACCAGATCGAGGCGCACGAGCCCAAGCGAAAGCGCGCGCTGCTGCTGCACAAGAACGAGATCAGCAAGCTCCGCAGCAAGCTCATGGAGCAAGGCCACACGCTGATTCCGCTGTCGGTTTACTTCAAGAACGGCTTTGCGAAGGTCGAGCTTGGCGTTTGCAAGGGAAAGAAACTCTACGACAAGCGCCAGTCGTTAAAGGAAAAGCAGGCCAAACGCGAGATCGCCCGACGCGTCAAACGATAGTTGGAAATGGCCCCGCTTCGCGCCAGTTGAGCGGGTACACTGAAGTTCGCTCACCCAAACCGAGGGCATTCCCATGTCCGACGAAATCAAGAAGAACTGGACACTGAAGGTCAACGGGCTTGATCGCCACGTGAAGCCCGGCGACAGCGTACGTGACAAGTGTGAGCTGACGTCCGTCAGCCACGGCATCTATGCCGACCAGCCGATGGCCGGCCAGCCGCGACGTACGCAGATCTACGACCTTTCGGTCGCGCGCGAAACGGACGCTGCCACGCCGATCTTCATGCGGCTCTGCCAGACCGGCGAGGTGCTTTCCCAGGTGATCGTGGAGCTGGTGGCCGAAAAGGACGGCAAGGAGATCTACCGCCTGACCTATGAGCTGCTCAATGCCCGCATCAGCCGGGTCAACACCGGCGGCTCCGCCCATGGGCCGGACTTCCGGCCCTATGACGACATGGCTTTCACCTTTGAGAAGATGCGAATGCGCGTGACCGAAGGTGAACAACTCGGCAGCGCAGAGCTGAAGCCCAACAGCCCCTAGCCGCCAGTGGCCTGACATTGACGGCCGCGCTAGGCTGGCGCGATGTTTACGATCAAAGCACCCGCCAAAGTGAACTGGTTCCTGGAAGTGAAGGGCAAACGCCCTGATGGGTACCATGAACTGGAGACCGTCATGCAGGCCGTCAGCCTGTTTGATGAAATCTCAGTCGAAGATCGTGCCGACGGCGAGCTGATTCTTACCTGCAACATCGATCTCGGCGCCCCAGAGAAAAACCTGGTCTACCGTGCGGCGGAACTCATGCGACAGCATCACGCTCCGGGGCGTGGCGCACAGATTGCCTTGAACAAACAGATTCCACACGGTGCCGGACTGGGCGGCGGAAGCAGCGATGCCGCAAATGCACTGATTGCCTTAAACCGACTTTGGGATCTTCATTTGCACAAAAATGTCCTACAGGATATCGTTGCCCGAGTCGGCAGCGACTGTGCATTTTTCGTTGAGGGCGGAACGGCAGTATGTACAGGTCGTGGTGAAATCGTGGAGCAGCTACCAGATATTGGGGTGTTTCACCTGGTGCTGCTGTATCCCAATGACGTTTGCCCAACCCCGCAGGTCTATGGCGAGCTCTCCCGGGACTTGACGTATTCGCCTCGTAACTGTTACTTATTTCTGCCGGCCAAAATGGATGCCCCGCAGTTGGCATCCGGCGTCTTTAACCGGTTGCAGGAGAGTGCACTCAAGGTCTCCGCGAAGTTAAGAGCGGCTTGGGAATCAACCGCACACGAGCCAGGCGTTCTTGTGCGATTTGTAAGTGGCTCAGGTTCTTCAGTCGCCTTTCTTCTTAACGATGAGGCGGCTGCCCAACAGTTGGAAGATTCGCTCACGGCCAGATCGCTCGGGCGCGCCTACGCAGTCAAGACTTTGCCCGGTGGTGCAGTATGGGGATAGACCCATGCGTGACATTGAGGTCACGGAAGTCAGGGTAAAGTTGGCCGCCGAAGACGACGACAAGCTCCTCGGCTATTGCAGCGTCACGCTCAACAACGCGTTTGTCATTAAGGACCTGAAGATTATCCAGGGCGACGACACGCCGTTTATCGCGATGCCCTCGCGCAAGATCACCGACAAGTGCCCGAAGTGCAGCTACAAGAATCATCTGCGCGCCAAGTTCTGCAATGAGTGCGGCAGCAAGCTGTCTCATAACCGGGCAGACACAGACGCTCGCGGGCGCGCGAAACTGCACTTCGACCTGGTGCATCCCATTCGCAGCGAAGTGCGGGACTACGTCCACAAGGCGATCCTCGACGCGTACGAGAAAGAAGCGGCGCTACGCCGCGACGGGCACCCACCGTCTTCTTCCGACGACGAGTAACCCATCAAGCTAACGCCGCAGCGCTGATGCGATCTCTTCTCGTGTGGAACCTGCGTCGCAGGCCTTTCGCAACTCGGCGCGTGTGAGGGTTGCCCCAGCGCCAAGCTCGACTTCTAGGAAGTCATCGCCCAGGATCACGCAATCCAGCGGCTGCAGCCGGCCGCCTGGAATTTCTGCCCAAGCCTCCGGTGCATCGCCGGCGCTCGGCATTGGGCGCCAGCTTGGGGCGCGGCGGTAGTCGGCTTGCAGCTTGATCGGCCGGACGCCGACCGTGCACCAGAAGCGGGAAACCGTGTCGTCGCGATAAATCGGCACCGCTACGCGTGTGTCCACGCTGAGGTCGGGGTCCGATTCCCAATCGTCGAGCCACTTGGTTGCGAGCGCCCGGACATAATCCGGCTCGTCGATCTCACCGTCCAGCATCTGAGGCTTGTGCCCGATGTCTTCACAACTGACGAAGTAGAGTCCGTAAAACAGCAGGCGCATGTTCTCAAGCTCATCGCCGAGTGCCGAGTCACGTCGGCCATCGGCGCACCAGCCCGGCATGCCGTTCAGGTCTTCAACGCTCGCATTCAAGAAGTTCTGCAGGAACGCGTAGCTGCGCGCGATGCGCAGGTAGTAGGTCGGGTTCGGCTCAACTCGCAGGCGCGGCCGCACGGGCTGCTCAGGCTGCGGCGCCGCGGAGGCTTCTCCGGCCGCCGCCATGCTGCGGATGTGTGTCTCGCGAGTCTTGGTAACCATTGCCTTGAAGGCGTCCAGCAGGCGCAGCTTGTACTTCTTCGTGAGCAGCAGCTTGTCATTGCCTTCGCCGCGATCCGGCAACACCAGTGTCTCCAGTGCGTACAGCTGATAGTCGTACCATCCGCTGTGTTCGCCGGGCTTGAGGTCGAGCTTGCCGTCGCGGATGGCGCTGATCAGGTCCTCCATCAGGTCAGTCGCGGTCGGCATTCCGTCGGCGTATAGCCGGTCGAACAACTGCACTTCCGGCGAGTCCGAGTAAGGCAGGAACGCGACTGAAGCCTCGCGCGCGCCCACTGCTTCTGCGATCTCGAGCAGGCTTCTGTCTTCATTCGACTCAACCAGCAACGGCATCAATGACATGCCTTTGAATGGATCGCTCAGCTTTGCGTAAAACTCCAACATGCGCACGTACTGCTCGCGCGCCTGGCCGTTGCGCGCAAGCGCGTTGGCGAGAACCTGCGGCGTGCCGGCCCGGTCGAAGAACGGCTGTTGCAGATAGCGCAGGAACTGGAAGACGCGCTTCAGGTTCTCGTTCCACGTGTAGAAACCAACCGGCTTGGAACGGGCCTCATTCAGCAGGAAGCTGTCGACGAACGCGCCCGCCATCGCGGGGCGGCGCTGGTGTTCTTCGGGCGTGATGAAGCGCCCGATTTCCAGACTTGCCCACAGCCAGGCGTAGGGCTCGCCGGTCGGGTTCAGCTCCGTGAGGATCTGCCGGACGCAGAGCTCTATGTCGCGCACGCCCAACTCACTGTTCTGGACCATGTACTGGTCGAGGGCGGCAAACAAGCCGTCGTCGAACTGCTTGGCCTTGCCGCCCAGCAGGTTGACGCTCGGCAGCACCTCAAAACCTGCCGCCTTAAGCGCCTTGGCGGCCGAGGCGTAGTCGGGATACAGGCGCTGCAGGGCGTCTTTGTCGTCGCTTCGAATATCCGGTACATCCAGCCGGATCACGGCCGCGCTGGCATTGATCTGCCACGTGTGCTCGCCCTCGCCGAACGGCCGGCTGTCGATCAGTTCGGGATCAAATGCGGGCTTCTTGTCTTCCAGCCTGTCGTCGGCCAGCAGGTCCCGTGGCTTGGGGCGCTGGATGTCGGTGTGTTCCGTCTCATAGGTGTCGATGTGGTTGACCAGCAGGAACGAAACAACGAGACCCGCGCCCAGCAGGCTCAGGGTGACGGCGGCAATGATGATCTTCCAGCGTGTGCTCATCGCAGAAGTCTAGTCCGATGCGGCAGGTTAAGGGTTCATCAATCACCGGGAAAGTGACCGCCGGCGCAGGCTGCTTTTGTGGAGTGGACGTTTGACCGCAGATTCGGCAAACTCTGACAGTCGCTGACTTTCATTTATACGGAGAACCCATGAGGCTTATCGCTGCGTTTCTGGTGCTTTGCATTGGTGCTGTAGTCGCCGGTTGCGGCGGAATGCCGAAGCCGACGATCGAGGCTGTTGAGCCACACGCCGACGCCACGCTGGTGCGCGTCGCCATGGTTGCCACGAACTACGACGATTCTTGGGGCAAAGAAAATGTTCGCCTGCGCGTCAACCAACAGTGGCTGAACGATGACGGCGTCCCAACCAACAAGGAACAAATCTTTGAGCAGGCCTACAACGGTCGTCAGGGCGACAACCGCGGCACCATCAAGATGAAGGACGCCGAGGGCTCAAGCACGAATCGCGTGCGCCTGGTCTTCGAGCTCGTTGCCGGTGAGAACAAGGCGAGTGAGAGCATCAGCGCAGCCACGAATCTCGAGTGGAAGCTCTCCAGTTCCCTGGAGAACAAGGACATCATTTTCGTCGCAGTCATCAGCCGCAAGACGCGCAACAACTATGCGATTGACGTGCTGTACGCGATGAACCCGTCCACGGGCGACATGGAACAGGTGCTGCCAAGCTACGACGCCGAATAGCGGCCTTCTCAAGAGTTCTCAAAATGAAACGGGCCGGCAGCCAACGCTGCCGGCCCGACTGTTTGCGGACTACTTCTCTTTGTCGGGTGGGTCCTTCTGCGCGGGCAGCTTCAATTCGACCCCAGCCCATGTGTAGGGGTTGCTCATGCAGGCGAGGCTCTCGCCGGTCAGGTGCGGCTCATCTTCGCCGTGCAGCCCGAACCCCCAGGCGTTCACCAGCAACGTGGCAGGCAACTCACCCTCGCCGAAAATCGTGGTCAGCGGGATGGCATACTCGAAAGTCCAGACCTTGTCCTTCATCCCGCCGGAGGCCTTGATGCCCTTGAGCGGGGCCAGCGAGAAGTCCTCCATGCTCAGGCTCCAGGCGTCGATGCCGGTTGCACCGTTGTCACCCAGCCACAGGTGCTTTTCTTCGCCTGTGAGGAAGTCGGTCCACTCACTTCCGAGCATCAGGATCAGCGCCGACCCGCGACGCGGCCCGTGCTCGTTGCTTGAGGTGAAGCTTTCGTACCTGATTGCACCGGCGAGCATCAGGTAGCCGCCGCACACTTTCCAGCGCACGTACTCACCTTCGCCCAGGCCCTTCAGGGGCAACTCGGCCGAGCCCTGCTTCCAGGCCTGGCCGGTGCCGTCAGGCTCAGCCGCTTCGTCTTGAACCGGCAATTCCAGCTGGTTCCAGGGCGGCAGCAGGAATTCGTACTGGCTGCTCAGGAACTTGTTCACGCGGTAGATCTGGCCCTGCTCATTGCCATACAGAAGCGCACCGTCGTGCAGACACAGCGATTCGCACTGCTGGGCATAGATCAGCACGCTGCGCTCAGGCTTGCCTTCCAGCTTCTCGCCATACACGAAAATGCGTGTGTAGCTCAGCAGTACCAGCTTCTTGGTCTCGGCATCGTAGGCAGCCGCCGTCAGTGCCACGCGCTCATCGAGGTCGAGCTTGCCCGAGAGGACCGGCACGTTTTCCTTCCCGTCCTTCAGCTCGTCAAAACGGTAGACGCCGGTATAGGTCTCCTGCGGAGAGCGTTTGCCGAAGATGTACAACTTGCCGTCGATCACGGCCGCGGCTTCGGCATTGTGACGCCCGTCGGGGTAGGAGACCGGATACGTCGCGACGGTCTTGAGCTTTGCGGCGGAGGCGTCCCATGCCACGCGGTACAGGGTGATGTCGTCGCGCTCCCGGCGATTGTCGCCGATATCGCAAACCAGCAGGTCATCGCCGATGACGGTGATCTCTTCCCAGTCCACGGCCTTTGCACCCGGTACCGCAAATGGCTGAGCCCCGGTAAAAGTGGGGTCGCTTGCACGATACAGGACCGGGCCGTCGCCGCTGTCGTTGTGGGACCACCAGGCGCCCTGCCAGTACTGAAGCCCGCTGGGTTCATCCAGCCGCTTGTAGTTCAGCTGGTGGAAAGGCTTCACGACGCCGTGCTTGTCGTAGCTGTCGAAAACGGAATCCGTTGGCTCCGCCTTTTCGGGTTGCGGAGCATCCTGTGCAAAGACGCAGGCCACAATGAGAGCAGCCAGTACAAGCGCATAGATTGGGCGTTTCATAAGGTCTCCGTGCCGGAGCATAGCTTAAACGAAAACGGGCCGTGCGCTCGGCCCGGACCCGTCTTCTTTTCAGCAAACCATCAGTGCCGCTGCGCTGAACAGTTTGTGCACCCTGTATTAGCAAGGTGGGTGGTTTCCGGCCTGTCCAACCCGTCCCTCAACGAAGTGGGAGGGCGTGAATTATTGACAGGACGAGAAGTTCCTCCCCGTGCACGTTCATCGGCGCCGCAAACTTTATCGTCAGGCTGGCGAACACCGCAGTAAGCGCAGCCATTCTATTTGCCGCGGGGGTTCCGGCAAGCGCACTCGATCAACTAGTTGCAAACCGTTGCTCCACGGATGGCGCAGCGGGTTGACTTTCATGGTCGTTCTCTTCCGGCCGCCAATGCCCCAACCGACCGGATCGGTTCAGCATTCCATCGGCGCCATTGCCGTCTCGCGTAGCCTGGCCCCATGACTGCGAAAGTACGAAGACGTGATTTGCGTCCAACTTGCAACGCCGTCTGGTTTTGCGAGACTGGGCATTCGCAATTTTGGCGGTCCTTTCCGCTGTTAAGGCACCACCCACGCCCCCCGGCCGGTGTTGTATGAACGTGCCGCACTTCAACCACAGATACTCCCAAGCCCGGCGGGGCTTCACCCTGCTAGAGCTACTGGTCGTCATATCGATTCTGATCGTGGCGTTTCTGGTATTCTCAACGTTTCTTGGCCCGGGTGCCACCGGCCCGGCGCTTGAGCGCAACTCGCGCGCGATCCGGGCGATGGTCGCCAACATCCGTCAGAACTCCAGCACGCGCAAAGTGCACAGTGAGCTGGTGATTGACTACAAGCATGACCAGATCGTCGCGCTCGCACGTCGCCGGCTGGTCAGCTTCGCCTTTGATGGCGACTCGCCGACCGTCGGGAGCGGAAACGTGATCGGCGCGCCTTCGGGCAACGCGGCAATCCAGGCCAGCCGTACGCTGCTGTTGATGGATGGTGCCGCGCTGGAATTGCCGGACATGCAGTCCAGCTTCACGATCCCCTGGATGGACCATTACGACGTCAGCGGCGACTACGAAGGCGTCGCCGTCTCATTCGACTACTTCCCGTTGGGCGCCAACGGGTCAGCCATTGCCGCGATGGGTAACGTGTTCACCATCACTGTGGCCGAGGCGCGCGAGAACGCGGTGAAGCTGGCCGTCAGCAGTGGCGGCGTAACGGCGTTAGCCGACAGCTGGGTCGCGCTGTACCGCTGGTGCAGCGTTGAGATTGCGGTTTCGCGCTACGGTGTCAGCCTGTACGTCGACGGTCGTGTCAATGAAGCCCGCCTGCCCGCCAGCGGGTTTTCCGTACCGTCGGCGATGGGCACCGACCTGCGCCTCGGCGGAGTGCCCTGCCGGATCGACAACTTCGAGATGAACAGCCTGGTGAGCAGCCAGACCCTGGCGCTGGCCGATGTGCAACTGATCGCGCCCGGCGTGCCAGCGCAGCTGGAAAGCACGGGAGAGGCCGAAGAAATCTACGACTGGAAGGCCGAGCCGCCGAAAGCCAACGGTCCGGTCACCGGAAACACAACAACACCCGCCCCCGCACCCAACTCCGCGCTACCGACCAACGTGCCGGCGATTGTCCACGTCTACTTCGACACAGCCGGCAAGCTTGATCCGGCCCGCCACGCAGGCGCGGCCTATATCTACCTGATCGCCGTGGACAACGGCGAGATTCTCCGCATGCAGGTCACCATTCACTCCCTGGGCGCCGTCACGTGGGACTACGTCGACCTGTTCCCGTGGGAAGTTCCGCCCAACGCCCCGCCGCAACCCGGCCTTCCAGGGGATACGCCATGAGGACACGCATACATCGCCGAGGCGCCGCGCTGATGATGGTCATGGTCATCCTGGCGCTGCTGTTGGTTTTGGCCGTCAGCTTCACGTTCCTGATGTCGCAGCAGGAAGGCACCAGCGTCGCCAGCCTCGGCGGCGAGCAGACCCGCATCATCACGCGCACCGGCGCGGACCACGCCTACGCCCGCCTCAACCAGCGCAATCGGCTGAACGAGTTCGCGCGCTGGTACGGCATGATTCCGTCAGATGTGACCAACCAGGACGACCCGTTCATCGATGGCTACGACGAGTCCGTAGTCGACCTGCTGGTGGACTTTGAGCAGCAGGCCATGTTCCCCGGCCTGATCGACAGCGACGGCCGCCCGCTCTTTCGCGTGGAAGACCCGCGAAGCCGCGTTCTTGGCATGAATGTGCAGGATGAGTCCGGCAAGGTGAACCTGAACAGCGCCACGGTCGCGATGATCGGCAACCTGATCGGCGCCAGCACCGTCCAGTCCAACGTGTCGCCGATTGGCGGCGTGTACGAAGAGATCGTGCTTGAGGATGCATCGTTCCTCGATGCATACGACGACCGCGGCGACGGCCAGCATGGCGGCGGGTACGTAGTGGTCGACAACCAGTTGATGGCCTACAGCTATCGTCGCGGGAACGTGCTCTACAACGTCGTGGCAAACGCGCCCTACAACGGTGCGGATGGCGTGAACGCGCTGTTTACCTGGGGCAGCGAAGGCCGCGAGATCCAGACCGGCGAGTACGTGACCACGCCGACGGCCTACAAGATCGCCTACTACTCGTGGCTGGAGTCCGTCGACGGCAAGACGCCTGCGCTGTTCAACGGCATCGGCGACGTGCGCCGCATTTCAGAGATGCCGCCCTGGTTCAATCTCGATGTCAGCAAGGGCCCCGTCGACGTAAGCGGCTGGCCGGAGGGCATTGACCCGGTTACCTACCAGTGGCTGCAGGAAAACGCGACGGTCATTTCACCGACAGAGCACTTCGACAGCGGCTGGTGTTATCCGCACGTCGTGATCGTCGGCGACATGGTTCCGATGGGGGAGAGCGGCAAGGACATCTTGCAGGTCAGCTACGACGACCAGATCGGCGTGCAACAGGATTACTACGTACCATTCGACCCGCGTCGCATCACCAATGTGCAGAACAACCAGGCGTTCTGGAGCGGCATAGGGCGCGGGGCCAAGGTGCGCCTGCGTCGCCTGGATGGCGGGGGCGAGACCATCCTCGGCATGGTGCTGAATGCGAGCCCCGGGCGCGCCGGACAGGCCAACCAGCCGGCCCGCCCCGGCGTGCTCAACATCTGCGTGCGCGGCGACCGGACCATCAACCAGAACGAAGCGTGGGTGATCGAGGTGGCTGAGCGTGCCGCCATCAACATCAACACCGCCAACATCGACACCCTGGCGGCCGTGTTTCACGGAGTGGGCCCTCGCGGGCAGAGTGCTACGTCCGGGCCGATCTCGCGGATGGATGCGTACCGGATTGCAGGTCGCATTCTCGGAGACCGTACCCGCGTCGATGATCCGTTCACCGATCTCGACGACTTGATCGTTTTCCTGACCAATCTCTCGCAGGAAGAAGGCGGCCCGATTACCTCGGAGCAGATCAACCAGTTCGCCAACCAGCAGCGTTTCCCCTACGCGCCCCGGAACCAGGGCGCGGTGACAGCCCAGTTCCGCTATGACACGTTGGACACGTACATGGTCGATGCCTTCGCCACTCGATACCAGCCCGGTGGCGGTGCCATGGCGCGCGACGCGTTCCGTGAATGGGTGCAGATCGGCAGCGACCGCGAGCAGACCTATAGCTGGTACACCTTCCAGCAGCTTCAGGCAGAAATGCGGATCGCCCAGGGCAACATTCTTCAGTTGCACCCGGCCGGCACGGAGAATCAAAGGCAGATCGGATTGCTGGAGCTGCCGTACCTTCACTATCTGGCCGACGAGCGCCTGGTGCGTCCATGGCGCGCCCCTGCGTGGAACACCGCCACCCCGCGCAACGTGTTCGCCATGGCGGTGGACACAAATCAGCGCAAGGAGAAGTTCTACAGCAACATCGTGACGGCGCAGCCCACGCCGACCATCAGCTACGAAGCGGGCGACCTTGAAGCCGGCATGTTCAGCTTCTGGTACCGCCCGCAATGGACGGACCACACCCAGAACCACTATCTGTTCGACGTCGCCGAGCAGGAATACAGCAACCGCATGAGCATGCTGTGGTGGGGAGATCGCAAGGGTGCATACCGCCTAAGCGGCAAGAACAACGGCCTGGTGATGCGGGTCAAGGACCGCACGTTGCAGGAGGCCTACACCGAGCTTCGCTTCGAGCTGGATGCCGCCCACTTCCGGCCGAACGACTGGTACCACATGAGCCTGAACTGGAAGGGCACCGAGTTGTCGCACATCAACCTGCTGCTCGATGGAGACGCCGCCAGCACGGCCGGCGGCCAGGTGATCCGCCCGGTAGTGAATCACACATTCCGCCAGCCCAACGGCGCGTGGCTAACGCTAACGACAGACTTGCAGGACGACCTCGAAAATCCGCTGCTGGGCGGGCAGACGACATTCGACCTGCCGATTGATGCGCAGGACATTGGCGGATTCCCACAGCAGGGAGTGATCGTGATCGGAAGCGAGGCGATCGAGTACGCCGGAAACAACAACTTCGCGCTCCAGAACATTCAGCGTGGCCAGCGAGGCACCACGCCGGCCTTCCACCCGAAGGGCAGCAAGATCACGGTGTTCGGCTATACGGCACCAGTGCGCGCGTACCAGACCCAGAACAACGCCAACCAGACCTGGCGGGCGCGCTTTCCTTCGCTGCCGAAAACCACCGGGCTTCTGGCGGGTGATCTCGGCTCGCGCGGTGCATACCGAGTGACGAAGCTGGGATCAGCAAACAGTAACTACTACCGGCCTGAAGAGTTGGGGCCCGATGCCGGGTTTGGAGGCTCAGGCGACACCAACCCGAACCTGCTGCCGCTCGATTCCTATGCCGGGCTGCAGGACAAGGGCGTAGTGATGGTCGTCGGGCTGGCCTGGATCGGCTATTTCCCGCAGGGCACCATGGGAATTCCGCAGGGCGGGGTGGCCTATCCCCGCTTCGAAGGCGGGCGGGCGGCCGATGATGACGATGCGGCGACACCACCGGCGGCGCCCGCGCGCTGGCCGATTCCACACTTCTCCGTCGTACCGATGCCGGGTATCCCGCAGCTTCAGTGCGAGTACGTCTACTATGACGGCATCACGGCCAACGGGCTGAATGTGGTTGCGCGCTACGATGCGAATTTCAATCGCAAGGACCCGGCGAACTGGTGGCACTTCCTGGGCACGTTCCCACCGGTCGGCGACCCGAACGCACTCATCGCGCCCCAGCTTCCGTCAAGCAACGCGAACTATGCGGATGAAGTGAACACCATCAATTTCCTTGCGCGCGGCAGCCTTGTCATGCCGGTCAGTATCGGCGTCGATAATGTGGCGGGCTATCACAACCGCTCCATCGCGCAGGTCGACAGTGAGTGGATGTTCTACAACTACGTCTGGGACCCCAGCCAGAACATAGATGCTACCGGCGCAACGGCGCAGGGCAGCGATGACAACTTCTTTCCGGGCCTGCTGTTCACTGCGCCGTGGCCGAATGTGAACCAGAAGAACAACCCCATCTTCCTGGCCACCGGCTGGTTCGGCTGGGTCAACGGGCTTGCGCTGAACGACACTCTCACGATTGCTCCGCGCGCGCCGTGGCGGGGTGCCTGCGGAACGACCGTGAGTGTGCATGCCGCCGCCGTTCCGGTCTTGCCCACCTTTGGCACCACGGTCACAACGGGCGAAGGCGACGTCATCACGCTCGTTGCGAACAAGAACCAGAACAAGCTTGAGCGCCAGATTCGCGTGCAGCGCCAGCTATCGCCGTATGGCGTAGACTGGATCTACATGTTCCCCGGCGTGAACGTGAACTGGAACGTGCAGGGCACGGAATACATCTGCGGGCTCAGCGATCACGTCAACGCCGACTACCAGCCCAATACCGCCAATTCGAACAATGCGAACTTCCCGTACCTCGGAAGCAACTTGTGCAAGTTCCCCACGGGGGAGCTTCCGGTCGAGTTGCCCACCATGTGGACGTTCGCGGCCGCCGACCCGCGCACGCTCGATGGCGGGTCACAGGGCACGGGACTGGTGAATTCGGCCGACTTCGATTCGTTCGAGTTCCGGATGTACACGAAGGGCAACTTCCGTCTGGTCAGCGACATGACGGATACGATTCCTGCCAACACCGACGACCTGCAGGTCAATACGCAATTGCCACCCAACATGGGCGTCGTGCACGTCGACAATGAACTGATTGCGTATCGAGGCACAGAAGTGCGCCAGGTCCAGTGGACGGACCCCAACACCGGCCAGACCATGACGATCGATACCTACTGGCTACTGGACATCACGCGCGGGATTCTCGGTACGTCCATTGAGGCCCACGCGGGCGGAACCCCGATCATGAACATGGCCAGCCTGCGCGTGGGTCGCCCGAATACGTCGGGCACCGTCAACACCAGCTTCATTCAGACCGTCCTCGGCGAGGAGACGTTCAAGCCGTACGGGTTCATCCGCGTCGAGGAAGAAAACGGCCCGACGGAGATTCTGGGCTACCAGCGCTACCAGGAACTTCAGGTGCCGGACCCGAACAACGCCGGCAACATGATCCGCACAGGCAACATCAATTGCGGAATGTACAACAACCCGGATGATCCGCAGGCGCTGTTCCGCGGCGCGTACGGTACCCGCGCAATCAACTACACCGGGCGTGCGCTGTTCTTCGATCAGCCCGTAAGGTTCCCCGACTGGTTCCCCGGCTATCACTCCGAGCAGGGGCGCGACAGCACCACCGTGAACTACGCGCCTTTCCACACGGCTCCGACCGAGGGCGTGCCGGGCGCCGCCAGCCCCGAAATTACGCACTTCCAGGGCTCGGCAGCGTTCCGGAACTCTGTGTTCAGCGAATTCAAGTGGCGCATCCAGTTCGCGCCGCTGGCCGACATGTCGCGCCACATGGATGCGATCGGCGCCAGGCTGGTCGTCCGATTCAAACAGGCCGGAAAGCCGATGCCCGAATGGAACGAGATACCGACCAACCGGCCGGGCGGGCTGTACGCATTCGACTTCGACCCGGGACTGCGAAACACGGAAGACCTGGGCAGCACGCTGTACGAGCAGACCCAGGACTTCACCCAGTTGCCCGGAACACCGTACGGCGTGCGCGCGGACCGCATCGAATGGCGCGTGTACTTCTACTTCAAGGCAAATGCGTTCACGAACGAAGACTACAAGACGACGCTGCAGTTCCAGGGCGCTGAAGTAACGCTGAACCAGCTGACGCGAGTCGTGCGGCACGAGGAGAAGCGTTGAGCATGCGCCACACACGCCGTCGCGGCTTCACCCTGATCGAGCTGATGGTTGCCATCGGCATCCTGCTCGTGCTTGGCGTGATGCTGATCAGCTTCCTGCGCGGGGCGCTTTCGATGACCCGCGTCGGCACGGCCCGTGGCCAGCAGTACGAAACGGCGCAGACGGTCATGCGCCTTGCCGAAGAAGACTTCAGCCAGATTCTCGGCATGCCCGCGAACCCGGACGGGCCGATCGATGACCCGGCATTCCTGCTGATGGAAGACCCCTACGGCCGTCAGGTGATCGCCTTCACCCGCGCCTGGGGAGAGGAACAGAACAGTCTGGCCGGCTATGACGCGGGCCGCGGCAGCAGCGCACAGGGCTATTCGGGGGACTTCACGGGCCGCAACGTGCGCAACGCCATGCGCTCAAGCCACGGGAACATCGAAGTCGTGTACATGTTCGAGCCTGTTCGCGGCGGCACCCGCCTGTATCGCGCCGAGCGCTCGCCGCCGGATGTGAACAACGGGTTGATCACCAAGGTTGTCGCGTGGTGCCTTCAGTACCAGAAGAGTGACGGCGACGACATCGTTCCCTACTCCGACATCAGCGACGCCAACGGCCAGTTTGCCATCGGGGGCGAAGCGCTCTGGGACCAGTTTGAGCTCGTGGCGGACAACGTGCTCGGGTTCAGCGTCGAGTGCTGGGACGACTGGGGAAACACAACCGGCTGGTATGCGGGCCCGACAGGCCCCGTCACCCGCTGGTCGATGTCACAGCGCATCAGCGACGGGGAGTACGCCTTGCCTCGCGCCTTGCGACTGACCCTGATTGTGGCGGCTGAGGAGCCCTTGCGGGCGGAAACCGCCGTCACGGCGGAAGTGGCCAGCGGTGACAACTCGGTCTACGTTGAGGACGTAGACGGCTTTCCGGACCTGCGCTCTCCAAGCGCCTACCTTCGGATCAATGGTGAGTTGCTTGCGTACGGCTCGCGTTCCGGGCGGACGTTCGGCTCATGTGTGCGGGGTGCGCTGGGTACACGCCCGCAAAAGCACGCGGCGGGATCAACGGTCCTGGCCGGAGAGTCATTCCAAAGAGTCATCCAGCTGCCGGTGACGCGATGAGATACAGGGCAAACAATCGCCGCGGCTTCACGCTGATCGAGATCATGATGGCGATGTCGATTCTGCTGCTCGGCGTGGTCGGCGTATACGCCATCTTTGCCGTCGGCCTGGCAAACCATAAGCGCGCGGTCGACAACACGACTGCAAGCGTGCTGGCCGGGAGCCTGTTCGACGACATCGCCGCCAACTACGACACCTACTACTACGACCGCAACCAGAACGGGCGTCCGGACCTGTCGGAAGACAAGGACGGCAATCGTGTCGACGACTGGTTTGAGCCGGACGCCAACGGGCGCCTGCGCTATCCGATTCCCTACCGCCGCGGCTACCGCTACGACGTGCGCTATGAGCGCAGCATCGAGGTTCCGCAAGAGCTGTTCGTTACTATCAAGATCTACTGGGAGGCGCAGGGCAGCGAACGCGCCGAGTCGTTTATCCGGACCATCTTCATCAAGAACATCGAAGCGATTGATGGTCGTTAAGCGGCACGGGCGGCCGTGATCGGCCGCCCGCGCGTGTTCATGCCGTCTACTTCAGGCGTTCAACAACGATTACCACGAGTTTGCCATCCGCCCCGACTGCGGGCGTCAGGCTGGCCATGCGATCACCCACCAGCAGGTCGTCTGCCAGCCGCGCCTGTGTGAGCGCGCTGCGCGAGCGCTCAATGGTCAGGCCGTTGTTGCCGAATTCAACCTTATCGAAGTCCGTGCTTCCGACCGTGATGCCGGACCGCACCTCGATGTGCATGCGTCCGTCCTCGTCGGCCCGCGCCTGCCAGCGAATCTGCTCACCAAGAACCAGTGTGCCGATCTGCGGGTCCAGCGCCGTGACGCCCGTGGCCGACTGCGAATCATAGCCACGAACGTGGGTCGCGAGCTTGACCTGCAGATTGTCCACCTGCTGCCGGAGCATGTTGCTCGAGACCCTGTCAAACGTGGCTTTCCCGCCGGCCAATGCCTTCAGCTCGGAGACGTCGGCGGTAGACGGCCGTCCGTTCAGCACGCCGGCCGGAAGCGCCGCGTCGTCCGAGATCTCGAACGCACTGATGCGAACGCCGACGGTTTCCGGTGCCGTGGGGATCGAGTCGATGCGCTTGACGAAGCTGTTGCGCTCGGCCATCTCTTCTTCGCTAAGGTCTTCGCCTGAGTTGACCATCACGCTGAGGTATGGACCGAAGCAGCGTGCCCGGACCCATTCACTGTCCAGCTCTTCCTCGTAGAACAGCGCCGCGTCGCGATAGGGGCCGTCCACGACGTCCTCAAGCATGACTTGCGGGAACATGGAGTCTTCGGCGAGTGTGCTGGCAGTCGCCCGCATCAGCCAGAAGCCTCCGAGGCTCTGGCCGCGCATTCCGCCGACGCAGTTCAGAAGCTTCAGGGTTGTGCCATTTTCCAGTTTCATCGCGTGGTTGCCGATGATGCGGTCGCAGTCGGCCTTCACCAGGAATCGGCCTGCCTGACCGGCATCGATGACTGCCGCGCCACCGTTCTCGATGACCGCTGAGACCGGTGCGAACGAATACGAAACATCGGGCAACTCAACGTCGCCCGCGCTGGTATGCAGCGTGCGCATCTGGTTAAGGCGCATGCTTGCATGCCAGCCCTGTACCCAGAGACGTCCGTCGGACAGGCTGACAGCGCCCAGCACAAACTCTTCGCCGGTGTTGAGGTCACGAACGTTCGGGGACTCCACGGCCGCCTCGGTGGCGAGGCTCAGGTCGTAGTCGGCCACGTAGCTGCGGTGCTGGGTCTGCTGCACCACGAACGGCTCGGCCAGGCCGCCACGGAAGTTGGCAACGTAGCGTGCACCCTTGGTCCAGCCCGGGATCTCGGAGGCCCCGATGGTAGTGGTCGTCAGCTCCGTGTCGTCCTTGAGCCGGTAAACAACCATGCTGACCCTCGCGCGTGCCACTTCGTTCAGCGCATCAAGGTACCAGCTGAACTGCTTCTGAACGGCATCTTCGGCCCTGACTCCGAGCATCCCGACTTCGCAATGCAGCTCGGCATCTGCGCCGTCGTTCGCGTCCTCGATCAGCCCTAGGATTGTCTCGCCCAACTCATTTGAGTTGTCCCAGCAGCGGGCTTCTTCGCCGGAGTCGCGAAGCGACCATTCGTCATCGGCGTGTCCCTCATCGCTGAAGAAAAGCCGGTCCGGCGCCAGTACGTCGCCGATTGCGCCGGTGCGCGGGGCGTTCCAGAGTTCTCTCTGAACCAGCGGCCTTACATTGTAATCCTTCGAAACTGGCTGGGCTTGCGCATCCGAATCGGCGTCCTGCGCCGACGGTTGAATGGAGGCGCACAGCAGGGTTCCAGCAACCGCCAACGCTACGGTTGCTGCACGGAAGACCAATGTCATGGGATGACCCCCAAGGGGAAGGTCGGGGAATTGATTTCATTGTACCCCGCCATACGCGGCATTCGCCGATCAAATGCGCCATCTTCGCCAGTTGGCAACGGCGCCAACCATCTATCCCCATCTGCACGCTCCTTGACGGGGGGCGGAAGGCTTCGACAATCCGACCCCTATGCTTCGTTCCGCCATGATCCTGCTGTTGATGATTTCCACGCTTCTGGCGGGCTGCCGCAACGCGCCCGAAGAAGACCGCAAGGACCTCTGGCGAGACGTGCAGGACACGCCGGATACTGAGCGCGAAACCACGCGCGCCCGC
This sequence comes from Planctomycetota bacterium, assembly GCA_020425605.1. Taxonomy (GTDB): domain Bacteria; phylum Planctomycetota; class UBA8742; order UBA2392; family UBA2392; genus JACKID01. Next base: position 172,600 of record JAGQRH010000003.1, on the reverse strand, counting down.
CTGCGAACCATCATTGCGGGCGACGTAAACGTCCCCCGCGACGAGGACCCGCACATGCGGGCCACGGCCGTGCAGGGGCTTGGGGAATTCGGTGACGCCGAAGACGGCGAATTGATCCTTGAGACCCTGATGGGCCCGCTGGCCGACGAGAACGTTCTGGTTCGTATCGAGAGCGCCATCGCCCTGGGCAAGCTGGAGTACACTTCACGCACGGACGCGCGGCGGGTCACTTCAATCATTCGGCTCCGCAACAGGATTGCCTTCGATCGAGATGAGACCGGCCGACCCTTTGAGACGGAATTCCTGGTTCGTTCCGCCATGCTGAACAGCCTGATTGCAATCGGCGGACGCGACGCGGCGGCCGCCCTCTATGACGTTGCCTCGCGACTGAATTCCGATCTCGAAGATGTCGAAGGGGCGCTCTTCACAAGTGCAACCGACCGTGGCCTGCTTGACCGGTGCTTTGAGGGCCTGGCCATCCTGACCGGTGTCAGTGAGGAAGAGGCCGCACAGAATCGCTTTGAGAACGACGACCTGTCAGCGCATATCGACTGGTGGGCCGAGCGAATCTCAGAGATGTCCGAGAATTAGTCCCCGGCGGCCAGGAACATGACCGCGCCCGACAAGACGGATCGCCTGATCACGGCCGCACTCGCGGCGACGGGCCTGCTGTTGCTTGGCTTCATGGGCTGGCTGCAGTGGTATTGGTCAGGCCATTCCATGGACATTGACGTCTACTGGGAAGCCGGCCGACGCATGCTTGGCGGCGGGGCGAACCTGTACCTGGACTCGGAAGATCCTGCGAACAACGTTGGTCTCTTCATTTACCCGCCGCTGTTCGCAGCGCTGTTCGCACCGTTGACGGTGTTCCCGCGGTGGCTCGGCTATGCCATCTGGGGCATGGCCGAGCTGGCGCTGATCGTGATCGGACTTCGCGCTGCCCGCCGATTGGTGAAGGTCTCGGATGGTCGCAAGTCCCGCGAGTTCTACCTCTTGATGCTGGTCGGCCTGTTCGGTGCGCTCTGGACGAACCTCCAGGAGGGCCAGGTCAACATGCTGGTGGTGTGCGTGCTGCTGATCGGCATGGCGCAGATGGAGAGCCAGCGGCCTCTGCGTGGCGGCATGTTGCTGGCCGTGGCCACGCACCTGAAGGTGATTCCGATCGTTCTGCTTCCGATCCTGCTGGTGCAGAAGCGCTTCAAGGCAGCGGCTGCAATGGCGGGCGGCATTGCAGTGCTATGGCTGGTTCCGCTGCTGTACAGCGTTCCGAACTATGGAATCAGCGAAGGCCTGCAATCGAACGTGCAGCTGGCGAGCGACTATCGCGAGCGGATTATTGCGCCCAGGCTCGATGCGAAGAATGCGACCGGGCTTGGCGGTTCGCGTGCCCCAAACAACTCTTTAACGGCAGTCATGCGGCGTTATTTCTCGGACGGTCAGAAGTTGTCGCAGTTTCGGCACGAGAACTCGCCGCTGGTCACGACGCTGCCGGATTCAGTAGTCGGCTATGCGGGGATTGCGATCGCCGCGCTGCTGGGTGGGCTGGCGATGCTGTTTGCCTGGCGCACCCGTGGCTCGCGGCTGGGCCGAACGGCCGTGTTCGGCCTCGCATTGCTGTCGGCCGCCCTGGCCAATCTGCTGTTCTGGCCGCATCACCTGTGCCTGTTGCTGCTGGTGCTCGCGCCGCTGGCGGCTTCCTGCATGCGCGCAGGCAATGCAAGGCTCATCCTGATTGCCGTCGGCACGGCGATGCTGCTGTGTTACGTGCCGCTGTTGATATGGACTGACGTTTTCGACTCGATGGCGATCTATGGAACGCCCACACTTGGCGTGCTCGTGATCTGGGGCATGGCGTTTATCCACTTCTGGCGCCGATCCGTTGCGCCAGAGGCTGAGCCGCCTATACTTCCCGCCCATGAAGAAACGGAACCCCGGAATTCTGCTGCTTGAAGATGGCCGCGCCTTCCGCGGCCGACTTTTTGGCGCGCTGCAAAAGGGTTTCGGCGAAGTGGTGTTCAACACTTCGCTGACCGGCTACCAGGAGATCATCACGGATCCCAGCTACGCCGGCCAGATCGTGACCATGACGGCCACGCAAATCGGCAACTACGGGATCAACCTGGAAGACGACGAAGCGGCCAAGCCCTGGCTCAGCGGCTTCGTGTGCCGTGAGCTCAGCGGCATCGTCAGCAACTTTCGCAGCCAACGAACGCTTGATGACTTTCTGCGTGCATCCGGTGTCCCGGCCATCGACGGCATCGACACGCGCGCCCTGACACTGCACCTCCGCAAGCACGGGGCCATGCGCGGCGTGATCGCCACCGAGCAGGATGCCGATGCACTGCTGAAGGAAGTGAAAAACAGCCCGACGATGGAGGGCCAAGACCTGGTCAAGGTCGTCAGCAACCACGAGCCCTATGACCTGAACACAGGCTACGACTCGCCATTTGCCGAAGACAGCGTTCTGCACGCTGGAGGCACCAGGTTGAAGTGCGCGGCGATCGACTACGGCGCCAAGAAGAACATTCTTCGTTGCCTCGTCCAGGTTGGCTTTGACGTGCGCGTGTTCTGCGCGACGGCCACCGCTGAAGAGATTCTCGAGTGGGGCCCGGACGCAGTGTTCCTGAGCAACGGCCCCGGCGACCCGGCCGCGCTTGATTACGCGATCAAGGAGATCAAGCAGCTGGTTGCGAAGAAGCTTCCGGTCTTCGGGATCTGCCTCGGCCATCAGCTGCTGACCTGGGCGTTCGGCGGCAAGACGTACAAGCTCAAGTTCGGCCACCACGCGGCGAACCACCCGGTGAAAGAACTGGCGACCGGGATGGTCGAAATCACTAGCCAGAACCACGGGTTCGCGACTGACCCCGAAAGCCTGCCTGACGACGTCGAGGTCACCCACATCAACCAGAACGACGGCACAGTCAGCGGGATCAAGCACAAGACGCTGCCTGTGTTCAGCGTCCAGTACCACCCGGAAGCAAGCCCGGGCCCACACGACAGCCTCCACCTGTTCCGGCGTTTCCGGCAGATGGTCGACGCGAGGCTTTCTACGGCAAGCTGATCGTTGCCGGCGCGGAGCCAGCTTCACGGACTCACGCAATTCATCCGAGAGGCGTTGCAAGCTCATCCAACTGGTGGTGATGGCCTGTTGCTCCGTGGCCTGCTCGCAATGCAGCGTGGCACGCGGCTGGGCTGTGGGCGATTGGGGGCTATACTGCCGGCATGGACGCCAACGAGAGAGCTCGCTCCATCCTGCGTCGCGCCGGGCTGCGCGTGACGATCACCCGGGCAACGCTCGTGGCCGCGATGCTGGAAGCCCACGAGCCCGTGAGCATGGACGATGCAGTCCGACTCTGTGGGCAGAACGGCGGCGACCCGGCGACCATCTATCGCAACCTGCAGGCGCTGAGCGAGGCAGGTGTTCTGCAACCCGTCCGCGGTGTCGGCCGCCGCGAGATGTTCGAGCTGACGGACAGCCATGTCCATGAAGGCGCTCACCACCATGCGCACGTGAGCTGCACCAAATGCGGTCGCGTGGAGTGCATCGACCTTACTGAGCTTCCGGACAAGCCTGCGCCGCCCAAAGGGTGGAGCGTCGACGATGTCACCGTGACTGTCTGGGGCCTGTGCCCGGAGTGCCGCTAGCCGATGCCCAGCCTCTTCAAGCGGGTGGCGTTCTTGTGGCGCGCTCCGCGCTGGTACAGCTGGCACCTGTTGCTGCGCAAGTTCGGGGTCAGGCGGGTCCAGACGGAACGCGATGGCAAGACGTTTGTTGTCCCACTCAGCAGCCCCGGTGGAGTGCAGCTGGTTCGCCCATTCGAGAGCTGGTGGGGGCCGCTTCTGCGAAAACTGCTGCCGGCCACGACGGGCACGTTTGTCGACGTCGGCGCAAACGTCGGCCAGACACTCTTGTGGCTGCGCAGCATGGATGAAGATCGTCCATGGCTCGGCTTTGAGCCTTCGGAGAATTCGTGCCGCACAGTTCGGGCCCTCATCGAGTGCAACAGCTTTCGCAACACCGAGTTGATCGAGGCGGGACTCTCGGACGCTGCCGGCAGTGGAGTGCTCTATGCGGGCGGCGGCACGGACAGCTCGGCGACAATGATCCGCGACTTCTCGGGTGAGCTTGCCTCGCAGCAGGAACTCGCGATGCAGGTCAGGCTGCTGTGTGCGGCGGAGCTGATGGATCAGCAATTCGCCGCCCAGGTGGGCATCGTGAAGATCGACGTGGAAGGCATGGAGCTGGAAGTCCTTCGCGGCTTGCAGCCGGTCTTTGAGCGCGACCGGCCGATACTAATCGTCGAAGTCATCCCGACGCCGGATGATGGCAGTGATAGATCAAGGCGGATGTTGCAGCGGCAGGAAGACCTGACCTCATATGTCCATTCCATGCGGTACCGGCTTGCACAGATTCAGCCGGATGCCCGACTGCTGGATGTCGATGCTCCCCGAAACGACGTCGGGCTGGAATGGTCCAACTACTGCGCTATGCCGGATGAGCGATACGAGGAAATCCGCGCCCTCTTCGGGTAGCATGCGCTCCAATGGTCTCGTTCGGCTATCGAATCTGGTTTCTGCGGCAGCGCGGCCTGCGCTATGCCTTCATTCTTCTCGCCCGCAAACTCTGGTTGAAGCACGCAAGCGTAACCTTCAACGGGAGACGCTACATCGTGCCGACCGACGACATGTCGCTTGAGCTGATCCGGGACGACGAGCCATGGATGGTTCCCCTGCTGCTGAAGCTGCTTCCACACGCACCCGGTGTCTTCGTGGATGTAGGTGTGAACATCGGCCAGACACTTGCCCGTGTGAAAGCAGTGGAGCCTGGTCGCCGATGCGTCTGTTTTGAGCCGAACCCGGAATGCTGCCAGGTCCTGCGCGGGCTGATGGAATTGAATGACTATGGCGACGTCCGGCTGATCCATGCCGCGCTGGCCGACAAAGCCGGCACCGTCGAATTGCACGTCGACGAACGGGCTGATGTGCGCGGCTCGATCATCGCGGGTTTCCGCGACAACATGAAGCCTGCAAAGCACACCATTCAGGTGCCGATGGTGGACGGACGAAGCCTGCTGGATTCTGACCTTTCCGATACAGTCGGCTTCATAAAGATCGACGTAGAGGGGGCGGAACTGGAGGTCCTGCGCGGACTGCGCCCGGTGATTGAGCGTGATCGACCGGTCATCCTGTTTGAGCTGTTGGGTACCGGGAGCACCGACCCGGCTATCAAGAGCCTGCGAGAGGCGCGGCAAACCCAGCTGTTGGGGTTGTTCCCCGAAATGAAATACGAGCTGCGCCGTTTGCTGCCGGATTTGAAGCTTGAGGAGTTTGGTGAACCGGCAGAGTACCCGGAACAATCCATGTGCAACTACCTGGCAATCCCGACGGAGCGGCTCAGCCACATCCAGGCGTTGCTTTAGACGCTACCACACATCAAACAGCAGTACGCCCAGCAGCAATGGCAGGTATAGCAGGCTCGCGAAGAACACCCCGCGCGTGCTCTCACGCGTGCGTTTGACCTGGTTGATTACACCGGCAGCCAGGAAACCGAGCCCCAGGGCAACGGCGCCGATGGCGTAGGTCCGGCCGGCCATGCCTACCAGCACCGGAAGCAGGCTGGTCACAATCAGTGCCACGCACCAGAGCGATATCTGGCGCGCCAGCATGCCGCCATCCTGGTCCTCGACGCTGAGCATGCGCATGCCGCCGCGCTTGTAATCTTCGCGATAGAGCCAGGCGATGGACCAGAAGTGAGGCAGCTGCCAGGTGAACAGGATCGCGAACAGCACGAACGCAGGCAGGTCAATCCGCCCGCGAACCGCCGCCCAGCCGATCATTGGCGGAAGTGCGCCGGGAATGGCCCCGACCAGTGTATTGAGCGTCGTACGAGTCTTCAGTGGCGTGTAGATCAGCAGGTAGATCGCGCTTGTCAGTGCTGTCAGGCCCGCTGCCAGAAGGTTGACGCCAAAAGCCACCATCAGTGTGCCGCCGACAATGGTGAGGATGCCAAAGGCCATCGCTTCGCCGGGCTGCATTCGGCCGGAGGGCAGGGGGCGATTGCGCGTACGATCCATGCGCGCATCGCGGTCGCGTTCGATGTACTGGTTAAGCGCTGAGGTGCCTGCGGCCACCAGTGATACGCCCACCAGGGTCGCGCCCAGCACCACAACATTGGGCATGCCGGGTGCGCCGATGAAGTAGCCTGCCGCTACGGTCACCATCACCAGCCCGGAAAGGCGTGCCTTGCTCAGGATCGTGTAGTCATGAAGTTTCGTGCGAACTCCCCGCTCAAACTCGCCGGCGGTAGTCACGGCCGGGCGCTCGGCATCACTCGGGATTGTGAGCCGGTGCAGCCACAAAGCCTGCACCGAGATGCACATCAGCAGCAATGCCCCAACCGTGACGTGCGCGGTGCGGAGCATTGCGACGAGGCTGGCGGGGTCGGACGAAACGAGGTGTCCATCAGTCAGAATCCAGGGCACGATGCCCAGGAAGACCTGAGTAACCAACAGGACTGCAACCAGTGTGGCTACCCGGCGCAGCGGCTGGAAGGCCGAGTGATACCGAAAGATTCGAATCAACATTGCCAGGACGCCAAGCGTAACAATGCAGGCACCTGTGATGTGCCACATGACGTGCGTGCCGGTCTGGCGAACCAGTGTGCCCAGTGCCAGCTGACCGACGCCGAGCGTCACCAGCAGCAGACTCAGCCGTCGAGATCCGGCGGATTTGGGAGACCTCTGAGCCTGCCAGTTCACAGCCCAGCGACTGGAAGTCACGACCGCAACGCATGCGAGGAACGAGAAAATCACCTGCCCGGTGACGCCGTGAATCATGGCCTTGATTGCCCGCCGCAACTCGACGTCATAGCCGCCGCCGGTGTATGCCAGTACGGTGTCGCGTACGCCGGCGTCGCTTACGACAAGCACGCGAAGCCCGCCGATCAGGCCCTGCAGGCCGATCAACCCGAGGGCAACCACACCCAGCCAACGACGCGGCTTCCCATTGCTGCTCTTCCAAAGGGTGATCGCCAGCCCGATTCCCATGAAACCGATTACGGTTCCGATCATCCGGTGGCCGTCTTCCCAGGCACGCCCGCCCTGGGCATTCCACCAGCTGACGAACCACTCCCAGAAGCGCCATGACCAGCCCGGGTTGGTGTCTCCGGCTCGAGTCGTGGTAACCATCGCCCCGACCACAATCATGAACAGCAACAGCGCCGTGCACGAAAGCGCGAAGCGATGGGCCCACCGCTGGGAGTTGTCGGGATGTGTTTCGGTCGTTTTCACTGCGCCGTTCTTCTACTTACTGCCTGCCGTTAATATACCCCGCACGAATGCAACGGAGTGCAAATACGTCCAAATATCCGGACGGCAGTGTCCGTTTATGGCCAAGGTGCTGCAGTCTACGATTTTGGCCCGAATTTCGGGCAAGGTTGATCCAGTTTTACTGCTGAGACCACGGTCTCTAACGTTGCTATTCGCCACGAAAAAACCCCCTGTAAGAACGCCTTCCAACATGCTAAAGCACCCCTCATCGGCGGCAGTAGGCTAGTCCGCTTTAGCAGCCATTGTCTGGTTTGAGCCATGCATTTTAAGCATATAGCTTTGACGTTTGCAGCTTTGGCATTTGCAGCCATTGCAGGCGCTCAATCCACGGCACAAATCGACTACGAGCTGCAGGGTGTGGACGTCGTCGAGAAGATCGGTGAGAGCATTCCACTGGACCTGACCTTTACCGATGACAATGACCGGCACATCCAGCTGCGGCAGTATTTCAAGCCGGGGCGCCCGGTGTTGATCACCATCAACTACGCCGATTGCCCGAACCTCTGTGACTACCAGCTGACCGATCTGGCCAAGGCCTTCAAGGAAATGGACTGGGTAGCGGGCAAAGAGTTCATCGCCCTGCGAATCAGCGTAGACCCCAAGGAAGACTTCAAGCGCGCCAAGCAAAGCAAGCTGCGCTATCTCGGCCTGGTTGGGCGGGCTGAAGCGGACGCTGGCTGGCATTTCCTGACGACGACCAACGAGGACGACGTCAAGAAGCTCGCGGATGCGCTTGGCTACGGATACACCTTTGATGGCGACCGTGGGCTGTTTCGCCACAAGGCCGCGCTGATGATCGTCAACGGTGACGGCAAGATTTCGCACTACCTGCGCAACATCGGCTATGAGCCCAAGGACGTGCAGGCCCAGCTGAAGGCCTCGTCCGAGGGCGAGTTCGGCCAGCCAAGCGAAGACGACAACGGCTTCGGCCTGAACTGTTTTACCTTGCCGTATACCGACAACATGGCGCGCGCCTACAACATGATGCGGGCCGGCGGTGTAGGCATACTTGTGTTCCTGTTCTCGTTCCTTGGTTACTGGTGGTACCGCGAGCTCAAGAAGCCGCGGAAAGAACAAGTACAAGCGGAAGCGATCTGATGATGGCTGATCTGGCTTTGGGCAACTTCGCGGGACTTCCGCTTGCGCAGCAGGCGGGGGGCTCGTTCTGGTTTCCACCGCAGGCGTCGGATGTCGCGGCCGGGGTGGATTTCACGTACGACCTTATCCTGTGGCTTTGCATCGTCTTCTTCATCGGGATCTGCGGTGCGACGTTGTATTTCATGGTGAAGTACCGCAAGCGTCCCGGCCACAAGGAAGAAGCAACATCCACCCACAACACCCGGCTTGAGCTCGCATGGTCGATCATTCCGCTGGCCTTGCTGATGGTTGTGTTTGGCGTCAGCACCTACTGGTACCTGCGGATTGTTACTCCACCGTCGGACAACGTCCGCGAAGTCGAAGTAACGGCCAAACAGTGGAACTGGACATTCACCTACCGCGGCGACGGATTACCAGCCGGCAAGAGCTACATGGTTGTGGGTGAGTTGCACCTGGTCCGCGACGAAGCCTACCAGATGGTGATGACCACGCCGCAGAACGATGTGATCCACTCAATGTTCATCCCGGCGTTCCGCGTAAAGCAGGATTGCGTGCCGGGCCGCTACAACAAGCTCTGGTTCCGGGCGATCAAGGCGCCACAGGATGACGGGCTGGAGTACTACGATCTATTCTGCACCGAGTATTGCGGCAATGATCACTCATTGATGCTTGCCAGGGTGTTCGTTCACGACACCAAGGCGGAGTGGGCGGCGGCGGTCATCGAGGCGGCCGACATCGGCCGGCTTGACCCGGTTGATCGTGGCAAGTCCATCTATGACCAGAACTGCAAGTCATGCCACACCGTGAATGGCGATCCCTCCACTGGGCCCAGCTGGAAAGGCATGTGGGGCAGGGAAGAGGAAATGGCCGACGGCACGAAGCTTACGATTGATGAGAACTACGTTCGTGAGTCGGTGCTTCAGCCGGGGGCGAAGATCGTGAAAGGGTTCCCGAACGCCATGACGCCTTTCACCTGGGGCGATCAGACAGATGTCGCTATTGAAGGCATCGTCGCTTACATGAAGACACTGAAAGACTAAGGCAAGGACGCACCAATGGCCGGTGGCATTGTCGAAAAACCTGCATCCGCGCAAGTAGTGCACCCAACCGTGCATTACCTGAACGCGACCAAGGGCTTCAAAAACTGGCTGGTGACGCTGGATCACAAGCGCATCGCCATGATGTACCTGTGCGCTGTCAGCTTCGCGCTGCTGCTGGGCGGCTTCTGGGCAATCGTGCTCCGGACCGAGCTGCTCGCCCCGCATGACGACGTGATCCTGTCCAACGCCTGGTACAACAAGGCCTTCACGCTGCACGGCGCCGTGATGGTGTTCCTGTTCATCATTCCGGGCATCCCGGCCAGCCTCGGCAACTTCATCCTGCCCATGCAGCTCGGTGCCAAGGACCTCGCACTGCCTCGCGTCAACCTGTTCAGCTGGTACCTCTACGTGATGGGCCTGATCCTTTTCGTCGGGATCCTGGTACTCGGCGGGCTCGATACGGGCTGGACGCTCTATCCGCCATACAGCGTAGGCGGCGGCAGCGAGCACAAGGCTGTCTGGCTGAATCTGATATTTGCATATACGGCCGTTTTCATTCTCGGTTTCTCGAGCATCCTTACCGGCCTCAACTTCATCGCCACCATGCACAAGCTACGCCCCAAGGACATGGGCATGTACGACATGCCGCTGTTTCTGTGGGCGCTGTACGCAACGTCGCTGATCCAGGTGCTTGCGACTCCGGTTGTCGGCCTGACGCTTGGTCTGAGCCTGATCGAGCACTTGTTCAATATCGGCATTTTCGATCCGCGCTACGGCGGTGACCCGGTGCTGTACCAGCACTTCTTCTGGTTCTACAGCCACCCGGCCGTGTACATCATGGTGCTGCCGGCGATGGGCGTGCAGTCGGAGTTGATCGCCACTTTCAGCCGCAAGCATGTGTTCGGCTACAAGGCGATTGCCTGGTCGTCGATTGCGATTGCCGCCATCGGCTTCATCGTCTGGGGCCACCACATGTTCGTGTCGGGCCAGTCGCCGGCCGCGGGCATCATCTTCAGCCTGCTGACCTACTTCGTGGCGATCCCGAGCGCGATCAAGGTCTTCAACTGGGTGGCGACGCTGTATAAAGGCGCGATCGACTTCAAAGCGCCGATGATCTACGCGCTGGCGTTCATGTATCTGTTCGGCATTGGCGGATTGACCGGTCTGTTCCTGGCCTCGATCGCCAACAATGTCCACCTGCACGACACATACTTCGTGATCGCGCACTTCCACATGGTCATGGTGGGCAGCGTGCTGACCGGCTTCCTGGGCGGCGTGCACTACTGGTGGCCGAAAATGACCGGCCGCATGTACAACGAGACACTCGGTCGGATCGCGGCCGTGATGGTGTTCATCGGCTTCAACGTGACGTTCATGCCGCAGTTCGTGGCCGGCACGCGCGGCATGCCGCGCCGCTATGCCAACTATCTTGATGAGTTCACCACGTTCCACCAGGTCAGCACGATTGGCGCCTACATTCTCGGCGCGGCGGTACTGCTGCAGGTGGGTTATCTGCTGCACTCGCTGATCAAGGGCCGCAAGGCGCCGCCGAACCCGTGGGGCGCGGCCAGCCTTGAGTGGCAGGCGACGTCACCGCCCGACTTCCACAACTTCCTCGAGAAGCCGATCACCATGGGCGCGTATGACTTCGAGAACTGGGAGTACGTCTCTGAGGAAGCCGGCTACGTGCTGAAGCGCGAAGTCATTGAGACGGGCAAGAGTCTGGTCAAGGCCCACTAACGGGAAGCCATGAGTACAAGCGTCGCAGAACAAGAGACATCGCAGGAAGCGCTTCCGCAGCGTCCGAAGCAGCTGGCGATGCACTTCGACACCCTGCACCAGCAGTTCACCACGGGCAAGCTCGCCATGTGGCTGTTCCTGGGCCAGGAATTGTTGTTCTTCACCGGTCTGTTCACGGCCTATGCCGTGTACCGCGGCAACCACCAGGAAATGTTCCACTACGCGCACTACTTCCTCGACTGGAAGCTCGGTGCGGCCAACACGATCGTGCTGTTGACCAGCTCACTCACGGCCGCGTGGTCGGTCCGTTGCGCGCAGCTGGAGCAACGCAAAGGCTTGTTGATCACACTGGCGCTGACCTTTCTGTGCGCCGGCGCATTCATGTGCATCAAGTACATTGAATACACTCACAAGATTCATATCGGCGCAGTCTGGGGCTCCAACTTCGGCGTGCCGCTCAATGAGTTCCCGGAACACCTGCGCGAGAAGTACCCTGACCTGACGCCTGAGCAGCTTCAGCAGATGGGTACGGGCAGCTTCTTTGCGATCTATTTCTGCATGACCGGCCTGCACGGCATTCACGTGCTGGTGGGCATGGCGCTTTACGTCTGGCTGTTCATCAGGGCGTTGCGCGGGTCATTCAACCGGAAGTACTACGGCGCAGTCGACAATATCGCACTGTACTGGCACATCGTGGACATCATCTGGATCTTCCTGTTCCCGCTGTTGTACTTGATCGGGTAGGGGCATAGCGCATGAGCTTACCGTACGCAACCGAAGAGCCGTCAGTGGTGCAGGGCCACGTCGTTCACGAAGAGCACGAGGGGCTGCCCGGCACGATCGGCCACGTCAGCAGCTGGAAGTCGCTGGTGAAGGTTCTGTCTGCGCTTATCTTTCTGACCGTGCTGACGGTGGCGGTCGCCCAGCTCGATCTAGGGCGTTTGAACGTGGTGGGCGCGCTTGGCATTGCATGCGTGAAGGCCAGTATCGTCGCCCTGTGGTTCATGCACCTGCGCTACGACAAACGCTTCAACTTCTGGATCTTCATTTCATCGGTTGCATTCGTGGCGTGGATGGTCGGGTACATTCTGTTCGACTCGACGCTGTACCAGCACAACATCAAGGAGTACCGCGAAACGCACGAAATCACCGCCCCGAAGATCCACGAGCATGACGGCGGCGAAGGGCACGAAAGCGGCGAGTAGGCATCGTCTGAATCTGCGAAACCTGCTGAAGGCGCCGGAATGGCGCCTTCGCCATGGAAGCGAGCATGTCCGACTTCTTTATCGGTTTCGACCGGCACCCCGAAACGCCCCCGGCGGAAGGTGAGCCTGCGCCATCGCTTCATCTGAAACCGGATACCCTGCTGCGTCACATGATGGCGCTAGGCAGCAGCGGCTCAGGCAAGACCGTGCTGTGTAAGGTTCTTACCGAGGAAATGGTCCGCAACGGGCTGCCTGCCATCTGTATTGATCCGCAAGGCGACCTCTGCAGCCTTGCCATGAACGCCGACAACCCCGAGTTCCTGCGTGAGAAGGGCATTGACCCGGAAATGGCCGCGCAGTTTGCAGCCACGGTCGACCCGGTAATCTTCACGCCCGCAAGCCGCAAAGGCATCGCGCTGAGCGCTGACCCGATGGCCATCGACGTCGACGCGCTGAAGCCGCGCGACCGGGTGTATGCCATTACCAGTATCGCCACGATGGTCGTGAGCCTGCTTGGCTACGACCTGGACAGTGACGACGGGGCAGGGCTCGTGGCCGTATTTGATCGCGCGCTGACGCGTCTGCAGAAGACCAACGCATTTCCACGCAACCTCGACCAATTCACGGGCTGGCTGCTGAACCTTGACGATGCAACGAAGGAAGAATTCGGCCGGTACCTCGACGTCAAGAAGATTGAACATGCCTGCCAGAAGCTGGCGCGTCTGGACGTCGGCGCGCGGAGACTGCTCTTTCATGAGGGCCTTGCCCTGGATATCGAGCTGCTGCTGGGGCTCGGTGATCGCTCTGCTGCAGAAGATGGCAAGACGCGGCTCAGCGTGATCTACCTGAACACGCTGAACAGCCAGGAAGACAAAGAGTTCTTCGTCGCCGCGCTGGTTGAGCGTCTCTACACCTGGATGCTGCGCAACCCGAGCAAAGAGCCGCAGGCGATGTTCTACATCGACGAGGTCGCGCCGTTCATACCGCCGGTCCGCAAACCCGCCTGCAAGCCGGCCCTGAGCCTGCTGTTCAAGCAGGCCCGCAAGTACGGCGTATGCTGCCTGATGGCGACGCAGAATCCGGCCGACGTCGACTACAAGGCGATGGCGCAATTCGGCACCTGGGCGATCGGGCGGCTCACGACGCGGCAGGACATGAAGAAGGTAGAGCCAACGGTCAAGGCGCTCGACCCGGTCAACGTGGACGCCATCATGGAGGAGTTGCCGGCACAGAAGCCGGGCCAGTTCGTTCTGATCAGTCCGGACAACTTCGAGCATACGCACCGCCTGCAATGCCGCTGGCTGTACACCAAACACGAGACACTCGACGACGAGCGCATCGAGCACCTGATGGACCTGCCCTACGAGCCGCTTGAGCCCGACCCCGATGCAGTCCCGATCACCATCCGCGAACGCTTCGAAGAGCTTGAGCATGACCTGGTCGTCAGGGAACTTGAGGAAACCGAAGTTCCTGAGCCCGCGGATGACGACGATGAGCCCCTTCCCGAAGAGGAAGACGAAGAGCTCGAGGAAGAGCTGCCGCCGGATACACCGCGCAGCGGGCCTTCATCCACAGCGACGCTCCAGACAGACCCTGAGATCGAGGAGTGCGACCGGGTGCTGGCCAAGGCGGCATCCATGTCGACCAAGGAATTCGCTGCCAGGGCGGGCCTCGGCGAATCGGCGGCCCGTGGCCGTCTGGCCCGGCTGTATGCAGCCAAGCGCGCCAAGCGATTCAAGCAGGGCCGCGAGAACCGCTACTATTCCCTCAGCACCGGCCTACGCCCTGACCTGGGCCTCGATCGAAGAGTCAGCGTCATTGTCTCGCGCGTCACAAGCAACGACGCGGAGCGTGCGGCACGCGAAGTCCGCCGCACCAGCAGCTTGTTTGGGCTGATCGGCGACGACGAAGAGCTGGATCATGCGGAGCTTGACCACCGGCTCGTGATCCAGCTCGGGTTCACCGAGAAAGTCACGCGCATGTTCCTGAAACGCATCTTCGGCGGCCGTCGGCACGACGAAATGCTGGACAGCGTGTACCTGCACCCGGAGAACCTGAAGATCGTTATCTTTGACCCTGAGGGCGGAATCCGGCTCGAGGAACGCCCCGAAGAATACGCAAGCCGCATTGTCGACTTTGATGGCGCGGTCACGTTTGAGGAAATGCGACCGGGCGAAGTGCGGCTTCACGAGCCGGAAATCAAGAAGCGCAAGTCGGATGAAGTCATCAAGGAAAGTTTCAAGCGCCGCTTCCGTGCAACGCCGAAGAGGATCCAGCCGGTGTTTCTGCCCGTCTGGAATCTGCACCTCAAATCCAGCACTCGGCCAAGCACGCGCGTGGTCGTGATCGACGCGCTGGTAGGCAAGCCACTTGACTGGTAATCACCGCTGGAAGCGCGGCGGGATGAAGCCCTGGCCGAGGCCGATGCCCAGGTAGCCGCGGTTTACCTTGATGTCGAATTCTTCGGCTTGCCAGGTCACGAAGCCATTCTTGTCCAGCGCGGGCTTGCCGCTGCCGTCCATAACCGGGATCGGGGCGCCGTTCTTCATCTTGTAGCGCCGTACGTGAATGCTGACTTCCTGGCCTTCGGGAATCGGACCCCAGGCACCCATGAAGTCATCCGTGCTGTTGATCGGCATGCCGTTGATGCTGAGGATGTTGTCGTACTTGCGCAGGCCCGCCTGCCAGGCCGGGCTGTTTTCCACGACGCTGATCAGCAGAATCAGCTCGTCATAGATGGACACACCTGGCTGCTCAGACAGCGGTGGCGCAGAGAGTGCGGACTCGATATCGCCCCAGTCCGATTGTGCCTTCAGGCCGGCCCAGGGCGGACGGTTCGTGTTGTCAAAGTCGGACAGTCGCAGGCCGAGCTTCGCACCGTCCAGCAACGCCTGTCCCGCACGCTTGTAGTAGTCGCTTTCCCGTTCGTGCAGCAGGGTGAGATTCATGCTCTCGAACTCGGCCACCCGCTCTGGGTCGTCGAACAGCTGCTGCAGCTTGCCGGTGTCGTACATGCCAGCGACGCCGGCGAGTGCCATGGCGTAGCGCTGCTCAAATCCCGCATCAATGAACTGGCCGAGCTTCTCGCGCCGCTCACAGATTTCCACGGCTTCGAAGTAGAATTCGCGCCCGCCGCCCGCCATGAGTGAGTCGACCACGCGGTCGGTGCCGTATGCGTAGAACACAACGTCGGCCTCAGACAGTGCGCTGACATCGACGGCCCGGAGCAACTCACACGCCAGCTTCAACTGGCCGCCAAGCCGCTTTTCCTCGGACATGTGGACGGGCACTGCGGCCGACAGCGCCAGCAGCATCGCTTTGCCGATTCGCTGGTGATCGTCCTTGGGCTCCGTGTTCATCAATGCGCGATACTGCAGCGCATCGGCCCAGAAGCGAACTTCCGTGATCGCAAAGCCGCCCCATCGCATGTAGCAGAAGGGGGAGAGCTGGAGTGCGAAGGCGCAGGCCTCAGCGGCCTCGTCGTAGCGCTGTAGCTGGATCAGCGTGTTGGCGAGCAGGTAGCTGGTTCGGAAATCCTCCGGCTCGATCGTGAGCGCCTGGCGGAAGTCATGCACGGCGTTTTCAAGACGTTCAGTCCGCGCCTGCAGGAAGTCGGCCATGGACGTGGACTGTCCACCGATTCCGCCGGATTGGCGTGCGCCGTCGTCTCCTCGTGTGGCCCGCCACGCAGAGTCTTCTTTCTCGGACCACTTGTGGTAATGCAGCCCGCGGTAGTACCAGGCCAGCCATTCATTGGGGTTGGCAGTGACCGCCTTGGTGCCGGCTTCAATGCCCTCAATGAACCGCCCGTGGCCCCAGACTATCTGACAGATCACGTCCCATGAGCTGGCATCATCCGGGTTCAGCTCAACGCCCTTCCTCGCGTCTTCCATCCCGCCGGGCATGTTGGCCTCTCGCCGGATCCAGGCGCGTGCCGACCAGGTGCGCCAGTCTTCCGGCCAGCGCTCAACGGCCTTGGATAGCTGCGCATCCGCTGCCGGGTAGCGTCCATTGATCTTGAGCCGTTCCGCGTACTCAAGGTAGAGCTCCAGGCGATCCGGCTCGAGCGAAAGGGCCTTCTCATAGTCCTTGATTGCTTCATTAATCTTGTAACGCAGTCCGTAGGCGCTGCCGCGAGCACGGTATCCACGCCAGTCACGCGGCCGCAGATTGATGGCGGTGGTGAAGTCCTCCAGCACGGGCAGGTAGACGGGGCGGTCGTTCAACAGGCGGCCGCGCTCGAGCAGCGCTTCGTAGAACTCCGGCTCAATCTCGATTGCCTGGTCCAGGTCCGCTTCCGCGGATCCCGGCCGATCGGTTGCCCGGTTGGCCAGCGCCCGATGCAGCAGGGCCTCGGCGGAGCGTTCATCCAATACGAGCGCTCGACTCGCCGCCATCTCCGCGGCGGGGAAGTCATGCCGGGCGTACATCGCCACGCTGCGATCGATCCAGTCTGTTGCCGTTGCCGGCTCTCTCACTCGTGCCGGCATCGGGATGGCGGCAAAATGCCCCTGTATCTCGCGCCAGTAGTCCATTCCGCGTTTGCGCATTGCTATGACCAGCACGTCGAACGCGTCTGTGCTGCGCGCGGCACACAGCGCAAGGCTGGCTTCCAGTACCAATTCGGGCAGCGAAACCTTGCCGAGAAACTCGGCGAGTACAGGCACCGTTTCGCTGGGCTGGTCAACGTTTCCCAGCACACGGCAGATCAACACCGCCAGGTCGACCCGGGGCCGATTCCAGCTTGAGACATCGCGAGTCATCAGTCGGTCAAGCTCGCCCTTGAGCAAGTCAACGGTCTGACGCTCGCGATAGCTTGAAAGGCGTTTGACGTACGCGTCCATAGTGGGGGCGTCCGCGTCGCGCCAGTCGCGATTCAGACCGGCCTCGACGTCGGCCAGGGCTTCGCTGATCCGCTTGCGGTGCAGCTCAAGCATCTGCGTTCGTGCGGTCTCGACCAGCTCGCGCGCTGACTGCAACTGGGGGCTATCCGAGTCGGCGCCCGACAGAAGCAGCAATGCCAGTGGGAAGTCACCGTTGATGGTTGCAAGCCGGGCAGTATCCAGCCGAATCTGCGCGAGGTCTTTACGTTCTGTTTCCAGGTCGATCTGGGCGACGGCCTCCGGCAGCTCGGTTCCGGCCGGGCCGGTCAGAAGGTCAATCAGGCTCTGCTTCGCTGAAACATAGCCGAGCAAGCTGGACAGCAGAACGCCGTTGCCCACCTGCTCATCCACCGGAAGCTCCAGGAATGTCGTGGGCGGCGGACCCGCGAGGCGGACTTCGTACTCGGATACGCGAGCACTCAGATCAGCCAGCGCGGGCTGAATGCGCATTCCGTCGATGGTCGACATCATGTGCTTGGCTTCGTCGACGCGGTCATCCAGTTGCTTCTGGGCTGCCTTGCGAGCGTCCGCTTCGGCCTTTTCACGCGCCAGTCGTTCTTCCTGCGCCACTTGCAGCGCGGTCTGCGCGACCTTGGTTTTCTGTTCTGCTTCGGTCTGCGATGTCAGGGCCAGGTCGCGCTGTTCCGTCAGACGCTGGACGAAGAAAATGGTCGCGGCCACAAGTACGAGAAATCCCAGCACGCCAAGCCCGACCGCGGTCCGGTGCTGGCGAACGTAGCGACTGACCATTTCACCAAAGCTGTATTGGTAGCTGCCAAGCGTACGCCCGTCGCGGAACGCCTTTACTTCGCTGGCGAGCTCCAGCGCGCTGCTGATTCGGTCTTTCTTCTCGCGGGCCATGGCCTTTTCGACCAATGCTTCCAGCTCGGGTGGTACGCTCTTTTCTCGCACCGTGACGCGAAGCGGTGGCCCCGAAAGCACCTGCTGGACAATCAGCGCAGCCATGGGGCCTTCGTAAGGCGGATGGCCGGTCAGGATCTGGTACAGAACGGCGCCCAGTGCGTACACGTCAGACTTCTCGTCTACCTGCTCCAGCTCGCCTCGGGCTTGCTCCGGCGGCATGTACGCGGGAGTTCCGACGATGCTGCCGTCGAGCGTCAGCGCCTGGCTGTCGCTCTGAATCAGCGATTTCGAAAGCGCCAGGGAGCCTTTCTGGAGATCCTTGAGCGCCTTGTCTTCCTGGCCCTTCAGGCGCGCGAGCCCCCAGTCCAGAACCTGGGTTTCCCCGTATTCGCCGAGCATGATGTTCTCGGGCTTCAGGTCACGGTGGATCACGCCCTTGGAGTGTGCGTAAGCGATCGCCTGGCAAACGTCGACGAAACTGTCGAGCAGGCGAATGCGTGCGGCGAGCTTCTCCTGTTTGTTCAGGGTCTCGTCTTTGCGGATATCGCGCAGGCGGTCGGACAGTGTCAGGCCGCGCACGAAGCGCATCGTGTAGTAGATGCTGCCGTCGTCGTGCTTGCCGATCTCGTAGACCGGGACGATGTTGGGGTGCTCGAGCTGGCCGGTGATTTTCGCTTCGCGCAGGAAGCGCTCAACGATTCCGCCGCTGTCGTTCGTGTACTGGTGGGGCACACTGCCCGGAATGCTCGTGCTGCCGGTCGCCATGCCGGGCAGCAGCTCCTTCAGCGCGATGTCGCGTCCGATGGCCTTGTCGCGGGCCAGCATGATCCGGCCCATGCCGCCTCGGGCGTGCTCTCGCCTGATCTCGTAGCGTTCGTTTGTAATGCCGAAATTCGGCAGGAACTTGCCGGTGGTCAGGCGCATGACGCCGGTGCGGTCCCTGGGTGGTTGCGTCGGGCTTTCGGATTCGCGCTGTTGGATGGTCTCCTGCCCCGCGCCGGCCACCTGCTTGAGGGTGTCTTCCAGTACTCTGTAAGTGGTGTCACCGTCGCCGTTGCCGAAGTTGAACAGGGTTTGCTGTACGGTCTCCGTGATTCCAAGGTCGGCCAGCGCGCGCCGCTGTTTGATCGGGTCTTCCAGCACGTCGATGATCGGCAACTGCTCAAATTCGCCGTCTTCGCCGGATATCGTGATCAAGGGTAGCTCAGTCCCGAAGCCAACAAGCGAAGACGCCTTGCCCGGATCCTTCAGCGCGGCCACTGCCTCGGCGGGCGAAAAGATCCCGCTGTGAACAGCAAGCAACGCTGCAACTATCGACTTTTGACGATCTTCGGACATCCGGACCCAGCTTCTCAGGGGAGCAGATTATCGGTTTGCCGCGGCCGAAAGGCCAGTGCCTCAGGCAGGCCGAAAATCAACTACCAGCGGCAAATGGTCGCTGGCCTTGCGGGTTAATGCTGACTTAACAACCCGGGCGTGCTCAATCTTGATGCGGCCACAGGCAAACGCCTTGTCCAGGGCACCAACGGGCATGTAGGCCGGGAACGTGCGAAAGCGGGAAACCGGCGCTGTGACTTGCTGCAAACCGTGCTCCGCAAAGGGGCCGGTATGCAGCGTGTTTCGCCAGTCGTTGGTATCGCCGACCAGCAGCGTCGGGAAATCTGAATAGTCGTGAAAACGATCATGGGTCAGCAGGCGGCGGACCTGCCAGTGGCGTTCCTTTTCGCCAAGACCGAGATGCCAGTTCACAAGGCGTAACGGGCCCGCGGGGGAGTCCGCCAGGACGACCTGGGCCCTCCGGTTCTTGCGGCCTTTCAGACGCAGTGAGATGTTGTGGCGCTGAGTGATCGGCCAGCGCGAAAGCACCAGGTTCCCGTAGCCGCCCGCGCCTACGCGGTGATTGAATTGAAAGATTCCGGCTTCAAACTCGAGTGCCCGGGCCAGCAGCGCGGGTTGGTCGTCGAAGCCGCTGCGCTTCACGTTTCGGTCGACTTCCTGCAGCATGACGAAGTCCGGCTTCTCGTGCCGAATCACGTCGATGATCCGCTCCAGCCGGTACAGCCGGTCGCGACCGCCGATGCCTTTGTGGATGTTGTAGCTCAGGAGCCGCATGGCCAGAGGATGCGCCGCGCGCCGCCCTGATTCAAGGCGGCGCGCGGGATTGCGTGGCTTATTCGCCCTTCACGCCGTAGTCGTTGTACGCGAAGGTCGTCTGCATTTCCGGTGGCTGCAGCCCGAAGTTGCCGACTACTTCACGCGAGTAGTTGAAGTAGGCCGAGTCCATCAGGATGCTGTAGACCGCCCATTTCGGGTCCGTGGGCTTGCTTGAGATGTAGATATCCGAGCCCGGCGTTGAATAAGTGCTCTTCTCGAACAACAGCTTGCCTTCGCGGTTGTAGAGCTTCAGTTCCCATTCGACGCCGACGCCGAACAGCAATCCGTTACTCGTCTTCGTGCCGGCCGCGTCCGTGTTGTAATAGTTGAAGTATGTGATCGTTCGCAGGATCTTGGAGTTGACCTCCAGCACGATCTTGCCTTCGCGGGTTACCCCATTTTCGATCGGGGTAAGGTTCAGCAGGTTCGCATCGAACATGCGCCGGAACGCGTCGGAAGACACTTTCAGAAAGCTGCCACGACGAGCAGTGTCAAATGCCGGCGAGAACGCCTTGCCCGGGTCGATGACCGGGACCTTGCCGTCCGGGAAGCCGCGCTTGACGCTGGGGTCCTCAAGCAGCTCGTCAAAGACTGCCTGATGACCTTCAGGCGCCGTCAGGTCGCTGCTGTTGGTGAAGGCGACGAAGACATCAGCACTGGCGGACTTCGACAGGTCGGTCAGCACTTCCTTGAATGCCGCGCGCAGCTTTTCGTCGACCGGAAATTCTCCGTCGCCGAGCGTTACTCCACCGGGCTTGGCCAGCTTCTCGAGAACTGCTTCATACTTGGCGTTCAGTGTGCTTGCCGCCGCATCGAGCGCCTGGGCGAAGTTCGGGTCGCCCTTGTGCTCAAGCAGGATTTCTGAAATGTGGCGACGCAGCTCAACCACGTTGTCCGCGCGGATGGCTTCCTGCACCTCGGCGTACTTCTTCATGCCGGGTGCTTCTTCTCGCTGAAACTTGTCGGGAATCTTGTCGAAGTACTCGTAGTCCCATTCCCAGCCCGACATGTATGCCGCCTGTGAGACCGTGAGTTGCTCCCAGGTGCTTTCTTCCTGGCTGTTCCAATACGCTTCACTCATGGGGACGCCGCCCGCCGCGCCGATGACCGCGCCGATACCAATGACGCCGAGCGACGGCAGCAGCGGGATCTTCTTTCCGACCACATTGGCACCGCCGGTTGCCACCCAGCGCAAGCCAACGCCCAATACGACGCCCATGAATGCAGAGGCTGCGATGCCCTCGTGGCCGGCGTTCATCAGCGCACCGAGCATGCCCAGTGCGAGACAGCCGCCGACCAGGACCTTCAACACGCCGACACCCTTGCTGGGGCCGCGATTGATCGGGTAGGGCGCGCCACCGCCGTACTGCGGCGGCATCGCCTGCGGCCCTTGCGGGTACTGCGGGCCTTGTGGGTAGTTGGGTTGCTGCGGGTACTGCGCCGGAGGCTGCGGATACGGCTGTTGCGGCTGCGGCGGATAGCCACCCTGCGGGGGCTGGTTCATCATCAGCTCCTGGTTCGGAATCCTGGTTTGGTTTGTGAGCGGCCAGCCAGCATAACGCCCCGATCTGCCGCTTTCCTTATGCTTTTTCACCAAACAGCTGCCGGGGCTTTATCGCGTACACAGATTGCTATGCTTCCCGCAACAGTGCTCGGGGTGTGCGATGACGGACAAGCGCATATATGCCTTTGGGGCCGGCAAAGCCGACGGCAACACCGGCATGAAGCAGCTTCTTGGCGGTAAGGGTGCCAACCTGGCCGAGATGGCGGGCCTTGGCCTGCCGGTTCCTCCAGGCTTCACGATCACTACGGAAACTTGCCGCGCCTACCACGACGCCGGCAAAGAAATGCCTGCCGGGCTGATGTCCGAGATTCGCAAGGCCGTTGCTGTCGTCGAGAAGCATCTCAAGCGCAAGTTCGGCCAAGGGCTGCTCTTCAGCGTACGCAGCGGCGCGGCTGCCAGCATGCCCGGCATGATGGACACGGTCCTGAACCTGGGCCTGAACGATGCCACCGTCGAAACTCTGGCAACGGAGACCGGCAGCGCGAGATTCGCCTACGACAGCTACCGTCGTTTCATCACGATGTTCGGCGATGTCGTGGCGGGCGTGAGCCGCAAGTTCTTCGATGCCGAGCTGGATGCCGCCAAGAAGCGGACGCGCGCAAAGCTGGACTCCGACGTCTCGGCCGAGGAACTCAAGAAGGTCGTCGGGTTGCTCAAGGAAGTATACCGGCGCGAGACTGGTGAAGAATTCCCGCAGGACCCGTGGTTGCAGCTTGAGCGCTCGATCCTCGCCGTATTCGAGAGCTGGAACAACGACCGCGCGATTGAGTACCGCCGCATCCACCGGATTCGCGGGCTGCTGGGAACGGCCGTGAATGTGCAGGCGATGGTCTTCGGCAACCTCAACGACAACAGTGCAACCGGAGTCGCATTCACGCGCGACCCGGCGACCGGTGCCAACGAGTTCTTCTGCGACGTGCTGTTCAACGCACAGGGCGAAGACGTCGTGGCGGGCCTGCGCACACCGGACGACTTCGAGGCCTTCCACGAACGCATGCCGAAGCTGGCCGATGAGTTGCTTGAGATACGCAGCAGTCTTGAACGGCACTATCGCGACATGCAGGACATGGAGTTCACGATTGAGGACGGCAAGCTCTACATCCTGCAGACGCGAAATGGCAAGCGGTCCGCCAGGGCGGCGCTGCGCATCGCAATCAGCATGGTTGAGGAAGAGTTGCTCACTCGCGAAGAAGCCATCGTCAAGATTGACGCAGGCAGCCTGAACCAGTTGCTGCACCCAACTTTCGACCCGAAAGCAAACGTCCAGGTGATCGCCACGGGAATCCCCGCGAGCCCGGGTGCGGCAAAGGGCAAGGTCGTGTTCACGCCGGAGGCCGCTGAGCTAATGGCGCACAAGGGCGAGACGGTCATCCTCGTGCGCGAAGAGACGAGCCCTGAAGACATCAAGGGCATGGCGGCTTCGCAGGGGATCCTGACGGCGCGTGGGGGTCGTACCAGTCACGCCGCGGTGGTCGCGCGGCAGATGGGCAAGACCTGCGTGGCCGGCTGTGGTGAGCTGGCTATCGACGAGCACGAGAGGGTGTTTCGCGCCGGCAACATTGTCGTGCGCGAAGGGCAGTACATCAGTCTGAACGGCAGCACCGGCGAGGTCATGCTGGGCGACGTGCCAACTGTGCCGCCCGAGTTGTCCGGTGATTTCGAGACGATCATGGCCTGGTCTGATGAATTCCGTCGGCTGGGTGTGCGCGCCAACGCCGATACGCCGGTGGACGCGAACAAGGCGCGCGAATTCGGCGCCGAAGGCATTGGGCTGTGCCGCACGGAGCACATGTTCTTCGATGCCACGCGCATCAACCGCATGCGTGAGATGATCCTGGCCCGCAGCCTCGAGCAGAAACAGGCTGCGCTGGCCAAGTTGCTGCCCATGCAGCGCGAGGATTTTGTGGGCCTGTTCCGGGCGATGGACGGCATGCCGGTGACAATCCGGCTACTGGACCCACCGCTGCATGAGTTTCTGCCGCAGGACTCGGCCATACAACAGGTGATCGCCGACGAGTTGGAAGTGCCGGTGCGCGTCGTGCAGGAGTCGGTTGAGGCGCTGCACGAAGTGAACCCGATGCTGGGCCTGCGCGGTTGCCGCCTTGGGCTGACGCAGCCGCTGATCTACGACATGCAGGTGCAGGCAATCATTGAAGCCGTGCGTGATGCCGAGCGCGGGGGTGCGAAAGTCGAAGCAGAGATCATGATCCCGCTGGTTGGCACCGTGGACGAGTTGCGCCCCTTGCGCCGGCGAATCGAGGCGCAGGTTGAGCGCTTCAACCTGGAGAAGCAGGCCAAGGTGAAAGTCAAAATCGGCACCATGATTGAGGTGCCGCGCGCGGCGCTGACGGCCGACAAGGTGGCAGAGGAAGCCGACTTCTTCAGCTTCGGGACCAACGACCTGACCCAGATGACCCTGGGAGTCTCACGCGATGACGCCGAGAAGGGCTTCCTGATTGAGTATGTGATCCGGGGCATCTTTCCAACGGACCCGTTTGCCACGATCGATGCGGAAGGCGTCGGCAAGTTGGTCGAGATGGGTATCCAGCTGGGCCGCAAGACCCGCAAAGACCTGAAAGTAGGCATTTGCGGTGAACACGGCGGCGACCCGGAAAGCATCGAGTTCTGCCACAACGCCGGCCTGGATTACGTCAGTTGCAGCCCGTACCGCGTGCCCATTGCCAGGCTCGCGGCCGCGCAGGCTGCGATCAAGGCCGCCAGGTAGCGTCGGCCCAAGAACACAGCCACCACGACAAACGCCCGCATCGCGGGCGTTTGTCGTGGTGGATCGGCCGGGACTCGAACCCGGAACCCACGGCTTAAAAGGCCGCTACTCTACCATTGAGCTACCGATCCATCGGGCGAGAGTGTAATTCCAAGCTTCGCCGCTTCTACCCCCGGCCCGCAGCGAGGCGTTTGAGGTCGCCAGAAGGCAAACGGGCCGCGGTTGCAGCCCGTTTTGGCGTGCTTGCGGTTCGACTACTTCATTTCGGAGTCTTTGTCGTCCTCGGGTTTCTCACCGTCGCCCTCTTTGCCTTCCTCTCCGTCCTTCTTTTCTTCTTCGGCAGGTGAAGGCTTGACCTCTTCTTTGGGTTTGGGCGCGATGTCCTTTTCGAACTCGAAGTTGAGCTCTTCCTGCAGCAGGGCGAGGTCGAGACCGTCCTCGGCGTCTATGTTGTGCCCGAAGAACCGGTAGACGAATACCTTGCCGATGCGCAGCTGCTTCAAGTCGGGGATTCCGTCGGCGATCGCACGGGCGGACTCCGGCAACTTCACGTAGCTGGTCTCGCGGTTTGACTGCTTGTCGCTGTCGCTGATCTGCTCGGCCGTCTTGAGCCCGAACCTGGTGCACTTGGTCAGGTCGACAGCGTCACGCGTGACAAGCCACAACTCAAGGTCAAACTCACCGCGCTTGTCAAAGATCTTGTAGGGGTAGACCGGCCTGGGCGTCTTGAAGCTGATGTGCAGCGGCTTGGCGGCACCGTCGGCCGGCAAGCCTTCCTTGCTGCTGAGCTTGATTGCCAGCCAGTAGAAATTCTCCGCCAGGTAGAACCGCAGCACGCGCTCGTCGAGTTCGCCGAAGCCGCTGTTCTTGAGCCAGCCTGCCAGTTCCTTGCCGCCTGCTTCACCGGTGGCCTTGATGGGCTGGATGCTGTAGTCCCCAACCTCGAGCGGTTCAAAGAACACCACGTCCGGGCCTTCCGCGCCGCCGATTACCGGCCCGTCGTCTTCGGCATCCTTGTCTTTCTCGATCTTTGGCACGCGCGGCACAATCGCGGTGAACTTGTCGAGATCCTTGAAGATCCCGGGCTCGACCTCCGCGTATGAGTCCGGCAGTGACGGAAGCGGCACCACCCAGGCGAACGACTTGAAATTCTTCAGCCTGCCATCGTCGCCAAACTCGTCCTTTTCAAGCGTCGTCGTGTTGATGCTGTAGCCGGGCTGAAGCACGAGTTCTTCACGCCCATTGTCGAAGAACACCAGACCGCGCTGCGCCGCGCTGTCGACCGAGCCTTTGAATGCCGCCGGCGCATGCAGGCAGGCGTCACCGCATATCGGCGCGACCACAAGAGTGGCCAGCATGGCCACAAGGCAGGCTGCGAGTTTCTTCATCGCGTGCTCCATGCAAAACCGGGGCGCTGGGCGCCCCGGCTTGAGTGCGCGTCCAACACTGCTACTTCGTTGCCGGCTTCTCTTCCACGAAGGTGAAAGTGAAGTCGCTGTCGAGCTTGGACACGTCGCAATCGCCGTCCATCCCGACACCAAAGAAGCGGTAGCAGTATAGATCGCCTGTCTTCAGATTCTTCAGCGCTTCGTCATCGTTGGCCACTTCCTTGACCACCTTCGGCAGCTTGCTGAATGAGGTCTTCAGGTTGGCCTGCAGCATTTCATTGTCCTGCTGCGTCACGGTCTTCAGACCCTGGGCCTTGGTAAGCTCGGTGTCGATCTGCTGCTGGGTGATTACCCATAGCTCAAGGTCAAAGCTGCCGCGGCCCTGGTTGATCTTGATCGGGTAGACGGGCTTGTCCGTGGCAAAGCCGATTCGCAACGGCTTGACCTCACCATTGGCCGGAAGCCCCTTGTCGTTGTTCAGCTTGACCGCGAGCCAGTAGTACTCCTTGTCGATGTAGTGCTTCATCACTTTCTCGTCGACCTTGCCGAAGCCGTTGTCGCCAAGCCAGTTGTTCAGCTCCGCAGCGCCCAACTCTCCCTTGGCCTTGACCGGCTGGATCGTGTAGTCGCCGACCTTCACTTGCTCCAGGAATTCGGCACCCTGCTTTTCGGCCGGGCCCCAGTCGTCGCCCAGGGCGTTGCGCTTGTCTCCCTTTGAGGGGCGCTCCATGGGCTCGGTAAAGTCGGCCAGTTCCGTGAACAGCTTTGCGTCGGCCTCTTTGTAGGTATCCGGCAGGTTGGGAACCGGCACGATCCAGGCCAGCGAGTTGAAGCCCTCCACGGCATCGTTCTTTACCACGATGCCTTCGCCCTCCACCGTGTAACTCGGCCTGATGACCAGCTCTTCACGGCCGTCGGCGAAGAACACGAGGCCCTTCTGCGCGCCGGCCTTGATCGGGAATTTGAACTCTTTGGGCGGGTGCATGCATGCCTGCGCGGTGGGCTGCGGGAGCAGCAGCCAGGCAGAGCTGATGGCAAGTGCGCCTGCGGCGGCAAGTACTGGAATGCGTCGAAGACTCATGTTGCTAGTCCTTTTTCCTGGGTTCGGGCTCAACAAAAGTGAAGTGGAGATCGTCGTTGAGCTTCGTGAGGTCGGTGGTGGTGTTCATTCCGGCCCCGAAGAAGCGTGTGATGTACAGGTCGCCAGTCCGCAGGGACTTCAGGCCGTCTTCGCCGTCGATGATTTTGCGGGCTTCTTCCGGCAGGTCGGAGAGCGTCGACTTGTGGTGTTCCTGGTCCATCATGGGGTCGCCCTGTGCGACGGTCTGGAGGCCGAATGCCTTCGTCTTCTCGTCGTCGACTTCCTTGTTGCTGATGACCCAGACTTCCAGCTCAAACTCGCCGGCGCCCGCGTTGATTTTCAGCGGGTAGACGGGCTTGTCCGTCTTGAAGCCGATCTGCAGCGGCTTGACTTCGCCGTTGGCCGGCAGGCCCTCGGCGCGCTCCAGCTTCACGGCCAGCCAGTAGTAGTCGTTCTCGAGATAGTGCTTGAGCACGGATTCCTCGACCGCACCGAAGCCGTTGCTCTTGAGCCAGCCTTGCAACTCTTGACCACCCAGCTCGCCGTGGGCCTTGACCGGCTGGATGGTGTAGTCGCCCACCTTCACCTGCTCAAGGAACTCGGCGCCGTGCTTCTCTTTCTTGCGCGAGTCCTTGCCGTCTTCCTGGTCCGGTCCGTTCTTGCCGATCGCCTCGAACGGCTTTGTAAAATCTGCGATGCTGGTAAACAGCTTCTCGTCCGCTTCCTTGTAGCTGTCCGGCAGGCTGGGTACGGGGACAAGCCATGCGACCGTAGTGAAGCCCTCTACGGCGTCGTTCTTCACTTTGAGTCCCTCGCCTTCCACCTTGTAGCTGGGGCGGATGACGAGCTCTTCGCGGCCGTCGGCAAAGAACACCAGTCCGCGCTGGGCGCCGGCCTTGATCGGATACTTGAACTCCTTGGGCGGGTGGATGCACGCCTCGGCCGTGTGCTGATTTGAAAGCAGGGCTCCACTGAGCCCGATTGCGCCGACAAGCGAGCCCACGAGCATTAGATTGCGAACGGAACTCATTTCTTCCCCTTGGTTGGATGCAGGGGTATGACGCGGCGGCGCCGGCCCAGGTTCCGGAAATCCGGACCCATTCGGCCCCGCGTAAGTCTTGCGCAGATAGCCAGTTACGCGTCGCGCACTGGGGCCGCAAGCGCCCGCAGCAGCTTGCGCGTCGCCGACGAGATGGCGGCGGCTTCGGCTTCTTCCAGCGTGAACCAGCGACGGTTGGCTGAAGTCCGGACCCTTGCTGCCGGTGCGCCGGTCAGTAGCTCCAGTGTCAGGCGGTAGTTCATGATGGTGTGCCTACGTGTCAGAAGATCTTCGGCGATCCGGACAGGCACGCCGATCCCGGCCAGTCGCCCGTCCGGGTCGGTGGCATCGGTATGCGGCAACTCCCACATTCCGGCTGGAAGCAGACTGCTGTCATCACCTTCCGCTCGTCGCACCATGAGGACTCGAGCATCGGCATCCCGCAGTGCGACGAAGCGATATTTCCGGTCGTGCTTGGCTGCACGCCCGGGCAGCACTGGAAACCGATCGACCTCACCGGCCTTGTGCGCCTTGCAATGTCGCCTGACGGGGCAATCGGCGCAGAGCGGATTGTTCGGCAGACATACGACTGCCCCGAGTTCCATCACTGCCTGGTTCAGCGCAGAAGGGGCGTGCCCTTCCGAGTGGCCGCGCCGGACGTGCTCGGTTGCGAGCGCCCAGACAGCTTGCCGCCCGGGGCCGGCTTTGACGTTCTGGTCCAGTGCTGCCAACCGCGCGAACACCCGCTCCACGTTGCCGTCCACAATCGGCTCTGGCTGGTTGAATGCGATGCTCAGGATTGCGCCGGCCGTGTACGGGCCGACGCCGGGCAGAGCAATGACTGCGCCGCGCGTCGCGGGAAATCGACCGGCATGCTCGGCCACGATGCGCTGCGCCGCCGTGTGGAGCATACGAGCGCGACGGTAGTAACCGAGGCCCGACCACGCCTCCAGCACTTCTTCCAGATCTGCGGCTGCCAGTTTTCGGACGGTCGGGAAGCGTTGAAGGAAGCGCGTGTAGTGCCCGCGTACTGCCTCGACGCGGGTCTGCTGCAACATGATCTCGCTGACCCACACACGGTACGGCCCAGGCTTTGTCCGCCATGGCAGAGTGCGAGCGTTGCTTGCGAACCAGCCCAGCAGATGCTTGCGAAAGGCGGGTTGCATCAACGTTCTTTTACTCTTGTGCCTTCTTCGATGTCGTCGCTTGGGTGAACGATCACGGTATCGCCTTCGTTCAGGCCGGACTTTACTTCGGCCTCAAGCCCATTGCGGGCGCCGATCTTCACCACGCGCTGGGTTGCTTTGCCGTCAGACACCACGAACAGCGCGTCGCCTTCAGGAACAACGAACAGTGCGCCTGTTGGGACCTTCACGACGTCCTTTACTTCCAGGAGGATCAGGCGTGCCTCGACGCGGAATGCGTCGCCGAGCTGCTGCCAGTTCTCACGGCCGCTGCCGAAGTCGATGATGACGTTGACCCGTTGCTCTTCGACGCCGAGCGAACTGATCTTGGTGAAGCCCGCCGGCTCAACCATTCGCACGGATCCGTCTAGCGGTGCGTTGCCGCCCCAGCGCTCAATGCTGACCGGCATGCCCGGTCTTGCCCGCACGGCGTCGCTGCTCAGAACGTCGGCCACCACTTCCAGCGAGGCGGGATCACCGAGCTCAAGCAGCATCTCACCGGGCATCACAGCGCCGGCACTCTCGCGGTACACCTTGAGCACCCGCCCGGCCACGGGCGAGCGAATCTCGATGCCGGGGAGATCGGTGCCTTCGTTGTTCTCCACCAGCGCAGCGCGGGCCATCGTTACACGAAAGTCGGCGGCCTGCCTGCCGAAGGTGGCAGAGTCCAGCGCCGCTCTTGCGGCGCTTTCCTTCGTTGCCGCGGCATCGACGTCTTCCTGGGAAACATGGCTGCCCTTCAGCAGCGACTGCATGCGGGCGTGTTCTTTCGTGGCCAGGTCGAGCTGCGCCTGGGCGGCTTCAACGTTGCTTTGCGCCTGGCTCTGCGTTGCTTCGGCGGCGCGGATGTTGGCTTCTGCCTCTGCCTTCGAGCGGGCATCCAGCAGCATCGGCTGGCTGGGGCTCAGCACGGTAATCAGCATCCCGACTTCGACGATGTCGCCGGCTTTCAGCGAAATGCGCGACATCATGGCACTGACCGGGGCCGTGATCGTGAAGCGGTCCTTGACCCGCGTACGTGCTTCCTGGTCGACCGTGACGCGGATGTTGCCGCGTGTCGCCCGTGCAAATTCGGATGCAACTGGCTTGGGCGTCAGGGCATAGCCTATGGCCACCAGAATCAGCAGCCCGGCCACTATGAGGGCACCTCGTTTTACCCACTTCAGGATCATTCGCGTGTTTTCAGCACTTCCACCAGGTCAAGTCGGTCCAGTCGACGCCGCACGATCAAGCCGGAAACCGCCGCCGCGAAGATAACGCAGATAGCACCCAGTGCATAGGTTGACGTGTTCAACACCATCGGCATGCGCACAACTTCGGAATTCACGCTGGCCATCACGGCGAACGTCAGCCAGTACCCCAGAAAGAAGCCGATCGGCAGCGCGACGAGCGTGAGTAGTGCCTGCTCGCCCAGCAGAATGAAGCTGATCTCGCCGCGGGTCAGCCCCAAAACGCGCAGGCTGGCCAGTTCACGGGCGCGCTCGGACAAAGAAACTCGCGCATTGTTGTAAACGATGCCGAAGGCGATGATCCCAGCGAACAGAACGTTGAAGGCAATGGAGTACAGCAGCTGTTCCTCGACCATCTTGCGCAGATTCTCAATGGAAGTCGCCTTCGATGAGACCGAGGCCACGGCTGGACGAGCGCGCAGGCTCTCGAACAACGCCTCGCTGGCTTCTCCTCGCGTCAGTAGATAGGCACCCGAAATCACGTCGCCTTCCCGCATCAGCCGGTTGAGGCTGCCGATCTCCATGTATGCGGAGATGCCCATGAAGTCATCGACCAGTGCGGCAACTTTCACGGTGCGCGTCGGCCGCGTTCCTTCCATGACCTCGACGATGATCTCATCACCCGGGCTGACGTGCAGCGAATCGCCCAGTACGCGCGAGAGCAGGATTCCCTCCCGGGGCAGGTCGAACGGCTCAAGATCGGTGTTGAGCACTCGGTTCAGCCGCGTGTCGAACGGGATTCCCTGGATTCCGAGACGTCGATTGCGATGCCCGAACCTTACCCGGGCGGAAACGGCCCGGTATGGCTCGGCGTACTCCACCCCCGGCAAGGACTCAATCTCGTGAAGTGCGTCGCGCGAGCGTGGCTCAGTGAAACCGACCGAGACGTCCTCGCGGTGGACGACGTTGGCCTGGATGTCAATCAAAGTGAAAATGATGTCCACAAATGCCATGCCCACGATGAGAATTGCGACGGCGAGACTGAGCCCCAGGATTGAGGCACCCGCCTTCATCGGTTTGCGTTCCAGCTGGCGCAAGATCATGCGTGTGGGCTGGCTGAGCCAGCGTTGCAGGCCGATGCGCTCCATGAGCGTCATGCGGTAGTTCGGCGGCGCTTCCGGGCGCATGGCTTCCGCAGGGGGCAGGGCTGCGGCGCGACGAACCGCGTTCAGCGTACCCAGCGCCGCCGCGGAGCCTGTCACCGCCATGCCCGCCAGCGGGACCCAGCCCGGCAGGCTGAAGCGCAGCACCGGGAAGTGGTAGAAGTCGGTGTACAGGTCAATGAGCTTCTCGCCCATCAGCCAGCCGAACAGCGTGCCGACGATCGTTCCCATCAGCACGATCAGTGCAACCAGCTCACCGAAATGCAGCCCGACCTGGAAGTTCGAGTATCCGAACGCCTTTAGCGCGGCGACCTGGTCACGTTGCGTCGCGACCACACGACTCATCACCACGTTCAGCAGGAACGCGGCGATCCCGAGAAAAATCAACGGCACCACAACGCCAAAGGTCTCGAGCTGCTTGTACTCGTTTGCCAGATACCAGTTTGAGACCTGGTCTTTCTGCGCAAACGCGCCCTGGCCGCCATAGGGCTTCAGGATGTCATCGAACCGTGCAATCACTTCGGCGTGGGAAGCGCCCGGCTTGAGGCTGGCCGAAACGTCGTTGAACGCGCCTTCCATGTTGTACGCGGCCGCGAGTTGCTTCTCGTTCATCCACATTACGGCAAAGCGCTTGTCATCCGGCACGAATGCACCGGCCGAAAGCGCGTACACATACTCGGGCGACAGCACGATGCCCACGACACGTAGTGACTGGCGACGCCCGTTGATGATTGCGGTGATCGAGTCGCCGAGGCCGTATTTGTTCGCCTTGGCGAACATTTCGACCAGCGCGACTTCGTTGTCGGTACCGGGACCGGGCAGGCGCCCCTTGCGGATGAACAGGTCGTTCAGCTGCGGCTCGCCGTTGTCGGGGATCGAAATCAACTGGCCCGTGGCAGGCTCATTCAGTCCGGGAACCTCCAGCATCACACGCAGGGTCACGCGGGTCTGTACTACGTCAACGCCGGGCACATCACGCAGCCTGTCAGCCACCGAAAGCGGCGCGCGCTTGCAGTTGGCGAAGACGTCCGCGAATCGGTACTCGGAGTAGTAGGCATCGCGCGTCACCCGCAGAGAGTGCATCACTGCAAGCTGGCCGACGAACAGGGCGACGCCCGAGGCAATTACCATCACGATGGCCAGTGCCTGGCCCTTCATATGCCAAAGGTCTCGCAGCAGCTTGTGGTGGATTGCTCGCATTACCACTCCAGCTCGCTGGGATCCTTCTTGTTGGTGTTGGTGTCGATCTTCGCAATTCGCCCATCAGCGATGTGCACGACTCGATCGGCCATTGCTGCGATCGCGGCGTTGTGCGTGATGACGGCCGTGGTCGTACCAAGCTCACGATTGACTCGCGCCAGGGCCTCAAGGACTTTCACGCCCGTGTGAATGTCGAGCGCGCCGGTCGGCTCGTCGCAGAGCAGTACTTCAGGGCGCTTGGCGACCGCGCGCGCGACGGCGACTCGCTGCTGCTGGCCGCCCGAAAGCTGGCTGGGAAAATGGTCCAGCCTGTCACCAAGGTCCACGAGCTTGAGCGCGTCGTCCGGCGACATGGGGTCGTCGGCGATCTCCGTAACCAGTGCCACGTTCTCGCGTGCGGTGAGGCTGGGAATCAGGTTATAGAACTGGAAGATGAAGCCGACGTGGTGACGCCGGTATTCCGTCAATGCGGATTCGTCGGCGTGGGTGAGGTCGTGGTCGCGGTAACGAACCGTGCCGGCCGTGGCCACGTCCAGCCCACCCAGGATGTTCAACAACGTTGACTTGCCGCTGCCGCTGGGGCCGAGCAGTACGACGAACTCGCCTTCGTATAGCTGCAGGTCCACGCCGCGCAGCGCGTGCACCTCGACCTCGCCCATCTTGTAGACTTTGGTAATGCCCTCAGCGACGAAGACGGCTTCGCGGGAATCGTCGGCGAGCACATAGACGTCTTCTTTTTCAGCTTCGCTCATGCTCGTCGCTATTCGCGTGCGCGTTTTCGGATTGCTGCTTCGTCGATGTCGCTTTCGTTCCAGATCGTGCGGCCTTCCATGCCGCCGGCGACGGTCAGGACCTCTCCACTGATGTGCCGCGACGCGCCCGGGCTGCTGAGCATGACCACGGCCCGCGCGATATCAGCGGCACGTGCCAGCTGGCGCAGGCTGACGGTCTTCACGATCTGGGCGATCTTGCCGGGTTGGTCCAGGGCCTCGCGCGCCATCTCGGTGACGGTCCAGCCGGGCTCGACCATGTTAACCCGCGCGAACGGATCGAGCCGTACGACTTCGGACTTCAGGCTGCGCACCAGCCCGTACATGCCCGCTTTGCTGGCGCTGTAGTCGCAGTGCATGGGCTCACCGTGGCGTCCGGCCGTGCTTCCGATAAAGGTCAGGGCGGCGCCATGGCCGTCCTCGCGGGGCTTCAACTGGCGCATGAATGCCCGCGCAGTCCAGGCTGCGCCAAGCAGGTTGACTTCGAGAGTCTGGCGAAAACGCTCAATGGACAGCTCACTCAGCAGCTGATCTTCCTTCGGCCAGCGCCCCGCATTCGCCACGCAGATGTCCACGCGCCCGAACCTGGCAGCTGCCTGATCCATGGCTTGCTGTACTGCGTCCGGGTTTGCGACATCGGCTTGCACCGCGATGGCACGATCGTTCCACGGCTGGGCGTCGATGAACTTGCGCAGCCAGTCCAGGTTGGAGTTGGCGTGCAGGGCCAGATTGCAGCCTTCTTCAGCGAAGGCCCGCGCCAGCGCACGCCCGATGCCGCCCGATGCGCCGGTGATGAAGGCCGTTTTGCCCGTGAGTTGCAGGTCCACTAGAAGCCGTCCTCTTCTTCTTTGTCTTCGTTCTTCTCGGCCGGTGTTTTCACGACCACCCGGTAGATCGCGCCGACGCGGTGCCCGCACACGAACAGCTCACCATCCGCATCTTCGCCGAAGCTGCTGATCGTGGCGCGAGGGAACTGCCCCAGCACTTCGTTGGCCTTCACCGTCTTCTTCTCGAGATCGTAGTCGAGGCCCCAGATACGGCCGGTGCCGTAGTCGCCGTACAGGTAAATGCCGACCAACGACTTCTGCTTCGTGCCGCGATAGACGTAGCCGCCGGTGATGCTGATGCCCATGTCGCGGCCGTATTCTGCCACAGGGTCGATCATGTCGCCGGACTTTGCACCGCGCTGGAATGCGTGCGTTGCCTCGCGTTTGTTCCAGCCGTAGTTGCCGCCCTTTTCGATGATGTCGATTTCTTCGTAGCTGTTCTGGCCGACGTCGCCGGCCCAGAGCGTGCCCTTCTCGCGGTCGAAACTCATGCGCCAGACGTTGCGCAGACCGAACGCCCAGATTTCGGGCGCGGCGCCCGCTGTTTCGGCAAATGGATTGTCCTTTGGGATCGCGTAAGCCTTGCCCTTTTGTTCGTTGTCAATGTCGATTCGCAGGATGGTGGCCAGCAGCGTGCCGCGGTCCTGGCCGTTGCGGTGCGGGTCGTTGGCAGCGCCGCCGTCCCCGAAGCTGGCGTACAGGTAGCCGTCGGTTCCGAACAGCAGCGTGCACCCGTTGTGGTTTCCGAAAGGCTCATCGACCTCAAGGATGATCTTTTCC
Source organism: Planctomycetota bacterium (assembly GCA_020425605.1). Classification (GTDB taxonomy): domain Bacteria; phylum Planctomycetota; class UBA8742; order UBA2392; family UBA2392; genus JACKID01. The sequence continues at coordinate 137,398 of JAGQRH010000003.1, read as the reverse complement.
GACTTCTGGTCGACGCTGTCCTTCTTCTTGTCCCAGGTGAAGCGCGAGATCACCCCGCGCCGTGATTTGCCACCGCCAGCGTGCTGCGAGTAGCAGATGAAGAAGTATCCGTTGTCCTTGAATCTGGGGTGGAACGCGAGCGCAAGCAGTCCCTCTTCATTGTGACGGTCGCCGGGGATGCGTTCGCGGATGTCCAGGAAGGTGTCTTTCGCGTCCGTGGCGGGATCATTCTTGAACCGGACGATCTCGCCGTTCTGCTCTACCACGTAGAGCAATTCACTGTCGGCGCCATCTGCGCACAGGAACACCGGCAGCTCGAATGAAAGCTTGGGAAATGCGCTCTCCAGCTCGATGGATGGCAAGGTCTTCGGTGCAACTGTGTTCTGTGAGGCAACACAGCCGCTTCCGCCCTGGACGCACGCCAGCAGAAACACCGCGGCCAACGCGGAAACAATCACTCGCCTGAGCATCACCGAATCCTCCATCACACCGGCAGCATAGCAGCCGCCGCGGCCGAAGGCAGCGCTCACGACTATCCCGCCGCAGCGGGCAGCGGCGGTGCGTCCCGCGTCTCCAGGTGGTCGACCACGCCGGCACCGATCGCGTCGCCCGCCACGTTGACGGCCGTACGGAAGCGGTCGAGGAACCAGTCCACGGCCAGAATCAGCGCCGCGTACTTCGGGTCGATGCCGACAGCCGTGAGCACGATGGCCATCATCACCAGGCCGGCTTCCGGTATGCCCGCCGCGCCGATTGCCGCCAGTGTAGCGGTAAAGAATATGACGACCTGCTGCCCGGCCGACAGGTCCGCGCCGAGCGTCTGCGCGATGAAGATGACTGCCACGGCCTCATACAGCGCCGTGCCGTCCATGTTGATCGTCGCCCCGAGTGGCAACACGAAGCCTGCCGTGCGGTCGCCGATCTTGTTGTTGACCTTGGCGCATTCCATCGTGATCGGCAGCGTCGCCGAGCTGCTGGCCGTGCTGAACGCGGTAAGCAGCGCCTGCGCCATGCCGAGCATGTACTTGAAGGGGTTCTGTTTCTTGAACAGCCAGTAGATCAGCGGAAGCGTAATGAGTACGTGAATGGCGAGGCCGACCAGCACGGTGGTGATGTACATCGCGAGCTTGGGGATCTCGCTGCTGAAGAAGGCGTCGCCGGCCTTGCCCATGCGTGCCATCAGCAGGCTGGCGATGCCGATCGGCGCGTACCAGACAACCAGGTGCACGATCTTCATGATCGCTTCGTTGAAGCTCTCAAAGAACCGAAGCACCGGTCGTCCGCGCTCGCCCATGGTGGACAGCACGGCGCCGAGCACGATGCTGAAGACAATCAGCCCCAGCACGTTCATGTTGGCGGCGGCATCGAACAGGTTGGACGGGAACATCCCCTTGACTACTTCAAGCAGGCTGACCAGTGCGCCTTTGGGCGCCTGCAGTGACTGTGGCAGGTCAGCAGCGGCTTCCGGAATTGCGCTGCCTGTGACACCAGGCTGGACCAGGTTCACGAGGATAATGCCGGTCAGCACCGACAGACCCGTGGTGACAGCGTAGTAGCCGATGGTGCGATAGCCGATCTTGCCGGCTTTGCGGATGTCGCCCAGTGATGCAACGCCGACAATCATGGTCGCGACAATCAGCGGCACGACGAGCATCTTCAGCATCTGCATCAGCAGGTCGCCGGGGAAGCCGATGAGCATCAGTGCCGTCGCACGTGCCTCTTTGTTCTCCGGAATGTCCGCGGGCAGCCATCCCGGAAGCAGCCAGCCGAACAGCGCGCCGACCAGCACCGCGCACGCCGTGAATGCCACCAGAATGTTGGCACGGCGCTTCAGCTTGGCTGGGTCAGCGGACATCAGATCTCCGGGTGCGAAGTATTGAGGAATGCGTACCCTAGGGGTAGTTGTTTTGACGTGCAAGAAACTCAGCTTTTCTTTGACGCTGCGGGGCTGATCCGTAGTTTCGCCTTAGACCCACCAAAGGGGCCGGATGCCCGACAGGGCGGAAATTCTGGCGCGCTATGAGTCCGTGCGCGCCCACACCCGGGAAATCTGTGCGCCGCTGCAGACCGAGGATTACGTCGTCCAGCCGATGGCCGACGTCAGTCCGCCGCGCTGGCACATCGGGCACGTGACGTGGTTCTTTGAGCAATTCCTGCTGGGCGAATTCGGCAAGGACTATCGCCCGGTGCACCCGCAGTACGCATTCCTTTTTAACAGCTACTACAACCTGATCGGCGAGCGGACCGAGCGGCCCAAGCGAGGATTCCTGACGCGGCCGACGGTGGCGGAGATCTGGGAGTATCGGGAAGAAGTTGACTCCCGGATGCGCCGACTGATTGAGAGCTGCGACGACGCAACGCTCGAGAAGCTGCTGCCGGTGCTGGAAATCGGCCTGAATCACGAGCAGCAGCACCAGGAGCTGCTGCTGACGGATATCAAGTTCATCCTGTTCCAAGCCCCGTTGTACCCCGCGTATGTATCGGGTCAGCAATCCATGAAGCGCAAGGCAGCCGAGGGATGGACCGGGTTTGAAGGCGGTGTCGTCCAGATCGGCCACAGCGGTGAGGACTTCGCCTTCGACAACGAGCTTCCCCGGCACCAGCAGTTGCTGCGTCCCTACCGACTGGCCAACGGCCAGGTCAGCAATGCGCAGTACATGGAATTCATGCAATCGGGTGGCTACACGCGCCCCGAGTTCTGGCTGAGCGACGGCTGGGATATAGTGCAGCAGCAGCACTGGAGGGCCCCGCAGTACTGGCTGCAACAGGATGGCGAGTGGCACGCGTTCACGCTGCACGGCTTGGCCGGGTTGCAGCCGGACGCGCCGGTGTGCCACGTCAGCTACTACGAGGCCGACGCGTTCGCGCGCTGGGCGGGCAAGCGCCTGCCGACCGAGTTCGAGTGGGAGGCCGCGATCGGCAAGCTGCAGGGCACGGGCCAGTTGTGGGAGTGGACCAGCAGCGCCTATCTGCCCTACCCCGGCTATCGTCCGCCGGAAGGCGCGATCGGCGAGTACAACGGGAAATTCATGGTCAATCAGATGGTGCTGCGCGGTGGCAGCGTTGCCACGCCGGCCGGTCACATTCGGCCGACCTATCGAAACTTCTGGCACCCGGACCGACGCTGGCAATTTACGGGCATCCGCCTGGCAGAGGACGCATGACAACCAAAAGCAAAGCCGCCGCGCAGGATGCAGGGTATCGAGTGTTGAGTCCGGCCGATCTCTCGGCCGCGCATGGGCTGCGCGCGTTTGCGCTGGACGTACTGAACGGGCTGAGTGAGACGCCGAAACGCCTGTCTTCGCGCTGGATCTATGACGACGAAGGGAGCCGGCTGTTTTCGCGGATCTGTGAGCTGGATGAGTACTACCCGACGCGGACCGAGGCCGAGATTCTCCGGAACCACACGGAAGAGATCCTGAAACGGGCGGGCACAGCAAAGCTCGACATTGTGGACCTCGGCGCCGGCGACGGACGCAAGACCAACATCATGCTTGAGGCGGCCCGCAAGCAGGTGACGGACGTGCGGTACGTGCCGATCGACATCAGCGAAGCCAGCATGTCCAGCCTGGTAACGAACACGCGCGCGAAGTTCAGTGATGTGAAAGTGGCCGGCATCGTCGCCGAGTACTTCGACGGGCTTCACTGGCTGAGCCAGAGCAATGACCGCCGCAACCTGGTGCTCTTCCTCGGCAGCAACATCGGCAATTTCAACAAGGTGCAGGCGCGAGTGTTCCTGCGCCAGTTGTGGGAAGCGCTCAACGACGGCGACCAGGTGCTGATCGGCTTCGACCTCAAGAAAGACATTGAGCTGCTGCTGGCGGCCTACAATGACAGGCAAGGTGTCACGGCCGCATTCAACAAGAACCTGCTGAAACGGGTGAATCGGGAGCTCGGGGGCGACTTCGACCTTGCGGCCTACAGGCACTTCGCGACTTACGACGTGTTCAGCGGCGCAATGGAGAGCTACATCGTCAGCCTGAAGCGCCAGACGGTAACGATCAAGGAATTGCGCAGCAGCTTCGACTTCCAGGAGTGGGAGCCTCTGCACACCGAGTACTCATACAAGTACCTGCAGAGTGACATCGACGGGCTGGCGGCCAATACCGGCTTCCGCATCCTGGACCAGTACTACGACAACAACGGCTGGTTCACGGACAGTTTGTGGCAGGTCGAGAAGCCGACGCTGTAGGGTGTCCCGCTAGTCTTTCAGCTGGTTCAAGACCCGCCGGCACTTGGCGACGATTTTTGGCGGCTCGCCTTTGGTATCCTCGCCGCGCAGCAGCTTTTTCATCGTGCTGGCCTGCTCGGCGTTGAGGGCGACTTCGGTGACGCCGGCCGCATCGCGATGCAGCAGCAAGTGCAGCGGCACGGGTCTTTCATCGACCGGGAACAGTTCTTTCTCGAGCAGCGCGTCGTGGACGCCGCCGACGTCCCAGTCAAATCTCTCCACGCGCGGGCTGGCGTCATCGGGCCAGTGCCCGGCGATCATGCGCTCGTAGCGCAACAGCTCAGGCAGCCAGGGCGCGCCGGCAAGCGGTGGCTCGGTCTTGTGGCCACGAGGGGGCTTGAACTCGGCGAGTTGTTGCACATAGGCCGCCAGTGCCCGGCCGTCGTAGTCGTCATTTACGCGCAATTCAAACGCATCGGCATTGGTCAGGCGCATGGTCAACTCCGCCTGGTCAACGCCGAGTGCGACTTGCAGTGCCATCCACGTGGCCGGAAAGCGCGGCGCGTACCAGTTGTTGCCGATGTCGTTCGCGTGAAGCTGCACGACGATGTTCTGGCGCAGCCCGGCAACCTTGCTGATCTCGGCTGCCTCGTCGTCGCTTGTGCCCTCGAAGCGTTCAAACTTGCCTTGCTCAAACGCGTCTCTTGTGCCGCGTTTGTACATCAGCTGGTAGAGCGCTCGATACTGTGCCTCAAGCGACATGCATGCCCTCCAGCCATGTCGGGCGGATCTGCTGGACGATTTCGCGCACCTGCCGCGCCTGTGCCACGGCAACGGCCTCGGAGGCATCTTCGACTTCGATCGTAATGGCCTTCAGGTTCGGCAGCTTGCCGATAAGTTGGCGCAGCAGGAACAGCGACTCCTCGGGGATCGGGCCGGCACCGTGCAGGTCACGGTAGATACGCCCGCCTTCGTAATCCTCTATGCGCGCACCCGCAAGGTGCACCTCGATGATTCTTGACAGGTCAAGCTTGTCGAGCTGGTCGTCGGGCTGGTCGCCCTTGCCGACGCAGAGCTGGTAGGACCAGACATGGCCAAGGTCGAGTACCAGCCCGCAGTCAGCGCCGTGGGCAACTTCGTTCATGAAGTCGAACAGGTGCATGTCGCCGACGACGAATTCGTAGGGCGCATTCTCCGGCAGCAACGGGCCGGGGATGCGCTTTGCCAGCTCGCACAGGTTGGCGACAGTAGCCTTCACGCACTCGGCGTTCAGAATTGCCGGAAAGAAAAAGTCGGTGTAGCGACCGTCGATGTGCCGTACAGCCAGTTCTTCGACGGTCCAGGGTGGGCTCAGCAATTTCTGGTTCTTGATGCAGCCTTCGATGGGGCCGTCTGGGCAGAGGCTCGGCCCGACCGGGTCTAGGCCTTCGTGGTGATAGGTGCGCGGCACGTCGGCGGGGATCTGTGCAAACGGATCGTCAGTATGTTCCCAGTCGCCACGTGAGTAGACCTCAAGAAAATCAAAGCCGTCGCGGTGGTCGCGGATCAGCGTGCGAAAGTCCGGCTGTACGTCGAAGATATCAATACCCAACCCGACGCCGAGAAGCGGTACCTGTAGCACTTGCTTGAGTGGGCTGTCTTCGGACAACTGCGTCTACTCGCATGCAATGGCACAGGCGCGCACGCCTGTGCCTGATCGGTGACTGGCGGCATGGACTACGTCGCTGCGTCGCCTTCGTTTTCTTCGGCGCGCTCCGCCGGGATCAGCACGCCTTCTTTCTCACTCTCGATCAGCAACTCCTCGAGGCTGCGGCTGACCTTGCCGGAACGCTTGAGTAATTCGCCGAGAACCCTCGAAAGAAAGCGTACGCCGAGGATGCTGGCGTGCTTGACCGTTTCGCGTACTTCGGGGCTCAGGCGGTCAATGCGTGCCGTCACGAGCGAACTCAGGCTGCCCGGCAGGCGTGCGGTGTCGGTGCTCTTCATGCGCAGGCGCGAGCGGCGCTTGGTGGTTTCGTCGGCGGTTTCGGGCGCCTTTACTGCTTCCAGCTCGCCGGTCTCGTGCAGGTGCAGGATCAGCTGCTCGGTGAAGAACGGATTGCCCTTGGCCTTGCCGCTGATGAGCTTGCAGGCCTCGGCGTCCAACTCGGAATTGCCGCCGAGCAGAGCCTTGGCCATGGCCTGGGTGAACTCGTCGCCTTCGATCGGCTTCAGCTCGAAGTCCTTCAACTCAGTGTCCTGCGCGATCTGCAGCTCCGGCTTGCTGCCGTCGTCTGTAAAGCGCGACGTGGCAAGAATCGCCAGCGGGAGGTTCGCGATGTTGCGCGTCATGGCCGTCAGCCACGCAGCCGTGGATGCGTCAATCCAGTGCGTGTCCTCGACCTCGAGAACGGTCGGCGCCGTGTGCGCCAGTGCGCGCAGCAGTTCTTTCACCGCGATGATACGGTTCTCGTGGCGCAGCTTCGGGTCGTCCAGCTTGGCAAACGGCGACTCATCCCAGTGGCAGTCCACCAGGTCGGCCGCGAAGCTGAGGGTGCGCTTGAGCTCGCTGCGCGTGCCCTCGGGCACTTTCTCGTTGTTCTCGAACTGCGCGTAGTGGCTTTCGATCGCCTTGCGCTTGTCTTCCTGGCTTGCGCTCTCCGCGATGCCGAACCAGCTGCGCAACCAGGTGCTGACCGCGTTCCAGCCGCTGCGGTGCACGCCGTCGCACGGCATGGTGATCCAGTGGAACGGCTCGCCTTTTTCTTCCAGCTTGGCCCGTACGGCCGCCACGAGACGCGTCTTGCCCAGCCCCGGCTCGCCCAGCAGGCGCATCACGCCGGCGAACTTGGGCTCCTTGCCGTAGATCGGGTCGATGAATGAAATCAGCTCGGCCAGCTCTTTGTCGCGCCCGAGCATCGGGTTGCGGTAGACAAAGCCGCGCACGCGCCCGCGCATGCCGCTGGGCTGGAAGACCTGCTCTTCCTTGGCCTTGCCCTTCAGGATTCGCGTGCCCTTGTCCTGGAATTCCCAGCGCTTCTCCGAGGCCTTGCTGACGCGTGAGCTGGTCAGCGTCTGCCCCGGCTCGGCGGCGGTCATCAGGCGGGCGCTGGTATTGACGGCGTCTCCGATGCAGGTCCACTCATTGCGGCGCTCGCCGCCCAGCAGGCCGGAGTACACCAGGCCCGCGTCGATACCGGCCGAGACCTTGACGCCCTTGATGTCGCCGAGGCCGAGTGTCGGCAGCGACTGCGCAAAGCCGACTGCGGCCGCCTCTGCGTTCTCGGTCGCAACAGGCGCGCCGAAAAAGACCAGCGCCGTGAAGCCCTTGTCGCCGAAGTCAATCTTGTTGATCGTGCCGCCGTGCCGCTTGGCAGCGACCAACAGCGTATGGAAGACCTTCTCGATCGTCGCGTGGTCCTTCACGCCATCGAAGCGAAGGAACAGGCTCACCACGTGGCGCAGTTCGGCGCGCTCGCCGGCGTCGATCACCTGGCTGTGGAAGAACTCCAGCAGCGCGTCGCGGTCGTGCACGGCCTGCGTGACTTTGGCTTTTCCCGGCTTTTCTTTCTTGGCGGCTCGCTGCTCGAGGGCTTCGCTCAGCTTGATCGTGCCTCGCTCGGCGCCGTGTTCTGCGGATGCAGCGCCGTCGACGGCCTTGCCGCGGAAGTACCAATCGCGTGCGTTCAGCTCGCTGTCATAGGGGATGCCCCATTCAATCTCGCCGTGGTCAGCGCCGATCTTCACGCCGAATGCCAGCTCGCCGTGGCGGGTCTTGCTGGTTCCGTGCTCATCGAACCACTTGACGATCTCATTGGCCGCCTCGGTTGCGCGCGCCGTTGAGCCTTCTTCCTCGGGGAAGACGGCCGTGAAAGCGTCACCCATGAAATTCGCAATGAAACCACCGCGGTCGTGTACGGCATTGACCATGGGGTCGAAAATGCGGGTCAGCTCGCGGCTCATCAATTCAGCGCCCGCGTCGCCCAGCTTGAATGCCATTTCGGTCAGGGATGTGAAGCCGCTCACGTCAACGAACAGGACGGTGGCGGAGAACTTGCCTTGGCCGACGCCGGCCTTGCGCTGCTCTTCGATGAAGGCAGGTACGAAATTCTGCATGGGCTTCCTCTATAGATCGTAGTGATTATTGCTTCCGTCCGGCCCATGGCCAACCCTTTGTGAGCCGGAGCAGCGTATTTCGCGGGCGCGCTACTTCACAAGGCCCCGCAGGCCGTTACGATGACTGGGTGATGAACATTATCTACATCCTGCAGGTCCTGATCGGTTTCGGCTTTGTGATTGCCATTCACGAGGCCGGCCACTTCTTTGCCGCCAAGCGCGTGGGCATCACTTGCCCGGCCTTCAGCATCGGGTTTCCCTTTCCGGTGCCCACGAAGAAGGGCTGGAAGGCTTACAACATGTTCCGCTACAAGTGGCGGGGCACTGAGTATCGCCTTGGCTGGATCCCGTTCGGCGGCTACGTCACCATGCACGGGCAGAGTGACTCCCCCGGCCAGCTGGAAGGCCCCAAAGAGGGCGACGAAGGCGACTACCGCAACAAGTCCTATTTCCAGAAGACCCAGGTGCTGCTCGGCGGCGTGACCATGAACGCGATCACGGCCGTGATCGGCTTTGTTCTCGCGTTCCAGCTTGGCGTTACATTCATCGAGCCCACGGTCGGCATGATCGACCAGAGCAGCCAGGCCTGGGTAGACAATGAGATCCAGGTCGGCGACCGCGTCCTGAAGGTCAACGGGCGAGAAGTCGTGGACTTTGAAGACGTCGTCTACGCCGGCATTTTCGACGGCGGCGACAGCATCGACCTGCTGATCGAGCGCGACGTAGATGGTGAGAAAGTTGAAAAGAACGTCACCATCACGCTCGATGAAGACCCGACGTTCGGCATCAAGCTGCCGGCCATCAAGGCCAAGCACCGCGTGATTCTGACCGAGGAAGAAGCCGCACGTTTCCCCGAGAGCCTCGGAGATGACCGCCCGCAGGAAGGCGACGAAATCATCAAGGTGAACGGGCGAAGCGTCAAGAATGCGCAGGATGCCCAGGGCTTCATCGAAGTCAGCCGCGGCAGCATAGAACTGACCCTGCAGCGCGGGTTTGAGGAAGATGCGAAGCAGTGGACCGTCAACTACACCCCGCGCCGCAAGTTCTACACGGACGGCTCAGCCTACACCGCAGGCGTTTCCACCCTGCCGCCACCGTATGTTGACAAGATTCGCAAGGGTGGCGCAGCCGACAAGGCCGGGCTCAAGAGCGGCGACCACTTTGTTGGTGTCCGCGGGGCGGGCGGTGAGCTGACCAAGCTCTATAGCTTCGGCGACTTGACCCGCATGGTGGACGCCAGCAACGGCAGCCCGATGACGGTCGTTGTCGAGCGCGACGGCAAGCAGCTGGATCTTCAAGTATCGCCGGAACCGCGTGAGAGCCGCCCCGGGCGCTTCCAGCTCGGCGTGACAGTTTCGCCGCTGCCGATCCAGGACCTGTCGAAGGCTGAGCAGTCCAAGCGCATTGAAGAATTCGCCACCAGCGTCACGGCCTATGGCGTGCGTCCGGGCAGCCCTGCAGAGCAGGCGGGCCTGAAGCCGGGCGACGAAATCCTGGGCGTCAAGGTAAACGGCGAGCCGAAGCTGAACCCGGAGACCAAGACATTCGACCGCATGGCCATGCAGATCGCTCTGCTGGACGCAGCCAACGTCGACGGCCCGGCGGAATTCACATACGAGATCAAGCGCGGCGACGAGACAAAGACAATCACGGTCAAGACCGACGACGACGGCCCGGATTCCGGCGCCATCATGTCAATCGGCGCGGCCGAGCAGCGCAGCGCCCCGGTGACCTACGGCCTGGTGAAGTCGGTGCAGATGGGCTTCTACCACAGCAAGAAGGTCGGCTACAAAATCATCATGACGCTGGCGGCTCTGTTCACCGGGCGTGTGAAGGTGTGGCACCTCGGCGGCCCGGTGGTGATCGCCAAGCGCAGCTATAGCCTGGCGCAGTGGGGGATCGGCACCCTGCTGTTCTTCCTGGCCTTCATCAGCGTGAACCTGGCGATCGTGAACCTGATTCCACTTCCCGTGCTGGACGGCGGCCAGTGGCTGGTAGTCACGATCGAGGCCGTGCGGGGCAAACCTCTGCCTGAGCGAGCTATGCACTGGGTTTCACTGGCCAGCTTCATTTTCGTGGTCGGGCTGATGCTGTTCGTGCTCGCCAACGACATCATTACGGTCGTCTGGCGTAAGTGGGTGTGACCTAGCCATCGGCCATTTGCTGGAGCTCCATGGGCGATTCATCGGACAACCAGCCACAGACTGCTCCGCAGAAGAAGCGCGGCGGCATCTACGGCGTGATCGGGTTTCTGCTGGTTGCAGGCATCGTCACGCTGCTGGTGATGAAGTACCTGGACAAGGGCAAAGAAACCACGCCCGAAGACAAGTACACGCCGCCCAAGCACCTGATCGTGATCAGCATCGACGCCCTGCGCGCCGACCACCTCGGCTGCTACGGATACAAGGAAGCAACCTCGCCCGGCATCGACACCCTGGCCAAGGAAGGCGTGGTCTTTGAGCGCAACTACACGTGCTATCCGCTGACTCTGCCGTCTCACCTGACGCAGCTGACCGGTGTCAGCACGCTCGGTACACGCGTACGCGACAACCTGTACCACGAGTTGCCTGCGGAGATTCAGACGCTTCCCGAGGTCATGAAGGCGCAGGGCTTCCGCACAGGCGGCTTTGTCTCGGCCCATACGCTGCACGGCGGCAGCGGCATTGAGCGCGGCTTCGAAGTGTTTGACGACAAGGACGTCCGCACGCTTGAGCCAGGCCGCCTCACCATCGCTGAGCGAAGCGCCCCACAAACGCTGAAGCTTGCGGGCGACTGGATTGCGGGGCTGGGCACGGACCGCTTCTTCTGTTTCGTCCACCTGTTCGATCCACACGCGCCTTATGAGCCACACACCGAGAATGGCGACAAGTTCCGCGGCAACAACTCGGCCCGCTACGACGGAGAAATTGCCTACACCGACGCCGCCATCAGCCGCTTCATTGTGCGCCTGACCGAGCTCGGCCTGATGAAAGACACCCTGCTGGTGATTACCGCCGACCACGGTGAGGGCCTCGGCCAGCATGATGAACTGACCCACGGCTACTACTGCTTCGACAGCACGACGCATGTGCCGCTGATTTTCCACGGCGTGCCGGGGATCAAGGCAGGCACAAGGGTCAGCGGAATCGCCCGCAATTACGACCTCGCGCCCACACTCGTCGAGCTGATGGGCCTCGATGCCATGGAATTCGGCAAGCAGGCGCACGGCGTAAGCCTGATGCCGGCGATGAAAGACCCGGGCACGGACATGGGCCTGAGCGCCTATGTCGAGAGCCACTATGCGTGGCTGAACGCGAACTGGGCCAAGATCCGCGGCGTACGCACGAAGGACTCGCTGACGTTGTTCGCGGGCGACGACGTCATGTACTTCACCGACGAAAAGCAGCTTGAGAACACGGCTGACAAGAACGCCGCCGCGGTGTCCGAGGCGCGCAGCGAAATCAGCCGGCTGATGAGCTCATGGATGCCGCCAAGGGCGGGTACGGGCAAGGTGCGTGAGACCACGGCCGGCACGCCCTACCCGGGCGAATCAGCGGTCGCGCAGGATTTCGAGGCTGAGCAGCTCAGCGACACGCGCGACCTGCCGTCGCCCCATGCAAAGACCAGGACGCTGCGGGCATATGAAGAAGCGGAGCTTGAGTACGACAGCGAGCATTTCTCGGCCTGTGCGGACATGCTTCGCAAACTGATCAAGGATGATCCTGACTTCATCATGGCGCTGAAATTGTTGGCCGCCGTTGACCGCGGAATGGTGACCAGCAACAGCCAGGCTCTTGGCGTTTCCAAGTGCAAAGAACTGACCCGCGAAGCCGCCGACTGCTACCGCAAGGCCGCGGCGCTGGCTGACAAGCACAAGCAGCCGGATGCCGCCAAGGATATCCGCCGGAATGAGGGTCTCCTGCTGGTATGGCTGAATGACAAGAAGGCTGTACGGGAGCTGGCGGATTCAACCATGGATGTCGCCATCGACTGGATGTTCCACCTCGTGAGCTACCGGACCGCCGGCAAGGACACGATGGCGGATGCCGCAGCCGAGGCGCTGGCCTACTTCCAGAAGCTTCCGCTCGGGCTGCCGTTCAGCGAGCAGGCCAAGCGCGACATCGCCCACATGCAAGCATCGGAGCCATTAAGCTTGGCGCCCTGGGAGCAGTGATTGAAGCTGGGCTACAACACCAACGGCTTCGCCTTCCACACTCTGCCCGACGCTATCGAGATCATCGCCGAGCTGGGCTATGAGTGCGTGGCGCTGACGCTGGATGTGCATCACCTGAACCCGTTCACCTGCAGCGCGCTCGAAGTCAACGAAGTCGCAAAGCAACTCGGCCGGCTGGAGCTTGAGTGCGTGATCGAAACCGGCTCGCGCTATCTGCTGGACGCTCGCCGCAAGCATCGCCCAACGTTGATCGATGACGACTGCGATTCACGTGTGCATTTTCTGTATCGTGCCGCCGAGATCGCGCGCGACCTGGGGGCGCCGGCACTGTCCTACTGGTCCGGCGCACGCCCGGAAGGCTGGACCGGCGACGACGCCGAGCTTTACAAGCGGCTCGCCTATCACGTGGGCAAATTTGAAGAGTTGTGCAGCATGCATGGCATCCGCGCGGCGCTTGAGCCTGAGCCGGGGATGCTGATCGAGTCCATGGCCGACTACGACCGGCTGGCCGAGCTGCTTGGTTTCCGGCCGGGTCTCACGTTAGACATCGGTCACCTTGAATGCGTCGAGTCAAAGCCTGAGTGGGAGTATCTGTCGTCCTACCAAGACGTCCTCTATAATCTCCAGCTCGACGACATGCTCCCCGGTCGCCATCGCCACCTCTTTTTCGGAGAAGGTAGCGTGGATTTCGCACACACCTTCAAGGTGCTGCGCGAAACTGGTTATGCAGGGCCTGCATGCGTTGAACTGAGTGAGGCAAGCCGCAACGCGGTTGAAACCGCGAAGCGTGCCAAGGATTTCCTCGACGGCGTGGAACGAAACATTGCCGAATGAGAAGCACAAGGAAGATGAAGACAAGACGATCACGGAGATCGGCCGTGAGCTGTTGAAGTATCTGCACCGCCGCCTTGAAGAACTCGGCACCAACCAGGCCAGCTATCGCCAGGCCCGCATGGAGCTGCTGAAGCAGCTCGAGGAAAACCGCCCCCGCAATCGATTCAACTGGGGCTTCGAGGCCGTGTTCACGCAGGAGATTCACATCCTTGAAGAGTTGGGTCTTGTCAGTGTCAAGTACGGCAGCGGCGCAATCATGGCGGGGCGTACCAGCCCGAACCAGATCTATAACGTCAGCCTCACCGGCGACGGCAAGGACACCGCCCGTGTGATCCTTGAGCGCGAGCACCAGCACCGCAAGGACACCGCGCGCCTTGAGGAAGTCGGCAAGCCTGAAGAGCTGGCCGACGACGAAGATGACGACGACCTCGAGGAAACAGACCGCGCGCCTGAGCAGGATGAGTCCACGAAAGTGAACGAGAAAGACGAAGACAAACCAGCCGGGTTGCCGGGCGACGCGTTCGCCAAGGACCCGGATGCCACCGGCACGCCGGCCGAAGAAGAGTAGCGCGCAAACTCAGCGTTTCCTTTGGGTCCCGGCGGGGTTACGCTTCCCGGGATGCCTGACACTGACGAAGAGCCAACCTCGTTCTCCAGCCACCTTGATGAGCTGCGCAAGCGGCTGGTCTGGTCGCTGCTGGGCGTGTTCATTGCGTTCACGGTGGTGTTCGCATGGTTCGCCGGGGACATCGTCCGCTACGTGAAGGACATCGCGGTCGTCGACCACAACGTCGCCGACACCGAATACAGCAGCATCGAAGTCGCCGCGGACATGCCCTACCGGGCCGCCGGAAGCACCTGGACACTGCAGACAGGCTCGGGCGGGGATGCGAGATTCCTGCGCTACGAAGTCCTCGAGGTGAAAGAGAACTCGTCCGAGGTTCGCCGATCGCTGCTGGACGCCGACGACAAGGTGCTTGAGGCGCACACCTTCACCCATTCATTCAAGGGCATCGAGGCCGAGACCGACCCCGAAGCGATCCTCGAAAGCGAAGAGACCATCACCGTGCCGGCCGGCGAGTTTGTCTGCTTCAAGCGCGTCGTGACCGGCAAGGACGGCATCACCCGCACCTGGATCGCCAAGAAGGGCGGCGTGCTCGTACGCACCGAGCGCGAACAGGATGGCCGCATCGCGGTGCAGCAACTGTCCGGCTACGAGTTGCAGAGCTTTCGTGAACAGATCCGTTTTACCGTGATCGCCACGCTGGAAACGTTCAGCACCACCATGCGCGTCAGTCTGTACGCCGCGCTGATCTTTGCTTACCCGTGGGTCATGCTGCAGGCCTATCTGTTCATTGCACCGGGCCTGTACCGCCATGAACGGCAGTTCTTCCGCTTCGCGATTCCTTCCATCTTCCTGCTGTTCGTGGCGGGGGCTGCGTTCGGCCGTTATGTGCTGCTGCCGATCAGCATCCCGTTCCTGCTGGGCTTCAACGTGCAGGACTTTGACGTGGATACGAACTATTCGCTGGCCCAGTTTCTGGGGCTGGTGTTCGCGATGACCTTCGGGCTCGGGTTCATTTTCCAGATCCCGCTGCTGGTGGCGCCGGTGATCCGCTTCGGTCTGCTCTCGCCCGAGTTCTTCAAGAGCAAGCGGCGCTACACCATCCTGATCTCGGTGATCATCGGCGCGATCGTTTCGCCTTCCGGCAGCCCGATCGACATGGTGCTGGCGGGCGCGCCGGTGTTCTTCCTGGTGGAGGGTGGTGTCTGGATCGGCCGTCTATGGAAACGCTCGGTCCTGAAACGCGCCGAGAAGGCCGCGCTGGAAGCCGCCAAACGGGGCGAAAAAGTGGACCCGGAGGCGCTGGCCGGTGGTCTCGCATTTGACCTTGAGAAGAAGCTGACCGAATTCAGCAAGGGCGGCGCACGCGAGTTCGCGCGAGAGCTTGTGGCCGGCTTCCGCGAAAGCGGAAAAGACCTCGAGACGATTTTTGACGACGACTACAAGGACGACGACAAGCCGCCCGTCGAGGTCAAGCTCAAGCCACGCAAGGCCAAACCCAAACCAGAGTTCGAGCAGGAGACGAGCACCAGTCGGGAGCCGGAAGTCGCGAGTCAGGAGTCCGCTGAGACGGCGACCAAGGAGTCACAGCCCGCCGCGTCAGCCGTGAAGTCAAGCGATGCTGCGACCGCTGTTGAGGCTTCCGACGCAAGACCCGAGACGGATGAGTCCGAGTATCCCGATCGCCCCTGGGACGAAAACGTGAACGAAGACCTGGCCCGGTACATTGAAGACCGAATCAGCCAGCGCCTTGAGCAGTACTTTGAGCGCGAGCTGCGCCCCTGGATGAACCGGATCGAGCACGAACTGCACGATCGCAACGGCAACGGGAAGAGCGAATGAGCGTCACCGAAGAAGAATGGAAGAACGTAAGACTGCTCGCCTGCGACGTGGACGGCGTGCTGACCGACGGCACGGTCCTCTACGGGCGCGACGGCGAACTTGCCAAGTCCTTCTTCATCCGCGACGGCATGGGCCTGCGTTTGCTTGAGGCGGCGGACGTGCGCGTGGCCGTCATCACAAGTGAAGACAGCCCGGTCGTAGGCGGGCGAGTCAAGCGCCTGATGCTTAGCGCCTACAAGCCCGGCATGAAACGCAAGGGCGACGCCCTGCGCGCAGTGATGCAGCAGTTTGGAGTTACCGAAGAACAAACGGCCTACGTGGGCGACGACGTGAACGACTCCGAGGCGTTCGAGGCTGCGGGCATCCCATGCGCGCCGGCCGACGCGACCGAGTTCGCCCGCGAGTCAGCGCGCTACGTGACTGCCAAGCCCGGCGGTCGCGGCGCCGTGCGCGAGATCGCTGACCTGATCATCGCGGCCAAGGGGCTCAATCCCGACGAGCTGTGGCGCGGCATCCACAAGGCCGCCGAGTCCCACGACGCAGGCTCCGTCTAGGCGGCGCGTGCAGGTGCTGTAGGCGGCCGAAGGGCTTCCACGGCGCGGTGCGTGCTGATGAAGACCTGGCCGGGCTCCAGGTGTTTCGTGAAGCCGATTGCATCGAAGCGGTCCATCACCGGGCCCTTCACCTCGGCCAGGTGCAGCGTGATGCCAAGGCTGCGCAACCGCTCGATCAGCCCCTCAAGTGATTCCAGCGCGCTGGAGTCGACCGAGTTGACCGCGCTGAAGATCAGCACAATGTCGCGCAGATCCGGCTGTTCGCTGACCTGCTTCATGATCCGGTCTTCGACGTTGCGGGTGTTGGCAAAGAACAGGTTCTCGTCCACTCGCAGCAGCAGCAGGCCCGGGTAGGTGATCACCGCGTGCCGCTTGACGTTGCGGAAGTGCTCCGATTGCCCGAGCCGGCCTACCACGGCCATGTGCGGTCGGCTGGCGCGCGCCATGTACAGCAGCAGCGACATGCCGACCCCGAGGCCGATTCCAATCTCCACGCCGAGGCCGAGCACGCCGACGATCGTCAATGCCATCATCGCGCCGTCGGCCTTGCTGTACTTCCAGAGGTGCCAGAGTTGCCTGAAATTGATCAGGCCGGCCACGGCCACGATCACCGTCGCGGCCAGCACAACCTGCGGCAGGCTGGTGAACAGCGGCGCCAGCGCCAGCGTCACCACGCCGATCAGCACGGCGGTGATGATGCTGGCGAGACCGGTGTTCGCGCCTGCATCAAAGTTGACGACCGAGCGGCTGAAGCCACCCGTGACCGGAAAGCCGCTGGTCAGGCCGGCCGCGATGTTGGCCGCACCAAGCGCGACGAGTTCCTGGTTCGGGTCGATAGTCTGGCGGCGCCTGGCACCCAATGAGCGGCCGACACTGACGCTTTCGACATAACCCGCCAGCACGATCGCCAGCGCGGCCGGCAGCAGGCTGCCGATCACCGGCAGGTCAAGCGTGGGCAGGGAGAAGTCGGGCAGCCCGGTCGGGAAGTCACCGACCACGCGCACGCCATAGGCCGAGTCCAGGCCGAAGAAGTAGATTGAGCCTATGCCCGCCAGCACCAGCAACGCCGGTCCCGTGCGGGCCAGCATCTGCGCCGCGCCCTTGGACAGTCCGACGCGCTCCAGCAGCTTCCGGAACGGCTTGCGGAAGAACAGCAGCAGCGCGATCGCCGCGACGCCCATTGCAAACGTAACGAAGTTGGTGCCCGGCGCGGCCTGCACCAGCCCGATCACGGATTCATAAGGAAGATGCCCGCCCGCGGCTTTCACGCCGAGGACGTGCTTGAGCTGGCTGATGACAATGAGAATGCTTGAGCCCGTGATGAAGCCCGCCACCACCGGGTGCGACAATAGGTTCGAAATGAAGCCGCCGCGCACGAGCCCGAGCACCAGCTGGATCACGCCCGTCATCGCCGCGAGCAGGATCGCGAGCTTGATGTAATCCGCGCTGCCGGGCGTCGCCAGCGGCGTCAGCGCCGTGGCCGTCAGGAGCGAGACGACCGCGACCGGCCCGACGCTCAGTGTGCGGCTGGTGCCCAGCAGGCCGTAGATCAGCAGCGGGGCGATGCTCGCGTACAGCCCGTACTCGGGGGGCAGGCCCGCCAGCATGGCGTAGGCGAGGCTCTGGGGGATCAGCATGATCGTGACGATCACGCCGGCCAGCAGGTCGCCGGACAGGTTCCGGCGCTGGTAGTGAAACAGCCAGTCGGTGAACGGCAGCAGGCGGCGGATGTTCATGGCTTGCCCCTAGGCTATGGCTTTCAGGTCTTGTCCCAGTTTCTTGGCGATGGCGCCGCACATCAGGTCGCATAGCTGGAACACGCTGTCGTCCGCGATCGAGTAGACCGTGTAGAGCCCCTCTTTGCGGCGCTGCACGTATCCGGCGTCGGCCAGCTGTCCCAGGTGCTTGCTGACGTTGGCCTGGCTGAGTCCGGTGGTCTCGACCAGCTCATTGACGTTCAGCTCTTTGAGCATCAGCGCATTCAGCAGGGCCAGCCGTGCAGGCTCACCGAGCAGCTTGAAGCGCGCGGCCACCAGTCCCAGCGCTGCGGCACCCATCGGCTTGTGATCTTTCTTGCGGGTCATGACGAAACTCCTTCATGTTTCGTGCGTTCCTGTATTGACTATATAACCACATGGGAATATAGTCAATTCCATAGATGTTCCAATGGCAACACCGGAACACGGTAACAAAGGAGAAACGACATGACCGCAATCGCAACCAAGCCATTCATCAAGCAGGTCACCAAGGAAGGCGAAGGCTGCCTTGGCTACATCATCGGTGACCGGGCATCCGGCAAGGCCGCCATCATCGACCCGCGCCACGACCTGGTGGATGAGTTCCTGAGCGCCCTCCATAAGGAAGGCCTCAAGCTCGATCTCGTGATCGACACTCACACCCACGCCGATCACCTTAGCGGCGCAGCCGAGCTGGCCAGCCGCACCGGCGCCAAGTACGGCATGATCGAAGGCACGCTGGTCAAGCCCGCTGACAGGCCGCTCCATGACGGCGAGGTCTACATGCTCGGCGAAACCGAGCTGCGCATCATCGCCAGCCCCGGCCACACCCCGGACAGCCTCACCGTACACGTCGACGGCAACCTCTTCACGGGCGATACCATGCTGATCGGCGGCTCCGGGCGAACCGACTTCATGGGCGGCGACGCGGGCGAGTTGTTCGACAGCTTCACCAAGTTTGCCGGGTTCGGCGACGACACCATCGTCTGGCCGGGCCATGACTACCAGGGCCGCTCGCACAGCACTCTCGGCAAAGAGCGCGAGACCAACCTGATCTACACCGCCGGCGGTCGCGAGGCCGTCGTCGAGAAGCTGTCCGTCCGCGGCCCGCTGCCGCAGGGCATGGCCGAGATTCTGACCTTCAACCGCAAGGGCAGCGACAGCAGCGCGCACATCGACTGCAAGACGGTGCACGAGATGCTGAAGGACGACCCGCATGCGCTCCAGATCGTGGACGTTCGCAGCCCGCTGGAATTCAGCGGCGACAGCATCGAAGGCTCATGGAACATCCCGCTTGAAGAGCTCGAAAAGCGCCTGACCGAGCTGAACACCGCCAAGGGGACCATCGTGCTGAATTGCGCCGCGGGCAACCGCGGGCTGATGGCGGCCCAGATTCTCGAGCGCCGCAAGTTCAGCAACTACAAGATCATGGACGGCGGCATGGCCGGCTGGATCAAGTCGGGGCTGCCATACAACAAGGGCCGCCGCGTCATCAGCATCATGCGCCAGGTGCAGATGGGCGCGGGCCTGCTGGTGCTGGCCGGTGTGATCCTGGGAACATTCGTGAGTCCTTGGTTCTACGGCCTAAGCGCATTCGTGGGCGCAGGCCTTACTGTCGCCGGCACCACCGGCTTCTGCGGCATGGCACTGATCCTGATGCGCCTTCCCTGGAACAAGGTCGCCCCGACAACGGGCGCCGGAACCAGCGGCGGCTGCAGCGTCGGCGGCGCGGCCTCAGGTGGTTGCAGCGTCGGCGGATCGACGGGCGGCGGCTGCAGCGTTCAAACCTGAACAGGATTCGTACGGGTCGTCTACCCCGCCCGGGGGCGACTCATGCGGCAGGGGGGTGGCTTACGCCGCCCCCTTCGCCGTTGAGTCCCGACTGCTTGGAACCGCTAAGGACCACTAAGGACCGCGAAGAAGAACTGCCTTGAGCTTAGCGGCCCTTGGCGGTCCTTCGTGGTTAATGTTGTTCATGTTGGCCATGGCCGGGAAGCGAATATCGCGCTGCCTCGTTTTCACTAACGGTCCTGAAGGCTATCGTACAGGCCGAAGGAGAACACCATGTCCGTTGCCATGCTCGAGATGAAGGTTCTGGACTTCGGCCGTGACTGCAAGGCCTACCTCCTGTGGGACGCCGGCAGCAACCAGGCCGCGATCATCGACCCGCGCTTTGACCACGCGCCGGACTATATGGCTGAGCTGAAGGCGAACGGCCTGAAGCTGAAGTACGCGATCGACACGCACACGCACGCAGACCACCTGTCCGGCAGCGACCGCCTGCGCAATCTGACCGACTGCGCGATCGTGATGAGCGAGAAGACCAAGTCGAAGGTACCCGACTACAAGGCCGCCGACGGCGAGAGACTCAAGCTTGGCGAGCACGAGTTGACGCTGATCCTGACCCCCGGCCACACGCCGGACAGCATGAGCGTTTTCGACGGCCAGCGTGTCTACACCGGCGACACACTGTTCATCGGCAGCGCGGCGCGCACGGACTTCATGGGCGGCGATTCCGGCCAGCTGTATGACAGCTTCCGCAAGCTGGAGGCGCTGGGCAAAGACGTCGAGGTATGGCCCGGGCACGACTACAACGGCAAGCACAGCAGCACGATCGGCACCGAGCTGGAAACCAACCCGCACTTCAAGGCCGACAAGGCGACGCTTGCTTCGATGCACAAGATCAAGGGCGAGCTGCCGGCCAACATGGCCGAGATCTTGAGCTTTAACTCAGAGGCGGGTCTGCCCGAGGACAAGATCATCCGCCCGGAAGACGTTGCAAAGTACGGCACGCCCGGCAAGGACTTTACGCTGCTGGATTCCCGCTTCGTGGATGAGTTCGAGGCCGGGCGCATCGAAGGCGCGGTGCTGATCCCGCTGCCTGAGCTGCGCGACCGCTGGAGTGAAGTGGAAAAGCTCCCGCACCCGGTGGTCAGCGTGTGCCGTTCCGGCGTCCGCGCCACCATGGCCATGATGACCGCCCGCCACGCGCACGATGATGACTGGGTACTGCTGCAAGGCGGCATGCAGGCCTGGAAGAAGGCCGGCAAGCCCATGGTAAGCAACGCCGGCAAACCCGACGTAATCACCAGCAAGTTCGCCAGCGGAGGCTCCTGCGCCGCCGGCGGCGGAGGCTGCTCGGCGGGATAGGAAAGCCGCCTGAGGCGGCGCTATCAAATAGCCCGGGGCGTCAGCCCCGGGTTTGCGTTGGGGAACTGCGCGAGCCCGCGGAGCGGGCGGTATAGATTTGGCCGAAACTGCTATGCCGCTCCCTCCGGGAGCTCGGACAGTCTCTTCCCGTCGTTTCCCGGCGCTCACGCGCCGGGCTATTTGATGGCGTCCCCTCCGGGGACTCAAGACTGCTGTGGCGGCAGGTACTTCTCGTCGTATTCCACGCTGTGGTTGTCGAGGAACCACTTCAACTCAGCGCGGAACGCCTGTTTCTTGTGATGTTCCTTCTGGTTCCGGATGTACTCGCGGGTGCGTTCAATCTTGCTGACGCTGACCGAAAACACCGAATAGCCGCTCTGCCAGCCGAACTGCTGCTTCGGCCACATCTCGTGGACCCAGCGCGATGAGTTGGCCTTGATGTCGCGAGCGCAGTCGGACGGCGCGTACTTCGGCGGCAGCCCGACGAGCAGGTTTCCCCGGGGCTTACGCCCCGGGCTTTTTGATAACGCCGCCTCCGGCGGCTTTGGGAAGGGAAGCTTGTCCGGAAGTTGAATCGTGCTACTCCGGGGCCCAGCTCAACACAAACACAAACAGCAAGATGACGGGCAGTGCAAACAGAAGACTGGAAATGAGCACCCACCAAAACAGCAGCTGCATTGACGGGAATGCCGGCCGCTTGCGTTCGGGTTGACGTGGCGACTCGGGCAGCGCATCGGACATGGGGCCATGCTATGCCGCCCCCTGCGGGGGCTCCATTGCTTTGCCGTTTCTTTCCCGGGGCTACTTGATGATTCACGCGAGACGCGAGGCGTCGCGCGTGTTCGGTCGCTGCGCGACCCCTTCGGCGGCTGGCCTGACAACCTGACTTCGTCGGAATTGGGTGGGCGTCGTGGGGAGGAGGTCTGCTCTCGCCCCCGGATTTGTCGCACTGGCTTTTAGACTTCCAGCATGGCGCGGGTTGGCTGCGCCTGTTTGGAGGTTGCTATGTTTGATCCCTTTACTCTTCCTGCCGCTGAGCAGGAGGCTGTTCGCCGGGACGTCCATGCGCTGTACATGCAGTGGGGCGGCGACGACATTGACCGGGCTATTGCACGCGACCGCAAGGTGCTGGCCGAGCATGAACGCGAACTGGACCACGTCACGACTCTGCCCTTCGACAAGCCGTACCGCTGGCGGATCGCGCCGAGCGTCGGGCTGCGTGCCGAGAAAGACCTGGAGCGCCAGAAGAAACGCCGGGCCGAGCTGATGGCCGAATGCGGCGAGCACATCATGCGCGAACGCGGGCACGCCGCGTCACCGACGGCTCCTTCCGAGGTGACCCACGGCGGCCCTCAGGGCAGTCCGGGTGGCGCTTTCGGCGATCAGGTCCAGCAGCTAAGTGCACTGCTGGCCCGGGCTGTGGACGCCGTTCACAATCATGAGCAGCGCCAGGAGAGGGCGGAGGCCTCTCCGCCGGCTGAGCCGGCCGTGGCGTAGTCTTGCCACTGGTAAGGCCCTGCGCGAATGCGCGAGGTTCACGCGAAGACAGGAAGGACGACAACTGCGAAGGCACCCGTCGGCGACCTGCTCTCCGATGCCAGTCCCTGTTTGGCTGGCAGTTCTTTACGTCTTCGCTCGACTTCGGGTCTTCGCGAAATGCAGTTGCAGTCCAGCTGCTGCTTGGTCCGCGAATGTCACCCCCGCGTAATGGCGGACGGTGGGTGGGAGAGGCTTTTCAAGCGGGCTGTTTGGCCCTAAATTCTGCGCGCGTCCAATGACAGAGAACCCGGTCAACGTCGTCGTCGGTACAAACAACCGGCACAAGTTCCGCGAGATCAGCGAGATCTTGAGCGGGCTGCCCGGCATTGAGCTGCATGCGCTCAGCGCCTTTGCCGGCGTACCCGAGATTGAGGAGAACGCGCCGACCTTCGCCGGCAACGCGCAGAAGAAGGCCTATGAAATGGCCCGCTTCATCGCGCTGGTCGGACGGGTCGGCTTCGCCAGCCAGTCCACATCGATGGACGACGATGACGAAACCGACTTCGAGGAACTGTCCGCCAAGCGCTACCGCAGCGCCAGCGGTCGTCAGCGCAAGGTCAGCCTGACGCCGGAGCGCATGCCCAAGGTGACGCGCCCGACGAACCTCGACCTGCTGGTGATGGCTGACGACAGCGGGCTTGAGGTCGACGCGCTGGACGGCGCACCGGGCGTCATCAGCGCGCGATACGCCGGCAAGCACGGCGACGACGCGGCCAACAACAAGCTGCTGCTGAAGAATCTGAAGGGCGTCCCGCCCGAGAAGCGCAAGGCGCGCTTTGTGTGCGAGATCGCGCTGGCCAGCCCGGAAGGCATACTGTTTACCGTGCGCGGGACCGTCGAAGGGCTTATCATTGACGAGCAGCGCGGCGGGGGCGGTTTCGGCTATGACCCCCTGTTTCTGTATCCGCCGACGGGCAAGACTTTCGGCGAGATGGCAGGCGAAGAAAAGAACAAGATCAGCCACCGCAGCAACGCGCTCGCGCTGTTCAAGGTGGAGTTGAAGAAGTTGCTCGACAAGAGGTAGTTCGCTTCCGGCCTGTCAGGCGGATGCGTCACGAGGAGAAGCATCATGACCAAGCTATGCGAGAAGATCTGGCGTAACGGTGAGTTCATCGCGTGGGAAGACGCGACCGTGCACGTTTGCGCGCACGTGCTGCATTACGGCAGTTCGGTGTTTGAGGGAATCCGCGCCTACGACGTCGGCGGGCAGCCGGGCATTTTCCGGCTCAAGGAGCACATCCGCCGCCTGTTCGACAGCGCCAAGATCTACCGCATGGAGATCAAGTTCACGCCCGAGCAGGTTGAGCAGGCGTGCATCGCGGCGGTCAAGGAGAACAAGCACCAGGCCTGCTACATCCGGCCGATCGCGTACCGCGACTTCGGGCCGATGGGTGTGAACCCGCTCAAGAACCCGGTCACGCTGGATATCATCACCTGGCACTGGGGCGCGTACCTCGGCGCCGAGGCGCTTGAGCAGGGCGTGGACATGCAGATCAGCACCTGGGCGCGCAACCGGCCGAACACGACGCCTGCGATGGCCAAGGCCGGCGCGAACTACGCCAGCGGCGCACTGATCAAGATGGAAGCGATCCTGAACGGCTACAGCGAAGGCATCGCGCTGGACGCCGGCGGGCTGCTTAGCGAAGGCAGCGGCGAGAACATCTTCGTGATCCGCGAGGGGCAGATCTACACGCCCAGCGCGGGGCACTCCATCCTGAAGGGCATCACGCGGGATACGATCATCCGCCTGGCGGCAGAAATGGGGATCAGCGTTGTTGAGACCGACCTGACGCGCGAGCAGCTCTATATCGCCGATGAGGTCTTTGCGGTAGGCACGGCCGCCGAGGTCACGCCGATTCGCAGCCTGGACAAGATCACGATCGGCGCGGGCAAGCGCGGGCCGATCACAGAGCGTATCCAGAAGGCGTACCTCGACCTTGTGCAGGGCAAGAGTGAGGACAAGTGGGGATTTATCACTCGCGTGTGAATGATCACAATGTTATACGACCCGCGGATTTCCCGCGGGTCGTGTTCATTTGGAAGTAAAGTCACCGGTAATTCTTACGCTCTGATTGGATAAGTCGTGAGGGGCGCGGTACCCTGTAGTCTAATTGCACATTCTGTCTCTAATGACTGGTTGGTCAGATGCGCATAACCTCCCCCAAGCGTGAGGCGCGGTACAGGCAGTTGTTGCAGGCCGCGCTGAAGGTCTTTGCCCGTGACGGCATTGACGGGGCGTCTGTTGCGGACATCGCCGAGGCTGCGGGCGTAGCCAAGGGCAGCGTTTACCTGTACTTCGACAGCAAAGAGGCTCTCGCCGGCGATCTGGTCCGACACCTGTTTGTGTATCCGGATGAGGGCGCGCGTCTTTCGGAAGACCCTGAGCCATTGGACCGAATCCTGGCGTTCTGCGAAATGCAGGAGCGCAAGGTGCTTGAACTCGGCGAAGATTCCAACGTTGTCCTCCACATGTTCGGCCATGTTGGCAAGACGACCGACGACCAACTCGGGCGCGGTATTCGGCAGCTGATCGCCGAGACTCGCTTTGCGGTTCAGGTGCTGCTTCGCAATGCCATGAGCAAAGGGCTGGTGCCCGGTTGCGACGATTGCGGCCAGGGCGCGACGATCGTGGTTGCGACGACCTACGGCACCATCCACCAGAAGCTGGCAGTGCCGGATGTGGTAAGGCGCGGCGATCACGACATTCGGCACGCGGTGCGCACGGTCCTGCGGGGCCTTGGGGCGAAGTTGTAGGGGGCGTAGTGTTCAAGGCTTTCCAGGCAAGTTCACCTGAAGTTGAAGTTGACGGGAGCACGGTTCTGGCCGTGAGCAGCGGTATCCTCGTCGGCCCGGTGGCTCGCGAGCTGTTGGAGAGCTGTGGCCTGGTGAACATTCAGCCCGGCGGCTGGTTCAGCCAGCAGGCGTGGCTGGACGTCTACCGCAAGATCAACGACTACCTGGGCCCGGACACGCTGTACTCAATCGGCCGCCGGATTCCGTACTCCGCCGAGTTCCCCGATGAGCAGATGATCGACGTAGCGACGGCACTCGCGAGCATTGACGTCGCCTATCACAACGCGCACCGCAACGGCGAGATCGGTTGCTACAAGTACGTCGAAGTCGGGCTGGACCACTACGAGATCCACTGCGACAACCCGTACGCCAACGAGTTCGACTTCGGAATCATCACTTCACTGGTGGAGCGATTTCACGGGCGATTCACGTTCGAGACGCGCGTGAAGGTGCCGGCCGAGAAGCCGGACGAAGACAACGCCTGTATCTTTGAGATTGTGCGGGTCTAGCCGGCCCGTGGATGAAAGCGCTGCATCACGCTGCGCAGTCGCTTCTGGTCTACGTGCGTGTAGATCTGCGTAGTGCTGATGCTGACGTGGCCGAGCATCTCCTGCACCGAGCGAATATCGGCGCCGTTCTCCAGCATGTGCGTGGCAAAGCAGTGCCGCAGGGTATGCGGGTGGATGTCGCTGGCACGCAGACCGGCTGACTGGGCGTAGATCTTCACGAGGTCCCACACGCGCGTACGGCTCAGGCGGCGCCCGGACTTGCTGACGTAGACGAAGTCGACCGGGCGCTTCAGCAGCTCGGGCCGGCCGCGCTCGATGTAGGCGCGTACGTTGTCGATGGCGCGGGCGCCGATCGGCACCACGCGTTCCTTGTTGCCCTTGCCGCGCACGGACAGGTAGCCGGAGTCAAGGTGCAGGCGGTTCAGCGTCAGCCCGCAGACCTCGCTGACGCGCGCGCCGGTGGCATACAGGGTGTGCAGGATGGCGCGGTCGCGCAGGATCAGCGGCCGGTTGCCGGTGGGGGCGTTCAGTAGCGCGTCGACCTGCTCTTCCGTCATGTAGTCCGGTAGCGGCTGAGCCAGCTTGGGCGGCTGCAGGTGCTGGGCGGGATCGTGCTCGGTGCGGCGTTCGACGCCGACGAAGCGGAAGTACATGCGGATCGCGCTGACACGCCGCGCGATGGTGCGTGCCGCGATGCCGCCGTGGCGCTGGGTAGCGAGGAAGTCCCGCAGGTCGTCGGGGCGCACGTGCGCGGAATCAAAGATCTCGCGCCGGAACAGGAACTCGAGCATCAACTCGAGGTCGCGGCGGTAGGCAATCAGCGAGTTCTCGGCCAGCCCGCACTCAAGGCGCAGATAGTCGAGATAGGCATCAAGCAGAAGTCGAAGTTCGCAGGAACCACCGCCCATCGGAGTCTCCGGCGCAAGGTGCGCCAGAGGGGCCTATCGGCACTTCGCGCGTTGGCTCTTGATGAAGTTCCGGATACTGATGATGGGCAGGATCGCGAACGGGAGTGAATATACGTAACTGAACCACACACCCGGCTCATACGGCAGGTGTTCCAGCCACCGAATTCCGATAAGTAGAAACGGAAGCAGGACACACCACACAATTAGCGTGACCGGCACTGCGATCACACCGGTTGTCTTTTCGGCCTTGGCGGGTGCTTGAGCGGTTTGCGGCCGTTGCTTCAGGGCGCACCGCAGGTCGCCGTAGTGGTAGGGAATGTTGCCGCGTTGCCCGTCCATGTCCTTAGTATACGCCCTCAGCGGGCATCTACCAAGAAATGGGCTATTCCATTTCGCGGATGAAACGGTCGATGTCGCGGTTCTTACCGACGAGCATCAGCACGTCGTCGGTGTCGGGCTTGGTTTCCGGGCCTGGGATGCTGATGGATGCCGCGCCTGCGCCCGGGCCTGCGCCGCCGGCCGGCTTGCGGATGGCCACGAGGTTAACGCCGAAGTTCTTGCGTAGCTGCAACTCCAGCAGCGTCTTGCCGACCACCTTGTGTGGCGCCTTTACCTGCACGAACGAATGCTCGCTGCCGATGTCCACGGCCTCCAGCAGGCTGGGCTTGGCGAGTTTCTGGGCGAGTTTCAGCGCGGCTTGCTCCTCGGGCAGGATGACTTCGTCTGCACCCAGGCGACGCAGGATGGTCTCTTTCACCCGGTCGTTGGCTCGGGCGATTACGCGCGGGTAGTCGAGGTCGCGCGCGGCCAGCATGGTCAGCTGGCAGGCCTCGAAGTTCTCGCCGATTGCCACCACTACGGTGTCGACCTTGCCGAGCCCTAGTGAACGCTGTGTCTCGAGGTCGGAGGCGTTGGCCGTCACTGCCAGCGCGACTTTGTCTTTGACCGCGTCGACGACCTCGGGGTCATTGTCGATCGCGATGACTTCAATGCCCTCTTTGGCGAGATTTTCCGCCAGGGCCATGCCGAAACGTCCCAACCCGATTACCGCTACTTTAAGCATCGCCCCTAGCCAATCATGACAGTCTCGTCAGGGTACTCGAACCTGCGCCCGCCGCGCCGCCCGATGGCAAGCACCAGCGTCAGCGGGCCGACTCGCCCGACGAACATGCACAGGATGATGATGACCTTTCCCAGCGCGGTCAACTCGGCTGTGATTCCCGTACTGAGGCCGACTGTGCAAAAGGCGCTCACCACCTCGAAGGTGACCTTCTCAAAACCGAACGCGCCGCCGGCCGCGCCGTGGCTTTCGGACAGCATCAGCCCCAGCGTCGCCGCGTTGATGAATGCCAGCGCCAGCACCAGCATGACCAGGCTCTTGCGAATCAGGCTGTCCGGGATGCGCCGCTTGAACGCCTCCGTGCTGCGCCCGCGCAGGGTCGCTACGACCGCAAGCACCATGACCACGATCGTCGTCGTCTTCAGGCCGCCGCCCGTACTGCCGGGGCTGGCGCCGATCACCATCAGCAGGATCGTGAAGTAGAGCGTGGCCGGGTGCAGCGCCGTGAAGTCCACGCTGTTGAAGCCGGCCGTTCGTGGTGTCATTCCCTGGAACACGGAGATCAGAATCGAATCGCCAACGGAGCGGTCCTTCAGGCTGTTACCTGCTTCAAGGATCCAGAAGCCCGCGACGCCCACGAGCAGCAGCACAGCCGTCGCGACCAGCACCATCTTGGTCTGCAGGCTCAGTCGCGGCAGTTGCTGGTTCTTCACGTGGCGCCGCAGCAGGTTGATCCGCCGGGCCATCGGGTGCGCCCAGATGCGGTAAGTCAGCAGGTCCAGCACGACCATGAAGCCAAGTCCGCCCACGATAACGAGGCTGCTGATGCTCATGACCACCGGCCAGTTGCCCTGGTAGCGCACCATGCTGTCGCCGTAGAGCGAGAAGCCCGCGTTGCAGAACGCGCTGATGGAGTGAAACGCCGAGTAATACAACTGCTCGCCGGCGGGCAGCGTTGCGCCCGCGTTGTCGACCCAGTGTCCGTACAGCGCGAACGTCCCGACCGATTCGCTGACGATGGTGACGCCCAGGATCCAGCCGATCATGCGTCCTACGCGACCGACGAAGTCCACGTTCAGCATCTCGCCGACAGCCGCCGCGTCGCGCACCCCGTGGCCGCGACCGAACACCAGGCTGAAGAAGGCGGCGAAGGTCATGATGCCGAGCCCGCCGATCTGGATCAGCGTAAGGATCACAAGCTGGCCGAAACGGGTGAACTCGGTGCCGATGTCGTTGGTGACGAGGCCGGTGACGCATGTGGCCGAAGTCGACATGAACAGCGCGTCGATGAAGCGCATGTTCACGCCCTCTTGCGTCGCGCCCGGCAACAGCAGCAAACCCGTGCCGAACAGGATGATGCCGACGAAGCTTCCGGTGAACGCGGCCAGTGGACTGCGGACCGCCCGGGTGAGGAAGCTGAACAGCCGGAGCACGCGCGCGGAAACGAAGGCCAGCAGCCCGGCTTGTGTCAGATAGGAGAATGCGGCAAGCGTCGACGGTTCGTTCAAGACGCCCAGAATCAGTGGCGAACAGACGGCCAGCACGATGCCCATGAACACGCCGACAAGCAGCGCGAGCGAGTCCAGCGCCGTGTGGCGCCAGCCCTCGCGCAGGTTGCGTGCCATCACATAGACGCCCAGCGTCTCACCGATCAGCGCAACCAGGCACAACGACTGAAAGGCCGCGATCCCGCCTTCCCACTCCCGTGGCAGGACTTCGCCCTGGAACAGTGCGAAGCTGGCAAACGCCAGCAGCCCGGCCACGGCGTTCACCCAGACGTAGTTGCGCCGGAACTTCTCGACGCGCTCGTCGGTGAACAATCGGGTGATCAGCTTTGTCTCTGCCAACTACCCCCCCAGCATCTTCCGGCTGATGCGCTTGCCAGCCTCCACGGCCGGCTGGTCGTATGGATTCACAATCAGCGCCAGCCCGGCGTAGGTCGTGGCAATCTCAAGTCCCATCAGCAATTCGCCGAGGGTCGAGGCATCCAGTCCAGGCAGATTCAGTGTCGCGTTCGGTCGCTGGCGCTCGGCGCATGCCTGGGCCGTGCCAGCCTGCTGCGCGTTGATGATCTCGCCCAGTGACTTGCCCTGGAGATAGCCGGCGCCGAATGAGTCCCACTCAAACTCGCCCAGCTTTAGGTCCGGCGTGTGCTTAGCCAGCCTGATGAACAGGATCAGCTTGTCGTTCGGCCCTTCCAGGAACAGCTGCAGTTGTGCGTGCTGGTCTGTCGCACCGACGGCCGGGATGGCGGTCTGGCCCTTGCCGTCCTTGCCGAGTGACTCATCCCAGAGTTGCGTGAACCAGTCAGACACGTACTCCATGCGTGAGCTATAGGGCATCACGACAAGTGATGTCTTGCCGTACTGGAGGCACATGTCGGCCGCGATCAGCCCCAGCCGTGCAGGCCAGTCGGAAGCGCCGGTTATGCTGGCCTTGGCCGTTCTGCTCGCGCCTTCAAGCAATGCCGCGACATCAACGTTCAGCAGCGCGGCCGGTGCCAGCCCGGCAGCACTGAGCACGCTGAAGCGCCCGCCGACCGCGGGCGGGATATCGGCTGTGGCAATCTCATGCTTGTCCGCAAACGCCCTCAGGTAGCCGTTCTCGGGGTCGGTCACGGCGAACACATGTTCCGACAGCGCCAGCCCGGCCTTGTTGAGTTCCGTCGCGAAATAGCCTAGCGCGGCGACCGTCTCGATCGTCCCGCCTGATTTGCTGACCGGCACGAACAGGCTATGCCTCAGGTCGATTGCGGCACGTACGGATGCGAAGACGGTCGGGTCGGTGTTGTCCACCACGTGCAGCTCGGCGCCGTTCGGGCGAAGGGCCTGCACCAGTGCTTTGAGACCGAGCGCGCTGCCGCCGATGCCAAGCAGCACCAGGTGTTTGAAACGCCCCAGCCGTGGCTGAATTGCACGCAGCACGCTTTCCAGCATGTCCGCGTCATCTGCCAGGCCCATGTATGCGTGCTGGCCGTGCGCGCGCTCGGAAGCGAGTTGCGCCCGGTACTGCTTAATGCGTGCGTCCTGCGACGCGATGTCCGTGGCGGTAAGCCCGTGTTCACCGACAGCGTCGGCCAGCAGGTTGTTGAAGTCCAGCGAGATCGTGGGGGCGTCAGCCATGGGTCAGGATAGTAGCGATTCTCCGGTCATCTCGGGCGGCTTATCCAGCCCCATCAGCTCAAGCACCGTGGGGGCGACGTCGGCAAGCTTGCCGCCGTCGCGTAGTTTGCGCGCCGGGTGTTGACCCGTCAACACAAGCGGCACCTTGTTGTGGCTGTGTTGCGTACTGACGCGGTCTCCGAGCTGCATCTCCTCGGCGTTACCGTGGTCGGCGGTGAGCAAAACGGCGAAACCGCTCTCTTTGGCCGCACCGACGATCTGCTTCAGACCCTTGTCTACGGCCTGGATGCCGGCGACCGCGGCTTCGAATACGCCTGTATGCCCGGTCATGTCCGGATTGGCGTAGTTGACCAGCACGAAGTCAAAACGGCCTGACCGGACGGCCTGTTCAACCTTGTTGCTGACTTCGGCGGCGCTCATTTCCGGCTGCAGGTCGTAGGTCGCGACCTTGGGTGACTGTACAAGGGCGCGTTCTTCGCCCGGGTTCGGCTGCTCGGCGCCGCCGTTAAAGAAGTAAGTGACGTGCGCGTACTTCTCGGTTTCGGCGCAGCGGAACTGGCGCAGCATCTTGCCGGCGAGATACTCACCCAGCGTGTTCTTCAACTGCTGCGGTGCGTACATGACTTCGGCCGGGATGTCGGCGGCGTAGGGCGTCATGGTCACCAGCATTGCCTTGGGCGTCTTGCGGCGCCGGAAGCCGTCGAAGTTCTCTTTGGTGAGTGCCCAGCAGAACTGGCGGGCCCGATCGGCGCGGAAGTTGAACCACAGCACAACGTCCCCATCGTGGATCAGGCTTAGCGGACGTCCGTGCTCCGTGATCAGCTTCGGCGTGATGAACTCGTCGGTCACGCCCGCTTTGTAGCTTTCGCGGATGGCCTCCAGCGCGTCCGGCACGATCTCGCCTTCGCCCAGTGTGTAAACGTCCCAGGCCTTTTCCGTTCGGTCCCAGCGCTTGTCGCGGTCCATGGCGTAGTAGCGGCCGCACACGGTTGCCACGCGCCCGATGCCGGTCTGGGCCATCTTCTCCATCAGCTTGTCGACGTACTCGACTGCGCCGTGGGGGTTGGTGTCGCGGCCGTCTGTGATGACGTGGAAGAACACGCGCTCGCCGGGGAAGCCTGCATCCTTCAGCCAGTCGAGCAGGGCGAAGTAGTGCGTGTCCATCGAGTGCACGCCGCCGTCGCTGACCAGCCCCATCAGATGGATGCAGCCGCCCTCTTCGCTTTCAGGCTTTGCGGCGGCCAGCGCTTTGGCGAGCGCGGGGTTCTTGGCGAAGCGGGCTTCGCGGATGTCCTTGTTGATGCGGGTGATTTCCTGCCAGACGATTCGCCCCGCGCCGAGGTTCAGGTGGCCGACTTCGCTGTTCCCGAACTGGCCGACGGGCAGCCCGACTTCCTCACCGCTGGCTTCGATGGCCGTATGCGGCTCAGTCGCCCAGAGCCCGTTGAAGAACTCCGGGTTGGCGGCCGAGATTGCATTTGTGGGGCCGGGAGGCGCGATTCCCCAGCCATCCATGATCGCCAGGAGCACAGGGTTTGGTTTGGCCATGGGGGCAGAATACCAGCAGAGAGCGCGGTCTGCAGTGTGTGGGCGGGCTGTTGGAGGCTTTACGCATAGAATTGTGCAAGTGGGCGTCCCATGGGCCACGTAAAATGCATTTTGACCGTATGTTTAAAACGCTGCAATCGATTAACTTTGTAGTCATAAGAACTTATGGATTATGAAGATATATATAAACCGGCACGCTGAAACCGCCCGAAATTTAGTTTAGGTCTAAAGTGAATTCGCCAAAAATTCACTAAATGCACTGTGCATTTTGGCTTTGCTGTGCAATCGGCGTGTTAGAGTCTGTGTGTTGCTCAAACCGGAGGCTTACCATGAAAACTCTCATCCACACCTCACTCTTGCTGATGACTCTGCTGGCCACCCCGCTTGTTGCGGAATCTGCATGGAAGGTCACAGATGGTCCAGGCGCGATCTCGGAACACGCAATGATCCGTGACATCCGCAATGACCGCATGATCGTCTTCGGCGGACTGCTCGACGGTGCCCTGTCGAACCGCGTCTTTGCCTACTACCCCAACAAGGATGGCTTCGCAGAAATCCTTGCCTACGGCGTTGCGCCTTCGCCCCGCCGGGAAACGCTGGCCGTTTATGACGAAAAGCGCGACCGCATGATTGTGTTCGGCGGCGCTACGGCCGAAGGCAACACCAACGATGCCTTCGCGCTCTACCTGACGCCGGGAAAGGAAACGTGGCAGCCGCTGGCCATCGACGACGAAGTGCTTCCGCCGGTGCGGTCACACGGTGTGATGATTGTTGACAGGGCGAACGATCGCGTGGTTATGCACGGCGGCTACGACAGCCCCAGTGTGCTGCAGGATGTCTGGGCGCTCAGCCTCAGTGAGGGCCAGGAGTCATGGGGCGGCGGTCCACTGGTGACCACCGGCAGCTCCGGTGCCGTCACGGTTGGCGACGCTGCGATCTATGATCCGATTGGCCAGCGCATGATCGTCTTCCGCGGCTACGACAGCTCGTTGATGGAGCTCAGCCTGAATCGTACCCCGACCTGGGCCACATTGCCCCTTGCCGACGGCCCGGCGAACTCCCGCCGCTACCCGGCGGCCGCGTATGACCCACTTCGCCACCGCATCATTGTTCAGGGTGGACTCGACGGGGCCATGACCCTGACAGAAACGCTCAGCATCGACCTCGATACTCTCGTCTGCAAACAGCTGGCCGCCGAGCTGGATTCCGACGGTCGGTTCTGGCACGCCGCAGCTTTCGACGAATCCCGCGATGAATTCATCATGGTCGGAGGAAAGGACGAGTCACGAATCCAGAACGCCACGATGGGCTTGCTGCATGGCGAGATTGATGCGCCGGAACTGCTGGGCCCGATCGGCGAAGTGCTTCTCGAAGGTGAACAGGTCTCACTTGCCTGGGCCGAAGCCAAGGGCGCGACCAACTACATGGTGGAGATTCAGCGCGCCGACGGCGGTCCGATTCTGAAGTCCAGTGAGATCGAGATCGAAGGTACTACCGCTACGGTTACGCTGATTGACCAGCAAGACACCGACCGACGCGTTCCTGTTCCCTACGTGTGGCGCGTGATGGGTTTCAGCAAGCTGACCGTTGGGGAATTCAGCAAGTACGGTGAGTTTGTCCACGTGGCGTCACCCGAAGAAGTAACCCCGGAAGTTCCCGAAAATGACGGGACGGGCATTGGTGCAGGCAGCGGTGCAACTGACGACACAATCAGTGGTGCTGAAAGTGGCGCAACTGACGACACAGTCAGCGGTGCAGGCAACGACTCGACTGACGACACGGTCGGCGGTGCAGGCAGCGACGGGACCGAAGATGCGGCGAAGAATGTAGGAAACTCCAGCGCGGACGTCATCAATAGCGAAAGCGACGACGTGACACTGGCAAACGGTACCAATCGCACCCTGGTTGAACTGAAGCTTGAGCCGGTTGGTCAGGGCGAGGTTGCAGGGAAAGAAGCCGGCGACAATGCGGCCGGTTGCGTCGGCGGAAATGCCGGCGAGGGCCTGAGCCTCAGCCTGCTGGCACTGGTGATCCTCGGCGTGGGTCTGCGCACGGTTCGCAAGGCGCGCCGCGCATAACAACTGCACCGTCGGGCAGATGCCGCCGGAAGGAGTGTGGAATGGAGCATGACGACAACCGCAGCCCTCAGTGTGCCGAGCACCACGCTGAGTCGGCAAAGTGACAGGACCCGGAATCCCTTCCGGGTCCTGTTGCATTTGGATGCCGCAAGTTGTGCACATCTTGGGTGATGTCGCGCCCGGCTGTAAAACGGTGGCATGTACGAGTTCATCCGAGGCAAGATTCATTCGATGCTGCCGGGCACGGTGGTGCTTGAGGCGGGCGGCGTCGGCTATCGCATCGCCGTGCCTCTCAGCACCAGCGGCAAACTCAAAGCCGGCGAGGCGCTGCTGCTGGTGCATCACACCATCAACGCTGAACAGGGCGAGGAGAAGCTGTTCGGCTTTCTCACGGACCGCGAGCGCGACCTGTTCCGCGCGCTGATTACCGTGAAGGGGATCGGCCCAGCCACAGCCATCACCGTCATGTGCGCGGCCGACCCGGACCAGATCATCCAGCTGGTCGCGGCGGCCGACGTGGTTGCGTTGAAGAAGTTCAAAGGCATCGGCCCCAAGACAGCTGAGCGCATGGTGACTGAGCTGCGGGATGACTTCGCCAAGTGGGGGGTCGGTGCACCACGCGCCGCAACGTCAGGTCGCATGCCCGGCAGGAGTAACGACGCCGTGCTGGCGCTGCTGGCACTTGGCTACCCGCAGAACAAGAGCGAAGCCGCGGTAGCAAAGGCCGCCGAAAAGCTCGGTGCCACCGCCAGCACAGAAGACCTGGTCCGTCAGGCCCTGCAACTCGTGTGATCGTTGCCTTGAGGCACTCAATTCCGTTGATTCGGAACAGACTCGTTGCGTCTGTTGTTTGAGCCCCTAGTCTGAGCCGAAACCTCAAACCGGAACGTGATCATGTTCAATGCAGACATGCAGTACCGCTACATGGGCAAGTCGGGCCTGCGCCTCAGCGCGCTTAGCCTCGGCGGCTGGACGACCTACGGCGCGAGCGTCAAAGACGAAGACACCACCGACAGCATCATCAAGCATGCCTTCAACTCAGGCATCAACTTCTTCGACATCAGCGACATCTACGAAAAGGGCGAGGCCGAGAAGGCCATGGGCAAGGTCTTCAAAGACCTCCCGCGCCACGAGCTGGTGATCAGCACCAAAGTCTTCTGGCCGATGACCGACGACGTCAACGACACCGGGCTCAGCCGCAAGCACATCATGGAAAGCATCGACAAATCTTTAAAACGTATCGGCACCGACTACGTCGATATGTACTTCTGCCACCGGCCTGACCCGAACACGCCGGCCGAGGAAACCGCCTGCGCCATGAGCGACCTCGTCAAGCAGGGCAAGGTTCTGTACTGGGGCACCAGCGAACACAGCGCGATGCAGCTGCACGCCGCGACCACCGGCGCGAAAGAATGGTACGCCTACCCGCCGCGCGTTGAGCAGCCGCAGCTGAACCTCGTCGCCCGGCATCGTTATCACACGGAGATCCAGCCTGCGGTCGAAGAGCTGGGCATGGGCGTCGTGACCTGGAGCCCGCTGGCCAGCGGATTGCTTACGGGCAAGTACGACAACGAGTTGCCCGAAGGCTCGCGTCTCAAGCGCAGCGAGAACCTGCGCAATTCGTACCTGATCGACGACAACAAGGAGCGCGTCAAGAAGTTCAAGGCCGTCGCCGACGACCTGGGCGTCACGCGCGCGCAACTGGCAATCGCCTGGTGCCTCGCGCAAAAGAGCGTCACCAGCGTGATCACCGGCGCGACGAAGCTGGACCAGCTCAAGGCCAACCTCGGCGCACTGAAGATCGAGATCACCGACGAAGTCAGCAAACGCATCGACGAAATCTTCCCGCCCACGATGGGCAAGAAGTCGTAGCGCCGGCGAGCTGCCGGCGCCGAATGCAGGCAAGATGCCTGCGCTACGTTACATGTTCGTGTAGACAGGCCCGCCGCCGCCTTCGGGGACCACCCAGTTGATGATCTGGTACGGGTCCTTGATGTCGCAGGTCTTGCAGTGCACGCAGTTGCTGGCGTTGATCTTGAGCACCAGACCCTGCGCGTTGGGCGTGCCTTCGCCTTCGCGATTCAGTTGCGGGCTCATGCCCTTGGCCTCATCTACCGGCATCATTTCGTAGACCTTGGCCGGGCAGAAGTGCTGGCAGGGGTTGCCGTATTCGATGGTGCACTTGGTGACGCAGATATCCGGCTTCGTCACCTGCAGGTGGCAGGGCTGGTTTTCCTCGTGCGTGCTGCCGGAGTAGTAGACGTCCTTCAGCTTGTCGAATGTCAGCTTGTCGTCGTACTGTGACGCAGGCTGGGCCGGCGTCGTGCCGGGCGTCTCGACCGAGCACAGCTCATGGTCCGGCTCGCTGTGCAGGCGCTTGAAGAAACCGCGCCCGCCGGTGACGAGGCCGGCCGCGGTGTTGGCCATGCCGAAGATTTCGCTCAGCTGGAAACCCTGGCGGAAGTTGCGCACGCCCCACAGCTCGGCCTTGGCCCAGCTTGTCTCGAATGCGTTCTGGTACTTGTGCAGGCGCTCGGCGCTGAAGTCGCCGTCCTTCAGGCACTCGAAAATCGTCTCGGCTGCGAGCATGCCCGACTTCATCGCC
Source organism: Planctomycetota bacterium (assembly GCA_020425605.1). Taxonomy (GTDB): domain Bacteria; phylum Planctomycetota; class UBA8742; order UBA2392; family UBA2392; genus JACKID01. The sequence continues at coordinate 100,136 of JAGQRH010000003.1, read as the reverse complement.
AGGTGGATACCCTTGAGGCGCATGCTGTTGAGGAAGCCGGCCGTGTCGCCGACCAGCATCACGCCGTCGGCCGTCAGCTTCGGCATCGCGAAGTATCCGCCGTCGGGGATGGTCTTGGCGCCGTAGTGCAGCACTTCGCCGTCGCCGAGGATCGATTTCAGGAAGTCGTGGGTCTTCCAGCGCTGGAACAACTGGTGTGGGTCGAGCGTGGCGTCCTTGTAATCCAGCCCTACCACCAGGCCGATCGACACCATGTCGTTGTCCATGCCGTAGATCCAGCCGCCGCCGAACACGCCGTTGGGCAGCGGATAGTTCATGGTGTGGTAGACGTCGCCCTTTTTCAGGACCTGCTTGCCTTTCTCGCCCAGCTTCCAGACCTCTTTCACGCCGATCTGGTACATCTGGTGGTTGCTGTCTTTGTCGAGCTTCAGCTTGGGGATCAGGTGTTTTGCCAAGCTTCCCCGGGTGCCTTCACCCAGCACCGTGACCTTGGCTGTTAAATCGCCGCCGGGCATGAACTCGCCGTCTTTGGGCTCGCCCCACTTGTCGACACCCATGTCTTTGACACGCACGCCTTTGACGCGGTTGCCATCGTAGAGCATCTCTGCGCCGGGAAAGCCGGGGAACACGTTGACGCCTGCGGCTTCGGCCTTCTCGGCCAGCCACTTCACGACCTTGTTCAGGCTGACGATGAACTTGCCGTGGTTGCGCATGGCGGGCGGCACGAACTTGGGGCCGCCGCGCTTGTGCTGGCTGGACAGCTCGATCATCGCGTCGTTGACGACGGGTGACTCGATCGGAAAGCCTTCCTCCTGCCAGTTGGGGAACAGCTCGGAGATGCCCTTCGGGTCCATCACCGCGCCGGAAAGCTGGTGGTGCCCGATCTCGGGCGCTTTCTCGATGATGCTGATCTCGGGCTCGAGCTTGTTCTCGCTCGTCTCATTGTGCTTGGCGCAGAGTTGCTTGAGCTTGATCGCGCAGGCCAGGTTGGCGGGCCCCGCGCCGACGAGCAGCACATCCTGCTCCATGACTTCGCGTTCGATATCCATTTGAATCCCGGTTCAAATTTCCCACAGCCAACTTACCGAATGCCCGCGCCAGCGCCAGTGCTGTGGGAACCAATAGAACAGGGCGCGCCGAAGCGCGCCCTGTTCTGTGAGATTCATCCTAGCCGCGTGAGCGGCGAAGGCGCGTGACCACCGCCATCGCGCCCAACGCGCCCAGCCATGCAAGCCAATTGTTTCCAGGCCCGCCGGAGGTACTGCAGCCGCCGCTACTGCCGCCGCCGCCGCCCTTGCTGGTCTTGTTGCCAATCAAGGCCGTGCCGCCGATCAGGCGATAGTTGGGCTCGGATGCAAAGGCCGGCTCGGTCCCGCCATATAGGCCGGTGAAGACGACTTCGAAACGGCCGTTGAAGTCGCACGCGTAGGGGCTCACGCGCAAGAACACCAGGAAGTTTCGGGTGGTAGTAACCCAGCCGGTGTCCTCGCCGCCCCAGTAGGTGTAGTTTTCGGGGTACAGGTCACCGTCGCTGAACGTCATGAGGGTGTCTGTCGAATCGAGTTGCCCGACCGGGCCGGCGCCCTCAAGGTAGCACTCCAGGCCAAGCGATCCCGATGAGACTCCACCGTAGGCACTCAGGATTCGGAAGACCAGGAAGGCCGGGTCCCCGCCGGCGCCGCGTGGAGTCTGCTGACAGGTCGCGATGAGTACCCGGGTATTGTTGTAGACCGATGCACTTGTAGTGACCAGATTTACCGTGACGTCGACACCATCCGCCGTCATGTCAACCGGCGTCACCGTGCCGAGGCAGGTTTGGCCCAGCGTCGTAAGCGAACTCGTCACTCCGGTCGGATCGAGGGTGTACTGGAGAGCGGTCCCGGTAGTAGCAGTCCCGGATACGTCCAGCACCAGCAGGTAGCGCGACGCGGTCGTGGTGATCGTCTCCGTGAGGCCGGTGAAGGTAACGTTGGTGGCACTCAGCGTGGAGGCTGTTGCCACAAAAGTGTCACCCGCGTCGACACGACCCGGAGTCGTGCCGTTGTCGAGGTAGAGGTTGGCCGCACTGACTTCGGTGCCGTCGCCGCTGAAATCAAGCCCGGTCACCGTCTGTGCACCGCTGGACGCTTCCAATGTGAAATGGACAACAGGAATGTCCGTTGCACCTTGTGGCACCGGCAGGTTGTAGTCGGGGCCTGTGAACGAGGGTGGCGCGAATTGTGTGGCCACCGTTGGCCGTAGCATCAGCATCGCTGCATTTGGCAATACCTGGAAGGTCGAGCCGGTGTCGAAATTGCAGTACTGCCAGAAAGCGGCGGCCGGGGTCATTGTCTCGCCGCTTCCGCTGACTGCCAGCGCAATGGTTGCCGCCGATCCGCCGATTGTTGTGAACGAAGTACCTACCATTATGGTGACCAGGTAGTCCTGGCCGGCTGCGGTCATTGCCTCGGCCAGAGACGAAAACGTCACGGTGGTGCTGGAGGGGTTGGCCACGCTTCCCACCTGCACGTCGCTTCCGTCGAGGACGCCGACGGTTCCGGCGTCGCGATACAGCCTTACCAGGGCGATGTCTCCAATAACCAGCCCGCTGAGGCTCAGGTCGACGTCGAAGCTGTTCAACTCCACAGTTGCGGCGTTTGTTTCTCGCAGCTTTGCCTCGAAGCTTGCAACTGCGACTTCAGCGCCGCCGGCAACGATGGGGAGGTACTGATTGGTCGCGGACGATACGTTGTATTCGACAAACGGGCCTTCCAGAAACAGGAACCTCGGATTGACCGGTGGGCCGTCCCCGTCGAAGTAGCCACCCCAGACGGCGGCGCCAGTGGTGGTGATGTCCGAGTCGTTCTCCAGGTTCATGTAGAAATGAGTTTCGAAGGATTCAGAGATCGAGGTCAGGTCCACCGCGAGCAGGTAGTTGCGCAGGGGCGTGGTCCCGTCGAGCACTTCGGTCAGTGACGAAAATGTCGAGTCGTTGGCGGCCATGGTCGTGGAGCCAAGCAACGTGTCTGAGCCGTCGACCACGCCGAGCGTACCGGCGTCGGCGTACAGCTTGAGAGTGACGCTGCTGGTTCCGGGGCCGGCGTGCTGGATGTTTATGTCAGTGACTGTCCCGCCGGTACCATTGGCCTGCAGGCAGAACTGTCCCACAACGACATCCGTCGCGCCTTCATAGAATACGCCGGGTGTGTAGTCCGCAGCGTACCGAGGGCCCAGCACCACTCCATTAGCCTGGGTGTAGCCGCTGGGGACGAGTGATACGGTCGTTCCGCTGGCGGGTGGGGTAGTCTGCGTGACCAGCGTGTTTCCGAACCCGGCATAGGCCTCGGTGCCATCAAAGTTGACGATGCCACTGACGTAGTCCGCCGGGTTGTTGACGATCACAAAGCTGCTCGGCCCCATGATGAGGCGGATTTCGCCACTCGGGAAAATCTGGCACTGGAAGTTGCGGCGCGTGCCGAACTCGTCTGAATCGTACATTGTCACGTCACGCCACTGCAAGACGACACGGTCTGACAGGTAGTGAACAGTGTAGGCGCCGTCGCGTGTGCGGGTGGTGTGCCCCGTGATATCGCCTGCGAACACGCTGATCGTTTCGGTGACGTCCGGCTGTGTCACCGTCGGAGTAAGGTCGGAGATGTCGTAGTCATCCGGCTCATAGTCGTAAAACTGAACGCGTCCGTTGGTGTTCATCCAGCACGCTTTGTACGTGCGGTCGAAGTACGGAAAGTCCCATGGCAATGGCACGAATCTGCTGCCGTCGTCGTAGCTGTCATCCGTCCAGATTGCCTTGGGTGACCCAGTACCGGAAAGTTCGTTGTACGTTCCTGTGGTCTCCGTCCGGGCATAGGACTGTGCCTGGACCGTGCCGCAAAGTGCGGCCCCGACCATTAGCACAGACATGATGCTGGCAGCGTAAACGCGCATGCTACTCTCCCAATGAGTGGTTAGTTCCAAGCTTTCTACCTGTTTACAAGGCGATAGGCAAACAAGTGCGGGCGATCCCGGCTGCGAGGGGCATCGTCAACCACCCGCAACCAGGAAGTAGATGGCGTAAGTGAGCGACACCAGTCCCAACGCCGCCTGCAGGCCCACCTGGATGCAAAGCACCCAGACCGGCGGACGGCGCTTGGTGGCCTTCCATGTTCGAACGCTGCGGTACGCGCCCATGAATCCCATGAACGCCACACCGAGGATCGCACCCACGATCAGTCCATGCATGCCGGCATTATCCTGCAATCAGGCGAAAGCGACAGCGGGCTCATGCGCGCCGGCGCATCGCGGAAGCCGTTGCCAGTGCCGCGAGCGCCGCCAAGAGCGCGAGCCACGTAATGCCGGGGCTTTCGCTGGTGCTGCAGTTCTCGTCTTTGTTCTCGCCAACGTCCGGCCGCGAGACGGATTGTGCCGTGAGCAGCACAATCGTCTGCGTACCGGCCGTTCCGCCGCTGTTGGACGTGAAGGTCAGCGTGGCATTCTTTGTTATGCCCGGCAGTGATCCGGCGGCAAAGTCGAACAGCAATTCGATCGTGTCGCCCGGCACGATTGCAACTCCAGCGGCCGGCAACGATGGGACGACACCGACGGGATTCGAACTGACGTAGGCGTAGCCTCCGGACGGCGCCGAGAGTGAGATCGTGCTGATCGAAACCGCCTGCGTGCCTTGGTTAGTTACGGCGACCCTTCGTCGCGTCACGGTGTTTACCGGCACGTTCCCAAAGTCAACTTTCAGGTGGCTGAAGAGTACTGGAGTCAGTGCCGTGGCCGTGCCTGTAATCGTGAACGTGTATGATGCTTCGTTGGCGTCGTCGCTCTCGACCATTACCGGCACACTGAACGCACCGGCGGCGAACGCGATTACGTCGACGGACAGTACTCCGACACCACCTGCGGGGATCGTTGTCGAGAGCGGCTGATGAAGCACGGCCGCACAGTTCGTCGGCGTGCCGTTGATAGAAGCAGGCGCGGTCAGATGCAGGTCCCCCGTCGCGGTGTTGGCGATCGCCCATTGAAGGCGAACAGACTTCCCGACGGGAACGTTTCCGACGGCGCTGTTCGTGCCGGATGGGATGGATGCGCCGAGCGGGCGTTGCAGGTCGATCTCCGGTGCCAGCCCGGTGCCGAGCAAGTTGAACGTGAACGTGCCGACCGCCCCGTCATTGGTTGGGATCTGCAGTGCAGCGTTGAATCCTGCGCCGCTCAACGCGGTGATCCGCACCACGAAGTTGTCACTGGCACCCGGCCAGATGACAGCGCTGGATGGCTGGCTGAGAATGCTCATGCTGCAGCCGGTTGTCGTTCCCGGCAGTACCTGCGGCGTGCCGGTAAGCAGCAGAACGGCCGAGCCGGCGTTGGTGATTCTCAGGAACGTGTCGCGACTGTGGCCTGCCTGCAGGTTGCCTATGTTGTACCCGCCGGTGTTGGAGATCTGTGTTCCGGTGAATACCTCGCGCAACTGGAATTGGGGGATAAGACTGGTTGCCGTTCCCTGCACGTTGATCGTGTAGACCGGCTCATCAGCGTCGTTGCTGCCGACATTGATGACGAAATTGAACCCGCCGGATGCCGGCGGCTGGAACTGAACGACAAACGTAGTCGTGGAGCCGGCCGTGATGGTCCCTGCGGGAATGGAACTGACGGACGCCGTGCAGTTTACCTGCCCACTGATCGTGACCGATGTGGGTGAAGTCAACTGCAGGTCTTCGCTGCCGAGGTTGCGGATTGTCCAAGTAAGGCTGCTGGTTGCGCCGACAGCGAACGAGCCGATGGCGTCAATCGCGCCGCTCAGGATCACGCCCGTGCGTTCGATCTGAATCTCCGGCGCGGTGCCCGTGCCGCTGACCGTGAAGCCGTATGGGTTCTCGTTCGGGTCATTGTTCGGGATCGAGACCGAGAAGCTGAACGCGCCGGGCGCCGTCGGTTGCACGCTGATCGTAAACGTCGTGTTGCCGCCCGGCGCGACTCCTGCGGACGGGTTCGCCGAGACGACCGCGCTGACGTTCGTAGCCGACGAAATCTGAACCTGCGGCGTGCCGTTCAGCGCCAGCGCGAGGGTGCCGACGTTGTCGATCTGCCACACAATCGGGTTTGCCGAAAGCGTTGTCACGTTGCCCAGGTTGTCGACGCCGCCGTCGGCCACAGCTGAGCCACCGATCCTCTGCAACTCCATTTCTGCGGTTGCCGGCGGAACACCGGTGCCGGTAACGCTGAAGGTGTATGGGTTCTCGTTGGCGTCGTTGTTGTCGATGCTCACGTCAAAGCTGAACGCGCCGCCTGCGGCCGGTGAGACCTGGATGGTGAAGGTCGTCTGCGAGGTCGGGATGATCGAGACGGTCGGCGCCAGGGTGACGTTTGCGCTGACGTTGGCCAGGGCAGAGATCTGTACCGCGGGCGTGCCGGTCAGGTTGAGATTTGCCGCGCCATTGTTGTGGATGGAGAACGTCAGATTGGCCGGAGACCCGAGCGTCACGTTGCCGGCTGCATATGTGCTGCCACTGGCAAGCGACGCCGCGGTCGGGTCGTCTACATCCATCTCCGGCTCCGTGCCGGTCCCGCTGAACGAGAAGTTGTAAGGGCTTTCGTCGATATCGTTGTTGGCGATGACGACGTCAAAGCTGAATGCGCCGGCTGCGACCGGGTTCACGCGCAGCGTGAAGTTTGTCGAGCCGGCCGGAGCAACCGGGTTTGACGGCGCGGCGAACAGTACCGCGCTCACGTTGCTGGCTGACTGGATCTGCACTACAGGTGTACCGGAGAGAGTGAGGTCGACGTTGCCCGTGTTGAACACCGAAAACACGAAGTCGGTGTCGCCGCCGACAGGTACGTTTCCGGCAAGGAAGCCGCCGCTGTCCGCCACAGGGTTGCTGCCACTGTCCTCGACGGCGATCTCCGGTGACAGCCCGGTCCCGACGACCGTAAACGTGTACGGGTTTTCCGTCGAATCGTTGTTGGCAATGCTCACGCCAAAGCTGAACGCGCCGAATGCGTTCGGGTTGACACTCACAGTAAACGTCGAGTTCGCGCCCGCGCCGATGCTGGAAGAGGGCTGGGTGGTGACGGATGCCGTCACGTTGCTTTGGCCCGAAAGCTGTACGGCGGGCGTGCCGCTCAGGGTCAGGGTGGCGCTGCCGGTGTTGCGGATGGTCAGGCTTACCATGCTTGGGCTGCCTGCGGGAATGCTGCCCACCGAGTAGTTCGCGCCGACTGCGATAGGTTGGGGGACGCTGTCCTCGACGTCCATCTCCGGCTCCGGTGCCGCGGTGCCGGTTCCATTCACGGTGAACGTGTACGGGTTTTCGTTGCTGTCGTCGTTGGCAATGCTGAGCGAGAAATCAAATGCCGCGGCGGATGTGACGGTATATTGAACGGTGAATGTCGTGTTGCCGGACGGCGTGACTGCCGTTGCGGGGTTGACCGTCACGTTTGCGCTACAGTTGTTGGCGCCCGTAACCTGCACGGCCGGCGTACCGGTCAGGTTCAGCGTCGCCGAGCCGATGTTCCGTACCGTAAACACGACGTTTGTGGGCGTACTGATAGGCGCGGAACCGGCATTGAAGCCGCCCCCTGAGCTGATCGACACTGGACCGGGACCCTCGACTTCGATCTCAGGGCCGGCGGAAGAGCCTGCCGTGCCGGTGACCGTGATGTTGTATGGGTTCTCGTTGGCATCGTTGTTGTCGATGCTGAACTGGAAGCTCCAGAACGCCGACGTCGACGGCGTTACAGAGACGACGAATGTGGTTTGGACGCCCGCACCGATGTTCATTGGCGGCTGCGAGGTAGCCGAGGCCGCGCAGTTGTTCTGGTTGGCGATCGCCACACGCGGCGTGCCCGGAAGCACCAGCGTCGCGGTGCCGGTGTTTTCAATGGTGTAGGTAAGGACCATTGGTGAGCCGGCCACGCTTCCGGTCGTTGCATCAATGCCTCCGTCCTGGATCGACGTGGCGGCCGGGCGTTGCAGGTCCATCTCCGGAGCTTGCGGGTCGGCCGTGCCGCTGACAGTGAAGTCGTAGCTGGCCGGCGATGAAACGTAGTCATAGTCGAAGTCGACATCAAAACTCCAGGCACCGGGCGTTGTGGGCGTGACAGAGATGCTGAAGCTGGTGCTGGATTGTCCGCTCACCGGCGAAGCAGGCGACATCGTGACTGTGGCAACGCAGTTTTGAGCCCCGCTGATGTTGACTGTAGGCCCACCTTGCAAGTTCACGTTCGCGTATCCTGAATTCCAGACTTGATAGGTCAGGATGGTCGGGATACCCGAGACTGTTCCTGTCACGACGTCGTCCAGCTGATTGTCGTCAACGAGCCTGCCAGCACGCACAACGTACGGCTGACCGTTATCATATGCCCAACCATTCACCTGGAACTGATAGCTTGCTTCATCCGCATCGTTGCAATTGAACGAAACCGAGAAGTCATACTGAGTGCTTGTTGTGTCGGAATCGATTGTGATTACGAAGGTCGTGCTTGACCCCGGTGCAAGCGAAGCCGGCAGGTCGGTCGTAACGGTGGCAGTGCAGCCAGCGGGCGAGGCAGTCGTTACCACCGGAGATCCGCTGAACGTGAGTGCAGCACCGCCCGAATTGCGAACGGTGAATGTGAGAGCGAAGTTCACCAGGTCGCTCTGGAACGGATAGTGGCGATAGCTGCCCGCGTTCGAGATTCCAAAGCCGTTGGGGTCTTGCAATTCGATTTCCGGGGCGCCGCCGGTTACCGCCGTGCCGCCGATGCTGAAGTTGTAGACGTTCTCGTTGGCGTCATTGCATTGGAACAACAGGTCTGTGCTGAACGCCCCCGAGCCGGAGGGGGTTACCTGCACCGTGAAAGTGGTCGACCCGCCCGGTGTGATGGTTGTGAGCCCGGGCTGAGCAGTGACAGATGCCGTGCAATTGTTCTGGGCAACCACGTTGACGATGGGCGAGCCGCTGAGGTTGATGTTCTGGTCGCCAAGGTTTCGGATTGTGTAGGTTCGCGCGAATGGAGTACCAGGGATCCCGAGGAAAACAGTGTCAGTTGCGCCGTCGCTGACAGCCGCGTCGTCCGGGTTGGCAAGGTCCACTTCCGGGGCGCTGGAAGGTGTGTAGGTGATCAGCGTTCCCGCCGTCGGCAGCGGGAAGTTGTACCAACCGCTAGGGGAAGCGATCCCGATCGTGCCCCCCTTGTTCTCTATCCCGCAGTAGCCAGCATACACCGAATACCAGGGCCCAAACACGACCTGAATTACGTTGCTGCCTTCGAACAGGCTGACGATCGCGCTGAAACCCCAGAAACGATACTGAACCCGGAACTCACGACTACCCGCTGTGCCGAGCGTTTCCCAAAACAGCCCCTTCGTGTTATTGCTGGATGGATAGTTGCCCGACCACGCCACGAAAATCGCATTGTTCGGCGCGGGCGAGTCCGGCAGGGGCGTCCCACTGCTGCTTGGCGGGTAGGGGTTGGCCGGGTAGGCACTCCGGGGGTCAAAGCCAATGAAGCCGCGGCTGCAGACCTGAACGTGTGTGTACCGTTCACCGAAGTATGTGAATTCAAAACCAATCGGCACGTTCTCAACGAAGTAGCTGTTCAACTCGCGGTAACGGTTGTTCAGCGGGCCGCTGATGTCGCGGTTGGTGTACTCGCTGGTACCGCCTTGAAGAGTTGCGGTGTATTGCGCGGAAATAACGCCGGACAACAGACTTAACGTTATCGCAACAAGTATCAGCGATCGCATGGCAACTCCGAAGTCAGGGGCTGGCTAAGGGTGCCAATACCATAACCGCGCCGCTGGGGATCAGGAATGCAAAAGGTGCAATCCGTCGCGAGATAGTCCGGAGCGTTTCTCAAATGAACAAGGGGGCGCGCTGCACCGCGCCCCCTTTCCTGCGTCACCTGGAGTTACGACCTGGCGCGACGCAGGCGTGTGACGGCCGCCGCTGCCGCTAGCACGGCGAGCCACGCCAGCCAGTTCTTTCCGTCCTGGCCGGTGGTGCAGCCACCGTCAGATCCGCCGCCCCCGCCCGGGTTGGAGGACTTGCGCGTGTTGATCAGCGTTGCAGCGGCAGGCGCCGGCGTACCGGCCGGAAACCATGCCGTGTCCGTGCCGGCACTGTATCCGCCGAAGTGCACGTCGAACGGGCCTCCAATATCCACGCCCGGCGCCGCGATGTGGCGTGCGACGATGAGAAAATCGCGGGTTACGCCGGCCGGGACGAACGGCGTGCTTCCAAGCTGAAACTGGACGGAGCCGTTCGTTGAGTAAAAGCCGTAGCATTCAACGTCGGTCGCATCGAGCGCGCCAAGCGGGCCCGCCCCCTCGAGCCAGACTTGAAAAAAGATGCGGCAGTTTGCGCCGCGCCCGCACGGGTTGTCGCCCAGCACGAAATGGAGTGTCGGCGCTGCGCCGCCCGTGCCACGCGCCTGGCAGCGCGCCTGACCAAGAATCACGAGCTTGTTGGTGTAGATGTTCGCGCTGGTGGTCAGCAATGCTGCGGACAGGTTCACGCCGTTTGCGCTGCCGGCGCGCTGGTCCAGAAAGGTGCCGGTGGATGCGCCAGTCTGGTTGACGAAATTGGACGTGATGGACATACCGCCGACGTCAAAGCGCATGTCGTTGCTGGCGTTCGAGGCGATGTCGACAACCAGCACGAATCGCTTTGCCACGCCAGTAACGGTGAGCGGGGTGGTGAGGCTCATGCTGATCGTGGCTGCGCCAAGCGTGACCGTGGCCGGGATGGGGGTGTCGCCCGTGTCGTACCGCCCCGGGCTCGTGCCTGTGTCCTGATAGAGGCGGGCGTCCGTTACCTGCGAGTTGCTGCTCTGAGTTTCGGAGAAGTCGATTTGGGTGACCGTACCGCTGCCCGAGCCGGCAATGAGTTCGAAGACATTGGCGTGGACGCCGATTTCGGAAACCGCCGCCGTCACGCTGGTCAGAGCGTAGTCCGGCACGTCACGCACGATCAGCGTTGAGCCGGGGCCGGCCACCTGCAAAAGCTCGCCCGTGGAGGAGCCGGTGGGGAACGGCGTACCCGATGACGGGAGGTTGTAGGTCAGTTTCAAGGTTCCCGAGGCCGCAAGCGATGCGCTGATGTCAGCGGTTACAATGTACGCGGTGCCGGATTTCGTTGTGGCTTCGGACAATCCGGTGAAGAGGTTTGTGGTCGAGACCGAGGTGACCGTGCTAATGAGTGTGTCTGACGCATCCCATTCGCCGGGCGTGCCGGCATCACGCCAGAGTTGCAGCTGGTCTATGTCGGCCAGGGTCACGCCCGTGAGTGTCAGTCCAAAGCTCATCTGCGTCAGGCTGTACGAAGGTGAGTCCGCGTCCTGCTGGATCGAAAAGGTCATCAATCGCTGGTGCGTCGATCCAACTGTGGCCGCCGGGCGGATCGAATTCGGAATCGAGCCCGCAAACCACGCCATGCCCTGGGGCGCGAGGGCGATCCGATTGGAAATCGCGCTGCCGGTCATCGAGGCAGGCATCCCGCTGCCGCAGTAGAAGCCCGACTGTGAGACCACTGACAGCGTGGCGTAGCTGGCGACCAGCAGGTAGTTCGCGGACGCGACACTGGTCAGGTCCTCCGTGAGGCCCGTGACGCTGGTGTTGCCGCCCATGGTCGCCAGCGCGCCGATGGCTGCCTCGCCGTCGTAGCTTCCGATGGTGCCCGTGTCCTTGACCAGTTTGAGCGTGACCGGATTGCCGTCACCGGCGAAGTCCGCGTGGTTGAAGTCCAGCTCTGTCACCATTGCGCCCATGCCCGAGCGGACCAGCTTGAATGAAAGCACCGGCAAGTCCGTAGCCGGTGCCGGCACAAAGCGGCGCAGCGGCATCGGGTTCTGGTTAATCGTCACCGTGTTTGCGGGCGATGCTGTGAGTGCCAGCGTCACCAGAGTATTGGCGACGGGACGCGTGGTCTGCTGTGACGTTGTGTTGCCGAATCCGAACACGGAGGCTGAGCCGTCAAAGTTGACCATGCCGGAGGCGAAGGGGATGTTGTGTGAATAGTTGGGAATGACGTTCTCAGGCCCGTAGTGCATTTCGACGTTGCCGTTGGACAGCAGGTGCACCTGGAAGTTCAGGTAGCTGCAGCGCATGCCACTGAAGAAGGAGACATTCGTCCACTGCAGCACAACGCGCCCACTTTCGCTGTACGCGCCAAGCGTGCTGTAGATGCCCTCCGTGCGCGCATAGAGGTCGCCGCCGATGGCAAATATCGTATCGGTGTAGTTGCTGCCGACCGAGGGCGTCAGGTTCGGCGGTGCAGAGAATGTCGTCGCGTTGTCGGTGTTGAAGCAGACCCGCCCGTTTGAGCTGATCCAGCAACTGCGGTACACGCGATCGAAGTACTGGAAGTCGAACGGCAACTGCACCAGCAGTGCGCTGTCGTCGATGCCACTTACGTACAACTCCTGTCCCGCGATCGAGGTTCCGGTTCTCTGGACATAGGTGGCGGTTGTTTCCGTCCTCGTGTATTGGGCGGACAGCGCGCCCGCGAACGATAGAAGAATGGGTACTGCCAGTTTGGCTGCGAGGTTCATGGTTTCTCTCCGTGCAGGTAAGAGCGACGCGAAACCATATCCCGTTCAGGATCAAATTGAGAACACTCGAACTCCAGTAGCGTTCCCATTCGGGAAGTTGACATGTAGACTTTCCGAACGGGAACGGAGCCCACTATGCAACTCACAGATGAAGCGGCAGTGCGCGAGCGCTTGAACGAAGTAGCTCTTCGCTACCCGCAGGCCGAGATCGCGCGACGAACGGCGACGCCGGGCTCAAGCGTCAGCCGCTACCTGAAGGGCAACCGCATTCCCGTCAGTTTTGTGGCATCCGTGGGCCGCGAATTCGGCGTCAACCCGGCCTGGCTCCTTTTCGGCGAGGGCGCACCGTGGCTTTCGGACGTCGCGGCCGAGGAAGGCAAGACCGCGGCCGGTCTGGCGGAGCTGGTGCAGACCATGGGGCGCATCAGCAAGCTCAAGCTTGGTGCACTTGCGGGCAAGGAACACGCGCGAAATCTGCGCGATCTTAACGACGCGCTGGAAAGCTTCGAACAGGTGCGCGAGCAGCTTGCGCGTCAAAGCCGCGCCACCTACGCGCGCGTGCTGGATGACTGGGGCAAGGCGATCAACGACCAGCATAAGCCACGCTCAACTCGTCTGGCCAAGGCGGCTGAGCAGGTGGGGCGCTTGTGTCCCGACCCGGTGCTCAACCGACGTCACGAGCGACTGCGTGGCTCGCACGAGTACCTTGCCGGCAACATCCACCGCGCGCTGGTGCACCGCCGTCGCGCGTTTTTCCAGGCCGTTTCAGAAACCGGCGAGATCGATGAGCAGGCGCTGGTCGAGGCGTTCGGCGTTGTGGTGACACTGGATGCTGCAGGACTGGTGGACGACGCCATTCGATTTGCCGAGGCAGCGCTGAAGCTGTCGCCACGCGCGAGGGAGTTCGGCAACTATGGGCGCTGCATCGGCGTCTACGGCTGGGTTCTGGTTCAGGCAGGCAGGTTGCGCAAGGGCATGGGCATGCTCGCTACTGCTCTCTCGCTGGGCTTGCGGCCTGAGGCGCGGCAAAACAGCGTCTACGGCATGGCCTACGCGCTGTACCTCAGCGGCTCGATCGACCTGCGCGCCGCTGCCGACATGCTGGAGCCGTCGCGGTTGAACCTGCAACGTGTCATGTTCCTGTGCCCGTGGACGCGCGATGCAAAGCTTCCGCAAGATCTGCTCCGGCGGCATGACCGCATCGCGTCCGATGAGCCAACCAGCCCCGGCGAACGGATCGCGCGTGCGCATTTGCTCTCGCTGCAGGGCAAGCACGACAAGGCGATGCAAATCTGGAAGGGCGCCGAAGAAGACGACTTCGTCCGGAACCACAACGCGATCGGGCTCGACTTCGTGCTTTCCGTGATGAAGACGCAGCTGTTGCGCGCAGGCGGACGAGTCAAGGAAGCACGCCAGGAGCTGGCGTCATGTGAGCGGCTTCGTGTCAACGCAGGCGAAGGTGTGACGCTCGACCCCAACTGGTGCCGGGTTCATTGGCGAAATGCAATTGCGCTCGAAACCGGCGGTCGCATCCGAACACGGGCAAATGAGTTCGTGAAGCTATGCAGGCGGCGCGGCATACATTTTGAGGCGGACGCTTGATCAGCGCCTGGACTTCAGCAGACGCGTGACAGCCGCGGCGTGTTTGCGGAGGTTGGCTTTGCCTTCGTTGAGGCTGTCCTGGCGGCGTTGGCCGTAGGCGCTGATTCCGAATGCGGCCGTGACGCCGTCGATATTCACGTCTCCGGCGACTGCGCCGGCCAGCACGACCAGCGGTACGCCGGCTGCTTTGCAGTCTTCGGCGAGTACCGCAATCAGCTTGCCCTGCTCGGTCTGGGCATCGAAGCTGCCTTCGCCCGTGAGCACGAGGTCCGTGCCCTGCAACAGCTTTCGGAAGCCGATCAGGTCGAGCACTTTGTCGGCGCCCGCTTCCAAGTCGCCTCCGAGCAGCGAGTAGATCCCGAAGCCAAGCCCGCCCGCTGCGCCGGTGCCGGGCTCAAGCCCGTTGCCGCGCAGGCCGGCCGCCGCCGCCGCGTACTGCAGCATGGCCAAGCCCTCCTCCAGCTTGTGCATGGTGCGGGTGGTGCCGCCCTTCTGGACGACGTAGGTGCGGCTGGCGCCCTGCTCACCGAGCATCGGGGCCATGACGTCGCACAGCGCGCGAACCTTGACGCCCTTCAGGCGCGGGTCCAGCCCGCTGACGTCGCATTTACGGAGCTTGATCAGCGAATCGCCGGTGGGGGCAATCTCAGCGTCTTTGTCGTCGAGGAACTTCACCCCCAGCGCGCGGGCCATTCCGCTTCCGCCGTCGTTGGTTGCGCTGCCGCCGAGGCCGATCAGCAACTCGTTCGCGCCGGCATCCAGCGCGGCCTTGATCAGCTGGCCGACGCCGAAGGTGTGGGTGATCGCAGGGTTGTATTCGGCTTCGTCCAGGCGTGCGAGGCCGCAGGCCTGGGCGCTCTCGATCAGCGCGACCGTGCCGTGCATCGCGAACTGCGCGTCGACTTCTCGCCCCAACGCGTCCTGCACCCGTGCATTGCGTCGATCAGGAAACTCGCCGCTGAGCGCGTCGAGCGTGCCTTCGCCGCCGTCGGCGACCGGGATCTGCAAGACCTCGGCACCCGGGGCGACGTCGAGTACCCCGGACGCAAGCGCCTGCGCGGCTTCGCCCGCGGTGCAGCACTGCTTGAACTTGTCCGGTGCACAAATGACGCGCATGGCAGCCTGGGGTCAGGTTACAGGTTTCAGATCGTGCTGCCTGACAGCTGCATTAGCCCTGACGGCACAGATAGAACACGCGGCGAGAGTCGTCGTTGCTTACGCGCTCGGTGATCACGCTGATCAGCCGGTAGCCCTGCTGTGCGTAGTTGCGCAGCATCATGGCCTCGACGTCAACACCGCTGAAGCCCGGGTTGTTCTTGTCAGCTTCGTGGCGCTCATGCGCGCTGACCATGCGCTCGACTACCATGTATTCGTCTGCTGCCATGGTGGCTCTCCTGTTTTCGCGAAAAGGACGCAGCCCGCTGCGTCCTTACTTGCCTCGGACTTCGCCCATCAGGCGGTCCAGCGCGTCGAGGTAATCCATCAGCGCGCTGCGGCCGGCGGGTGTGATTTCGTAGCTGGTCTTGGTGCGGCGGCCGAACATGCCTTTCAGCGTGCGGACGTAGCCGGCCTGCTCAAGCTTCTGGCTGTGGGTGCTGAGGTTGCCGTCGGTCGCCTCGGTCAGCGCCTTCAGCTCATTGAAGCTGAGGCGTCCGTGGGTGCCCAGCGCTGACAGGATCGCCAGCCTAACCCGCTCATGGATGATCGGGTCAAGCTCGAGCGCTGTGTGCAGCGGACCGGATTTGGTCTTACCAGCCATAGCGGACTCCAACCCATACGCCGAGCAGGAAATGCCCCGCGCCAAACGTGCTGGTGAACATGACAAAATCGAGGTCCAGCCCCGGAATTACGCCAAGTACTCCACCCAGCAGCGTGAAGATGCCCAGCATCCGGACGCTCGTCAACGAGTGCGCGCTTGCGGCGATCAGCGCCGCGCCGTAGCACAGCATCCAGACGCCGAAAATGATGTCGAGGTGACCCTGCAACGCCAGCCCGGCAGTCAGCGCGCCCCCGACGGCCAGCGCCGGCAGCATCGCGAACAAAACCCGGCGCCCAAGGCGCGCCGCCAGCGGCTGCCCGTCCTTGCGCGCGCGGTACATCATGCCCATGAGATTGAGCGTGACGGAGAGCAGCAGGGTCGAGCCCCACAGGATCACGAGCTTCTGCAGCAGCTCGCCGGAGATATCAAGGCGTGAAAGCGGTTCGGCGACGCCTGTCTGGGCGGTGATGCCTGCAGCCATGAATGCGGCAATACCGGATGCAATCAAAGCTGCACCCGACAGCGACGTGAGGCGGGAATTCGCCTCAAGCGCGGCGCGAATGGTCTGCAGGTCGGTGGCCGAGGTCTGCTGCATACCCGCAGTCTAATTCACGGCCCGGTGGATGCGAGACTCATGTCCCGCCTCAGGACACTCGATGCAGCTGGCAAGATAGGCAAGTCGGGGTTACCGCCGCCTGTTTCCGGCCTGAAAAAAGGGGTAGGCCCGGTGAGCCGCCAAACTCACCGGGCCTGTAGCACGTGCAACATGGCGTCACACGTACCGCGATTTCGTCAGTTGATAGTTGATAGTTGATAGACGGTGGTTAGTAGCGAACGACAGGCAGCGCCTATCAACTACCAGCCATCAGCCATCAACTCATGCCTCTTCCTCCGCGAGATACACCGCCTGGTGGCGCACGTCGTCGAACTGCAGCACGTCGCGCAGGCCTTCCAGGAAGTCCGGGCCGTAGAAGTCCAGATAGTGCAGCAGGCTCATCACTTCCTGCTGGGGTCGTCCATCAGGCAGCATGTACTGGAACAGCTTGCCCAGCTGCTTGCCGTTTACGTCGACTTCACGGGCGCTTTCCGCGGCCGCACGCTGGCGCAGCTTGTCGAAGCCGATGTCGGTCGATGTCAGGGCCTTCTTCACTTCGGACTCCGGCTTGAAGCCGAGATCCTCAAGCCCCATCTCAAGCCGCAGCATCGCGCCGAGTACCGATTCCTTGGCCGCGTTGACCACGGCCGGCGTGTCTTCCGGCAGGTGGCGACGGCTGGCGGTGTCCGGGCGCGCTTCACCGGCGAGTACAGCTTCCGGTTGCAGCCCGAACTTGGTCAGCCAGCCCTCGACCTTGCCCTCGATGATCGTCGCGCTGACGCCGGGGAACGGTACCGGCTCACCGGGAGGCAGTCCGCCGGTGGGCGAGCCTGTGCCGACGCAGGCGACCATCGGGATGCGCCGGAACCAGTGGCGCAGGTTGCTCTCGAAATTGCCTGTTGTGGTCGGCGAGAGGTAGGTGACGGCCTCATCGTCGAACCAGCGCAGCAGCAGCCGCGCCTTGAACACGTCCGGGTCTTCGTCAGCGTCGCGGCTGAGCTGGTCCATCAGCAGGCTGCTGAAGCCGGTGCCGGGAAGCGAGCCGCGCAGCATCTGCAGATAGCGACTGAGGTCGCCTCCGCGGAAGCCGATGTCATCGAGCTCGCCATTGCGCTGCATAATGGCGCTCATGCCAGTCTCGTCCCACTCGCCAATGTCGAGGCACGGCCAGATCAGCGTGATGACCTTCCCGACCCGACGGTTGCGCAACTGGCGCGCGAGCTCAAGCCCGGCCAGCAGTCGCAGCACTTCATCGAGTCGCGGTGCGGCAACGCCTTTCAGCACGGGCACGACCACGGCAAAGCCTTCGCCGCGCGTCAGCGTGCGCATGGCATCGTTGTAGCGGCGCGTGCGGTTGATGCGCTTCAGCCAGGCCAGCTGTGCTTCTTCGATTGCAGGATCAAGCTTGAACGGATGACGCCCGAGGCGTCGAGCCATCACCTGGAAGTTGGTGTACGCGCTCTTCGGAAGTTTCCCGCGTCGGCGTGACAGACGCGCAAGCGTGTGCGCTCGCGAATGCGCATCGCGTGTTGTGGTGAGCGGAAGTTTTCGAACGCGATAGCTCATCAGTGTCCACAACCCTCAAACAACATGAACGGCGAAGGCCGTCCCACGCGATTCTATCAGCACTGTCTACGCGTTCGACACCGGGGGAAGGGCGTGAAATAGGGGGTTTGAGCTAAATGGCTTTGCGCGTTCGGGTTAGACACTTGCAAAAAAATCGCCCAAGGCGACGTTGGCAAATTGGGGGTTTTTGGTGGATGAATTCGGCCGCTGGGTGTCAGTAACTTCGTAAGCGGAATAGGCGCTGGCAGTTGGGTCGGAGCGCCAGGCGGTATGTGACTGAAAGCTCAGACAAAAGTCGCAGCCAGAAACCTGTTGACAGTCGGAGGATAAACTACTTGCAGGCAGAGCCCGCTGAAGCAATTTCTTCTGGCGTCCATGCCACCAAACCCGCCACCAAGGCTGATTCGCGGCGGCCGCATAATAACCGCGAAAATTTCCGGCTTACGCCTCGCGCAGCCGGGCGTTTCCGATTACATAAGACACCCTTGTGAGCCAGAGCGGGTGTTCACGAACAATTGACACTCGCATGGCGCACGACACCCTCGGCACCGGTGACTCAGGAGACCCCGAAGTGAGCGAAAAGACCAACATCTACATCGACGGCGAGCACGCCGCGACCATCGAAAGCCTCCAGCACGATACCCCTTGGCACTACGGCACGCTGATCCCGGGCGAGGCGTTTGAAGAACTCAAGGAATCTCTTGAGACTGCACCCTGGAGCACTGGCCAGGAGGGCGCTGTTGAACTCGTTGCGGGCCAGGACACGGTTGATCGCGTCAGCTGGGGAGCCGAGGTCGACACTTCTGAAATGATCACCAAGCTCACGCTCGCGCAGTTTGAGCCGGATGGGCCCTGGGAGCTTGAGTTTACCTGCGAAGAAGAAGAAGACGCGGAAGCCAACGGCGAGACGGCCGAGAACGCGGCTTAGCCTGAAGATCAAACAAGCGGCGGGCGATGCCCGCCGCTTGTCATTTAAGACTGCACGGCAGGGTTCCCTGATCTGCGATGAACAGACAGCTTGCCACCCAATCGGCGACAGCGAATTCGCAAACCTGTTGGTGATCGAGGCGTCCGGCCTTACCCTGATAGGCGTCCCCGTAGCCGTCCCCGCGGCTGGCTGAATGCTGAAGATCCGAAACACATGCCTGACTGTCGCCCTGCTGTGCGCGATGTGCGCCGGCAGCCTGGGCGTGCGCGCGGATGACGCGCCTGCAGATGCTGATCAGCCGCGCGAGTTCACGCCCGAAGAAATCAAGGCGGCCGACGATTTGCGCCTCACGCTCGATACCGAGCAGCAGACGCTGTTCAACGGCTTGCGATACTTGCTCCGCCCGGCCTTTGAAGTCGAGTTGATGAAAGGCCGGCGCTACCAGCCCTGCCCGCTGCCACCGTTCGAGGAAAAGTCTGAGGGGCCGCTCGATCTGCTGTCAACCCTGCGGTTCTGGGCACTGCTTCAGTCGGGCATGGCGACCACCGCCTCCAGTGAGCGCATGCTGGATCGCCTGCTGGCTACGCCCAACCCCACAGAGAAAGACTCGGACAACCTGGCGCCGATCGCAATTCGCATCCTGACCCTGCGTGCCGCACTGGCGCACACGGAGCTCGGCCGCGGTGACGACATAAGGAAGAAGGCCGAAACGCTGGTGGGCGTTTCCAATGACTTCACGGCCGCGACTTCAGACCGCTCCCGGCTGATCCAGGGCGACTACATCGCGCCGCAGTGGTTTGCGAACATGATGTGGCGTTCACTGATCATGCGTGTTGCGGTCGAGCTGGAGTTCAAGCTCGACGACAAGCAGTGGGAAAAGGACCTGCGCGCACTGGTCGCCGCGCACGTGAAAGATCGCGGCTGGACCAGCTACAAACGCGTCTTCAACGGCGCGAGCGGCGACCTGCATACCAATTACGCTTCATTGATCGCTCTTGGCCTCGCGAACAACGCCCCCGAGGACACGATCAACTCGACCACGCTGCGAAACATCGGCAAGAAGTTGAAGACCGTGCCGGAGATCCTGACGCGACTCGACAAGGACTACGTCAACGAGAAGTGGACGGGCTCGCGCCTGATGTTGTTGAGCAGCCTGCCCAGGGATTATGCGCCCGAGCGCCAGACACCCGAAACCTGGCGTGCGGCCCTGGTGCGCTCCGGCGTTGCACTATTGCAGCCATCCGGCTGCATCTACTCGCGCCACACACTCGCGCGCGAGCTTGGCATCTCCGAGACCGGCTGGTCACGCGGCGAATCCGGTACCTGTGAGACAGCCCTCGCTTGCATCGGGCTCAGTGGCGGATTGCTGGCGGAAGGCAATGGCCCCCTGGCCGAGCGGGAACTGGCATCCGTCGGACGCATCATGTACGCGCTGGCCGTGCTGCACGCTGAGAAGGCACGGCGCGGCGGTGGCGACTTCGACAGCCGCGTGAACTATGCCATTGAAGACGGCGCGGCATTCCTGAAGAGCACCCAGAAACCCGACGGCAGCTTCCCGGGCGTCTATTCGAACAGCCCGGGAAACTCTGCCTACTGCCTGCTGGCGATGATGCACGGCGGAGTGGCGCGCGACGATCCGGCCATAGTGAAGGGCATCGAGTGGATGGTCGGGGACGGCGCGGCTTCCCGCGGCTCGACGTACGACGTGGCGGCCATGTTGATGTGCATGCAGAAGTACTACGCACCGGAGCAGCGAGAAGCCGGCATCCTGTACATCGAGAACGCCAGGGAATTTGAAGAGGCCCGCGGCAAGGTCTGGGGCAGTCTCAAGAAAGAACACGCTGTGTTCATCAAGAACCTGGTGGCGTTCCTCGACGAAGCCAATGTCGGCGGCAAGCGCGGCGGCTGGGGCTACATGCGCGCGCCGAAGAAGGGCGACACCAACCACAGCGACAATTCATGCAGCCAGTATGCGGTGCTCGGCTATAAGGCCGCGAGCCTGCTGGGCGCTGAGCTGAACACGAACGTATTCCAGGCGGAGGCCGAGCGGCTGATCGGCCAGTACTGGGAAGACCCGCAATACGAGCCGGTCGAGTACGTGCACAACCCCGATGATCGCGAAGGCGACGACGACGAGCGCAAGTCACGCAAGACCCGGTCTAGCTACAAGGACAAGATCAAGCCGGGGGGCTGGAGCTACATGTGCGGCACAACCAGTGGCGCGTCGATGCAGTTGACGGCCGCGGGGATCTCAAGCCTCACGATCTGCATGGATGAGCTGAAGGTCCGCGGCAAGCTGAAGGAGGCGCTCGCCATGAAGATCGGGCTCACAATCCGCGGGGCCGAAGGCTGGGTGCGTCGCAACTACTACAAGGCCGAGATCATCAACGGGCCCACCAGCCCGCTTGCCGTCGCGACCAGCGATGGGTGGGGCATTTTCTACAACCTGTATTCTGTCGAGCGCGGCTGCGTGCTGGCCGGCATTCGCCAGCTTGAGGGCGAAGTCGACTGGTACCAGATCGGCGCGGACGGGTTGATCGACAACCAGAACATGGACGGCAGCTGGGGCACAGCCTACGCGGCGATGCCCGGCCGCAGCGACCAGCAGATCGTCAACACCTGCCTCGCCATCCTGTTTCTCAAGCGCGCCGCCATGCCGGTGATTACGGAACACAAGAAGCGCGAGAAGGAGGCGGAAGAGGAAGCCAAGCGCAAGGAAGCCGCCAAGAACCCGGTCACCAAGGGTCCTGAAGACAAGAAGCGCGAGAAAGAAGAAGCGGAGAAAGCCGAAAAGGAAAAGGCCGAGAAGAGCGGCGAGTAGCCCCACCACACAAACAGCTCTCAAGAGCGCGCGCCAAAAACGGCGCGCGCTCTGTCCATTTGCCATCCGGCGCCCTATGCGGAAACGCGACAAAGTCAGTATGTGGCCGCTGATCGGCAATGGCGAATTCGCAATACCCTATGGAGTGGTGAGGTCATGGCGTATCCTCCCATCAGCTTCGCAAAGCACTCCCCGAGGTTCACCCGCCATGCCGCCACGTGTCCCAGCTTCTGTCCTTCTGTTCATCGCCTGCCTTGCGGCATTCGTCGCGGCAACCGGGCCGGTGGTGCGCGCCAAGGACAAGGACCAGCAGGCACCCGCACACAAGCCGGCCGCCCCGGCACCGACGATTCGTGAGTTCACCGAGAAAGAAGTCGAGCATGCCCAGCAGGTGACTGGAGAAATCACGCCCGAGCGAGCGATGCTGGTCAACAATCTGCGCTACCTGCTTCGACCGGAGTATGAGCTTGAGCTGCTCTTCGGGCGCGCAAACGTGCCGTGCGCACTCACGCCCTTTGAGCGCGACGAGCTCGCCCCGATGACCGTCCTGTCGAACCTGCGGCTCTGGGCCGTCCTGCAGTCCGGCATGGCCACGACAGATGCCGTACGCATGCAGCTTGAGCGCTTCCTGTGCAATGGTCTGCCGGATGCAGACATGTCTCTGGCGAACTTCGGAATCGAGCTTGGCATCTGCGTCTCGGCCCTGCAGCGCCCGGAGCTTGAAAGCCGCGATCAGATACTGGAGCGGGCCCGCGACCTGGTGGATCTCGCGATGCGCGTGCGCACCGGCACCGATGCGGACTCACCGTTGATCGTCGGCAGCGTGATTCGACCGATGTGGTTCGCCAATCATCTCTGGCGCGGTCTGATCTGCCGCTTTGCGCTCGCGATGGAGATCAAGATCAACGAGCACGTCTGGGAAACGGCCCTGCGGAACCTGTGCGGCGCCGTCAGCAAGAAGCGCGGCTGGTGCGGTGGCGGCCGTGCGATTGATGCCAGCTTCGATTTCGACACCAACTTGCTCGCGATGGCCGCGGCAAGCGTTGCGATGGCCGCCCCGGAAGGCACGCTTAAAGACTCCGTGATCCGCGGCATCGAAAAGGCGGTCGAATGCGTGCCCGCGACGCTGTTGCGCCTCGAGCGCGAATACCCGACCGAGCCAATCACAGGCTCGCGTCTGGCCGTGCTGGGCATGCTGAATCCGGCCTGGGCACCGCAGGGGCGCGAGCCCGAGGCATGGCGCAAGGCGATCACCGGGCTGGCCGTCAGCGACATAGACCCGACCGGCGCCGTGCGCGTCGACGACCACATGGGCTATGCACTCGGCCTGACGCCGGACGTGGATTCCCGGGTCGGTCGCGTGATTGCAGATACCGCGCTGAGCTGCATCGCCCTCGGCGGCGGATTGGCCTGCTGCACAGAGCCGCTACTCGCCAAGGCCAAGTTGTCGGAAGTCGGCCGTGAGATGTACGCGTTTTCGGTGATTCACGCGGCTTCGCTGGAGGCAGGTACGCCGCTCATGGACGTGACCGACGAGGCAACCGATCGCGCCATCCATCACGGCTGCGAATACCTCATCAGCATTCAGGCCAAGGACGGCAGCTTCCAGTCGTACATATTCCCCGGCGCGCAGACCGCCGCGTCGCTGCTGGCACTGATGCACGGCGACTGGAAACGCGACAGCGACGAAGTCAAACGCGGCATGGAATGGCTGAGCATGAACTACGTGCCCGGGCACAGCTACAGCGATGCTCTCGTGTTGATGTGCTTCCAGAAATTCTACGAAGCCGAAGAACGCGACTGCGGAATCCTCACGCCGGACTCTCCCGATGCCTTCAAGCAGGCCCAGATCGAGCTGAGGAAGCGAATCGAGCCGCGTCACGCCAAGTTGATTGACTGGATGCTGAAGTGTCTCGACTCGGCGCACAACAGGTCCGGCTTCGGCTACGGCGCGATTGCAGGTACTGCGGACGGCTCGTATGCGGACAACTCGTGCAGCCAGTTCGGGGTGCTTGGGCTCAAGGCGGCAAGCCTGCTCGGCGCCGATGTCGATCCCAAGCTGTTCAAGTCCGAGGCTGCGCGGCTGACCAAACGCTACACGGTCAATGGCAGCAACGGCCGCGTGTCCTACCGATACCGCACGCTCAACAAGAAGGGCGAGGTTGAGGTTCATGACGACGAGATCGCGGCAGGCGGCTGGGACTACCAGGGTGATGGCAACCTCGGGCTGTCCATGACGGCGGGCGGCGTTTCCAGCCTTGCGATCTGCCGCGACGAGCTGAAGGTTCGCGGTCTGCTGGATGACGACTTCGCACGCAAGATCGACACGTCGATCCTCGGCGCGCAGCTTTGGATGTCGAAGAACTACTATACGCTCGATGGTGACCGCTACCTTGTCAGGCACAACGGCATCCATCGCGACCCCTACTACAACCTGTACTCGGTCGAGCGCGCAGGCGTGCTGACCGGCAGCCCGCTGTGGGGCAACGGCCTCGACTGGTACGCAATTGGTGCGGCAAGCCTGATCGCACTGCAGGCTGCTGACGGAAGCTGGAGCTACCTGATGCACGAAGACAAAGAGAGCGTTCGTGAGTTCACGGCCGACCCGGTCAGCATTGCGTTCGCCATCCTGTTCCTGAAACGCGCAGCATTGCCGCTGATCGGTACGCCGCCGCGCAAGCCGATCGATACACCGCCGGACCGCGAGACACCTGAGCCCAAACCTTCAAGCCCGGTAACACCCGGAGGCAAGGCCAGCACTGCAGAGAGCAAGTAATCGACAGAAAACAGACACCCCGGAGTTCGCCATGCAGATCACCAGGTATTTCCTCTACACCTTTCTTGCCTGCCTGCTCGTTGCCGCGAGCGTTGCGCCCGGCGTCTCGCAGGAAGCAGGCGTCGAAGATATCAGCACCGGCAACGCCCGACTCAAGGAGGGCGAAAAGCAGCCGCCCAAGCCCTACACCGAAGAAGAGCTTGAGATCGCGGAGAAAATCTTCGGCATGCTCGATGGCGAACAGCAGATGCTGCTCAACGGGCTGCGCTACCTGATGCGCCCGGCCTATGAGCAGGAGTTGATGAAGGGCCTGTTCTACGTCCCGTGCCCGTTGCCGACCTGGGGCGTCGAAAGCAAGCAGCCAACAAGCCTGCTCGAGTCGCTGCGACTATGGGCGATGCTGGCAGCGGGCATGCCGGCCGACGCGAACATGGAGCGCGAACTTGTCCGCTTCATCACCAGTGAGCATGAGCGATACGAAGACAGCCTCGCTGCCTATGCCGTGCCGATTGCCGTCTGCAACGCCGCCCTGCGCCGACCGGAGCTCAAGCATGCTGACGAGCTGCGAGAGAAGGCCGAAGACCTGATGTACATCGCGATGAAGATCCACAAGCTCACGGATGTTGAATCCCCGTGCATTGTCAGCGGCTACATCTGGCCGATGTGGTACGGCAACCACGTCTGGCGGGCGGTCACTGCGCGTTGCTGCGCCGAAATGGGCGTCAAGTACAACGAGCATGTCTGGGAGTCGGAGCTCAAAAACGTCTCTCAGGCTACGCAGAAGCAACTGGGCTGGATCAGCACCCAGGGCGGCGGGCTGAATGCGGAGAATGACCTCGATTGCAACCTGCTGGCGATGGCCGCGATCAGCATGGGTCTTTCATCGCCCGAAAAGAATGGGCTGCCGAAGCCTGCCCGGAACTCACTGCAGAAGCGCCCGAAATACGTACCGGACATCCTGACCAGGCTGGAGCGTGAGTACGCCGCCGAGCCGCTAGTCGGTGCTCGCCTGGCGCTCATCCGTACATTTGATCCCGAGTTCTCGCCGCGCCTGCGCAAGCCTGTCGAGTGGCGTGAGCTGGTCCGACAGAATGCAGTGAACGAAATGTTCGCGTCCGGCGCGGTGTACAGCAGTACCGGCCTGACCCATGAACTCGGTCTCGACGGTCGCATGCGCAGGCGGCGTGCCCGCACTCCGGCCGAGACGGCCCTTGCGTGCCTGTCGGTGTGCGGCGGCTTCTACTCCGCGCCGACGTCACCGATCGCGGGCATGAGGGCCGAGGACATTCAAAAGGCGATGCACGCGCTTTCGATTCTGCATGCTTCCGTACTGCCGCCCATGCCCCCTGGTGGGGAGTTGCAGCCGGAAGTCGATGAAGCCATCGCCCTGGGCTGCGATTGGCTGCTGAAGCAGCAGCAGAACAGCGGCTCATTTGTAGAAGGAGCGGGCGGCTACAGGAACATTGCCTACTCCGCAGCGTCGTTGCACGCGCTGCTGCACGGCGGCTACGACCATACCTCTGCGCCCATCAAGGCCGGCATGAAATGGTTGCGCGAGAACCTCATCAGTTCACTCGACAACAGAGCCGGAAACGGTCAGCCGCAGATCTGCAGCTACACGGCAGGCATTACGCTCATGATGTACGCGCGCTACTTCGAATGGCTGATGACAAAGGAAGGCGTATTCACAACCGACAACGCGGCTGGCGCGAAGAACGCGCGCAAGTGCGTGTGGAATCAGATCGACAAGATCGATCGCGATATCATCACGAAGCTCGTGACCTTCCTGGACGATTCATACGTAGGCGGGCAGAGTGGAGGTTGGTCGTACGGCCCCATCACCGGCGGTCGCGGCGGCGGCGACAATTCAGTCAGCCAGTTCGCCGGTTGCGGCTACAAGTGCGCCGCGCTGCTTGGCGCGGACGTCAAGCTGTCCACGTTTGAAAATGAAGCGCGCCGGCTGCTTCGGCAGTATTCCTCCGGCCGGGATGAGAAGAACGTCGCATTCGAGCTGTTTCCTTCGACTGCAGAGACAGAAGACCCGCGCTTCACGAAAGGCGGCGCATATGAGCGTCGCGACTGGGACGGCACAATCAAGCCGGGCGGCTGGAGCTATGCGGCGGGCAGCTCCAATAGCAACGGCTATACGGCAATGCAGTACGTCGGCACCGGAATGGCTTTGCTGGCGGCCTGCCGTGATGAACTCTGGAACAACAAGAGCCTCCCGCGCGATCTGCAGCGAGACATTGACCTCCACATCTTCGGCGCACAGGCCTGGCTGGCAAAGCAGGATTGGTGGCAATACGACTATGAAGATTCCGACGAGTACGGCGAAGAGAACCTGGCCGGCAAGAACCCGCCCGGCGGGGCGGGTTGGGGCGGCATCTACAACCTGTACGCGCTGGAACGCGGCTGCGTGATGTCCGGCTACGACCTGTTGATGGGGAAAGTCGACTGGTACTACCACACGGCCCGCTGGCTGCTGGACAACCAGACCGAGGCGGGCAATTGGAGTGGCCAGATCGACACGGCCTGGGCGATCCTGATACTCCGCAAGGCCGCGCCTCCCGGTGTAACACAGCCGCGCCCGCCAGAAGAACCGCATAAACCATCACCAAGTCCGGATACCGGGCGAAACAAGCGCCCAGTCAGCCCGATCACTCCGGGGCGAGTAAAACCCGAGAAGCCTGAAAAGCCGGAAGAAAGCGAGCCCGCCAAGCCCGCTCCGGCCAGTCCGGTAACCCCCGGCAAGGGGGCTGAAAAGAACTAGCCGTCCGTTGTGTCATGCCGACAGCCAGTCCCGAACACGGGACCCGGCCACTTATTGCTGATTCGCGAGGGCGCCCGGCGGTTGTGCGTGCGAGCGCATGGCGAGCAGGTTTTCCTGTTTCGCTATCGCAACCTAGCTAAAGTAGGCACCCAGAAGGTGGGCCTCCCGGGTAATCAAAACAGTCCCGCCTCCGTGCATGGTCTGACGGAATAACTTCGGCGAGATTCACGGAACTTCGTATTCCTGTTTGACGTCACCTAGCCGGGTATTCCTGAAACGCGCGCCTCATTTGACAGGTATTCCTGCATCTGACAGGGGGATAGGCATGAAGCTCACATGGCTGCTGTCGCTGATCGTCGGCGGATTACTGATTTTCAGCGCATCAACAAACGACGCCGGACGGCACAAGGCTGAGCAGCCGGCGCCCGAGCCACAGTCGGCAAAGACGTTTGATCCCGCCATGCCGGAGCTGCCAGATGTCCCCGAGTTTTCGCATGAGCAGCTGGACAGCTCGCCGCTCGGCATTCTGCTTGATGTCAACAGGGGGGGCAGCATCGACCCCATGCAGGCTCGCGGCACGCTGCCGACCGGCTGGAAGCCCGACCCGCCTCTCAACCTCAGCGGCCCGATGCCCAGCGACGAAGAGGTCCGCGGGGCGATCGTGAAGGCCGTGAACTACGTCCTCGACCAGCAGAATGAAAACGGCTCGTGGGACGTGGTGCTCAGCGGCACCCTGATGTCCGAAACAGCCGACCAGGCAGTCGACGCGATCGCTGCGACCGGCCTTGCCGGCTACGCCATGCGTCGCCACATCAAGGTTGACCCGGAACGAATCGGCCCGGCCTGCAAGAGGGCGGCGCAGTTCGTGATAGACCGCGTGTATCGCGGCAAGCTGCCGCTGAATGTCTGGTACGCCAACTGGCGCTACACGCTCGGTCTCAAGTTCCTGCACCAGGAATACATGAACACCGAGGATGAAGACTTCCGCAACGAATTGCGCGCCGTGTGCCGTCGCATGGTGCAGGGCCTGCTGCGCCTTCAGCTCAGCAACAGCGAAGCCCCAATGCTTGAGCGCAAGCGCCGCAAGCGCATCAGCTCACGCTTCAAGAACACGGCCATGCCAAGCAGTCTGGGCGTGGTCCTGACACCACCGACCGACGAGGACTACCGCGGCGGCGCCAAGATCATGCGCATCCTGCCCGGATCCGTGGCCGAGCAGCATGGGCTCAAGGTCGGTGATCGCATCGTGGAGGCCGAGGGCCTGCGCGTTGAAAATGCGCTCGACTACTACATGCAGGAAGTCGAGTGGCTGGGCGGCCAGAAAGTAAGCATCTCCGTCCGCCGCGAAGGCGCAAAGGATTTCAAGAAGGACTACCAGCTTGCACAGGTTTGGCCGGGATACCTTGGCCTCAAGCTCAACCCCGGCATCGGCGAAGGGCCGGTGGTCGAGGGTTTCATGCCGTTCAGTCCCTGCAAGGGTGAGCTGGAAATCGGTGACGTGATTTATGAAGTTGACGGCAACGAGATCACGAAGATTGAGGAGTTCCGCGCGGTCGAAAACAAGATCGAGCCGGGTGACAAGATCCGCCTCAAGGTTCTGCGCGGAGAGAAGGCCCGGAAGAAGAGCGCCAGCATCGAGGCTGCGGGCGCGCCGGAAGGCTGGTTCTATTTCGGCATCAAGGAAGAGGACAAGGGCGACGGCAACGGTGTTGTGGTAGACGGCGACCCGCGACCGGATTCACCGGCCGGCCTGGCAGGCTTGAAGGACGGAGACCGCGTTACCTGGATCGGTGACACCCCCATTCTCGGGCTCGACCACCTGTACGACTTCGCAGGCACCGTGGCAGCCGGAAAGCCATACCTGGTCAAGTGGGTTCGCGACGGTGCGGAGATGGAAGCCGAGATGGTTGCCCGCCCCATTCCGCAGCCGTTTGACCTTGCGCTGCGAATCACCATCAACAACCGCTTCCAGGCGTTTGTTCGTGAGGTGGTCAAGGGCGGCGCCGGCGACAAGGCCGGTTTCAAGAACGGCGACGTCTTCAACGCGATCAACGGCACGCCCACCCCGTCCGTCTTCGAATGGCAGGATGCGTGGTTTGACCTGACCGCCGGCGAAGAAGCCACTTTCCTGATGCAGCGCGGCGGCAAGGAAGTGGAGATCAAGCTTGAGCTGCCCAAGGCCGTCTTCACCGAGAACGGCGACGAAACCGAAGAGGGCGGCTGGGCCTATTACCCGGAAATGGGCGAAAGCCCGACGTTCTCCACGGCCGCGGCCATGCTCGCGCTAATGGACGTTGAGCATGACATGGACATCAAGGGCCTTGGCCGAGTGCTCAAGGACCCGTTGAAGTCGGCCGCTTCGCTGATCAACACCATGCGCATTGAGGACAAGCAGAACGGTGGGCTGGAAAGCTATGTCTACCGCGGCGGCAGCAAAGACATGGGCCAGATTGGCATGGACGTGAAGGGCTGCCAGGGCCGCAACGCCATATGTGAGCTTGCGCTGGTTCGCATGGGCATGTTCCGCCGCAGCAAGTCGACGCTGAAGAAGATTATCGACCAGTGGACCAAGTACCGTGGTGAGCTGGATGCCGTGCGGCGCATGGAATACTACAACCCGCCGGGCAAGGGTGGCTCGCCGCACAATTTCGACCGCAACTTCAATGCGGCCTACTACTGGCTGTTCGGCCACTACCACACGCTGCTGGCGGCCAAAGAATGCGGCGGCAAGACGTTTGAAACGATTAACGAGATCTGCACCAAGGCAATCATGCTTACGCGCCACGACGACGGCACCTGGCTGGGTCACCCCAGCTTCGGCCCGCTGTGTGGTACTTGCCTCGGGCTTTGGATTCTCGGCGAAACCGAGGGCGGCTGGCGCGACGGCTACGGTGACCCGCTGACCCAGCAAAAGAAGGACGGCGAAAAGGCCAATCCCGAAACGCCGGAAAAGTAGATGAAGTAGATGAATCACAGTAAACCGGCCCGCGAATGCGGGCCGGTTTCTGTTTGGTCGTCCTGATTGACGGCGTATAAGCGTACTTGATTGATACTCCCTACACGATCTTCACCAATACCGGAGATACCGGAATGCGGAAACTGTCTGTTGCCATTCTCATGTCGCTGATCGTCAGCGGGTTTGCACTCGCCCAGGACGCCGGTGACTCAGAGGCCCTTAGCGGACGACTTCAGCCTGCACAGGCCACTGAGCTCAAGGTCGACCTCAAGGGCTACAACGGTGAGCTGACGCTCAAGATGGTGCTCGCGCCTGGCATGGCTGTGAAGAAGGGCGACGTCGTAGCCGAGCTGGAAGCGCCTGACTACGCAGACGCGCTCGCCCGCACCAAAGAGAATGTCGATCTGTCTGAAGTCAGCGTCCAGACGCTGACGGATGCTGTCAGCTACGCAGAGCAGTCCTACAAGCTGCAGCTCGAGCGCACCCAGCGCAACGCGACGCGCACGGCCGAGGACCTGGACTACTTCCTGAACCAGCAGAAGAAGGACAGCATCCGCAACGGCGAGCTGAATCTCGAGAGCTACCAGAACAACATCAAGGACCAGGAAGAAGAGCTGGCCCAGTTGACCGAGCTGTACAAGGGCAACGACCTCGCCAAGGAGAGCCAGGACATCGTCCTCAACCGCTCCAAGCGCCGCCTCGAGAACACCAAGGAACGCTACGAGATGGCCAAGGAAAACCATCAGCGCATGGTGCAGGTTGACCTCGTGCGTCGCGAAGAAGACCTGCGCGCGGCCAAGGCCGCCGCAGCGCTTGAGCTTGCACGCATCACCAGCACGGCCGAGAGCAGCAATGCCGATGTCAAGGCGAAGCTGACGCGCGCCCAGCGTGGTCTGAGTGACGCCCGCAAGGCGCTGGCCGACCTTGAGGCCGACATGGATCGGTTCAAGCTGACCGCCCCGCATGACGGCGTGGTTGCAGTCGGCGGCTGGAACGGCAACGACGGCGCAAACGTTTCCCTGAAAGTCGGCGACAAGGTCGGGCGCGGCTCGACGATTGCGACCATTGTGGATACGACCAGGTTGCTGCTCAGCGTGAGCGTGAAGGTCGAATCGCGCGCGAAGTTCCAGCCGGGAGCGGGCGTCAAGATAACGGCCAAGGAAGGCGAAGGCAGCGCAAAGGGCGTCGTGAAGGCGATCGGGTTCGTGGTCAAAAAGGGTGGCTTGGTCACCGCGCTGATCGAAGTTGACAACAGCGGCGGAAGCCTGCTGGTCGGCCAGAGTGTCGGCGTGGCGCTGGAGTAGTGTTGCACCCCGGGAGTCTCGCATGAGAACCAGAATCCTCGTCGCCGGTGTTGTCGCGGTCGCGCTGTTGGCTGCTTGCGGAAAGAGCGAGCCCAACAAGCCCGCGCTCCCGGCCGTGCCGGATGCGCCCGCCAACTCCATGGGTCCCGGCCCCCAGCAGCCCGCGGTAATCAGCTGGGACTACCAGAGCAACCTGGACCAGGCCGTTCGCTGGATTCTGGACAACCAGAAGAAGAAGGGCGACTGGGGCTACATGGAGGAGCGCCCCAACGACATCTACCTCGGCAGCATCAACAGCCTGCACGTGTTCGGCAACGCCAGCACGGCCCTGTGCGTCATGGGCCTCATGGTGCAGCCGCAGACCGAAGAGATCGACAAGGCCATCAATCGCGGGCTTGAGTACCTGATCACCGCGCCAGACACGCCGCGTGCGACGATGGATACGTTCTACAATGTGTGGTCGCACTCCTACATGGTTCAGTGCCTGTGCCTGGCCATGGAAGATGCCCGCTACGCCGACATGAAGCCGCGTCTCAAGAAACGCGCCGAGCTGGAGCTGCGCCGCCTGCTGGATCACCAGAGCCTCGATGGTGGCTGGGGCTATTACGATTTCGAGTACCGCACCAAGCGCCCCAGCGGCGATATCAGCACTACGTTCACGACGGCCGCCGCACTTGTCGCCCTGCGCGAGGCGCGCCGCGTTGACCTGCCGATCCGCGACCACAACATTCAGGTGGGGCTCGATTACCTTGAGCGCATGCGCATTCCCAACGGCGCGTACTTTTACTCGACGGGCCACCAGTACTCGCCGATGTGGGACCCGAACCTGCCGCGCGGCAGCCTCGGTCGCAGTCAGTCCGGCGACAACGCGTTGTTTACCTGGGATCGCACCATCACGCCCGAGACGCTTCAGAAGCAGCTCGATTACTTCTTCAAGGATCACATCTTCATCGAGATCGGCCGTGGGCGACAGTTCCCGCACGAGGCCTGGTACGCAACGGCGCCGTACTATTACTACTTCGGCCACTACTATGCGTCACGCAACGTACTCGGGCTGCCCAGAGACAAGCAGCCGGAGTACGGCGACAAGCTCGCCAAGCTGGTGGTCGCCGGCCAGTACGACGATGGCACGTTCTGGGATTACCCGCTGTACGGCTACCACAAGCCCTACGGAACAGGCTACGCCGTCTGCATCCTCAGCAACTGCAAGAAAGCCATCCAGCAGGACGCGCCGTGACGGGGAGCTGGTGGTTTGTAGTTGCTACGAACCACCAATTGCAAACTATCAGCGGCCGTTCACCACTTGATGGCGCCGAACATGTTGAGCATGGCGAACAGCTGCTCGGATTTGGCGTCTTCGAGGCCGACCATCGGTGGGCGCGTTGTGTAATCGCCGAAGCCCTTCTTGCGCAGAATGGCTTTTACGGCCGGCATCAGGCCGAATTTCTCCAGCATGCCGCGCACACTGTTCAGCTTGGCCTGCTGGTCCGGCTTGGACCTGATCCTTGCCACCAGGTCAGGCACTACGCTGGCGCAGGCGCTGATGCTGCCTTTGCCGCCTTCTGCCAGGCACTTCGCAATCAGCTTGTCGTGGCCGACCAGATAGCTGCCGTTCTTGAACCGCGGAACCAGTCGGGCCATCTCATGCTCGTCGCCCGTGCTATCCTTGATGCCAATGAGCCTTTCGTGCACCCCGATGGCATCCAGCAACTCATCACTGATGCCGATCCCGGTCAGCTGCGGGATGTGGTACAGCAGCACGGGCAGCGCGGCGTGGTCCAGCAACGAACGAAAGAACGCGGCCAGGCCGCTGACCGGAGCGCTTCGGAAGTACCACGGCGGCGGGCACAGGATTGCCTTGTAGCCAAGCTCTGCGGCCCGGTCGGCAAGCGCAAGCACCTCCGGCAAGGCACAGCCGCCTACGTTCAGCAAGAGAGACAGGCCGGAGTCTGCCGCGGCAGCGGCCTCAGCCACCTGTATGCGCTCTACAAGACTGAAAGACGGGAACTCACCGTTCGTGCCCAGGACCAGCGCACCATCAAGCCCCTCTGACTTCAGCCAGCCGAGATGCAAACCCAGCGCGCGTGCGTCGAAGGCGCCGCCCGGGTCAAGCGGGGTAGGAACGGGTGCAAATGCGCCCTCAGGCAAGTACATTGTGACCTCGATTCTTGGACCAGCATGTCGCACACAAAGCTACGAAGCCACTAAGATTTGCAGTTCGTGGCCCGGTGAAGGTAGAGGAAAGTCCGATGGCGACGCAGCGCACGCAGAAAAACCTGACTGTGATGTTCACTGACATCTCGGGTTTTACAAAGCACACCGAGACGATCAGCCGTGAAGCGCTGATGTCACGGCTCGATACGCATAACGAGCTGCTGATGCCCATCATCGCGCACTTCGAGGGCCGCATCGTCAAGACGATCGGCGATGCGTTCCTGATCACGTTCGAGTCGCCCACCAATGCCGTGCAGTGCGGCCTATTCATGCAGCACACGCTTCGCAAGTACAACCTTGAGAAGGCCGATGGCGAGCAGATTCACATCAAGGTCAGCATCAACGGCGGCGAAGTAACAGTCACCGATACAGATGTATTCGGCGATCCCGTCAACGTTGCGGCCAAGATCGAGAAGGCCACCAACCCCGACGAGATCTACTTCACCGAGTCGGTCTTCCTCGCCATGAACAAGGCCGAAGTGCCGACCAGCTTCGTGAAGACGTTCCGCCCCAAGGGCGCGGACAGCACGGAGATCAAGCTATACAAGGTCGCCATGGACGAAGGCGACGAACGCTACAAGAAGGTCATCGCGAACACCCACATCGACGCAGAGAAGAACAAGACCCGCGTGCTTGAACTC
This sequence comes from Planctomycetota bacterium, assembly GCA_020425605.1. Lineage (GTDB taxonomy): Bacteria > Planctomycetota > UBA8742 > UBA2392 > UBA2392 > JACKID01. The sequence goes on along the minus strand of JAGQRH010000003.1, from coordinate 65,694 downwards.
AGCAACCTCGCCGAGAAGGAGTTCGTCCGCTATCAGGACACGCTCGAGGCGCTGGTAGAGAGCCAGAGCAGCGGCTCACGTGCGGTGCTGATCGCTGTGATTGTCGGTGCGTTGATCCTGGCGACGGCCGTGATCGTCGGCTTCTACGCATTCGGCGGCAAAGATAAGCCGAATGAGCAACTGGCCAAGGACGTGCGCGCCTATCTGCAGACGGACAAGCCCTCCGAGGCGCGCGGGCGAATCGAGACCTACATCGGCGATTACGGCGCCGACGACGAAACCTCCAAGCTGCTCAACGAAGTGCGCGACTACGAAGTCGGGCAGGTGATCGCGGAATCCGACCGGCTGATTGAGGCCGGCCAACCCGAGAATGCACGCAGCGCCATCAAGAAGTACTTCGGCTCGAATGACCTGACCGAGCCCGCACAAAAGGCCATGGCACGTGTTCAGGCCTACCTGGATGCACGCGAGTTGATCGCGGAAGGCAAAGCGAAGGAGACGTCTGACCTGCTGGCGACGGCATTCGGTGACACCAACCCCAGCGCCGAGATCAAACGGCTGCGCGAGCAGTCAGCCGCGCTGATCAGAGTCCGCAAGATGAACGAAAGTGTCGAGCGTTTCGCTGAGCCGATGGTGATGTACGGAGCGCTTGCCGGTGCATTTGGCGAGGACACCGACAACAAGGCAGCGCTGGAGCTGATCGAGGAAGCGCTGGCCAATGAGCTGTACCGCGACGGGAAATCAAATGGCTACGACGTCGCCAACATCAACTACGAGGCTTACCGCAAGCGCGTCACAAACCTCGCCAGCTGGGGCTGGGTGAACGCGCACATGAAAATGGGCGCCATGTGGCAGATTCTGACCGACCCCAAGAATCGCAGTGGCCGCGAGAGCCAGGCCTTCTGGGATTTGCGAAACGGCGTCATCGAGTATGTGAAGAACAAGCCGGACAAACTGTACCGTTTCGGATGCATGGAGTTCATTCTGGCGCGCGTACGTTGGCAGGCTACTTGTGATGGTGCCGGCTCATGGCTGCAGGCGATCAATGCGGATCCTGGCCTCGCCAAGCGGCACGATGAGTTGATGGCCTGCTATCGCGTCCCCTTGAACAGCGCGCACGCGGATCTTGGCCATGATCTCAAGACAGACCTCAAGTACATGCTCGGCTGCTTTACGAGCGGCATTATCGAGATGCGGGACCTGATCAAGAAGCTGTACTACGACGACCTGCGCGAAACCATGCTCAGCTACTTCGCCGGCATGAACGAGGAGTTTGAAACCGAGCGCATGAACTCGCTCGCAATCCTGACCGAGATGGGTGACGCGGAGTTGATCCCCGACCGGTTCGCCGTCTTCCGCGAGCAGTTCAGCACGTTCGTCACCAGCGGCGGTCGCCTTGAGCGCTACCACAGCAACGCACTCTTCCAGGCGACGATGACCTATGCGGACTACCAGGAATACCGCCGCCTGATCGACTCGACCCTCACGGACATCGGCAACAAGACGGGGCCGTACAGCGGCTACACGCACTCGGCCGAGACTGTGCAGAACATGCTGTCGGACCTGAAGGTCGCGCAGCCGCAGCACACTGCACAATATGACGGCGGTTGATCAGGCCTCGCGGCGCTTAACGGTGATCTTGGGCTTCAGCCGCGCGGGCTCGCGCAGCAGCTCCATCCGGAATGTTTCGTTGGTGCCCAGCCGCAGCTCCATCGGGCCCTTGCGCAGGCCGATGATCTGGTCGCGCCCCTCGATCCTGTTGCCGTTCAGGAACGTGCCGTGCTTGGACTGGTCCTGGATGAAGATTGACTTGGCGTTCTGGAACGTGAGTTTCACGTGGTGCCGGCTGACGGTGTGCAGATGATCGTCCTTGCCGCCGGTACCTTTGAAGGGCTTGTTCGGGTCGGGCTCCGGTTCATCGAGCTCACCAATGCGGAAGCTGCAGTCGCGTGAGCGGCCGATCACCGCCTCGCCGCCTTCCTCGATCGTGAATTCCTTGCCCTTAGAGAACCCGGCAATGCCGGTCAGCTTGATCGTGAGGATTTCGCCGCCCATGGGTGCCCCGTCTATTCCGACAGCTCGGCGATGAGCGATTCGGGAGGTTCGTGGTTGGTGTAAACGTTCTGCACGTCATTGTTGTCCTCAAGCGCGTCGATCAGCTTCTGCACCTTGCGGGCCGTCTCTTCATCGACCTCGTTGCGCGCGTGCGGCAGGTATTCCAGCTGCGCCGACACCCAGCTGATGTCGCGTGCGGCCAGCGCCTTCTTTACGGCCTCCAGCTCCGTGGCGGGCGTCGTGATGGTGAACCCGTCATCGCTGCCCTCAAGGTCCTCGGCTCCGGCTTCGGCCACCAGCTCAAGCAGCTCATCTTCCGGCGGCGCGCCCTCTTTCTCGATGATCACGATGCCCTTGCGGTCGAAGCTGTGCATCACGCTGCCAGTCTGACCGAGGTTGCCGCCATGTTTCTCGAATGCGTGCTTGATGTCCGGCGCGGTGCGCTTGCGGTTGTCGGTCAGCGCCTCGACGATCAGCGCCACGCCGCCCGGCGCGTAGCCTTCGTACACAAGCTCTTCGGGGTCCGCGTCGCCGGATTCGCCGGTGCCGCGTTTGATGGCGCGGTCGATGTTGACTGCCGGCATGTTTTCCTTGCGGGCATCTGCGATTGCGTCGGCCAGGCGGTTGTTTGCGGCCGGATCACCGCCGCCCAGGCGCGCGGCCACGATGATGGCGTGCGCCTTCTTGCTCCAGATCTTGCCGCGCTTCTTGTCGACGGCGGCTTTGCGGTGCTTGATGTTTGCCCACTTGCTATGGCCGGCCATTCCCTGCCCTTCGTGAAAGAAGCTCGATTATAGGCAATCTCGAGGCATGCGCCTAGTTCTGCCCGCGCTTGAGGATTTCGTCGGCGCGCATCAGCTCTGTGTCCAGCTTGAAGCGGCTGCCGAGGTACTCCTGTCGCACGACTTCGTCGCCGGCGATCTCGCGCGGCGGGCCTTCCTTGATGACCTGGCCGTCGACGATGATGTAGCTGCGATCGGTCATCGGCAGCACTTCGCGCACGTTGTGGTCGGTCAGCAATAGGGCTATCCCCTTTGCAACCAATCCCGCCACCAACTCCCTTAAATCCTGGATCGCGATCGGGTCCACGCCCGCGAACGGCTCATCGAGCAGGATAACTTTCGGGTTGCCGATCAGCGTGCGGGCGATTTCCAGCCGTCGCTTCTCTCCACCGCTGCATGAGCCGGCCGGGTTGGTGCGGATCTTGTGCAGGCCGAATTCCTCGATCAGCTCCTCAAGGCGCTTGCCGCGGTCGCTGCGGGACAGGTTGGTTGTCTCGAGGATCGCCAGCAGGTTCTCCTCGACGGTCAGTTTGCTGAAGTAGGTGTCTTCCTGGGGCAGATAGCCGAGCCCGTGCCGCACGCGCTTGTACATGGGCATGCTGGTGACGTCTTTTCCATCAAGGATCACCTTGCCGCCGTTCGGCTTGTGCACGCCCATCAGCATCTTGAAGGTGGTGGACTTGCCGGCGCCGTTGCGCCCCAGAAGGCCGACAATTTCGCCGGCGCCGATCTCAATGTTCACGCCGCGCACGACGGTCCGCCCGCCAAAGCGCTTGGTCAACCGATCACCCTTGAGGACGGCCATCGCCGGATGATCGGTGATCGGTGGTGATTGTTCAATGGGTGTGGAGGGGCAACCGCCTCAAGCGCGATCAGCGCTTGCGGATCAGCCGCTCATCGGGGACGCCGATTTTGCGGCGCATCTCGTTGGTGTCGGCCAGCCAGCGTTTGCCGTCCTGGTAGTAGCCGGCGGTGGGCTTGATGTCGGCGTCGTAGTTGTGAAACCAGGCGTTGAACTGGTGCATCATCAACTCGCGCATGTATTTGGCGGCCATGCTGGCCAGCGCGATGGGCAGGTGGTGGCCCTCGCCCTTTTCCATGAACGCTATGAACATGCGCGGGCAGCCCTCGACCTCGGGGATGGTCAGCTCGTAGGTGCTGATCTCTTTTGCCTCGTGCAGCGTCTCGATGTGCGCTTCCGGGAATTCTGAGGCCAGCGACCGGCCGTAGCGTGTTCGGCCGCCCTGCCGGTCGCAGACGACGGCCAACTCGCGATGCTGTTGCCAGATCGGGCCGATGATGCGGGCGATAGCGTCGAACTCGGCGCGGGCTTTGTTGCCGGTGCGATTGATCAGCTGGTTCAGTTCGCCTTCCAGAATTGGGTTCACGCCGAAGGCCTGCAGCCTAAAGCCTGCAGCCGTCAGCGAACGGCCGAGCGCCTGCCCCCGCAACGCCGCGCGATCGGCGCTCGCTTCAAGCGGGAACGGCTGTGGCGGGGCGGCGTACCAGTCGTAGTTCTCAGGCTTCTCGCGCGCGAGCGGGCACAGGCCGTCGCGAAAGGCGGCAAAATCGCCGGGGTTGTGGCCCGCCAGCGCAGCCCAGGCCAGCACTTCTTCTTCCAGCGCGCGTACGCCCTTGGCGGGCGAATACAGCTTCTTGCTGTCGCAGACCACGGGGCGTTTCTTGCGCTCGATGGCATCGCGGCCAAGCTCGAGTGCGTCCCACATGTCGAGGCCCAGCACACCCGCCGGGGTCAGCGGCTGACTCAGCCCGAACGCGGCATAGCCCAGCGTCAGCGGGCCAAGGATCGGCCCCAGCCCGGCTTCATCGATGCCCAGAATTGTGCGGTAGTGCGCCACAAACGCATTGTGGCGAGCAAAGGCACGCGCGCGTTGAAGTGGAGCGATATTGGATTGGTGTCAGGAAGTAGGGGCCTACTCTTCGACCTCGTACTTCGGCCAGCTGGTGATGTCGTCGCCGCGGCCATAGTCGTTGATACCGTCTTCGCCGAAGCTCCAGATCACGTAGCCGGTGGGGTACTGGCCGGTGACCGGGTGGCGCAGGGCGTCCTGACAGGCGGTCGCATCGATGCGTGTACGGCTGCCGTCGGCCATGGTGATGTCGTAGGCGAAGTTGCCCGCGCGTACGGTCTTCATGTCGACATAGACCAGCGGATTGCCCCAGGCGTCGGCGATCTCAAACAGGTCGCGCGCGCTGCCTTCTTCCAGATCCAGGTTCTCGGGCGCGACGGCCTCTTCCAGTACTGTGTCGATGTCGAGGTTCGTGCGGCGTTTCTCGTCCTGAAGCAGGCCAGGATCAAGGTATGGGCCCTGCTCGCGCTTGCTGCGCAGTGCCAGCACGAGGGCCTCGATGCCGATGTTTTCCTTGTTCGGGTCAGCCAGCGCAGGATAGCCCGCGAGGATCCCCAATTCAGCCAGGTTGCTTGGCGGGGGCACACCCCACTTCGCCTGGTAGCTCTCGACGTTGGCCTTGAGCGTCTCGATGGTGGTCTTGGTCTGGGCCTGCTTGCTCTTGCTGAACACGCCGCTGAAGCTGACCAGCAGCACAGCCGCCAGCAGGATGATGATCCCGACGACGATCATGATCTCGATCAGTGTGAAGCCGTGTCTTGAGTGGCGCATGGCTATTTCTTCGTCTGCCCGCTGTCGTAGATGAACTTCGCACGGTCAACTTCGACCGTGCCCTTCACGCCGGTCAGTGCACGCGTGAAGAAACCGCAATGCACGGCGTAGCGGCTCTGGTTGAAGTCGACGCGGGTCAGCTCATCGAGCTCGACCGGCAGCTTCGTTTCCCAACCGTTGATGATGGCGATGTACTCGATGTCACTGTGGTCGTTGCTGAGCTGGCGGCGGATGCTGAGCGTGAGGCGGTCTTCCGGGTTTAGGGGGACGCCGCCGTAGAGGCTGATGTCCACAAGCCCGTATCCGACGCGCTTTTCAACCTGGTTTTTGTCGTCCATGTCGTACTTGCGGCTTTCCCAGAATACCCGGCCCTGCGAGTCGATGCCGAGGAAGATGCTGCACTTCGGCTCGGCTTCGCTATCGACGCTGCCTGAGCCCTTTACCACTTTCGTGATGAACACACCGCGGTCGAAGGCGACGTCGCTGACCTGCGTGAACTCGGCCTCGAACGTCGAGAGCGTGCCGTGCGGCTTCTCGACTTCGATGCGGCTCATTACTCCCGATTCCTTCTGGTCGACCACAAGCTTAAGTCGGCCGCCGGCGATCCGGGTGTCACTGGTGAAGCCAAGGTCCGGCTTGAGCTTGGTGGGAATCGTCCAGTTGCCGTTGTACCAGATGGTCGCACCGGACGGCTTTGTGCTGTCGTGGTCGAATTCGTCGGTCTCGAAGTATTGGCGCTGGTTTTGCTCGATGCGTTGCACCCAGTTCTGGGCGTACGCGAGCGAGGCCGACATCTCGTATTCCTTGCGGACCTTGTTGTCGGGGATGAACTCTTTCTTGCGCGCGTTTTCGATGTGCTTCTGGAATGCTTCCAGCGAGCGGTCATGGTCGCCGAGCGTATACAGCGCGAAGGCATAGATGTTGTAGCAGCCGAGTGACGGAACCTGTGCGAGCTCACGCTCGTTCATGTTCTTGGGCTGCTCGGACTCTGCGAACTTCTCAAGTTTGTCGATCAACTCCTTGGAAAGGTCGCGAGCCTTGCCGATATAGGCCTTGCGTACGGATTCCGCGTCGTCGCGGTCCGCGATTCCCAGTGGCGCGACTTCAGCCAGTCGCAGGTCGAGCGTCGCCAGTGCCAGCTTGGTTGCCGGTTGATCGCCATTGATCGACAGCGAGGAGGTGAAGAACGCGGCGGCTTCTTTCATCGGCGGTACCAACTCGCCGGCGTAGTCGACCATTTCACCTGCATTCATGCGCAGGATAAGGGAAGCGCGCACGCGCTCGACTTCGTCCAGCGCCATTTCACCCAGCAGCGTGTGCGCGGGGTAGAAGCTTGGCGAGTACTTCAGGCAGCGGCTCAGATGATCCTTGGCAACGCTGACCACGCCGCCCTTCAGGTTCAGGTCGGCGACCGCGAAATTCAGCAGCACGTGACGCGGATCGACATCGAGGCCTTCGCGATAAACGGCCAGTGCCTCGGTGAACTGCCCGAGTCGCTGGTACAGGCGACCCTCCGCCAGATAGGGCTCGGCGGATAGCGGATCTAGCGCCTTTGCGGCGGTGAGGAAACGGATGACTTCGGCGCTCGGCTTGCGGTCGGTCTTGTCCGGGCGGGCGGCCGTGTACTGGCTGTCCGTCTGCGCATAGATCACCAGCGCCTGGGCCATCAGCGGGTCCAGCGGGAAGTCCGTGGCGGGCTGCGGGTTGGTGTAGCCCTGTGCTGTCTGCCAGAAGCTGAGCGTCTTGAGTGTTTCGCGAATCTTCTGTGCATCGCTCTTGTCGGCGTCGCGCTTTGGCTCATTACGTTGCAGCAGCATTGCGCAGAACAGCACCTGGCCGGCGTCCCAGCTTGCGTTCTCCTTGGCGATCTTGCCCACGGCGTCATTGGCCGCGACGAGATTCAGCAGCTTGAACTCAAGCTCGCCGAGGGTCAGATACGCGCGGCCCAGTTCTTCTTCGGCCGTGGTCTCCAGCACAGTTCCCTCGGGCATCGCGGTGAGAGTTGCGGTCAGATTGTTCAGTTGCGTACGGGCGAGGTCGTATTGCTCGGTTTCGATGTAGCAATGCGAGAGCAGGTACAGCGCCTCGGTGTAGTGCGGCGCCTGCGTGAGGTAGGGGATGGCCTCGCCAGGCAGGTTCAGGCGGTTCACAAAGATGCGGCCGACGGCCAGCGCGAAGCGTTCCCGGTCATCGCCTGCAACGCCGGCGCGCAGCGCGTCGAGATATGTGCTCAGCTCGGCGTCGAGGTTATTGCGCTCGCGATGGAAGGCCGCGAGCTCGTCGTAGATGGCCGCCAGTGTCGGGTTCTGGTCGCGTACGTAGACGAACTGCGCCTGGTAGAAGCGGGCAAACTCGTTGCGCTCTTCGGGCGAGAAGCCGTCTTCAGAGTCCTCGAGGTTCTTGATGATGTCACGGTGAGCGGCTTCCCAGTCCTTGACCGCCTGGCGCCGCGCGTCGCCTTCCTGGCGCGTCACGAAGGATTCGTACACATCGACCCAGGTCTGCGGGTAGCCCTTTACCTCGACGGTGTTGGCGGGCACCCAGTAGATGTGCTTGCGCTCGTCGAACAGGTTGACGACGCCCTCCGCACGCGGTTGGCGCGGGTTGATTGCATAGAAGTAGAAGCGGCTGCCGTCGGTCGCCTTCGGCCCGCCGCGCAGGTAGTCGGCGACGGCCTGCTTCCAGAGCTTCGTGTTGTAGCGCTTGTAGAGGCCGGTGCGTTCCCAGCGCTCGACATCGAGCTTGAAGTCGCCCTCGCTGGCACCCTGCATGGTGCGGCCGCCCTTGTCGGTGACCTTCCAGGGGCGGATTTCCCATTCCTTGGCTGCGCCGTCGACCTTGATGATCATGTAGCGGCGCGGCTTTTCATCGATCGAAACCTGCGCGCACAGGGCAGGCGCAAGCAGAAGCAACGCGAGCATGGCCGGGAGTATGCGCATTAGTCGAACTCTCCCGTCTCAGGCTCGGTGAGGCCCACCGGGCGGTCGTCCCGGGGCACGCTTCCGTTCGCCTTGGTCAGTGACGGGTGCGGCCCGGCGGGCATGTCATAGTCCGGCAACGCGCCGTAGCCCGGCACGCTGAGCTGGAGCGGCGGCAGGTTTTCGTAGGTCGCCTGCGACAGGCTCCAGCTTGAGCCCTTGTTGGGTGGCGAAGTGAAGTCGTCGCCCTCGTCATAGAACGGGCGCTCGATGCGAAGGCTGTCGAGCTGAACCGGGTCCCATGTGGGCGGCTTCTCAAGCTTGGTGAGTACTTTCTCGGCCTGGGCCTGGTCGATACCGGCCGCCTGGATCTGCGCCTGGCGCTGATCTGAGTCGATGTCGACGATGCCGCCGCCGAGCGGGCGGGCCTTCATCACGATGGCCAGCGTCACCAGCAATGCGAGCACGAAGAGAATTTTCTCTTTCCACTCGTTGAGGCGATGCAGTAGCTGGTCCATGTTCTCTCCTAGCGGAACGGCCTCGGTGCGCGGGCGTTCGATTGCTGCACGGCTTTCTGCGACTCGTCCGGCGGGTAGCTTGATTCCGGGTTCACCCGGTAGGCCACCAGTGTGATCTTCGCGGTGATCAGCGCGTCCTGCGGGTCCAGCAGGTCGGGCTTCTCGAACTTGAATGTTTCCACGCTGAGGTAGCGGTTGTGCAGGCCTTCCTTGTCGGGGTTCTGCAGCTCAATCAGCAGGTCGTAGAGCGCCTCTTCCGTGGCGCTGACCCGGATCTCGAGGCCCTCGCCTGAGAAGTAAGGCTGTTCGCCGGTGGCGCTGGCGTGGGTCGGGACGCCGCGGGTGTTGAGGTCTTCGTTGATGGCCTTGAAGTCGAGCTTGTCGAGGCGCTGTACGCCCGTGCGTTCCACGCAATGGGCCACGCAGCGCACCATGTCGAGCTTGCGGAGATAGTCGCGCACCTGGTCTTCGGTCAGCGTCGCCTGTGCCGGCAGTTTGAAGCCGAACGCGCTGTCGTCTCGAACGTCCGGGCCGAAGTATCGCTGGAAGCCAAGCTCGCGCTGCAGCTCGGGCTTCTTTTCGTTGCGCAGGAAGTTGATCATCTCATCGACCGATGTGCCCTGCGGCAGTGAATCCAGCGTGTAGGCCGGGTCGGTCTCGAAGGTCATGCGCTCATTGACCAGCGTGGTCAGCGCGTTGGTGACCTGCGTCCTGTCCTGCATCTTGCGACCTTCGACTGTGGCCGGGTCGCCGTTGAATTTGGCGGCGTCGGTGAAGAGCGCACGGTAGTTGGCGGTCAGCATGGTCTTGGCCTGGTTTTGCTTGGCGTCCAGTGACTTCGCGATGTCGCCAAACTCACCGTTTGCGAGTACCAGAAGCGCGATCAGCACCACCGCGACGACGAGGAACCTGATGTTTGCCTTGAGCCATTTCATTTCGCGGGGGCTCCTTCCAGTGACAGGTCAAGCTCGACCGTGTGTGTCACGTCGTTGCCCGGAGGCGTCTCGTGGCTGACGGTCTCGCCCGGCACTACCGCCTTTACGCCCTTGAGCCCGAGCAGGATCTTGCGCAGCTCGGCGTTAACCTGCAGCGGGTCCGCGCCCGGCTTCTTCTCGATGAAGAAGCTCATCTTCAACAGCGTGCGCGGCTTGAAATTCTTGTCATTACTCGGGTTGGTCGTGTCGGTCAGCAGCTCCACAGAGCGGATGCGCACCGTGTCCGGGCGTTTGGCGGCGAACTGTGTCAACACGTCCGTGGACGCGCGCCCCGGCATCAAGGCAATCGCTCCCGCCTCGAAACGCTTTTCGGCGCGCACCTGTGCGGCCTCGCGCGTGGGGATTTCGCTGCTGGCGTTCTGGTAGCGGCCGATCGGGCCGTGCAGCCGGTCATTGAGCGTCTCATCGGCCTCGGCGAGCGAGTTGCGGCTCAGCACATACAGCGGCAGGACAATCGCGATCAGCAGCGCGGCTGCCATGTACAGGAACAGGCTCTTGTGCAGGAACTCGCGGCGGCGGCGAACGCTTGCGGGCTCGAAGACCGCCTTGGTCTGAGACTTCGGGTCTCCGGCCTGGGCTGCAAGGCCGATTGCCAGCGCCAGCGCCGGGCGGTAGCTCTGGCAGGTCTCCTGCGTCTGGTCGTCGACGCCCTCGATGTCGATGTTGCGCAGCGGGTCGAACACCTCGACCGTCTTGCGCACGCGGTTCATCATCAGCTCGCGCAGCCCGGGTATGGCTGCGCCCGCGCCGGACAGGATGATCTTTCGAGCATCCAGCTTCGGCGCTTTCATGGCGCCCTTGGCGAGCATGATCGTGCTGGTGATCTGCTGGAAGATGCGGCTGGCGACTTCCTGGCCGGCCTCGACACCGCGGTCGCCGCTGAGGTTGTCCGCAGCCACGCTTGGGCGAAGGTCGATCTGCGTGAACAGCACCTGGCGGATGGCGTCACGGTCGCCGCCGTATTCCGGCAGCAGGCGGGTGATGAAGTCGTTGACGCCGATGCTGATGCTGCGCGCGTACAGCAGCTGGCTTTCGCGCACCAGGATCACGTCCGTGCTGTCGTCGCCGATGTTGGCGTGCATCTGGACGTGTTCAGAATCCGTATCGCCGCTGATCAGGTAGGCCTGGTACAGGGCCGAACAGCCGGGGATCATCGGGCCGATTTCAACGCCCGCATTGGTGAGGCTGTTGGCGAAGTGGTCGATCACTTCTTCTCGCGCCAGCGCCACGTGGATGGCAGGCGCATAGTCGAAGTCGGACCCACTGATGTAGTCCGCCAGGATGTTCGCGTCTTCGCCGCCGATCTCGTCGGCTTCCATGCGAACCTGCTGCTCGATCATCTTGGGGTTGTTGCTGGCGACCACGACAAAGCGGTAGTACACGTCGCGCCCGGGCACCAGCGTGTGCGGGTTGCCGGCCTTGACGCCCATGTTCTTGAGCGCGCGGTACGTGCTGCCGAGCGGCGCGCCGGCATAGATCTCGGGCTTCTGGTCCGGGTCGGCCTTGAAGCCGGGCAGGATCAGCGCTTTCTTCAGCCTGTACTGGCTACCTTTGCGGGACAAGCCCACAAGGATGCTCAGGTTGCTCTCAATGTCGAAGCCGTAGGCCACTTAGTCTCCCTCGGTTTCGGGCGGCAGATCACTCGGCAGGCGCAGGCGCAGCTTGTTGATGCGGGTAAGCAGCGCGCCTTCGCGCGAAATCCATTCGTTTGTCTTCAGCTCGGGCGGGAGGCCCGGGTCGCGGAGCCATTGTTTTTCGATGTCGCTCAGGATTGTCACCAGCAGCTTGCTTTGCACCAGGCTGAGCAGCCCGCGTGCCTGCAGCGCGCGGTCGCGCGAGATGTTGCGCAGGCGCTTGTTGGCGTAGTCGTCCATTTCATCGAGCAGGATGGCAGCGACATCTACCATGCGCTCCTTGGCCTCGATGCCGCGCAGGCAGCGCGGGTAATTGATCACAACGGCGCGCAGCTTGACCATGCCCTGCACGTACTGGCCGCTGTCGAGGAAGTCGCGGGCGCTGACCATGAACGGCTCGGACTCGCGTTGTTCGATTTCAATCTCAAGCGTAAACAACGCACGCCGCGCGCCCTTGGCGAGTTCTTCAAATGCCTCGGCCGAAGCAATCAGCTCATCGAGCGCATTGCGGGCCGTACGAATCGAGTCACGCGTACGGGGAAGCATTTCGTCGGAGTCGGCGGCCAGCAGTATGGCCTGTGAGTCACTCTTCCAGTGGGCGCTCGCGTCGCGAAGCTTGTCGGCCGAGGTGATGGCCTCTTCCATGGCCGCGCGGTAAAGGTTCTCGTTTCGGGTCAGCTGCGGGACATTGATGCCGTCGCGCAGCTCAAACAGGCGCAGGCTGTAGTGCTGGCTGGCAGCGTCGATGGCGGCGGCGGCCGAGGCGACCTCCGCCTGGTTATATAGGTAATCGCTGAAGATGCTGAGCGCGCGTTCCACCCGGTCAAGCTGGTCTTCGCCAGGCTGCACGGTGGCGATCTGCGAGACGCGCTCGGAGAGCTCGTCGTCGCCCTGGCCGCGCAGGAACGCGAGGCTCAGTGTGCCTTCGTCCTGCAACATTAACTCGCGCCCGCTGGCCTGGCGCATGGCGGTGACACTGGGTGAGCTGCCCTTGCCGGCGACGATCTTGTTGCCACCCGCCGTATCCGCAGACATCAGCACGGCGAATTCGCTTCGCGCATCGCGCCCGAGGCCGATTTCGGAAGCGTAGGCCCTGGCCTTGCCGCCAGCTTCCTCGAACCGAACCAGCTCAGATGGAACCCACAGCGGCGTTGCAAGCGCGTGCAGCGCAACCGTGCGTGCGGCCTTGTCTAGTGTGCCGTCGCCCGCCGGCTGGACCGAAGCCGTGAAAACCGTCTGCCGGTCGCGGGTACCCAGTTCAAGTGCCAGCTGCACGGCATGGCCGGCCATCGGGTCGAAGTACTTGTACTTGGCATAGAGCATGTTGTCGGAAGCCTCAAAGCTCGGCTTCTCGACCAGCATGTTGAGCAGTTCCAGCGGGTCGCGACGTTGCGCGGACTGGTACAGCTGAACGCGCCCGCCGCGCAGGTAGATGCCGCCGGGGCCGACCAGCGAAATGTCGCCCTGCTCGGAGATATCCCAACTCATGCCCTCGGCCGTGCTGATAGTTTTGGGCTCAAACCAGCTGAGTGCGGCGGCGTCGGCGCTGACGTTCACGTCGTCAAAGGCCACGCTTCCCTGGGTGCCGCACATGCCGAGCGCAACCGCATACTGCTTGGCACCGCGGGGTGTTGCCGCACTGCCTGACAGCTCGGTCCACTCGCGCAGGTTGGTGCGGGCGTTGACGGTTGTGACCAGCAGCGGCTCCGTGTCGCGCTTGTTGGCGTACCAGAAGACGCTGATCACAGCCGAGCCCAGCCTGTCAGCTGACGCCTCGGTGTTCAGGGCGTAGGCGCTGACCTTGATGCCGCCGGGCGGCGCGTCGGCGCGTTTGCTGATCAGCCAGCTTGCCTCATTGGCGGCCCCGAAGCGTGAGATCTGCATCGCGTACTGGCCGCCGTGTGCGCCCTCCACGAGGTTGAAGCTGTCGGTGCCGCTGACGATGTAATTCCAGTCGCGGGCGTAGCCGCCTTCATCGACGTCGTCAAAGCTGGGGTTGGTCGCAAGCAGGCCGCCTTCGCGCGATGGCGGGTAGTTGCCTTCGCCGCCGCCGGTACCGGGGCCGTTGTCCTTGATCATCGTCCAGGCCGCGAACAGGATCGCGCCCGCAATGGCGATCACCACTACGATCTCGATGATCGCAAACAGGCCACCGCTGCCGCCCTTGAACTTGATTTCCTGGCTGAGGGCCGCCTTGTCGTCTTCTTCTACGTTAAGGGCCGCTTGCTCAGCGGGTGTGGCCGCGATCGTGGCCGGGTTGTCTTCATCTTCAGGCTCATCAAGGTCCGAGACGTCGCCTGCCTGTCCGGGCGGCTTGAGGCGCGCCTGGATTTCGGCCGCCGCGATGTTGGGCGCGGTCACGCCGGTACTCTGGGCCTCGCGGCCCTGCATCTCGAACTTGAACAGTTGCTGGCCCAGCAGCACCTTCATGCCGGTCTTCAGCACCACCGGGCCTTCGATTTTCTGCCCGTTGATGACAACGCCGTTGGTGCTCTTGAGGTCTTCGATTACGTAGTTCAGGCCGTCGCGGCGGATCTGCGCGTGGTGGCCGCTGGCCTTGCCGTCATTGGTCAGGTTCAGCTGGCAGTCGGTTTTGCGCCCGATGATGAACGGGTCGACCGTGATGGGATGGATCTTGTCCATCAGCGTGCCCTTGACCATCACCAGCGCCGCCGGTGCTACTACGGTGCGCGTGCTCTCAACGTTCTCGCGGGTGGGGCTGATGTTGCTTTCGTCAGCGAGATTCAGGCTCGCCGTGCCGCGCGAGCTTTGCACGCCCGCCATGACAGTCTTGCCGCCCGGTCCGCCGGTTTCCTCGAACAGCATGTCGCAGGTGCCGATGGTGACAACGTCGCCGGGCTTGACGGTTGCCTCGCGGATGCGGCGGCCGTTGAGGAATGTCCCGTTCTGGCTCTGCAGATCGACGATGGCCCAGCCGTCTTCGCGCTGCTCAAAGCGGCAATGGGCGCGAGACAGGCGGTTGTCCTGGACGACTACGTTGGAGTGCTGCGCCGAACGACCCAGCGTGACGGCCTCAGTGAGGTCGACGGGGCCGTGTTCATTCTTCTTGAAGACAATTCGGGGCATATCGCAGGCCGGACTGCGTCATCGTCGTCTGACGGGGGCTATTCGACGCAAGTCTACGCGCAATTCAGTGTTGTGACAAGGACGGCTAATCGCTGCCGTTTACTGATACCGCGCAGGTTGCGGCCATCTAACCCGATCCGCAAAGGTGGGTTACGCGCAATCTGGCGCACGCCGCCGAAAGTGATGTCGCATAGCCTTGTATGGTCTTTGGTGCGGACGGGATGGCCGTCCGGTACTGAAACCAATGAGGTGCAAGATGGGACGGAAATCGAGAAACAAGCGTATGCGAAAGCTGTTGCGCCCGGGAACGACCCCGGCCAACCAGCCCGGCCGCCGGTCGCCGACACAGTCAACGTCGGCCGCAAAGACCAAGGTCAAACGCCTGCTGGAAGCAATGGTGGATGCAGCCTACGAAGATCTGGCAAGCGGCGCAGAAAAGCCCCGCGTCAGCTACGGCCAGGCCCTGCGCGCTGGCGAGCTGCTGGTGCGCTACGAAGAGGATGAGGCTGACGAGACAGCCGCGGGAGACGGCACCGATGAGACTGCCGAAGAGGTGGAGGTCGAACGGGCATATAACCTCACGGCGGATCTGACCCACGAGAACAGAGAGGGGGCGACGGTCGAGCAACCGCCCTATACCGGCTAAAGGGGCCCGCTCTTTGACATTCCTGGCACACCCGGCGGCGCAGCAGGTATGCTGTTGGTGAATCTGCATGGACTATCGCAAGCACAGACCTTGGATCATCTCGATCGGCGCGTTCGCCATCTTTGCGGTGTCGTTGTGGTTTTCCGCACCGCATACGGGCGAGCACGAAAACGATGTGACGCCTGCACCCGTCGCCTGCGGCAATACGACCGGCAGCTTTGTCCCTGTGCCGAAGGCAAATAGTGGTTTCAAGCCGATTGAGCCCGCTGAGACGGATACCGCAACCGAACCCGATTTACCGGACCACGTTCCGGAGCCGAAAGACAAGCCGAAGTACGCCGACACACCGATCGATGAGCTGAAGAGCGTCATCAGCAAGGCGATTGAGGACAACGACGTCGAAACCATCCGCGCCGCGTATCTCGAGTTGCAGGTTCGCGGCGAGCAGGGCTTGAAGTCGGCCGTGGACCTGACTGAAGATCTGTTCAAAGCCTACGGGTATGGCGATGGCGCGGACGGTAAGGTAGGGCTGGAGCCTTGGGGCAAGCTCGAGTCTTACCTGTCTATTTTCACGCCAGAGCTGATCAGGTACGCCGTGTTTAAGACCGACTCTGCGCTGCCCGGAATGCTGTTTGTTCAGGAAATCGCTTCAACGCCGGGCTTCAGCGACGACGAGCGCATCGAAATCGCGGGCGATGCGCTGCTGTTCGACGACAAGCGCTCGCAGGCGAGTTGGATGAAACAGTCTGCTGGATATGCACTCATGCTCTTGCCGTCTCGAGAAAGCGTCGCCTATGCCCGCAAGTATCTCGAGTCCGTCAACGACCCGGAGAACTGGCCCCCGCGCCACAGCTGCGTCTGGGTGATCGCGCGCATGGCCGAACAGGACGACTGGGAATTCATCGCCCGCGTTGCGCGCAACGACCCGCACGAGAAAGTGCGCGAGACTGCCGAGTATCACCTCAAGGCCAGCAGTATCACTGAAGAAGGGCTCTACGTGATGGAGTTGGACCCTGACTCAGCAGCTGCAGCTGCGGGCGTTCAACTTGGCGACGTAATCCTCACGGCCGCGGGCAGGCTGGTGGAGTACACAGAAGATATTGAAGGGCTGACGCCGCCGGTTGTCATCACGCTTCTGCGGGACGGCGCGTTGGTCGACCTCACCGTCGGCGACGGCGATATGGGCATCAAAGGAATGCACGTCCCGCCGGCCTTCTTGAAATAGAAAGCCCGCCACAAGGGCGGGCTTTGAGTGGGTTGAACGAATCCAACGTCGCTGAAGCTTCGGCGATTACATTCTGGCAATGATCGCGTCGCCGAATTCCTTGGTGCCTAGCTTGGTTGCGCCTTCGATCTGGCGTTCCAGGTCGTAGGTCACCTGCTTGTCGGTAATCGCCGCCTGCAGGCCCTTGAGAATCAGGTCGCGGGCTTCGTCCCAGCCCATGAACTCGAACATCATCACGCCCGAGTTGATGACCGCGCTCGGGTTGATCACGTTCTTGTCGGCGTACTTCGGCGCCGTGCCGTGCGTGGCCTCGAAGATCGCGGCGTTGTCGCCGATGTTCGCACCCGGTGCCAGACCCAAACCACCAACCTGGGCGGCAGCCGCGTCGCTGAGGTAGTCGCCGTTCAGGTTCATGGTGCAGAGTACGCTGTATTCGGCGGGGCGCAGCAGGATCTGCTGAAAGACGCTGTCGGCGATGCGGTCCTTGATCACGATCTTGCCCGCGGGGACCTTGCCGTCGTGCTTTTCCCACTGCTCGTCTTCGGTGATGACGTGGTCGCGGAACTCCGTGGTCGCCAACTCATAGCACCAGTCGCGGAAGGCGCCTTCCGTGTACTTCATGATGTTGCCCTTGTGCACGATGGTCACGCTGGGCAGCTTGTGCTTGATCGCGTAGCGAACCGCGCGGCGCATGTGGCGCTGGCTGCGGAACTTGCTGACGGGCTTGATGCCGACGCCGCTGGCCTCAAGGATTTTCTTGCCCTTGGAGGCCGGGTCGGCCGACAGCATCTCGTTCAGGAAGCTGATCACCTTCTTGGCTTCGGGCGTCTCGGCGCGCCACTCGACACCGGAGTACACGTCTTCGGTGTTCTCACGGTAGATCACAATGTTGACGTCTTCGGGCTTCTTCATCGGGCTGGGCACGCCGTGGAAGTAGCGGACGGGGCGCACGCACGAGTACAGGTCATGAATCTGGCGCAAAGCGACATTCAGGCTGCGGATGCCGCCGCCGACGGGCGTTGTCAGCGGGCCCTTGATGGCGACGCCGTAGTGTTTGATGGCTTCGTTCGTGTCGTCGGGCAGCCAGGTGCCGTATTTGTCGTTGGCCTTTTCGCCGGCGTAGACTTCGAACCACTGAATCTTGCGCTTGCCGCCGTAGGCCTTTTCCACCGCCGCGTCGAACACGCGCACGGAAGCCTTCCAGATATCGCGCCCGATGCCGTCGCCTTCGATGAAGGGAACGATCGGCTTGTCGGGGACGACAGGCTCGCCGTCCTTGAAGGTGATGCGTTCGCCCTCGGCGGGTGGCTTGAGGTCCTTGAACTTCGGTGCGTCGGTCATTGCGTGCCCTCGCAGGTCTCAAAATGCGGACCGGCATACTAGAGGCGAAGACCTTCGGGTCAACGAGCGGTTTGACGAGGAAATCGCACCCGGACTGGTGTCACATTGGGGGGTGCAGAGCGGCTTCGGGCGAACTAGTGCTCCGCCCGCCAGAGGTCTAATAGCTACTCAGCTCGGGGTGCCCGGCTTGTTGCGCTGCATTTGGTCGGCAAATTCGGTCATGTCCACGTCGCCGAACAGCACGACGCACCAGAACGCGGAACACATGGACGCAAATGCCCCCATGATGGCTGACATGAAGATGGCCTCTCCCCTTGCCGCCTCGGCCTTGTCGTAGGTTTTGTTTGCGCCTTCGTCGCGCTGGCTCGAGTTGGCAGTGCCGCTGGACTGAGCCGACCCCGAGGCGACCGCAAAAATGATCGGCAGCGCCGCGCCGCACCAGCCCACGAAAGCCATCACGAGGAAAATCCTTGCGGCCTTGGGTCGCAGACTTCGTGCAAGACGAAAGGAGTGTTTTTTCATCGACATCAGGAGGTCTTTGGGAACGCCCTGAACAGCGGCAAACAAGGAAATGATCGTCACAATGGTGCAGCCCATGTTCGTCATGAACAGCGCGATCCTCAGAGAAGGGTACTCGAGGAAGAGTGCCGGGCCGGTCCAGCCGGTGACGTACACGGCGATCGAAGCCGCCAGCACGCTGACGCAGGACGCAAACATCGGCGCGCTCAGCGCGCGAGGCAGAACCGGGCGACGCGCGGACGCTTGACTGTAAGGTGTTCCCGGCGGAGGGCGAGCTCCCAGCGATTCTTTCGAGCCGTGCTCACCGTAGACCTTCGCAGAGTGGTAGCTGCACGCACAGGCGCTCACGAACAGGCCGAGCCCTACCGGGATCAGGAAGAATAGGGGAAACACCGTCATGGCGCCCCATTGCTGCATGGCAAAGTCTGCCTCGGTGGCTGGTCCGACGATGTGTTCGCGGCGATCCCCTCTGCTCTCCTGGAACACGTACTCCCCGTCGCGATCGGTTACCGAGTATTCGGGCCGCGGAAGCACCACGAAAGAAGCGACGATCGCGGAAACCAGGACGGCGGCATAGATGACGGCGCCGAACGCGATCCGCCGAGTAACGAATCTGGACGCTGCGGCCCATGGCCCGGTGATTGACTCGCGCCTCGGCAAGGCCCAGCTGCTGGTCTTCTGACGCTGGGCTAAGACCCGAAGCAGGCCCGTAACAATAATGGTGCCCCAGAAGTAGGTCGCCGCGCTGAATGCGATCCCAATCAGCCACCAGATTGTTTGGCCATGGGGCTGGGCCAGTCCTTCGAGGCCCGTATGGCGGCTAGCCTGAATGGCGCCGTAGGCGGCCAGCCCAGCGAAGGCGACTACGACACCGCATATATAGACGAACGCCGCTCTGTGAAACCACAACCAGCCCATGGGCGGGTTGCTGCTGTGGGGCGTCTGGGAGTCGATCGCCATGCCCCAAGTCTATCTTTGTTCGTGCGCTGGTTTCAGCTTTCTTAACTCTGCCGCGAGGCGGGCGGAGTTGATGGCTACGCTTAGGTCGCTGACTACCATTGCCAGCGCGGCGTAGCTGGGCGGGAGGAATACTCCGGCCCATACCATCGCCCCGGCCGCGAGTGGGATTCCGATCGCGTTGTAGCACAGGCTCAAGAACAGGTTCTGGCGGATCGCCCGTAACGTGCGGCGGCCGAAGTCGATGGCCAGCGGCAGGTCCGTGAGACGCCCGGACATCAGCACCAGGTCGCCGGTTTCCTTGGCGACGTCGCTGCCTCCGCCAATCGCTATGCCCACGTCGGCCCGAGCAAGTGCCGGCGCGTCGTTGATGCCGTCGCCGACCATGGCGACGATGTGGAAGTCCTTCAGCCGGTCGATCAGCATCAGTTTGCGCTCGGGGCTGACTCCGGCGTGGAAGTCCTCGATGCCGAGCGCAGTTGCGACGCGCAATGCGGCGGCCTCGTGGTCGCCGGTGATCAGCACGGTCTTGGCGCCGGCTTTGTTCAGCTGCTCGATGACTTCCTTGGCATCTTCGCGCAGTGCGTCCTCGAAGCCGAACGCGGCGAGCAGCACGCCGTCGGCGGCCAGCAGGCTGACGCTGTCGCCCCTTTCTCGAAGCGCGTCGGCCTTGGCTTGCAGCGCCTCGACCGCGACACCCTGCTCGTTCAACAATGCGGCCGTGCCGAAGACGTACTTGTGCCCTTCGGTCTCGGCGATGACTCCCTTGCCGGCTTGTTCGGTAGACTTCGGATTTTGGAGTTGGGATTCCGGATTGCCGCGGGTGGCGAGCCACTCGCCGGCGGCCCGGGTGAAGGGGTGCTGCGATGCTTGCGCTACCACGGCCAACGCTTCCAGCACGGCCGACTCATTTACTCCGTCAGCATATTCAACCGCCGCGACGCTGGGCTTGCCTTCCGTCAGCGTGCCGGTCTTGTCGAAGGCGAACACGCTGGCATGCGAGATTCGTTCCAGCGCCGCGCCGTTCTTGACCAGGATATTGCGTTTGAGTGCGGCGCCGCTTCCGATCATGACCGCGGCCGGCACCGCGATCCCCAGCGCGCACGGGCACGCGATGACGAGCACGGCAATCGCCTGCGTCGCCGCTCGGCCGAAGCCGGCGCCACCGATCATCCATGCGCCTGCGGTGACGACGGCGATACCCACGACGATCGGAACGAACCAGTTGCTGACCTTGTCCGCAAACCGCTGGATCGGCGCCTTGGTGCGCTGGGCTTCCTCGACCAGACGCACGATGTTGGCCAGGGCGGTGCCCGTGCCTACCGCTGTCGCGCGCACCTCGAGCGTTCCGTTCGTTGCAATGGTGCCGGCGCGCACCACGTCGCCGACCTTGCGCGCGACCGGCACGGGCTCGCCGGTCAGCATGGCCTCGTCGACGTCGCTCTCGCCGCTGACGACTTCGCCATCGACCGGGATGCGCCCGCCTGCATTCACGAGGCAGATGTCGCCGAGCCTGACGTCGGCCGCATCGATCGTAGTGTTGTTTCCGTGGCGCTTGACCTGTGCCTTGTCCGGCGCGAGCTGCAGCAGGCTGCGCAGTGCGCCCAGCGCGTTGCCTCGTGCGCGCGCCTCGACGTACTTGCCGAGCCGCAGGAACACGACCAGCAGTGTCGCGGCCTCGAAGTAGACGTGCTTGTCCAGGCCCACCGGCAGGCGCCAGTGGAAAATGACGACGCCCGCGCCGAACAGCAGCCCGCTCGCCATACCGATGCTGACCAGCACGTCCATACCGAGGTTGCGGTTTCGGATGCCGGCAACCGCGCCCTTGTAGAAGTCGAACCCGACGGTCGCCTGGATCAGCACGGCCAGTCCCAGCGCAGCCCAGTCCCAGCCCCGGCCCATCAGCCCAAGCCAGTGCGGCAGCATGACCGGCAAGACCAGCACCGCGCCGACGATCAGCAGGATCAGGTTGCGGCGTTGCTCCTTGCGCGCGACATCGGCCGGGTCGCGCGTGGCTGCTACTTCCTCTTTAACCAGCGTGTAGCCGCCCTTGCGCACGGCCGGGTCTAGTGAGGCATACTCTGGCCTTGCCCCGACATAGCTGACCGTGACGCTGCCGGAGGCGAAGTCCGCCTCGGCCGTCGTGATGCCTTCGACGCCCTTCAGAGATTTCTCGACGGCGCGGGCGCAGTGGGCGCACGTCATGCCGTCCACCTTGAGATTCAGTTGTTGTGCTGCGGGCGCATCCATTCGTTGCTCCTGCCTCGACAGTAACGCCGTAGTTAACTCCGGATTCCAGTAAAATCGCCCGCCCACCCTGCGCGCTACTTCCGTATAAGCACAGGCAAGCCCGTCTGATAAGCTGAGGGCCGAAAGTATGGAGCCGCAATGAAGTTCACCCGGATGTTAGCCCTGATGGCCTTTGTGCTGGCTGTTGTCGCCTGCTCGCAGCAGGAGCAGCCCGCGCCCGCGCCGCAGCCCGGCGCCGACCGCGTTGATCTCGACCACTACGTCGTCCAGGACGACAATTCAGGCCAGGGCGAAGTCGCCAAGAAGGCCACGCACGAAAGCCAGCTCAAGGAACTGAACGGGCTGCTGGATCAGCTGGGCAAGGCCAAGGACCTCAACGAGTCATTCCGCATCGCCGAGTCGATTGAAGACCTCGGCCGTGACATCGCGCCGGAGCTGATCGCCGGCGTGAAAACGCTGCCTGAGCTGCCGCGCATCGCGGGCTGGCGCGCGGTCTGGACGCTCGGATCGATCAACAACAACGGCTGGGACACGGGCGTTGACGGTCTGCTCGCGATCATCACCGGCGAAGGCGCCGTGGAAAATCGCGTGGCGGCCGCCGAGGTTCTGGGCGCCGTTGCCAGCACGCGTCACGCCGACAAGCTGCGCAAGGCATTGAATGAGCAGGTGTTCACGCCCGAGGTGAAGGTGCAGCTCGCAGTTGCGCTCTGGCGCAGCGCCAAGGAAACCGACGCGACGAAGGTCCTGCGCGAGATGCTCAACAGCGAGAACGACAGCTTCAAGATCCAGGCCGCGGTGGCACTCGGTGAAATCAACCAGCTGACTGCAGACGCCAAGGAAATCCTTGAGATCGTCGCCGATGAGCCCACCCTGCGCGGGCGCACGGCCAAGCGCGCACTTGACTACGAGCGCGCAATCAAGCGCTTCGAGGCGGCACTCGAGCACAAGCTGCCGGGTCAGGAGAAGGTCGAGAAGATCGACACGAAGCTGCTCGACAGCATCGAGAAGATGATCAAGGAACGCTACATCTACGCCGACGCTGTCGCAGGTCGCAAGCTGCTCTACGCGGCCGCCAGCGGCATGCTGGAAGGTCTCGATCCCTACACCTGCCTGCTTGAGGACAGCCAGCTGCGCGACGCCGGCGAGATTCGGCGCTTTGCCGTGCCGACACTGGGCATCATGCTCGGCAGCTCGAAGATGGACCCCAAGCGCGAAGTGCGCCTGATTCGTGTCTTGTCGGTGCGTCCAGGCGGGCCGGCCGACCAGGTAGGCATTCGCCCCGGTGATCGTATCTACCGTGTTTTGCGGGGCGTGACGGAACAGCAGATCCACAAGCTGCGCATCGACAGCAGTGACCTTCCCGATGAAAAGCACCCGTTCCAGACCCTTCCGCTCGATGAGGCGATCAGCCAGTTCCACGGCACACTCGGTAGCATGGTCGGCATGAACATCATGCGCGACGGCTGGCTGCTTTCGCGCTGGGTTCACGTTACGCACACCGAGCCCGACACCGATGCAGTCAGCTTTGAGCTGCTGCCCGGCAAGCTCGGCATGATTCACGTGGCCGAGCTTTCGTCGGCATCGCCGGCGCGGGTCAAAGAGGCGATGGACAAGCTCAAGGAAGGCGAAGTCAAGGCGATCATCCTGGACCTGCGCAACTCGGCCGGCGGGAGCGTCGAGGCTGCAACCCAGGTCGCGGGCCTGTTCCTGCCCAAGGATACGCTCGTCACCTACAGCAGTGGGCGCAGCGAAGAGCTGGCCGCCACCGTGAAGTACACAACCAGCAACGAGGCACCGGATACCACTACGCCGCTGACCGTTCTCATCAACGGCGGCACGGCCGACGCCGGAGAAGTGTTGGCCGGCGCCCTGCGTCAGCACAAGCGCGCGAAGACCGCGGGAACGAAGACCTTCGGCCGGGCAATTGTCCAGGAGTTGATCCCGATCCGCGCCAGCGAGCTGGAAGAAGACGGCAAGCAGGCCGCGTTGCTGCTGACCGTCGCGCGCTACTACGGGCCGAAGAGCGAGCAGTACTACTACGACCGCGGCGTCGAGGCAGACGTTGAGCTCAAGGCGAACTTGTTCGAGAGCTGGGTCTACGACGCGTTCGAGAAGCTGGGCGATGACAACGTGATCGGCACGTACATCGACAAGCTGGTCACTGATGGTGACAAGGACAAGCTGAAGCAGCTTGCCCGCTCCGACGGCCACAAGACGGACGGCTACGCCGGTTTCGATGAGATGTACGCCAAGGCCGTCGCCACGCACCTGACCAAGGAGGACGTGCGCTACCTGGTGCGCGCCGAGCTGCGCAAGCGGCTGGCAGCAGACGGCGTTGATCTCAACAGGGTGGACCTTCAGGAAGACACAGTGTTCGTCGGCGCGGTGAAGGAAGCTGCCAAGGCCGCGGGCATCGACCTGTCCGAGATTCCCGAATACCGAATGATCAGCAAGTAAGAGCTGCTATGAACTTACACGCTCTGCCCCGGCCGCAAGGCCGGGGTTTTGCGTGGGGGGCCTCGCAACCATCCAGCCAACCAACGCACAAAGCCCGAAGCCGAAGGCGTTCAGCGTCCCATGCCAGGTGATCATGTCTGTGATCATCAGCGTCGGCACGCCGCGCAGTGTGCCCCAGGCAAAGATGATCGCGAGCGTCATGGCCGTGCCAAGCGCAAGGTCCGCCAGCACCAGCAGGACCCTTGAAGCCAGCGGCAGGCGCGAACTCGGTGCAAACGCCAGATACAGCTGCATCCAGCCAAGCACAATCACGCATGTGGCGAAGAAGCATGCGCAAGCGACTTCGATCCAGACCGGGGCCCCCATGTGAGAGGTCGTGATGCCAAGCGCCACCAGCGGGTTGCCAAGTGACACGCCGATCGCTGCCAGACACGGCAGGCGTCCTGGTCGCGCCGCCACGACGCGCGAGGCAACCACGTGCAGCACCAACCCGGCGTACATCTGGTGCACGGCCGCCAGCAGCACCATGATCGGCGCAAACCCGAATGCCTCCCAGCGCATCGCCGCCGCGCCGGCCCACGCGCCACTGACGCTGAACCAGATCAGCCCAAAGTCTGCCAGTGCGCCCGGGCGTCGCAGCCCCAGCGCGATGATGCGCCACGCGCCGGCCAGCCCGCAGGCACCCGTAAGCGCAATCCATGGCAGCGCGAGCCAGATGCCCGCCAGCTCACTGGTGCCTGCCGCAACCAGCAGAAGCGCGGCGGGCGCTTGCGCCCATGCGGCGAAATTCAGAATCGCGTCCGTCCGCGGGTGGTGATCTTGACTCGTCAATATCAGCGAAAGCGCGAACGGCACGTGTACGAGAGCACCCAGCCAAAGCAGCGCCAGCGGCCAGTCCGGCTGAAGCGAGAAGTACGCCAGCGCCCATGCCGTCAGGCCCACCAGCGCTCGCAACCACGCGCGCCCACGAAGAAACGACGCCGGAGCCGGCGCTTGTGCGGGGGTAAGTGTTATGGCCGGCTCCGACATCGAATGAACCCTATGAGTATCTGGCGACGAACATGACCAGGATGTCCCAGCCAAGGTGCGCGACAAACGACGCCCAGAACGAGCGTGTCTTGAATGCAATGAAGCTCCACGCCGAGCCGAACACCACGGCCGCAACCAGCAGTAGCGGCGGTCCCCACGGCAGGTGGACGAGCGCAAAGGCCAGCCCGCCCAGCGGCACGCCCCAGCCGCGCCAGCGTTCGGTGAATGACAGCGTGACGGCCAGGCGCCAGACGATCTCTTCGCCGACAATGATCCACACCAGCAACGGCCAGACCTGCCAGCCGGGTGCGGAGTCGAGCAGCGAGTAGCTGCCGGTCACCTGCTCGCCCATGTCCGGCCAGATCTCGCGCAGCAGCAGCGATCCCAGCCAGCCCGCACCGTACAGCATGCCAGCGGCAATCAGCCCGACGCCCATCAAGCGCGCTGACGGCCTGAAGATCGACGTCCACTCCAGCTTCACACCCAGCAGCGCCACCGGCACGGCAATCAGGTAGAACAACGCCATCCGGTGCCAGACGTTGCCGACGGCCTCGGTCAAAGCCCACATCAACCCCAGCCCACCAAACGTGAGCCCCAGCGCGACCGGCAGGTTGTTGCGCCGAGTGGTCATGAGACCCCCAGTGCGAGCATGACGATTCCGCGGATGAACCATGGGTGGAATAGCAGCGGCAGCGGTGCGACAACCCAGAACACGGCCCATGTACGTGCCACAAGCGTGCCGGGCTTGAATGGTGCCTGCATGGCAGCGCCGTTGATTGCGAAGTAGAGCGTCGGCAGTCCGTAGCCCGCGTCCACCGGCAGGCTGATCGCAACTTCATGCAGGAGCCCGGAGAACAGGAACACGGCGAAGGTCGATGCCCGCCGGTGCCAAGGGCGCGTGGCGCGCAGCACCGTTTCCTGGCACATCTCGGTGTAGGCGAGGTTCCAGCGGCATGTCCAGAAATCGCTCAGACTGCGCGAGGCGAACGGGTTTCGGAACAACGGCCCGACGTCGAAGCCCGCGATGCGCCAGCTCACCGTGAGCAAAGTAAACAGGCCGTAGTGCAGGACCAGGCTGAAGCCCACCAGCGCGGGCGGCGCGAAGG
Source organism: Planctomycetota bacterium (assembly GCA_020425605.1). Lineage (GTDB taxonomy): Bacteria > Planctomycetota > UBA8742 > UBA2392 > UBA2392 > JACKID01. Next base: position 39,533 of record JAGQRH010000003.1, on the reverse strand, counting down.
CCCACAGGCTGTGCGTCTCGGCCCAAGCCCAGCGCGCGAGCATGATCAAGCCGGCGCCGGCAGCGACACTGAGCAGTCCACGCGCGGCCGTGCCGCCTGCGGCCACGGGCGAGGACGTCCGTGCCACTGCTTGCGGCCGCATGCCGGGCCAGAGGAACAGCCATGCGAGTAGACGGAGAGGTGGGGGCAGGGCCTTTCCGGCCGCGCGCTGCTCGGCCAGGACGACAGCTTTCATCCACAAGAACAGCACTCCGATAAACGCGCACATGCGAACAATCGGGTTGGCATCGAGCAGCAGCCAGTGAACCAGCGCGACGGACGGCGGGCCGACACTCCACGCCGCGAGCCGGAGGGGCAGGCCCCCGCCGCGGTGCGTCAGCCTGGCCGTGTCTGCGCTCACGGCATCTCCATGAAGTTGTTCACGGCCGCCCAGCCGAACGCAGCCGCAAAGAAGATGAACAGCCCGAGAAAGCCCCACTCGGCGACCTTGTATTTCAAGCCTTGCGGGGCATCGGTCGGGTCGAAGTAGGTGAGCTGCAGGATCACGCGCACAGCCCAGTAGGCGAAGATGAAGCAGACGACGATGGTTGCCAGCGGCGATGCATCCAGCAGCAGGCCCGGTGCGGCAACCGCCAGCAGGCCGATGAGGAAGTTGATCACGAGAATATAGGCGGCCTGTGTCGTGAAGATCTGGCGTGTCAGCGGGCGCAGTGTCGCCAGCTCAGCCTTCCAGCCGAGTGCTTTCGGCGCGCGCGTGCTCGCGGCCACGAGCATGAAGTGGCCGATGCCGGCTGCGCGAAGGGTCCACTCAAGCACTTCCATGCCCGCTCCCAGTTGGACCTTCCATGGTCTGCATGCCCGCGCCCATCAGTGTGCCAAGCGCGGTCCCGAGCACGCACATCGGCACGCAGACGATCAGCAGGCCCCAGCCGTAGCACGGAATCAGCAACAACCCCAGCCAGTACAACTGCCCGAGCATGATGCCGCCGAGCGCGTCGGGTATGCGAAGCTCGGTGCCGGACACGGCGATGCATGAGGCGACGAGACTGGTGAAGACCCCGATGACGAAGGGGGTGATGAACCACCAGGACGTGCTGCAGTTCGAGCCGTAGCTCACGTACAGAATGCCAAGCCCTGTGACCAGTTGGAGCAACGGGAGCAATGTCGCCGCGACCCGCAGTTTGTGGCGCGGCACGTGCTCAGCGTGCTGATGCCCGTCGCAGGGCTCGATCGGCAGTTGTCGGAAATTCGCCGGCACGGGGTGCCACTCGCCGCTGTCTTCGGGGAGGCGATCGTCGGCGTTGTGGATGCGTATCGGGTACAGCGCCCCGCTGCGGATGATGGTGCTGTAGTTCGTCATGGCTCACCTCAATCCGTCACATCGTTTTCGTCAGTACAAACTGACGGATGCTCCGAAATAGAACTAACTTCCGCCCTTTGGGAACAGCTTGGCCGCGGTGCGGAACACCTTGGCCATGCGCCCGTGCCCCATGGCGAGGAATACGTCAATCAGGTCCACGAACTCGTGGGCGAAGTCGGCGAACTTCTCGATCTTGCCGTGCAGCTCCTCGAGCTGTTTGCGCTCGGCCCCCTTGGAGCCCTTGGACGCCCCCTCGGCAAAGCCCGCGGCCTCGTGCAGCCGCTCCATGACCGGTACCACTTCGCGGCGCCGGCGCTCGCGGATGGTGGTGTGAAACCAGGTCCAGGGGTCCTTCTCGGCCTCGAAATAGGTCTTTCGGTCGCCGGGCTTGGTCACGCGGCGCACGACGCCCCATGCCATCAGGTCGCGGATGCTGGTGCTGGCGTTGCCGTGGCTGATCTGCAGGCGCTCAGCCAGCGAGTCGATGTCGAGGGAATCGGGGGTCAGGTACAGGAGCGCGTGGACGCGCCCGACAGACTTGTTGACGCCCCAGAGCTGGCTGATGTCGGACCAGACCTCGATGAAGCGGTCTTCGACCTCGCGCTGGGGGTCCCGGATGTCGGCAGGCTCATTCATTTCAGCACCGTCTGAGACGTCAGTCTAAACTGACAATACAGTCCGGTCGGCGTAGAGGCAAATTTGTGTCCACGAATTCGCACGAATCTTCACGAAGCATTCCGTGTCGATTCGTGGAGATTGGTGGATGTGAGTTCGACAAAGGCGTAGGGGCGCGGGCTAGGGCGCGAACGCCTTGTGCTTGTCTGCCCGTTGCAGCCAGCGCCGTATGTGGCCGGGAGCGCGTGCGATCCTGGCCTCATCGACCTGTGGCAACGCAGCGCTCGACTTCGTGCACCAGAACAGAAACGGGCCCTCGGTTTCACGCGCCAGCTCAAGCAGTGCGGCGCCGGACTTGGCGGCGTAGGTTGTATCCAGCGGCGGGGCGGTCAGCTCTGCGAAATGCTTCGCGGCCGCCAAACCGCCCTGCGTAACGCGCGCGTAGCCCCAGCCGAAGTGCTTTGTGTTCAGCACCAGCAGCTTTGGGTCCGGCTCGATTCTTGGTCCGCCGACCTGCTCAAGATAGCGCGCCGTCGCCTTCGCCAGCTTCATCACTTGCGAGCGCGCCGTGACCGGCCAGGGCGTCACCCGCACGGCATGGATCTGCGGCAACTCACCCGGCCAGAGACCCAGTTTCTGTGCCAGCGGCAGCCCGACCAGCAACCCGGCCGTGGTGCAGGTGCTGCCGATCGCGACCACCAGATGCTTCGGTGTTGGCATGGTGCCCGCATGAAGCTGCTCGGCGATCTCGAGTGCATTGGCGGAATGGCCGAGAGCGCCCAGCGGGTTCGCGCCGCCGGGCGGCACCAGATAGGTGTCCTTCGAGCTGCGCAGGGCGAGCCAGTGTGCCGGGAAGGTGAGAATACTGCGCAGCATCCTGACGTGTTCGCACTCGCTCAGGATCACGCGCATATTCTCGGCCGCGGTGGGGGTGGCGCGCTGCGGGAACAGTACGGCACCGGTGTCGAGCCCGAGTCGTCTGCCGTGAAGAATACAGGCCACGGCCTGGTTGCTGCCGTAAGCGCCGAGGGTCTGGACGCGTCGCATGCCGCGCGCCTGCGAGTCGGCGAACAGCGTCTCGAGAGTACGGATCTTGTTGCCGCCATAGATGGGCGACGAAAGGTCTTCGCGCTTCAGCCAGACATCGCCCAGCGCGGGCAAGTGCTCAATTGGCGTCGGATACTCGCCCAGCTGGATGTGCGGGAGCTCCAGTTGGGGCAGGTGTCGATGAAGCGCGAAGTCGCTCATTGTGCCCAGCGTGCCTGCTCGTGCCGGAATGGCAACGGGAAGGCGGAATGCATGGGTCAGTCCGGCTTGGTTTCCTTGGGTTCTGCGCCGTCTTCCGGATCCTTGTTTTCCGTGTCTTCCGGCAGCAACTCAACGGTAGTTTCGATCGACATGACCTGCGTCAGCACTTCCTTGCCCACCTGGAATTCCATGGTCATCTCAACGCTACTCAGCTGCTTGAGGGTGATGCCTCTGTCCATGTCGAAGACTTCGGTGGCGTCTTCTTTTGCATCCCTGAGAACTATTTTCATGTCCTTGTATGGGCCGTCGGCGTACTGCTCGAACTTGAGCTTGGAAGTCGTGGTGATTGTCGCCAGCCGGTGATCGTCCTTTGTCTCAACGCTGGCCAGCTTCAGGGTCCAATCGTGCTTGACCAATCCGACTTGTCCCGCGGGCTCGTCAAAGGCATTGGTCCATTCATCGCCCACTTTGACCTTTTTCGTTGGCAAGCTTCGCAATCCGGCCTCAAGCTGGCTAATGCGCGCGGCGTCGCTGTAGGTAGGCTCCAGTGCATCGCGCATGTCTGCACTGAATTCCTTCAGCACTTGCTCGCGTATCTTGTCCCAGCCTCTGAGGTTTTCGACTTTCAACTCCAGCGTGATTTCGTAGGTGAACTTGTTGCCTACCAGCGCGGCGGTGCCCTTGAGTTCCGGCAGCTTCTCCAACTCGGCAGGGTCCGGGTCGGCCGAGTCGTAGTCGAGGTCGATGCCGTCGGTTTCCACCTTCAGCGCTACACGGTCATATTCGTATTCGAGTTGCACGCTCCCCTCTTCGCTGAAGCCGAGGCAGCGCAGGGTGTAGTCTGTAGTGTTGACGTTCTTGATCTTGGTGCCGAACAAGTCCTGCTCAATGGTCTGCGACTGCCGGTACTCTAGCTCGGCGCCCTTGGCCATATCCCAGGCAAGCCGGTAGGCCGGGGCGTCGGCCTCGGTCTTCTTTTCCTCCTTTGGCGCGGGCTGGTCCTGTGCAGAAACGGATACGGCCAGCGTCAGGATGACGAGCGCGGCAATGCTGAGTCGGCAGAACGAGATCATTGGGGTCCTTGGTAAGTGAGGGCTAGATGCGGCCCATCAGCCAGCCGATGGCAAAGCAGAAGGATGGCACGCACAACAATGACGCAAGTGCCCTTGCGCTGATGAAGCCGCGGGTGCACCAGGCACGGCTGGGCGAGCGGCGCACCATGCTGCGGCCGGGTGTCGCAGGCATGCGCGCAAGTACCGGTTCAAACCACGGGCGGCGCGGGCCTTGCAGGATCAGCTCGGCCGGAGGAGCGGAGGGGTCTGGGCGTTTGACCAGGCTGCCGCCGGCTTTGTGGACGATGCGGCTTACCTGGTAGCCGTTGTAGGTCTCAAGCTCAGCCGAATCGGCCGGCAGGTCATAGAACACATACGGCATTGGGGCCTCCGGAGAGATTGTCCCACATCAGACCCGACGTGCCAAGTTTTCCCCACAAAACGTAAAGGGTTCAGCAACGACTTGCGTTTGGTTATCATGCGCCGTGTCGTGCGATGGCTGAATGAAACGGGGATTTCATGTCTGCAGAATTGACGCTTCTGTTCCTTGAAAAGCGCGTTGAGGCGTCACGCCTTTGTGCCTCTATCACGGAGCCGTTCGCAACGGGCTCTGAGCCGGTTACGCCGGACGACCTGTCAGCTGACTTCATGCAGATCGTCAAAGAGATGGAACAGACCCTGGCGGAGTTGAAGAAGCTCAATGCCGGGCTGGAGAAAGACCGCGCGCTGGAAGCCGGAGACATACGGCACGTGCGCGGGCGGATCGAGACGGCCATGGTGGAAGTCGCGCGCGCGGCGCAGGACTTTTCCGCACAGATCCGCTTCTTCGAAGCCATGAACCCGAACGACGCCGCGAAGACCAAGCCGGCGCTCGACAAGTTTGACGAAATCGAAAAGTCCACCCGGGACTTCACCGTGACCGAAGGCCCCGAAGAGGGCGCCGAACTCGCGCCGGCCGAAGACACCGGTCTTTCACCCGACCACGACGACGTGGACCCGATGTTAATGTGAGTTAGAGCCCAGGCGGAAATGCCGGGGACGCCCGCAGGCGTTTGCGGACGAATCGAAATTGTTCGCTTCGCGAACTCCCCGGGCTTTCGGCCGGGGCTCTTGTTTTCCGACACCTATCCACACTGCCGCTCGTGTCGCGGGCGTTTGTATTGTCCCGTGCATGCAGAAATACTTTACGCGTGCGAACATCTATCTGGTCGGCAAGCAGGTCATGCCTGCTGAGGAAGTGCAGCGCTTCCTCGATACCGAAGCCGACGTCTGGCTGACGGACACCGACAACCCGGCCCAGCGCATTCCCGAGCTGGCAGGGCGCATCTGCTACATGAGCTTCGGCGAAAAGCAGGGGCGCAAGGACAACGCCAGCTACCTCGGGCACATTATGCAGGTCGGCCACGGCAGCGTGCTTGAGCATGCGGTCTTCAGCCTGTTGCTGACCGGCGTAAGCCGCAGCCTGACCCATGAGCTGGTGCGCCACCGCGCGGGATTCGCCTACAGCCAGCTCAGCCAGCGCTATGTTGATGAATCCGAGGCACAGTTCGTGATTCCGCCGGCCGTGCAGGGCGATCCCGAGCTCGAGAAGCTGCTGAAAGACCACTGTGACGCCACACTGAAGGTCTACGGCGATCTCACCGACAAACTTGCAGAGAAGTACGCCACACCGGAAGGCCTGGTGGACTTTGCACTGCGGGAAGAACAGCTCACCGAGGGTGAAACCGGAAAGTTCACCTTCGGTGAAGCTGTCGACGGCCACGACAACCTGAGCATCGACGAATGGCGCTCGCGTGTGGCCGAGTCAGAGGCCGTCGCAAAGTACTTCAAGAAGAAGACGATCCGAGGGCGTCGCAAGTCAGCCCGCGAGGCTGCGCGCTCGGTGCTGCCGAACGCTACGGAGACGAAGATTTTCGTGACCGGCAACGTGCGCTCGTGGCGGCACTTCATCGAGCTGCGCGGCGACATCCACGCCGAGGCCGAAATCCGCGCGCTCGCGTGCGACATCGCACGCGTGATGAAGAAGGAAGCGCCCAACTTGTTCGGCGACTACGAAATCGTCAAGCTCCCCGACGGCAGCGAACGTACGCGCACAACTCATCGAAAAGTCTGAGCCCAGCACACTTCAGCGAACAGGCCGCCACCGGCGGCCTGTTCGTTTGTCAGCATGTTCAGCTGGCCAGCGGACATGGGTTCGGGCCGTGCGCGGGCCGCGAGTTAACCGGTCAACTTGATCCCTGTTCATCCTCACGATTGCAGTTTTCAGTCAGTGCGCCTGCGGTGTGGCAGGCGGCATGTAGCCGGGAGGCACGGCTGGCAATAATTCCGGTGCCAACCGGCCCGAAGACTTGTACCGGCGATAGCGCTCAACGGCTTCGTTCACGGAGGTCTCCTGCGCAGACGTCATTGACATGACCCGGATGTTGCCCTGTTCGTCCCGCACATGAGCCCCATCATCGTTGACGTCCGTGATCTTGCAGCCAGGTACCTTGGCGGCGAGGAAGTCATTAGCGTCCTCAAGCATGCGCTTGTACTCGTCAGTCTTGCCGGATTCCTTCAGCTCCCCTAGCTGCAGGCACCAGATCCCAAGCCCGCTGTCGTCCCAGACGGACTCCAGCGTTGCGGGCGGCAGCTCAAAGCGCCAGCGCGCGCGGGTGGGATTGCTGACGTCAATGTTCTTCACATCCAAGGGGTCGAAGTCGCTCGATGGCTGCCACTCCGACTTGGGCTGGGTGGTGGTCAATTCATCCGGCACCGGCAGATCGGCCGACACTGGCGCGAGAGTCGCGACCGAGGATGGGTTGCGTGTCGGGTCGTACTTGTCTGTTAACGCACGACCGGCCACGAGTGCAGCCAGGAGTGCGACGAGCGCGAGGAATGTGAAGACGCCGATGCGTTCATACTTCTCCATGGCTCTAGCCCCCCGGCATGGCATCGGTCCAGCCATTCACGGTCAGTTCTTTTCCGTCCGAGGTGAGGTACGTGATGGTGTTGGCCGTGAGACGGACCACCGTGAAAGGTGAATCCTCGTGCTTGAGCACAGAGTTGTAGCGGTCGATCGCAGTCTGATAGCCCCTTGTGTCACCGTCTGCCAGGCAGCGTCGGGCCTCGGCGATGAAGTCGAAGCCGATCACAGGCGTCGGTGGCTGTGGCTGCGTGTGAATCTGTGGCGAGCCCAGCAGTTCTTCCGCTTTGACAGGCGTGGCCTTCGGCGGAGTGGGTTCCTTGGCAGTGGGCGCCGTGGTTGGGGCCGGAATGTGAGGCGCCGTGGCCGTGCGCTCGTCCTTGCCGCAGGCGGCGAGGGTCAGTACGTACAGCAGGATGAAACAGAGTCTGCCCATGAATTGAATATATCAGTTCAGGGGCTGACGTTTCGTAAAAGCCCGGAATTCAGGGCAATTGCGACTCGCACCGAGAGCAGGCAGTTCACAGTGATTGGTTTGGCGGTTCTCTGCCGTCTCTGTGCTCTCTGTGCGAGATTGCCTTTGGCAGTGCAAAGCAAACCCCGCCCATTTCGGGCGGGGCGTGTCGATGGCTTTCTCGGTTGGGTTAGCGGCTGGCGCCTATTTCTCCGAGGATCTTGGCGAGCTTGAGCCTGAGCTTCAGGTCAACGCCCTCCTGGCCGACGGCGCGGCGCAGGGCGCCTGCCCCGGCCATGCCGGAGGCGCGCAGCTTCTTCTCTGCCTCGGCGTCGCCGTCGACCGCTTTCGTTACCAGCTCGTCCATTTCGGGCTGCTTTGTCAGGTCGATGTTCTTCACCATCACGTAGCCTACGCGGTGGACTTCGCTGCCCATGCCCGCGGGCAGGGTCAGCTTCAACTGCATCAGCTCGTCGAGCGCCTCGGGCGTGCGCCGCCATGACATGCTGTTGTCGGCCATGAAATCGTTGTGCCAGGCGCGCTCGAAGACCTTCGCCTGGGCTTCCGTCAGACCGGCCTTGGCGGTTTCCGCGGTGAGGGTGCCGCTGGCTTCGTCCAGCAGCATGGCTTCGGTCAGCGTCAGGCTGCCGGGTTTGTCGCCGCTGGCGGCCGGCACTGCGGGTGCGTGCCAGTAGTCGTCGCCGAAGTGGATGCGCAGGTCCAGCAGCTCGTGGGCGGTGTAGTTTCGGACGATGATGTTGCCGTCGGCGTCGCGGAAAATGTCGGCGTCGGGCAGGCCGTCCTGTGTGCCTTCATAGAAGAGAAAGCGTTCGTGCTCGTCGTTGACGACCAGGCTGGATGTGCTGCCGTCGCGGCTGAAACCGGCCCAGTGGCTGGCGTCCACGTCGTGCAATTCGGGCGGGGCGAATTTGTCGCGGGGCAGCTCGTCGGAGTAGAGCTTGATGTTGTCCCACTGAACGGTCGAGGCGTCCGTCAGCCGATTCGGCTTGGGGAACATCCAGGTCAACTTGCCCTTCGTGAAGTGGACATCGAGGTCGAACACCAGGTCCCTGTCGCACTCGAAATAGACCACCGGCTTACGGATCTTGATTGGCGGACGAACTGGTGCGGGACCGTCGTCGGGTTGTGGCTTGGGCTCAGCGACCGGCGCGGCCTCGACAGGTACTTCGCTCGCGTCGTAGTAGAACGCGGGAACGTCGTCAGCGCCCTCATCGCTGCCGTCCCAGTTCATGGTCGCAACGCCCCATTCGTAGACTTTCAGCGTGGGCAATTCGGGCTGGTCGCGGTCGGACTTGGCTTCGGGGCTCGATTCGCGGCTCTTGCGTTCGGCCTCTTTGTCGGGTTGGTCCTTGGCGGCGTTGCCGCCGATCTTCACACGCCCGGCGTTCTGGGCCTGGACGGTTACTGCAAGCCCGAGCATCAGCACGGCCGCCATTGGAATCACACTTCGAATCCGCATCGTCTCTTCCTCGGTTCTGGGTCATTGTATGACGCGTGACCACGGCCCGGGGTTCCGACTTTCCCAAATCAAAACCGGACGCCTAAAGGCGTCCGGTCAATGCACTTAGGACTGCTATTCATCTTCGCTGGGTATGATGACTGTGCCGCCGCCACTGGGGGTTTCGTCCTGTTCCAGAGTGATGGGGCCGAAGTCGTAGCGCTGGCCTTCCAGCAGCGTTGCGCGGGTGGTGTACGGCTTGTAGCCCCAGACGCGCACTTCAATGTTGTATGCGCCGGCCGGCGGGTCGTTCTTCTCGAAGCCGCCGTCTGCATCCACCGGGCCGCTGAGGCTTTTCACGTTCTTGCCGTTGTCGTCCTTGAAGTTGATGGTTGCCCAGCCGCGGACGGGCTTGCCCTCTGTGTCCTGGAATTTGGCGGCGACGCTGGCGGTGATCGCGACCTGGAAGTCGGTGGCGGCGCGCTGGTTCTGCCCGCTCTTGACGTCGATTTCGGTCGGGCCGGCGATCTGGCGATAACCCGCGCCGGACAGCTTGAACTTGTGACGGCCCTCGGGCACGCCTTCAATCACGAACTCGCCGCTGATGTCCGTCGTCGCGTTGTATCTGCCTTTTCCACCGACATTGAAGTCAAAATCCATGCCTTCACCGCCAAAACCGCCGTTCCCGGCCGGGTTCAGGCTGACGGTCACGCCTTCTACGCCCGCGCCGCTGCTGTCCACGACGCGCCCTGAGACGCTGCCGGCGCCGCGCAGTACCAGCTTGATGCCCTCCTTGGCGTCGCCGTTCTTGAGCGTGAAAGATTCCTTCTTGCTCTCGGCGAACTTGTCGGCTGTCGCGGTCAGGTTGACCTGCAGGCTGGCCTTCTCGGAGATCTTGCGGCTGATGCTGGCCGTGAAGTAGCCGCTCGCATCAGTGGTAGCGATTGCGGGGCCCGCGTCGCTGCCCGCTGAGACGACGAAGCTCATGCGCCCGCCGCCGCTTTCGCTGGAGTAATTCTCGTTGTACTGGCCGTGAACAGAAGCCCCGGCGACCGGCGTTCCGCTGGCATCGACGACCTGCCCGGTCACTGTGGCGGCGAAATCGACCTTGGGGCCGTTGAAGATGTCGTCGAAGTCTTCAGGTGTCTCGACCTTGAGGTCCTTGATCTTGTCTTTCAGGTCCTTGAGCTGGTCTTCGAGTGCTTTCTTCTCGTCTTCCGTCGGCCGGCCGGGAATTGGCTTGGCCTCAACGGTTTCGGTGCCGGGCGCGCCTTCGCCGGGCTTGGTCTCGGCGGTCGGCGCCGAGCTGTCCGGCTTGGTCTCAGGCTCGACGTGCTTGTTGTTGATGTCCGGCTTATCTTCCGGCGGAGTATCCGTCTCGCCGTCCGTTTTGTCCGGTGCCGTGAGTGGCGTGTCATTCGATGCAAGCTTTTCGTCCAGGGTCTCGCCGGCCGCCACGATTGGGCGCGAGTTCGGCGTTTCAGCCGCCTGGTCACGCGCCACGTAGTATCCCGCGCCGAATGAAGCGCCGCAGGCAATCAGCAAAGCCAGCAGACCTGCCAGCAGGCTCGAGCTCTTCATGAACCGTCTCCGTTTCCGCACCAACTAGGCTACGGCAGCAATCGGCTCTGCGTTACGGGTAATTCGATGAATTATTCGGCCTAGACCCAGCCGACGAACAGGTTCGTGATGTAGAGCCCGTAGGCCGAAAGCAGCAGCAGTCCTTCCGGCCGGCTGAGTCGTTTGCCGCGCCATGCCAGTGCCGTGACCCCGGCCGAGAAGCCCAGCATTACGATCATGTCCATTTTCATGACCCGCGCGTCGATCACCAGCGGGTGCACCAGCGAGACCAGACCCAGCACAAGGCAGATGTTGAAGATGTTGCTGCCGACGACGTTGCCGAGGCTGATGGCACTCTCGCCCCGGATGATCGCCACGATGCTGGTTGCAAGCTCCGGCAGGCTGGTGCCGACAGCGACGACGGTCAGTCCGATCACCAGCTGCGGAATTCCCAGCCGCTGCGCCGCGTCGACCGCCCCGTCCACGAACAGCTTGCCGCCAACCAGCAGCGCCGCGAGACCGAAGATGGTCAGCAATACCAGCCCTGCCCTGTGGCGCCGCGGCGTGTGCTCACGCGGTTCGTCACCGCCGCGGGAGCCGCGGAACATCAGGAACAGGATGACCGCGATCGTGACAAGCAGGATCACGGCCTTCCAGCGGTCCAGCATGAAGCCCGCGCCGTCGCCCGTTTCAATGGGCCCGCCGATGAACGGCAACACGGCGATCAGCAGCGCGGCGAACAGCATGGCAGGCAGGTCGCGGCGGAAGACCTCGGGGTCGACGTTGATCGGGCGGATTGTCGCGCTCAGCCCAAGCACCAGCCCGATGTTCGCGATGTTGCTGCCGATCACGTTGCCGACGCTGACGTCAGGCTGGCCGCCGATTGCACCGGCCATGCTGACGGTAAGCTCCGGCGCGCTGGTGCCGAATGCGACCAGCGTCAGCCCGATCACGAGCGGCTTCACGCCAAACGTGAGTGCGAGCCGGGAGCTTCCGGAAACCAGCCACTCCGCGCCGAAGTGAAGACCAACGACGCCGAATGCCAACTGCAGGATGATCAGGAAGATGTCCACCGCGTCCCGGTTATCTCAGGAAACCCAATTCGAAACGCACGCGCGCCTGCTCGACCTTCATGTTGTAAAGGCGCATCTGGCCCGCATTGCCGGCCATGTCCGGTCGAAGCATTGCCAGCAGCTTGGCGAAGTCCAGCGTGATCAACGCGTCCTTGTGGCGCAGCGAATCGAGGCTGACCGGTCCGCCGCGCATCAGCTTGCCGAGCAGGCCCATTACGATGTCGGCGAACGTGCTGCTGAAGGTCAGCGGCTTTTCTACGCGAAAGAGCACGGAGCCCGACTTCCCCGCTTCGCTGTGAGTGATTTCGCGTACGCCGAATTCGATTTTTGTGTCCACCGGCGGGCGCGGCGGCCAGGCCTTGCCCTTCACCTTGATGCGCGCCGAGAACAGCGCGGCATCAGGGAAGAGTTGCAGCTTCACGTCGGATATCTCGGCTTCGTTCTGCTCGCCGGCGCCGCTCTGCACGGTTGCCGCGATGACTTCCTCGGAAAGCTCAAACGCAAGCACGGCGCGGCCGGTGGCCTCGCGCTTGTAGAGCTCGTCCACCATGCGGCCAAAGGCCTGCTGCGCCCGTTCCATGTTCGGATCACCCATGGGCGGCAAGGCTAGCTAGCCCCAACACCCCGACAAGCGATTTCGGGTGGCGTCGCGCCCGCTGAAACTTGATAATGGTCGCGTCCCCTCTCCCGCCCCGGGAGGCAGTACATTGTCACGCCTGTTGATTGCTGTGTTGCTGGTTGCGTCCTCCGGCTGTTTGGCCGTCGAGCCGCCGCCGAGCCCTACCATTGCAAGGCTGAACTCGCTTCCGGCCGATACGCGTAATTTGTCCATTAGCTGGCCCAATGCGGAGTCGATGGCGCAGCTCGCCCGCTTCAAGCAGCTTGAGGTGGTGGAGTTCTACGACATGGACTTGGACGACGCGGGCTGGAAAAGCCTTGCGGCGCTCAAGAGCCTCAAAAGCCTCACGTTCGATTCATGGTCAAACATCACCGGCGAGGAACTCCACTGGCTGGCTGGGTTGACCGCCTTGGAAGAGCTTTACATCGACCACTGGACGGCCTGCAACGATGAGCAGCTGGGCTTTGTCGAGAAACTATCGAATCTGCGCCGGTTGCGGCTGACGATGTGTGAATTCACGGCCGAGGGTCTCGCGCGCATTGCCGCACTACCAAACCTTGAAGCGCTGGCGCTGCCACGATGCAACGATCTGAAAGATGACGACCTCGCCGTGCTGGCCAAGATGCCGAAGCTGCGCGAGCTGGATCTCGCCGAGTGCGAGGGGCTTTCGGACGGTGCGCTGGAGCAGATATCGGCGCTTGAGCGTCTCGAAGTGTTGAATCTCGACGCGTGGGTCTGGGTGCCTGCCTGCTTCACGTCAGTGCACTGGAACGCTTGGACGGGGGCCGGATTGAAACACCTCGCCAAGCTGAAGCATCTGAAGTTGCTGAACCTTCAGGGCACGCCCGCGCTGACGGACGACGACTGCAAGACGCTGGCCAAGATCACGACTCTCGAAACTCTAGGCATCAGCTACTGCGACTACCTTACCGATGCGGGTATCCGCCACCTGGCCGCGTTACCGCAGTTGCGAGAGCTGTGGGCGCACAATGTTGACTATGAAGGGATGCGCGGCCATGGGTTTGACGCTTTTGGCGCCGACTCGAAGCTTGAGGTGCTCAATCTGAGAGACTACTCCGGCGTGGACGACGTCGGCTTCGAGGCGATCTGCCGCTTGCCACGACTGCGAGTGCTTCACGTGGAAGGTTGTGGGGAGCTGTCTGTGGACGGCTTCCGCCATCTCGCGAGCGCCATTAATTTGCGAGAAATTTACCTCGGCTGCCAGAGGATCACGCCAGAGGCTTTCCTGGCAATCTGCGATGCGACGGGCCTGGAAGTGATCTCGACATGGGTAGCAAGCGAACTGACCAACGAGTCTTTTGCGGGGCTGGCAGCGCTCAAGCAACTTCGCGTGCTTGATCTGATGGACGCCGGTCGAATCGGCGACGGCGCATTCGAGCATCTCGCCGACCTGACCTCACTGCGAGAGTTGAGAGTCACGGAGTCCCGGGTTTCGAACTCGGGCTTGTTGTGTCTGGAGAAGCTTACGGAACTCGAGGTGCTGGACCTTCACGGGGCGAAGAACTTGAGCAAGTCCGCGTCAGGTCTGCGCACGTTCAAAGCATTGCGTGTCCTCGGCATGAGTACACTTGGAGGGCTTTCAGACAAGGCGCTCGCGGAAGTAGCCGGGCTGGAGTCGCTGGAAGAGCTCTGGGTCAGCATCGCGCCGGATGCGACAAACGCGGCCGTGGCGGGCCTCTCTCGGCTGGCAAAGCTGACGAGTCTGCGGGTATCCGACACCAAGTCGAAGCACGAGAAAGCGATGGATGGCCTTCGGGAGTCTCTTCCGAAGGCGGACATCGACTATTCGCCGGGCGACTAGCCTGAGTCGAATTATCCGCCGGCAAACCTACACTCCGGCGCATGACTGAGGTCGCTGAGCCTGTGGATGCATCGCCCGCTTCGCCGAGGCGTGGGCGGAACCTGTTTCTGCTCTGGGTGGCTCAGTTTGTTTCGGGCACCGGCGATTCGGCGTTTTCCACCTGCATTGGCTTTCTGGTCATCTACCTGATCGGCCGGGATGCCGGCGTTGAAGTTGGGCTGACGCGCATGATGGATGCGCTGCCCTTCCTGCTGTTCGGCGCCTATGCGGGCGTGCTGGTGGATCGCTTCTCGCGCCGCGGGATGATGCTGATCTCCGATATCGTCCGGGCGCTGGTCGTGGGTTGTGTCCCGGTGCTGTTCTTCGCTGACGTGCTGGCGTGGTGGATGCTGCCGGTTGTGGCTTTTGCCAGCTACCTGTTCGCGACCGTGTTCAACCCGGCGCGCGACGCGCTGATACCGGACCTCGCCGAAGGCGCGAACCTGCTGCGGGTGAACAGCATCTTCCAGACCAGTCAGCAACTCGCGGTGATCCTGGGCGCTGGGCTGGTGGGCATTCTGTTGTGGCCGGATCTGTACGGCAGCAGCCCGCCCGGCCCGACCGGCATCGTCTGGCTGCTGGTGGCCGACGCGGCGAGCTTTGTGGTCAGCTTCGTGTGCATCCTGCTGATCCAGGCACCTCGAAAGACGCTGGCCGAGCCCGGCTCGCGTCCGGGCTCACTGCATGAGTTGCGCGAGAGCCTCGCCAACGCCTGGAAAGACACTCGCCTGCGCGCGCTGCTGTTCCTCACGGCCGTGGACAATTTCTTCATCATGGGCCCGGCGATCGTCGGCGGCATGTTCCTCATTAAATCGCACCTGAAGCTGGAGACCTGGGCCTACGGCGTGTTCGAGGCGATGCTGGGCCTAGGTTGGTTCATCGGCACGTTGCTGATCGCGCGCTTCGGCACGCGCGTAAGGACCGGCAGACTGGTCATCTTTGGCATGTTCATGGACGGCATCACCTACGTGCCGTTCTTATGGCTGAACACGTTTCCGCAATTCCTGGTCGCGATCTTCCTGCACGGGCTTACGATTCCGCTGATCACGGTCGGCCGAACGACGCTGATCCAGCGCCACTACCCGCGTGAGCGCCTCGGGCGAATCTTCGCACTGGTGACGATCACCGTGCAGGGTTTCACGGCGCTGTCGGCGCTGACCACGGGGCTCGCACTCGGCTGGATCGGCCCGCGGGAGTTGTTCGTGATCGGCGGCGCTTGCGGTGCGGTGTGCGGCATGGTCGGCCTGACGTTCGTCAAGCTGCGATCGACTGACTAGGGCATTACGACGGGGGGCCTTCAATCACCCCCAAGCCCTATGCCTGTATCGCGGTACGCGCTACATTGCAGGCCCCGTCCGGAACGCACCATGGCACAGGACCGTCGATTCATGTGGCGGGCCCTTGAGCTTGCTCGCAGGGGCCAGCCTTACGTCGCACCCAACCCCATGGTTGGCGCCGTGATCGTCAAAGACGGCCAGATCGTCGGCGAAGGTTTCCACGAAGAGTTCGGCGGCGCGCACGCCGAGGCAAACGCCATCCGGATGGCAGGCGACAAGGCCAAAGGCGCGACAATGTACGTGTCGCTTGAGCCCTGCTGCGAAGCATACGACGGCAAGAAGACTCCGCCCTGCGTGCCGCAGATTGCAGCGGCCGGGCTTTCGCGCGTCGTGGTCGCCGTGCAGGACCCACACCCGAAGGTGGCAGGCAATGGCATCAAGGCGCTGGCCGCGGCCGGGATCGACGTGGCAGTGGGCGAATGTCTCGACGAAGCGGCAGAGTTGAATGCTGCGTTCTTCCTTCACGTGCGCCGCGGGCGCCCGTTGGTGACCGCCAAGTGGGCGATGACGTTTGACGGCAAGATCGCGACACGCACCGGCGACGCGCGCTGGATCAGCAGTGAGGCCTCGCGGCGTGAAGTTCACTACGACCGCGGCTGCACCGGCGCGCTGATTGTCGGCACCGGCACAGTCGAGCGCGACGACCCGCAACTGACTGCGCGCGGCGACGTCGGCCGCCAGCCGCTTCGGGTAGTGATTGACCGGGACCTGCGCATCGGCATGGATCGCAGCCTGGTGAAGACGGCGGGTGATTTCCCGGTTTTCATCTACTGCTCCGAGGACGCCCCTGAGGAGAAGCAGAAGCAGCTCGAGGCTGCCGGGGTGTATCTGATTCTGCTGCCGAGCCAAGGCGGGCAGCTGCGCTGGATGGAAATTCTGCACGATCTGGGCGACCGGGGCGTGACGAGCGCGATCATCGAAGGAGGCGGTGGCCTGTTTGCGACAGCCTTCCAGGAGCGCGCGATTGACCGGGTGAAGATCTACCTCGCGCCCAAGATTTTCGGCGGCGAGTCGGCCACCACGCCCGTGGAAGGCCCCGGCATCCCGGATGTTGAGCGCGCGATCACATTCGACAACGTGAAGACCCGCACCGTCGGCCCCGACGTGGTAATTGAAGGCAACGTGGTCTACCCGACCGAGTCCGGCCCGAGCCCGAGCGGCTATTGGAAGGGCTACCAGGGGCAGTAGCCGGCGGGGCGAGTTGCAGTTGGCCCCCGACAGGGGCCTTGGAATTTAGCCCACGGCTTCAGCCGTGGGTACCATGGGTCCCGAAAGCGTCCGCGCCCCGTAGGGGCGCTGCACAGGGAGAAGCGCCATGGGACACACGTACACGAATCTCAATTACCACCTCGTGTTCAGTACCAAGGACCGCGCACCTCTGATTACGTCGTCCTTGAGACCGCGCCTGTATGCCTATGTCGGCGGGATCATCCGGGAAGTGAAAGGCGAGATGCTCGCAATCGGCGGTGTCGACGACCATGTACACATCCTTTGCCGCCTGGGCACGGCTGTCTCCCTGGCCGATGCGTTGAGGCAGATCAAGGGAAGCTCATCCAAGTGGGCGAATGAAGAGTTGAAGCCCGGCAACAAGTTCGCGTGGCAGACAGGGTATGCGGCCTTCAGCGTAAGTCAGTCGAAGACGCCGAATGTGGGGCGCTACATTGCCGAACAAGAGGAACACCACCGCAACGTAGGTTTCAAGGAAGAACTGATCGACTTCCTGAAGCGTCATGGAACGGACTACGATGAACGCTATCTCTGGGACTGAAGCAGCGCCCCTACGGGGCGCCTGTGGTTTTGGTGCCGGGATACCCACGGCTGAAGCCGTGGGCTAAGTGCCTTGGCCGCGATGCGGCCAACTGCAGTCGGTGCACCCCAACTTCGAACTTCGCACTTCGGACTTTCGTGTGGCTCGCTAACATCCGCCCATGGCCAAAAAGACCAAGATGGTTTTTGCATGCCGCGAGTGTGGGTACAACTCGCCGAAGTGGCTGGGCAAATGCCCGGGCTGTAATGCGTGGAATACGCTGGTCGAAGAACTTGACGTGTCAAAGGTGCGCCCGTCACGGCGCGCCGCGCTGAATACACCCACCAAGCCCCAACGCGTCAAGGACGTTACGCCGCTGGAATCGTCGCGTGTGCGCACCGGTATAGGTGAGCTGGATCGCGTTCTCGGCGGCGGCTTTGTGCCCGGCTCGGCCGTGCTGCTGGCGGGCGACCCTGGCATCGGCAAGAGTACTCTGGTCCTGCAGGCTGCCGCGAAATTCGGAGCGTCTACGGGTAAGGCCGTGCTGTACGTGACCGGCGAAGAGTCGGCAGAGCAGGTGAAGCTGCGCGCCGAGCGGCTGGGCTGCCTCGGCAACGAACTCTTTGTGGTCGCGGAGACGATGCTGGACGCGATTCGCAACCACATCAAGGAGCTGGAGCCCGCGCTGTGCATCATCGACTCCGTGCAAACGCTGTATGACTCGGACCTGCCAAGCGCGCCCGGAAGCGTCGGCCAGGTGCGTGAGTGTGCCGCGGGCATCATCATGCAGGCGAAGTCATTGCATATGCCTGTGATCCTTGTCGGCCACGTCACCAAGGAAGGCACGGTCGCGGGCCCTCGCACGCTGGAGCACATGGTGGACACGGTTCTCAACTTCGAGGGCGAGAAGTTCCAGTCGTTCCGGCTGCTGCGCGCGAGCAAGAATCGCTTTGGCAGCACCGGTGAGCTGGGCGTGTTCGAGATGCGCCAGGAAGGTCTGGTGGAAGTTGAGAACGCGTCCAAAGTGTTTCTCGACGAATACGACAACTCTCGCAGCGGCTGCGCGATCCTGCCCGCGGCCGAGGGCACGCGCGTACTGCTGGTGGAAGTGCAAGCGCTGGTAAGCCCCAGCCCGATGTCATCGCCGCGTCGCCGATTCACCGGGCTCGAGCAGAACCGCGCCCACATGCTGCTGGCCGTGCTGGAGCGGCGCGCAGGGCTGCGTTTGAGCCAGCTTGAGGTCTACCTGAATATCGTAGGCGGCGTGATGGTGGATGAGCCGGGGGCGGATCTTGCGGCCTGCTTTGCGGTCGCGAGTTCATCGCAGGAAGTGAAGCTGCCGCCCGCGACGGTATTCATAGGCGAAGTCGGTCTCGCCGGCGAAGTGCGCAGCGTGACTCACATGCAGCAACGTCTGGATGAAGCAGCTAAGCTGGGTTTCCAGCAGGCGGTGGTGCCCAAGCTGCGCGGCGAAAACGTGCGCGCACCGAAGGACTTCCGTCTGATCCAGATCAGCAACCTGCGCGAAGGGCTGGAAAAATTCTACCTGGTGGAGTGAGCATGTCGGACGTGCCTCCGGAGAAACGACCGCCGCAACAGACCCGCGGCCTGCTGCTGTTCCTGACGCTGGGGATGCTGGCAGGTGTTGGCGGGTGCATCTTTGTTTCGATGTCGGTAGGGCAAGGGGTGGAGCTGGCGCGCGACTTCGGGCGCGAGCTCTCAGGGCTCGCCCAGTTCTATGTCTCGACCGCAACCGGCGCGTACGTGATTCCCGTGTTCACGTGGATCGTCGCGTTGGCAATCACCAAAGTCGGGCGTCGGCAGCACAATGTGGGCTCGATGCTCGCGATCTTTATGTTCGCGTTTGCGATCTTGTGGGCGGCCGGTTCCGTATTGGCATTCATGGACAGCTACAACCCCGGCCTGGAATCGCCTGCGCCGACCATGCCTTGATGGCTTGACCGGGCCTTACAAACGTTCGGGTGCATCGTAATCGCGGCGTGTGCCTGCGTGTCGTTCAATATGTGCGTGAACGATACGGAGGAACGCTGATGACAATCGCCGCAAGCACCAACCGCAGACTTCCCAGGACCGCCTCGCTGCCGCGCGGACGCATGATTACGCAGAAGCCGCTGCAGGAAGAGACGGGCACTGACAACGTGTACTACAAGAATGCCCCCCAGCAGGCGCCGCAGGCCTACGTGCCCTATGCGCCGCAGAATCCTGTCCGGCCTTACGGTGCCCGCCCGCATTACGTGCCGGCCGACAACTCGATGATGACGCTTGCGCTGGTCGGTCTGATCGTGACGACCTTCGTGGGCATCCCGCTGGGACTGTTCACCGGGCCGTCCGCCCTCAAACGCGCCGATCGGGTGCAGGAGTTGATCCGCAATGGGCGTCGTCCTCAGACCGATAGCAGCACAATCACCTCGGTACGGATCCTGTCATGGATCTCGATCGTCTGGAGCATTCCACTGCTGCTTGTCTGGGTTGCCCTGTTCGGACTGATATTTCTGTCGCTTGCCCACTAACCCCACGTAGTCCACGCGTCGGGCGCAGCGGCGGAGCGGGGACGGGATCGGCCCGTCCCCGTGTCTATTTGCCGGGTGGCCGTCGCCTGGGAGGTGGCGGTTTGACAACCTTGCCGGGCGCAGCCGGGGGCGCCTTCACTACTTTCTTGCCAGGCGGCGGCCGATTCGACGGGCTCACGGCCGGCGGCGCAGCGATGACCTTCTTGCCGACGGGCGGCGGTGCGGCAACGACCTTCTTGCCGACCGGGGGCGGCGCTGCAACCAGCTTTCCGGATGCGGGCGGAGGGGCGGGCACGACCGTGGACGCCGGGCGCTGGTGAACGCCTGTGCCGCGTTTCGACGGCACGCTGGTGATCCGGCCGCCACCCATGCGCGAGCGACCCTGTGCGCGCTTGAGATCTTCCTGGAAGGCGCGGAATTCATGCAGCCCGCCGAGGCTGATTGCAGTCTGGTTCAGCTCAAGTGCCGAGACATAGTCGCCGAGTTGGGCCATGCACTGCGCGGCGTTATGGAAGGCCCAGGAATTCTCGTGGTCTCTTTCGGTGATCACGCGGTATGCGTCGGCAGCCTTTCGCCATTCGCCCACGTCGCGGTAGAGTTGGCCCAGCGAGAAGAGCGTGTGTATCAGACGCGTGTCATCCCACTCGGTCTGCCAGGCTAACGCGCCCCAGTTCAGTGCTTGGGCGGTTTCGCCTTGCAAACGAAAGTAAAGAAACGCGCAGCGCGCATATAGGTCGTTGTCGCCGAAGCGAGTGTAGATTTCACCAAGTGCCTTCTCGGCCGTGGCGAAGTCGCCCTTGAAGCAGTGCAGCTCGACATAGGTTTCCCAGCCCATGTCGTATTCGGGGTCCATCTTGATGGCGCGATACGCCCACGGGATTGCGACCGTTAGGGCGCGCGGGTCAAAGATATCCACGTCGATTACGCCAAGGCGATAGATGCAGGAGGCTGCCAGTGAGTAGCCGCCGCCATAGGTCGGGTCAGCCTGGATGGCCGAGACCGCGAGATCCAGCACCATGAAGATGCGCTCGGTGTCGCGCTCATAGCCGTACAGGCTCGGCGCGTTGGCAAGGAATGCCTCAGCCTGGGTTCGAACACCCGCCGAGAGGTCTTCAATCGACATCTCCAGGAACGGCGCGGCCGACCCGAGAGCCATTTCAGCTTCCAGGATGCGGGCCTTGATGTGGTCTTCACCGTCTTGCAGCACGTTCACTTCCTGATGTGCATCAATGCCTGGATGCCGCGCAATGCGCCGGACTGCACAGGCTCGCGCCCGGCGTTCACGTCTACCAGTTCCAATACGTCTCGTGGCGCGCCTTCGTCGGGATTTTCCCGTGCGCTGATTAACATCATCGGCTGGCGTGGTGACCCGACGAGGTCGCCCTCGTGATAGATTGCGCCCTGCGCAGCTTCTTCGGCCGCTTCCATCAACAGCGAACGCGCGCCTTCCACCAACTCAAACGGCAACTCGCGCACTTCCAATTCCGAGCGGCGGAATTTGCACAGGCCCCAGGTTCGAAGGTGGTAGCGGCCTTTTCCCGTTTCGGTGGCGCGAACGATCACGTGCTTGCGGATGTCCATGCCTTGCGGCCCTTCATTGCGCCAGTCGCCGGCCTGCACGGCAAAGCCGGTCTCAAGGTCGACGCCGATGCCGCCGGCAAACCGGATGAACGCGTCGCACAGCTTGCAGGTCGCCAGCGCGCCGAGCAGCGGGTCAAAGCCGTGGTCGGCCAGCATCAACCGGATGTCCCACGGCGCATTCTCGAACTTCTGCATGGCTGTGCGGTCAAAGTCGAAGACGCTGCGCGCGTCGTCCGGCAGGTCGAGATACGGGTTGTGCAGGTTGTGGCGGCGCATCAGCAGCACGTGGAAGACGGTGCCCGCCTTCTCGTCCGTCATGACGTACTGGCCGGGCTTGAATCGCTCACCAGGGTTCAGCGGGAGCTTCTCGAAAGTCCGGGGGTCGAGCACGCGGACACTGAGTTTTGCGCGCCCCTCCCAGCTTGCACCCGGGTCTGCAATCTCGCTTACAACGGGCAGGTTTTCGCCTTCGAGAAACAGGTTCGCGCGGAAGGTGGGCACGAACTCGTCTTCGTCATCGTGGCGGTCGTCGACGTCGCCGGTGTCAGCATAGTCGCCGCCCACGAGGCGAAATGGCCCGTCGATCTCCTTGGCCTTCTCCTCGGGCAGTGAAAAGCGCTGCCCGGGCACGAACGACAGCCTCCGGAAGTACACCAGCAGTTCCTGGCGCCAGAGCTGGCCCGGCTCGAATCGGCCGAAAGTCAGCGAGCGGCGGTTGAGCTCCCACGCTTCGTCATAGCGGGCGCGCAGGTACTTCAGCTTTGACCACAGGTGCAACCGCAGCCGGTGCGGCGCGCCGGTCAGTACGCCCTCGCCCATGCGGGCATCAGCGAGCTGCAGGTTCTGCTGCCGCGCGAGGACGTCGCCGAGGTGCACCAGCGCCCAGCTTCTGTCTTCGGCATTTTCGGTCGCTTTGGCCGCCTGGCTGAACCAGTCCTCTGCCAGCTTCCAGTTTTCGTGCAGCGCGAACCAGTAGCCGCGCCCGAGCATGTGGACGTAGGCGAGCGCCGCGTCTTCCTTGATGTCGTTCAGCAGGTCCTGTGCGGGCTCAAATCGTCGGGCCAGCAACTCGCAGCGCACCAGTGCCGAGTAGGCCGCCGGGTGGCGCGGCGCGATCTCAAGCGCGCGCTCCAGCAACTTGCGCGCGTCGCGCAGCGGGCGGGCGTGGTAGGTCCAGTCATCGACATAGCCGTACTGAATCAGTGCGTTCCCGGCCGCGACCAGTGCGGGCACGTGCTGCGGGTCGGCGCTCAGTGCGTCCACACAGCGCTCGACTGCGTCATCGAGCGTTTCGACGTCGGTGGGGTCATCCAGGTTGGATTCGATTGCGCTCAGCAGCGCGGCCGCGCGCTCGTTGTCGCCGGCGGGCTTGTCCAGCAGTGCCAGTGCGCGCTTGACCAGCGCCCCCGCGAGCCGGTAGCGCTCGGGGATCGGGCGTGACAGCAGCGCCTCGGGGCTGCGCTCGCGCTGAAACATGTGGCGTACTCCTCGCCGCCAATGATCAGGGATTGAGCGCCAATGTGCAAGCGTGCGGGTCAGTCGTCAGAGAGTCCGCCGACTTCGCCAAACCTGCGGAAGCGACGTACCAATTCCGCAGCTCCGCCTGAAACGTCGGCGCGACTCTGCTCGAAGTTGCCTAGCCGCTGGAGGGCGGCCTCCAACTCGGATGGATTAACCGTGGGCTGACCGGTATCTCGCGCCGCTGAGGTGGCTCCTTCACGCTGCCACTCTTCCCGAGTATCGGCGTTATCCGCGGGCTTCTTCTTTCCGACGGCCGGCCGCCATACCCACCCCTCAGCATCAAATCCCATACCCACGGTACGCACTCGAACGTAAGTGCCCGAACTGGGGTCTAGCACTCTTAACTCCTGCCCGAGTTCGAGAACCGCGACGGGTTCAGCCCAAGGGTCTGGCGCGGCAAGAATCAGCGCAGCTGGCGCCTCGGAGGTGATTCGGACGTACACGGACTCTCCTTCGCGCCAGTACTTGCGGTACTGGAATTCCCCCGTGCCTTGAACGACGTTCGGCCTGTCCGGGCGTCTCGGCGTAGTGCCGCAGCCGCACAAGAGGCATGCAAGCAACATCGCCGCGAAAGATGGCAAACGGATCATTTGGGTCTCGGGTATTGGGCTGAGCGAGATGGCAGTTTACCCCACAGACGTCAGGTCCGCAAAAAAACCGGGGCGCCCGAAGGCGCCCCTTTTTGATTCGGCTCAAACTACTTGAATGCCGCTGCGAAGCGATCACTACGAGCCTTGATTGCCTCTGCCGTTTGGCTCTTGGGGTTCACCGTCAGCTTCTCGGTCTTGATCAGTTCCTTGACGGTGTCGATGCGCTTGTGGATCGGTGGGTGGTGTGCGAGATAGTCTTCGGGCTTGACTTCGTGCGCCTTCTCGAATTCTTCGACGCGTGTAAGCACTTCTACCATTGCTTCCGGTTTGTAGCCCGACACTGCGAGCGCACGAGTGCCCCAGTTGTCTGCCTCGAACTCCTGCCCTGGGTTGTATCCGTTTCGCATGCTCTCGAATCCGGTGACGCACAGGCGCCCGAAGTTGGAGAACTTGCTGTCACCGGGGAACATGTGGTCCGAAGCAAACGAGCTTGCAATCTGGCTCTTGTGGGCGCTTCGGTAGTTGGCCATGCCGTGGTCCAGGATGATGTGGGACATCTCGTGCGCAACCAGCGCCGCCAACTCATCCTCGTTCTTGCACATGTGGATCGCGCCGTATGAAAGCCAGAGGAAGCCGCCCGGTGTTCCGTGTGCCGCGACTTCCTCGGTGTTCAGGATTCCGACCTGAATGCCCTTGTGCAGGGCCAGATTGTAGACGTGCTCTTGCTGATCGTAACTGCGGTCAGTGTGATCGCCGAGCTTGCGCGCGCTGCGTGTCACGCCCTGCGCGGCCTTCTCGATGTAGCCCGCCATATCGTTCAGGTACTTGATCTGAGTTTCCTGCTTTGGAGTGTCGATCTTGATGGGCTCGTAATTCTGGATGATGACTGCCGAAACGCCTCGCCCAAGATAGTACTCCTCGCTCGGCTCGAGGTTGTCTACGAGCTTGCCTTCCTTCAGAGCATCATTGGCTGCCATCAAGAAGGCACAGCCAGTAAAGCTGAATACAAGGGCACCCAACATCAGCCGGGTAACCCAGACGTTGATCTTGTTCGTCTTCATGGTTCCGGCTCCTAGTTCTTTAGACCGCCAGAATTGGCGAAGTCACGATAACTGTTCAGCATCGGCGTGGGGTCCTGCTCGAAGTCGGGGTCGTCGGACTCTTTCAGGCCCATCAGTCTGGCGCGCTTCTTCTCGAAGTCCTGGAGCTGGGTCAGTGCCTTGTCCATTTCCGGACTTTCCTTGCGCATGCCATTCTCGATCTCTTTGTCGAAACCAGGCGCAGCGAATGACGCATTGTCCACGGCTCCGGACTCGGAAACACGGGGGGAATTTTCGAGCGGCTTCTTCTGAAGAATGACCTTCTTGACCCAGCCCTCCACCTTCTTGCCGTCGACCGTCGCACTAATCTTCACGTATTCGCCGTCGGTCTTGTCGAGCATCTCGACCGACTGATTCTGTTTGAGATTGCCCAGCGGCTCAGATTCGAAGAAATCCGTGCTGCTTAGCACGACCGCATCCGGGTTGCTCGACGCGACCTTTACGTACATGTCCTCGCCCTTTGAATAGGTTGAGGCGAAAATGAGCGCGGCCATAGCCAGCACCAGGGCCAGCAGTCTGCGCCAGGGGAACTTCTTCCAGCGATCCATCGGGACTTCTCCTGTGTTGAGTGGCTTCACAACCAGAAACATTGGAAGTGGCCGCAGGATAAGAATTTAGTCACGGGGATACAGGGGCTTCGTGCGTAGCGAGCTTACTTGCTGGTCTTGACCACGACGCCGTTCCACTCCGGCGGCGGCGGCTCTTTCAGGTACGCCTCGCAGCGCTCAATGTAGAGGCGGCTGGGGTTGAGGGCGTCTTCGTCGGTCACGGCCTCGTGGTGCTCGGCGTTCTTGAAAGCCTCCAGCGCGGCTTGGAACTGCCTGTCGCGGAACAGGTCGATGCCCATCTCAAAATGCTCCAGCAGGTCCTTCACGAACTGCGGGACGTTCTTGTCGCCCATCAGCTCAAACACCTGCACCGGCTGCGTTTTGCCCTTCACCACCATCAGGTCGATGCGACGCAGGGTGAACTCACTCCGAACCAGCTCTTCGGTCTTTTCGCCGATCAGGATGTCCGTTCCGTAACTCTTGCACTGGGGCTCAAGACGCGCGGCCAGGTTCACTGCATCGCCCATCACCGTGTAGGCGAAGCGCTTGCTGCTGCCCATGTTGCCGACCGTCACAATGCCGCTGTTGATGCCTGCGCGCGCGTACAGCACGCTGCCGTCCGGTTTGATCAACTGCGGTGCGATACCGCGCACGGCGTCTGCGAACAACGGCTGCATGCGCTGCAATTCGGCGCGGCAGTCCAGCGCACCGCGGCAGGCGCGGATTGCGTGGTCTTCCTGCGCCATCGGCGCGCCCCAGAAGCACATGATCGCGTCGCCGATGTACTTGTCGATTACGCCGCCGGTGCCGAGCATCAGGTCGGTCATGCGCTCGAGGTAGATGTTCAGCAGCTCGACAAGTCGCTCGGGGTTGTTGGGACCCAGAGTCTCAGTCACGGTTGTGAAGCCCGCGACATCGCTGAAGTACATGGTCATCGGGCGGTTTTCGCCGCCCAACTTCAGGCTGGCCGGGTTATTGATGACGTGGTCGACCAGCTCTTTGCCCATGTACTGGCGGGCGAAGTGTTCGCGCTGTCGGCGCTGGTGGCCCTCAGTCAAAGCCTTGGCGAGTGCGCCGTTCGAGAAGCCCGCAACCAGCCCCACCAGCGGCGCCATCAGCGGGAACCACAGCTGCTGACTGAATGCCGCCCAGCACGCGACTATCACCAGCACACCGAGCAGCAGCGTCAGCACGAGACCATTGCGCAAGCGGCCCGAGTACAGCACGGCGGCGACAGTGAGGACGGCCAGGCCGATTGCCAGCAGCCAGTCAAACCAGCGTGGCAGCGAGTGCATGAAGTCGTTGCTCTTCAGGTTGTCGAAGTAAGTTGCGAGTACCCAGGTGCCGGGAGTGTTAGGGGCCAGCGGTGTGCGGTGCCGGTCAATCAGCACGGACGCGGTGCTTGAGATCAGCACGACCTTGTCCTTTACCATCTCACCGGGTTTGCCCAGTGCGAGCTCGCGCACGGGCTGCGCCTCGACGGCGCTGAGTCGCATGCGCACGTCGGCCAACTCGGTCTCGAGTGCCTCTCGTTCGTCTTCGCCGGCGTTCTTCAGCTCGTCATTCAACTCATCGCGGCGGATATTGAGACGTGCGGTCTCATTTGCCTTGTAGCGATTCTCGTTGATCATGTCCCAGTCGCGCAGGATGTCGGCGGCCGAAACCTGTGGGTAGATCGCGAATAGCTCACCGTCCGGGTTGTGGCCGCGAACGGCCTCGCGCTGGGCCTCGGTCATGTAGGCCCAATCCAGGTTGTCGTCGATCGGCAGGAAGTTGCGATAGCGCAACTCAACACGGCCGGTTTCGTCCAGCGGCATGCTGCGCCCGAGGTAGTGCGCCGTGCGGCCGTCTACTTTCAGGGGCACGTCCTGCAACTTGTTGGCGAGGTCGTATACGGCGCCGTCGTATTCGAGGCCCTTGTCCGTCACGGCCAGGCCCTCAAAACGCTCCGCAAATCGGGCCCGTCTGGCAGGATCTGCGAGCGCCTCGCGCGCAAATGAGAGTACGTAGATGCGCCAGACTTCGAGCGGCAGGCACAGGTAAGTATTGCCGTCATAAGTGGCAACTACGTCAAAGCGACGTTGGACGCTGTCCACATCGTTGAATCCGGTTACTACACCGAGTGCCGCGACCCCGTGGCGTTCGGTCGGCTCCGTCAGCGGAAGAATCGAGCGGTAGCGGGTGGACGACAGCATGAACTCGTCGTTGTTCACTTTCTTGCGCAGACCGGCAAGTTTGCGTTCTGCTTTTTCGTCGCCGCGTCGACCCTCCTCGACGATGCTCGGCCAGCCATCCATCAGCGCGGCGAATGGCACCTCGGCGCTGCGGTAGGGCGCGTAGCGGGCGCCTTCCTCGAGCAACAATTGCTCCGCGCCGGGTCCTTCGACCGGGCGGGCATACTTCGGCAGCAGGTTGTCGCGGACTTCGCGGCCCCGGTCCGTGCCGCCGAGCACCAGCGCCAGCGCGACATCGTCGCGAGCCGTGGCCTCAAGTGCGAACAGGTCGTCGCCCGCCTTGTCAAACGTCCAGACACGCGTCAGCTTTCCGCCGACCTCGCGATCGAGCAGGACCTGATTCGTGTTCGGCCCGGTTTCCTTGAACGTCAAGTCGAACACGATTGCGCGCGCGCCGCCTTCGCGGCAGTAGCGGATGATCTTGTTGTGGACGTGCCGGGGCCACGGCCAGGCGAAACGCTCGGTCGCGGCCGTCTCATTGCCGGTGTCGCTCCAGGAGTCGCCGTAGGCCAGCGCACCTTCGTCGATGTTGATGATCATGATGTCGGGGTCGCGGGCTTCGTTGGTCTCCAGCAGGTTCACGCGCAGGTCGCGTGTCGGCAACTCAGCGTAATCGAGCGCGCCCGCCTCGCCCCAACGGAAGACCAGCAGCCCGGTCGCCATCGCGGCCGCGAACATAGCTACCACTGCTGTGAGCAGTCGCCGCTTCGGCTCATGGGCATGGCCAAAGTCCTTGCGTACGCGTTTGAGCAACTCGCCGGCGCGCACCATGGTGCTGCCGAGCCCGGATGCCGCGCGGTCGACTGTGTTCTGGTCACCCATGCGGGACACCATAGTGTCCTGAGTCCTGCGTCGGGAGTCCGGAGTGAAAGTCCCGTGGTGATTCGGGAAAGTCCGTGCGCTATGCTGCGCCCATGCTCGAAGACGGGCACATCTACGTTGCGGACCTTGAGCCCGGGGTGATCCACGCGATCTACCTGGTTGAAGACGCACGGCGGCTGACCACCCGCAACGGCAAGCCGTACCTGGCGCTGACGCTAAAGGACAACACGGGCAGCATCGGTGCCAAGCGCTGGGACGTGAGTGATGACGAGGTCGCTCTGGCGAGAGCCGGCAGCTACGTCGAGATCCAGGGCGAAGTTGAGCTGTACCGCAACGCGCCCCAGATCATCATCGGCGCGTTGCGCACACCTGAAGAAGAACATATTGACCGAAACGCGTTTGAGCACACGCCTTCGTTCGATCCGGCCGAATTGCAGGCACAGGTGCGCGACATGCTGATCGGCATGCCGGATGCGGATTTGCGCCGCCTGGCCGAGGCGTATCTCGACGATGAGCAGTTCATGGGGCGGTTCGAAGTTGGGCCGGCGGCGCAGAAGATGCACCACCCGTACCGCTTCGGGCTGCTTGAGCATGTGCATTCAGTGATGCGGCTTGGCGTGCAGATGTGTGAGCACTATCCGTGGATCGACCGCTCGATGGTGATCCTAGGACTCTTCCTGCACGACAGTGGCAAAGTGATCGAGCTGGTGGGGGAAGAAGCACCCGGGTACTCGCTTGAGGGTGAGTTGCTGGGGCATATCACGATCGGAATCAACCTGCTGGACCGCAAACTGCAGGGCCTGGAAGACTTCCCGCACCGCAAGGGCGTGTTGCTGAAGCACATCATCCTCAGCCACCACGGGCTGCAGGAATGGGGCAGTCCTAAGCCGCCGATGACGCCGGAGGCACTGGTCGTTCACACAATCGAGATGCTGGATGCCAAGATGAATGCATTCCAGCGCGAGCAGGATGAGCCGCCGGAAACGACCGATGAACTTGGCGGCATTCGCTGGTCAAAGCTGCTGAAGCGAAAGATCATCACGTCGCATCAGGCCCCGCCTGAAACTACGGACGCCGCAGACGAATCCGCGGCGCCGTAGTTACCCAGTTGCACATCTTGAAGCGGATAAGCCGGGTATCGGGCGGGCGAGCAACCCGGCTCATCGGTGCTGCTCTAATTAAACGACCGGTTGGTTGAAAGTCATCCCGGAAGCGCACACAGCCCGAAATTTTTTCGCGAAACGGGGAAGGCAATATCGACCGAAGGCCCCTTTGCGCCCTTTGTCCTTTGCGTAATGGCGCAGGACCACTAACCTCTACGACAGTATTCTGCGGAAGAATTGCCTCCAAAGGGAGTCTCCATGCGCATGCTCAAGTGGCTGCCGGCCTTGGTTCTTGGCCTGTTGCTCAGCGTAAATTTTGTGAGTGCCGAACAGATTCGTCTTGCTGACGGGCGTTTCCTGCAGGGCGATGTTGTCGAAGTGAAAGAAGACGGCTTCACGTTCAAGCTGACGGAGTCCGGCGGGCAGGTCTTCCTGCGCTGGAACCAGGTCGATGAAGGCCTCAAAAAGCGCCTCACCAACGCCCAGGACCCGGATGAGGGCCTGAATCTTGAAGTCATGGTCGAGGGTGCACGGCTTGAGCTGATCGACGGCAGCGTGATGGAAGGCGAGATCACCCAGGTCGCAAACGGCTACCGCGTCAAGAACTTCGACTTGACCAATGGCAAGGTGATCCCCGATGACGAAGTCATCGAAGAAGGCTTCGTCAAGGACATCCTGATCGACGCATCCGTGATGATGGCTGAGCCGGACGTGCTTCGCCTTGCGGAAAGCCAGCGCGAGCCGTTGGAAACCGCCAAGCAGTATTACGAGCTTGCCCGCATCGCCGACAAGCTCGGGCTGTATCCTGAGGCAAAGGACTACGTATCGCTCGCACTCGCCAGTTCGCCGGACAGCAAGCTGCAGGCGCGCCTCACCGAGTATGAAACCGAACTTGATGAGCTGATTCGCCAGGCGGCCGTGCTTACGCTGCTGGTCGAAGCCCGCAAACAGGCGAAGAAGCACGTGTATCAGGGCGCGCTGAACATCCTGGACGAGGCAAAGGACAGCTACAGTCCGACCGGCCCGGTGCTCAGCAAGGTGGACGATACCTACGCCGAGATCGACCTGGACTTCACGAAGTACGTGATCAACGAGTGGTACAAGCAGATGAAGCCGGTCGCACGCGACTACATCCGCGACAAGGACAACAAGGAAGCCTCGGTCACTGAGGCACTGAACTGGGCCCGCCGACAGATGGATGTGGCGATTGCCGAAAAGATCGCCGGCATGGTCGGAGGCAGCGACGCCAACGACATCAAGAACCGGTTCCAGCAGCGCTTCGACCTCGATGAGGCCAAGATCCACCGCCTGAGCACCAAGAAGGCCACCTTCGGCGAAGACGGCTTCTACCAGATCGTCGGCGGCCACCTTCCGATCGCCGGCAAAAAGCCCACGGACGACCCGAACGCAACACCGAACAATCCGCGCGACAACGGGCGCCGCGGCGGTGGGCGCGATGGCGACGGCGTCAACGACCCGGCCGACGGGTTTCAGGAAAAGCCGGATGGGATTCCCATTCCGGACGGGATCAGCCCTGACGACATCAAGAAGGCCATTGAGCGTGCCCTGGGCAGGGACGGCGGCGACGACGACAGCGGCAAGAAGGATGCGCCGAAACTCGGCAAGCAGGACCTCAGCAAACTCAAGGTGCCCAGCTACGTGCCGAGCCTCACCGAGTGGTGGGACAAGGCCAGCAGCACGACCAAGTACAAGTGGCTGGTAGCCGTGTACGTGAAATTCGGCGGCACGATGGTCGTCTACGAACTTGATGACTGGGACATCAAATTCAAATAGCTTAACGACAGTCGCTCACGGCGGCCCGGCGAAAGCCGGGCCGTTTGCGCTACGCGACGGGTGGGGCAAGCTTAGGCCGTTTGCGCAGGAACTCCGCGCTAAGGTTCGCGAGCAGGATCATCGTCGCGCCGAACAACAGCCAGCCGTCGATCACGTCCCGCCCGGCGAACACGCTGATCAGAGCCGCCAGCACCGGCTCGGCCGTGTAGACGATGGCAGCGCGCGACGGCGCAAGCTCTTTCTGCCAGCGGTTAAGCACGCTGACGGCGATCACGGTGGCGAACAGCGCGCAGGCGATCTCGGTGCCGACAAACGTCAGGTCCGCAAACGATTGTGCGAGCAAGCCGGGCTCGAACATCGCCGGCCCGCCGGGCGCGGCCAACAGCGCCAGCCCGTTCCAGAGGATGCTGAACAGGAACATCACCAGCGTGATCGCCATTGGGTCGGCGCGCTTGGTGGCGTAGTCGGTCAGCAGGATGTGCGCGCCGAACACTACGGCGCATGCAATCGTGCTCCAGGCGCCGAGGCTCAGACCCCCATGCGGTGGCCCCTTCATGTAGGCCGCGCCGATCACCGCCAGCACAACACCCAGCGCCACGCCGCGTGGCGGCAAACGGCGCCAGATGATCGCTGCCAGGATCGGTGTCGCGACCACGTACAGCGAAGTCAGGAACGCCGACTGCCCGGGTTGCACGTCCGCCTGCGTCAAGCCGAATATCTGCAGCAAGAAGCCGAGCGCAAACGGCAGGCTGAGCCAGAAGCCCCACTTGAGCGCCAGCTTGTCGAGCCGCTTCAAGCTGCGGGGCACCAGCAATGGCATGAGCAGCGCCGCAATGACGAAACGCCACAGCAGGAAGAACGCGCCGATGGCCGCGCGGTTTTCTTCACCATAAATGCGCTGCAGGGCATCGGTTCCCTGCTCCATCCACAGAAACGTCGCGCCCCAGAACAGGCAGACGGACATCAACGCGGCGGTCGCGATCCGCCGTGTTCGCTTTGCCTGATGTTCTTCCGTGGGCACCATCAACTACCTTGCGCGAATATGAGCAAAGACGCGAAGAACCGCCGGGGTCTTCTTCGCGTCTTCGTTTGAATTTCGAGTCTTCGCGCGAGCAGTTACTACAGCGACGCAAGTTCATTCTCAAGCGCGTCCATCAGGGGCTTGATGGTATCTGCGCCCATGCCGAACTTGCCGCCGGCGGCCTTGAACAGCTCCGGCAGGGTTGCGCTGCCGCCGAGGCTCAGTGCGTGCCTATACTGCTCAAGCGCAGTGGGCCCGTTCTTCTTGCTGTTCAGCCACACTTGCAGCGCGCCGATCTGCGCGATCGCGTACTCGATGAAATAGAACGGCGCAAAGAAGATGTGGCCGATCCGCTGCCAGCCGTTGCGGCGGTACTTCTCCAGTCCGCTCCAGTCGACGCCTGCGCTGTAGCGTTCATTCAACTCAAGCCACTTGTCTTCACGCTGCTGAACGGTGCAGCCTGCGTTCGTGTAGACCCAGTGCTGGAACTGGTCGATGATCGCGTACCATGGGAAGTACTCGATTACGCCTTCCAGGAATTCTCGCCGTGCCCGTGCAAGCTCTTCGCCGCTGTAGAACTCATCCATATGCGGCAGACCGAGCAGCTCCATGCTCATGCTCGCCACTTCGCAGAATTCCATCGGCGCGCTGCGGTACTGAATCAGTGGCTGGCTCGCGCTCGCGTAGGCGTGGAAGGCGTGGCCGCCCTCGTGCAGCAGTGTGCGGAGGTCGCCGTCAATGCCGACGGCGTTCATGAAAATGAACGGCAGGCGCACTTCGTCCAGCGTGCTCTGGTAGCCGCCCGGCGCCTTGCCTCGGCGGTTGTCGAGGTCGAGCAATCCAAGGTCGCGCATGTTGTCGAACTGCGCACCAAGCTCGCCGTCTACCTTGTGGAATATGCGGCTGCAGCCGGCTTTCAACTCTTCGACGTCTTCGAACGGCTTTAGTGCGCTGCGGCCTTGCGGGTCCACACTGGTGTCCCACGGCCGCAGGCTGTCGAGCCTCATTTCGCTTCTGCGACGCGCCAGCACACGCTCGACGGCCGGGAGCGCAACGCTTTCCACCGCTGCGGCAAACTTGTCGCAGTCTGCGGGCGTGTAGTCGAAACGCAGGAACGACTTGAACTGGAAGTCGCGGAAGTTCTCCAGGCCGGCGTTGGCAGCGACCTGCTCGCGCAGGCGCAGCTGCTTGTCAAACAACTCGTCCAGCTTCGAGGCTTCCTCGAGACGGCGCTCAGAAGTCGCGCGCCAGGCTGCTTCACGGACGGCGCGATCGGGCTCAAGCTGGAATTTCGACATCTGCTGCGGTGTGCGCTGCTCGCCCTCGAATTCGATCGCAATACCGCCCTGGATTTCCTCGTACTTGTTGGTGAGCTTGGAGAGTGCCGTCTCAAGGGGCACGTTCTTTTCACTGAACAACTCAAGCGAGGTCAGGACACTCCGCTCGTAGATGCCGTAGACGGACTTATCGAGCTGCGCGCGTGCGGGGCAGTCGCGGAACTTCAGGTTTAGCTTGTGGCTGATCGGCTTGATCTTCGGCTCAACTTCCTCGACCCAGTCAAGGAAGGCCTGCTTGTAGTCAAGGTTTGTGGTGTCAACCGTGCTGCGGATGTAGATGCGCGAGGTAACTTCCTGGATCACTGCCTCGAGCTCCGAGCGCTGCAGCATCCATGCCTCTAGCGCTTCGGCGGAATCCAGC
The DNA here is from genome assembly GCA_020425605.1 of Planctomycetota bacterium. Lineage (GTDB taxonomy): Bacteria > Planctomycetota > UBA8742 > UBA2392 > UBA2392 > JACKID01. Next base: position 5,700 of record JAGQRH010000003.1, on the reverse strand, counting down.
TCAGCGTCCAGCAATTGATCGTAGAGCGCGCGTACGTCTTCAAAGCCGCGCACGATGAGGTCGGCCGGCACAAAGGTGCGCGGGTACTGTTTCGGTAGCTGTTCCAGCGTGTCGGTTGCCATGTTCTCTCGCTCTCTGGGCGTGCAATCTACTCACCATTAACACGTCGCCAACCCCGGTTTCACCCGCAATTCAGGCTGCAATTCGATCCCGCGCTACCGATTCGGCAACAGCAAATCTCACGCAGAACGCGCACTGCCCACGCGGCTCTGTGCGAAACGCAGTTTGAGATCAAGCTACCGCGGGAATGCGTTGGCGATGCCGCCGTCGATCGGCAGCGTGGCGCCCGTGGTGGGCGTCTGGTTTGTCGCGAAGAAAACCACGGCGTTGCCCACGTGACGGCCGGTGACGCGCGCGTGCAGCAGGTTGCGGTTGCGGTAGTGCTCCTCGAGCTGCTTGAACTCGATGCCGTGGGCCTTTGCGCGGTCCGGGCCGACTTCATCCCACAAGCCGCTTGGGTTCCTGTCATCGCCGAATACCGCGTCGGGCGCGAGCACGTTGACGCGAATCCCGTCCTTGGCCAGCTCCATCGCCGTAACTTTCGCCAGCTGGTGGACGGCCGCCTTGCTGGCCGAGTAAGCCGAGAACTCGGCGCCCGGCGCCATTACGTTCTTGCTGCCGATCGCGATGATGTGCCCGCCCGTGCCCTGCTTCTTCATGAGGCGCGCGGCTTCCCGCATCACCAGGAAGTAGCCCTTCACGTTGACGTCCATCACGCGTTGCCAGTCGTCAGTATCTAGCTCTTCCAGCGGGCGTGAGTGCGCGATGCCGGCGTTGGGCACTACAATGTCCACGCCGCCGTACTGGCGCGAAGCCTCTTCAAACAGGGCTTGCACGCTGCGCTCATCGGTCACGTCGCTCACCACGCCGCGCCGCGAATCCCGGCCGTACTTTGCACCCAGTGCTTCGCAAGTCGCTTCCAGGCGCTCGGCGTTGACGTCGCTCAATACGACATGCGCGCCTGCCTCGATCAGGCTCTGCGCCACGGCGCTGCCGATCGCGCCGGCCGCGCCAGTCACTACGGCGACCTGCCCCTGTAGAGGCTTCGGCTTGTTCTTGCCGAGCTTGGCCTGCTCGAGCGGCCAGTACTCGACATCGAACAAGTCGGTTTCCGGCAGGGCTTCGTATTCGCCCGTCGCGTACACCAACGACTTGACGCGGATGGTGTGCTCATAGATGTCGGCCGCAATGCGTGCTGCCTTCTTGCTTTCGCCCCACGCCATGAGGCCTACGCCCGGCACCAGTACGATGCGCGGGTAGTCGTCTAGCCGCACACGCTCAACGCCCTTCTGGTAGATCATCGTCTTGAAGTAACTGTCGTAGGCGCGGCGATACGCCGTGACTGCGTGGCCGAGTTGTTCGGCCGGGTCGTCGAACTCAGGTGCGAACAGCACAAGCGGCAACGCCTTGGTGCGGATTACGTGGTCGGGCGTCAGCGGGCCGGTCAGGGCCAGCGTCGCAAGCTCGGCGGAATTCACGAAGTCCAGAATCTCGTCGCTGTCGCGCCATTCCAGCACCATGCGCTTGTAAGGCGCATCCGGGTCGCCGGTAGCCTCTGCGAGCAGCCTGCGCAGCAGCGGGGCGATCTCCGGCGCGAGCGCTTCGGGCGGGTCGGGCGCGTCAAAAGCTTCCTTCAGGCGTCGGCCCTTGGCCTTTTCGTCGCGCAGCCAGTCTTCGGCGAGGCTGACAAGTTCAATGTGCCGCTCGTAGCTTTCCCTGCCGGTCGCGCCGAACGTGAACAACCCGTGCTTCAACAGTACGAGTCCCTCGACGCTTTCATTTTGTTCGTAGACCTCGGCACACACCTTGGCCAATTCAAAGCCGGGCATCACGTAGCGTACGATGCCGACGCGCTCGCCGAAGATTTCGCGCACCAGCTCTTCGCCGTTGGGACGGTTGGTGATAGCGAGGATCGCGTCTGCGTGACTGTGATCGATGAACTTGTGCGGCAGGAATGCGTGCAGCAGTGTCTCGACACTCGGGTTCGGCGCCGAGGCATCGAACAAGTGCGTGCGAAGCTGGCTGACCATCTCCTCGTCAGAGAGTGAGTCCAGCGCGCGCAACTTCTTCAGGTACTCAAGGTCCAGCCCCGGCAGCCCGGGCGGCTCGATGCTGTCGAGGTTCCAGCCGCTGCCCTTCACGAAAATCGCGGGAACGGTCTCGCCCAGGATGTTCTTGAACTCCCCCTTCACGCTCGTGTTGCCGCCGCCGTGCATCACAAGATCGGGGTCGCCGCCAATCAGCTGCGACGTGTAGACGCGCATCGCAACGTCTTCGCCCGCTGCCGCGAAACGATCAAGAAACGCGGCGGCCTTTTCATCTGAGTAGCGACTTTCCATGCCGCCCTTTTCGGATGGAACGCCGCAAGGTTCAAGCCGCTAGCAAACGAAAGTGCGCACTCGCGCGTATTCTCGATGTTTCGTTGACAAGTTCTTGGGAGAGGCCGACCATACAGAAAACCGAACGAGGTCGGCCATGTCGAACCCGTACCGCATTCGCCGTCCGTCTGCGGGGATCGCGTATCAGGGGGAGTTCCGGTTTGATGGCGGTCTATCTGAAGAAAACCTGAGGGTTGCAGTCTCATACGACTACCTTTGGCTGAACGACAACCTCTCGATTCCCTTGGCGACAATCACCGATATCGAGACGGCCGGTGATCGCGTCGTTCGCATTACGTACTACAACGCGCTTGCCGACAAACACGAGCAAGTCGGGCTCACGGCCTTTTCATTGCTCGGCAAGGTTGACCAAGAGCGCGTGTGGGCGCTTGCGAATGCACTGACGGATTCCCGTGCACGCGCAGGCAAGGTCGAAGACTTCCTGGCATCCCTGGCTTCCGGTGCAGGCGGCCGCGTGCCGTCTTGCGAGAAATGCGGAAGCGCACCGGCCGCCGTGATCGACCTGGCATACGTTGGCAGCATCGGCGTGATGCCCATCGTCGGAGCCTACGTGCGCAGGCCGTTTCGCAGGCTGCTGTGCCGCCGGCATGCAGTTCGAGCTTGCCTCAAGTGGAATGCATATACGTCAATCGCAGGCTTCATCGGTTTCCCCGGGATTCTCACCGCTCCGCTTGAGGTCTGGAGAAACACTCGCAGCGTAGCGCGGGGGCACAAGCTTGGTGCGATCGCAACCGTCATGTTGTTCATGTCTGGATGGTGGTTCTCTGGACCGGTTGTCGCGATGTGCGCCCTCGTGGCAGTGTTGAAGCTGGTTGGCCGTCTGTAGCCGCGAACGCTTGCCGCCGAGGGCACCCCGACCTACAAGGCACTCAAGGGGGAGCGGCCATGGACTCGATCAAGCGCTTGATTCGCGACATCCCGGACTTTCCGAAGCCGGGCATTATCTTCAAGGACATCACGCCGATCCTCGGCGATCCGGCCGCGATGGCGCGCATCTGCGGCGCATTTGAGCGCGAGTTTGAATCGCTGAAGCCGACGCGCATCGTAGGCATAGAATCGCGCGGGTTCATCTTCGGCGCCGTGCTGGCCGCGCAGATGGAGTTGCCGTTCACGCCGATTCGCAAGCCGGGCAAGCTTCCGTACGACAAGATCAGCGTCAGCTACACACTTGAGTATGGCGAGGGAACGCTGGAGATGCACAGCGACGGCGTCGGCAGCGACGATCGCGTGATCGTGATCGACGACCTTCTCGCGACAGGTGGAACCGCCGCGGCGTCGTGCGAGCTGGTCGAGCGCCTGGGCGCGTCCGTCGCGGCCGTGGGGTTTGTTGTCGAGTTGCTGTTCCTCAACGGGCGCGAGAAGCTCGCCGACCGGAACGTGCTGAGCCTGGTCACGTACTAGTGGCTTCGGACGGGGCTTCGCGGGCGGGAAGAAACGGGTGTCGTCGTTCGTTTTCCGTGTCGCTTGAAACCGGATTTCGTTGGTTGGTTGCACTGGCAAGACGGGTATTTTCGCCCTGTAGAAAAAAGATCTTCATCGGGGCTTGACTCCGGAAAGAAACGCGCTACTTTTGCGCGCCCCACAAAGGGGAGGTCAGGCCGGGAGGCGTGACGGAAGCCCGAAAGCAAGGCGTTTCGGCGAAAACTTGGGTTCCCGGGGTTGACCAGAGAAATACTCCGGATACATTGAGGGGCCCGACACATATCCGTGTCGTGGAACCAACTGTCTCTGCGAAGCAGGAGATTGGCGCTGAGCGCCTGAGGCCTTCCGGCCTCAAACGCCCGGTGCCTGCCCTGAATCAGGGAAGTAGGTGCCGGTGTGTTTTTGGGTAGTGCCAGTTTTGAAAATGGCGAGTGCCTGAAGACCACTGTTCTTTGAAAACTGAATAGCCAGCAAGAAGAGGATGTGATTGTAGGAGACTGCAATCGCGCGATGAGCACAGCTCCTGACAGACGGCCCAGTGGGTCAGACGTCAGCCGCCATACCGGCGGGGGTGCGAGGAAGACTTCTGCGCCTGGTTCGGCTTCGGCCGAGTCGGGTACCTTTGATCTGCTCCTGCTTAGGCAGGGGCGCCAATCAAAACAATCAGTCACATCTTTTAGCATTGAAGTAATGACCCGTAATCATTTTGGGACCATTGCCCAATGCCCAGAGAATGTGACCGAGATCAAATTTTTGTTGATGGAGAATTTGATCCTGGTTCAGAACGAACGTTGGCGGCGTGGATGAGGCATGCAAGTCGAACGGTAAGGCCCCTTCGGGGGTACACGAGTGGCGAAAGGGTGAGTAATAGCTGGTTAATCTACCCTCGAGTGGGGGATAACTCCGGGAAACTGGGGCTAATACCGCATAAGACCACGACAAGGCATCTTGTTGAGGTCAAAGTCTTCGGACGCTTGAGGAGGAGACCAGCCCGTATCAGCTAGTTGGTAGGGTAACGGCCTACCAAGGCTACGACGCGTAGCCGGCCTGAGAGGGTGGCCGGCCACACTGGGACTGAGACACTGCCCAGACTCCTACGGGAGGCTGCAGTCGAGAATCATTGTCAATGAGCGCAAGCTTGAACGTGCGACGCCGCGTGTGGGATGAAGGCCTTCGGGTTGTAAACCACTGTCAGGAGCTAACAATAAGCGTGTAACTCACGTGATGAGTTAAACTCCAGAGGAAGTGACAGCTAACTACGTGCCAGCAGCTGCGGTAATACGTAGGTCGCAAACGTTGTTCGGATTTACTGGGCTTAAAGGGCGCGTAGGTGGCTTCGTAAGTCATGGTTGAAATCCGGCGGCTCACCCGCCGAACTGGCCATGATACTGCGGAGCTAGAGTCATGGAGGGGTGCGCGGAACTTGTGGTGGAGCGGTGAAATGCTCAGATATCACAGGGAACACCGGAGGCGAAGGCGGCGCACTGGACATGTACTGACGCTGAGGCGCGAAAGCGTGGGGAGCGAACGGGATTAGATACCCCGGTAGTCCACGCCGTAAACGATGTGCACTAGGGAGAGGGAGGCACCTAGCCACTCTCTCCCCAAGGGAAACCGATAAGTGCACCGCCTGGGGAGTATGCTCGCAAGGGTAAAACTCAAAGGAATTGACGGGGGCTCACACAAGCGGTGGAGCATGTGGTTTAATTCGAAGCAACGCGAAGAACCTTACCAGGCCTAGACATCTAGGTGTAACCATGTGAAAGCATGGCCAACCCTTCGGGGAAACCTAGTGCAGGTGTTGCATGGCTGTCGTCAG
>JAGQRH010000039.1 GCA_020425605.1 Planctomycetota bacterium | reverse complement strand
CCCGCTGATCCTCAGCACCGGCCGTGTGCTTTACCAGTACAACAGTGCGACTCAGACACGTCGCGATTCCGGCACCAACAACAAGGCCGGCGAGAACTTCATCGAGGTTCACCCGGACGATGCTGCAAAGATCGGAATCGCTGACGGGCAGATGTGCAAGATCGCCAGCCGGCGCGGTGGCATCAAGGCACGCGTCTGGCTGAGCGGCCGTGTCCAGCAGGGCTGTGTCTGGATGCCGATGCACTTCGCCGAGGAAGCCGCCAATCGGCTCACCAACGACGCCGGCGACATCGTCACCGGCACGGGCGAGTACAAGGTGTGCGCCGTTACTTTGCTTCCACTCAAGCATGCCGCCGGGGCAGAGGCGGAGCTGCAGGCCGTTCGCCACCCGCAGGCCTAGCCGAGTTCAACAAACGTCATCAGCGTGATGAGAGGTCTGTATCCCCTTTGGGGGCAGATGCGCTAACATGGGCCGCTCGCAATCAGGAGATGCAATGAAGAAGCTGATGGTTCTCACGCTGGTGTTCATGCTGGCGGCTTGTGGTAGCACTCCCGACAAGCAACAGAATGACAAAGAAGACAACGGGAGCTACACGCAGGACGACCTCGACAAGGACACGGAAGGTGTCTACCGGCCGTCCGATCCAGGCAAGGATGACGACGGCGTAGAAAAGGGCACTCGCGACAAGCCGACGCGCGACGGCACCGTTGAGAATAAGCCCGACGACAAGAAGGAAGAACCCAAGAGCGACCCGAAAACGAACCCGGATCCGAAGGTCGAAAACCCGAAGGAAGACCCAAAGAAGAACCCCGACCCTAAAAGGGACCCCAAGACTGAGCCCAAGGAAGATCCAAAGAAAGACCCGGACCCAAAGGTCGACGAGCCCAAGAAGGACCGCACGCCGGTCATTACCAGCTTCATCAGTCGCGTCAGCTCACGGATGGATGAGCTTGAGAACAGCAAGCTGTGGAAGGACTTCCTGAAGGCCAAGGAGAAGTTTGACGACCGGGTCGACAAGGGTCTCGAAAAGAGCCGCGATGACAAGGGTAAGGATGCGGAGGCGGCCTGGGCAAATGCGATCCAGTCGTGGTACGAAGTGCGGTACGTCTACGAGCTCTTCCTGCACGTGAACTGGAAGGCAAGCAAGGACTTCGCGCCCGGCGCCGGACTGAATTTTGACGACCTGCAGCAATACACCGACGAAGAGCTGAATTCGGCCGACTGCGTCCACACCTACGCTGCCTACGAACTGGCGGAGCCGGAGATGAAGGAAGTGCGCCAGTTCCAGACGGACATCCTCAAGTACGACCTGGTTGCGGGCAAAGTATTCACCGATGCCAAGCAGGAAAAGAAGTGGGCGGACGAGAAGAAGAAGTGGCAGGACGCCACCGAAGGCAAGTTCGATGACAAGGACATCAAGAAATACCGCGAGTAGAGATTGACTCGTCAAGCCCATCACGGCATACTTGCCGCGTCAATACCACGGAGGGTCTCATGTCGGTCACTGTCAACAACAACAAGGCCTGCTAGCGAGACCCGACCCAATCCCTGATTTGATTACAGGCCGGTCCTCGCGACCGGCCTTGTTCATTTGCCCTGGTGGCGCGGACATTCCTGTCCGCAGGCCCGGGAAAGGAGGAGTGCCATGAAAACGGCAACACTGAACCCATTAAGAACCGCGTGGGCAGGCCCCGCGCCTTACAGGAAACTCAAACATTGGACACTGAAACGAAGGAAGCGCTTGAGCCGTTCATCGATCTGGCGCTGATTACCGAAGCCCTCTACACCGTCAAGAGTGGAAAAGAAGCAACCGTCTACGCCTGCCGGGCCCATCCGGATACGGGCTACGATTTCCTTGCAGCCAAGGTCTACAAGCCCTTGCGCGAGCGCAGCTTTCGCAACGACGCCGCATACCAGGAAAACCGCACCCAGATGTACCACAACACCCGGGTGAAGCGGGCGTATGAGGCCGGCTCAGAGTTCGGCATTGAAGTCCATTTCATGCTCTGGGTAGGTCAGGAATGGGAACAGCTGAACAGGCTATACAAGGCAGGCGTCTATGTGCCCGCACCGGTGAAGTCGGCCGGAAGGGCGATCCTGATGGAGTACTACGGCGGCGAAGAAGGCCCCTGTCCAACCCTCCAGCAGGCCAAGATTCCACGTGAGCAGGCGCCGGCGCTCTGGAAGCTACTCAAGTCGAACATCGAGATGATGCTGCAAGCCGACTGCGTACATGGTGACTTGAGCCCATTCAACGTGCTGGTCGACCTCGAGGATCCCAGCGACCCAATCAGGGTAATCGACCTGCCGCAGGCCGTGGATGCCCGCTTCAACCCGAACGCCCGAGACATGCTCGCGCACGACGTAGCCACCTGCTACCGATACTTCGAAAAGCTCGGGGTTAGGGACAACCCGAACAATTTTACGGCCGAACTTTGGCGGAAATGGAAGCGAGCGGAACTTTGATGGACGAGACAATCACGATCGATCAAGACACTTGGGACGGGCTCTAAACCCGTCCCAAGTTCCTTTAAGGATCGATCACCGCTGCCGGCAGTGGATGCCCTGGCTTGCCGTCGGGATCATCCCCCGGCGGCAGTAGGATCGGGATAAATCAATCTGCACTTACGTTGACCGATCTGCGGTGAGTGATTCATCCGGATCGATCTTAAGCACCTTGAAACAAACGTTACAGCGCCATCGGATCTTTTGGAAATTGCACAGCTGACGTCGTAAGTCGACTGCGATTGACACTTCCGCAAATTGCACTCGGGTCGCCGTTCGTGCAAGCCCACCACCCAAGCATTGGCACGACGAGTGCAATGAAGGAAGCGTCTAGGCACACGTGGGAGTGCCGAACCGACGCGCCGCAATGGCGCCCGGCTGAAAGTCAGAACCAGGGAGGCGCGAATGGGTCAAGCGCCGCCCGGCCACAAGGATTGACCTGCATTCCATTCGGAGAATCCGAATCATGTTCAATACGAACGCAGCCCGCTCTGAAGCGACTCAGTCGCCGGCGAGTCGGGCCCTTTGTTCATTTGCGCGCCAAGCCTCTGCTAGTCCGTCGCTGCTCTTGTGCGTCGGGCTTATGTTGCTGGCAGTCATTGGGCTGCCCCAGGCTCATGCTCAGACAACGACTGTTCAGCTGGGCACCTTGGGATCCGGCAACGCCTTCCCGTTCAACTTCTCGCCCGGAAACGGACGCTTTCAGTCCGCGTACTCCGCGGCCGAAATCAATCTGGCAAGCGGCGGCCTGGTCACAGAAATCCGGGTGTACGGCAGCGCGATCACGACCGTGCCGCAGTACGGCAACCTGCGCCTTCGCCTTGCGCACACGACATTGGGTGTAGCCGCGCTAACGGCGAACTTCGACACCAACTACTCGGGTACCCTGGCGACCGGGCTCGGTCCGGTTAACTACACGCCGAACACGCTCCCCGGCGCAACTACCTCCTTCAACTGGTACGTGTTCACGCTGACCACGCCGTTTGCCTACAATGGGACGGACGGTCTGCTCGTGGACTGGTCGTATGACACCAGGTCCGGCACCGGGTTTACCGTCAGCTCTGCGACAGGCCGGTCCCGCATTTACACTGGCACCGCTGGCGGTAGCTACCTGACCGCTACGGGAACGGCCAGTGCAACCAGCGGTAACTACGGCATCGCTATCGACTTCCTTACTGCCTCAAACTCAACGCAGCTTGCCAATCAGTCGGCCGCAACGGCGCAGCCCTTCATCCCGCAGTCCAACGCCGTAGTGATGGACCTGAAAGCCAGTGCATATACGACCAGCCGCGACCTGAATTCGGTCACGCTGACGCGTAGCGGCACACTCGCCGATAGCTCAATCACGTCCGTCAAGTTGGTGCGAGATGCCAACGACAACGGCGTTGTAGACGCGGGCGATACTACCCTGGCGAGCGGCGGCCTTTCGGCCGGTTCGGTCACACTAACGGGGTCTCCGCTTCTATCGGTCAATACAGGCAGTCCCGAGCGGCTGCTTGTCGTAGTAGACGTCAACAACGGCGCCGTACTTGGCCAGACCATTCAGTTCGCCATTGCATCTGCCGGCGCAGTTAACTGGAGCGGCGGCACAGATATCACGACGTATCCTGTGAATGGCAGCGCCTGCACGATCACGAACCCCGCGCCGACTCTCGTTCCTGCCACCGGATCGGGCTTCAGTGCCGCTCGTGCAATCACTGTCTATCGCAACGTAGCGCTGACTGATGCAGTCCTGACGGCGAATGACCTCAACGACAGCCTGATCAACGCGACGATTGTTCCGGTCTCGGCCGTGCCAGGCGTAACCCAGCCGGTCAATGTGAGCTCTGGAACCGTGCCATTCAACCTGGCCTGGACCGGCACGCCGACATCCTTTGGCAACTATTCCTACACGGTAACGCTGAACGATTCAGTCAACTCGCCGAGTTTCACGGTTACTTTCACTGTCATCCTTCAACCGATGAGTGGCAACTACACGATCAACCAGACTGCGGCTGCCGACTTCACTTCAATCGGCGATGCGTTCGACGCACTTGAGACGGCCGGCGTTGCTGGTCCGGTCACGCTTACCATTACTGACAGCGCGACATATGTTTCGAACTCGTCCTACAGCCTCGGCAGTGACGCAAGCGGTAGCGTAACCCCGGTCTCGGGCGTTTCCGCCACGAACAAGATTACGCTGCAGGCGGCCGCAGGGCAGACGCCGGTTGTGCAGGGCAATTCGACGGGTGCCGTCCTGATCGGTCAGTCCTCGACGACCGGTCTTACCGGGCGTGGCGGCATTGTGATTAACCAGTCATACGTGACCGTGCAGGGGCTCGAAGTTACGAGCGGACCCAACTTCGGCCTGATGGCCCAAGGCAACAACATCTCGCCGTTCAGCCTGAACACCACAAACATCACGTTCCGCGGCAACAAGGTCCACGACATTCCGGACGGCCCAGGCATTGCATTCATGGGCCAGAACTCTGGCTATGCCAATAACTTCGTGGTTGAAAACAACTTCGTCTGGAATTGCTTCACGAACTCCGGCAACCCGACTTCCAGCTCAGTACTTCTGAACAACACTGGCGGTGCGATCACCATCCGCAATGCCGCGACTGGCACGGGCGTCGTGCGTCACAATACGGTAGTGCATACCTCCACGTTCACGACCACAGGCGGCATCTACGCGTACTCGAGCAGCACGACTTACCCGCTAAACGACGTGAACAACAATATCGTTATATGCACGACCGCGGGCGTGCCGGCGATCCTGCTGAGCTCCGCGACCAGTGCGCCAACGATCGCCAACTGCAATTTCAACTACTGGTTTGCCTCTACGCATTGCAACCAGTCCACGCTTTCGACGTTCGCCGCCTGGCAGGCTACCGGTCGTGACGCGAACGGCTCGAACTCCGACCCGCAGCTCTTCAGCGCGAGCTCGCCGTTCAACCTGCATCTCTTGCCGTCGTCGCCGTGCCTCGACCCGACAGGCCAGACTTCGACTCTTTCGATCGACATTGACGGTGACACCCGACCACAGGGCGCCACCAGCGACATCGGCGCCGATGAGGGAGTCTTTACGCCTTCTCTACTTGGACAGACGAACATGGCCGGTCTCGCTTCGGTGACGACCAACCTGACCTCTGACCAGTGGGTCGCAAGCTTCCGCGCTGTTTCAGTCCAGTCCGCGCAGCAGGTGAGTTCAGTGACGTTCACCCAGGTAGGCTCGACCAGCAATGCGGGACTTACCAACCTCAAGCTCTGGGTTGACGCGAACGCAAACAACCAGCTCGACGGCGCCGATGCGCAAATCGCGGCAACGGTTTCCGCCATGTCCGGTGCGACTGTGACCTTCACAGGGCTTCCGGCGTTCACACAGAACCAGGTCGCCAACCTGTTTATCTCGGCGCAGCTGTCGGGCAGCGCGACCGTTGGCACCCTGCAATTCTCAATCCAGGCCTCCACGGACGTCAGCACGACGCCCGGGCCTGTTACGGGAACCTATCCGTTGCTCGCGAAACTGATCAACGTAGTAAACCCGGCCCCGACGCTTGCTCCGGGCACCGGCTCAGGATTCAACGCCAGTCGCGTGTACGTGGGCTTACTGAACTCGAGCCTTTCCGCGGCAGACCTGGTAGCCAACGACAGCAACGACCCCACGGTGAACATCACCGTGACACCCGTGACCCCTGCCCCTGGCGTGACCGCGCCGGGCAACCAGGCCGGCGCTTCGGTTCCTGCGTCTCTTTCATGGACCGGTACACCGACGAGTGTTGGCAGCTTCACCTATACCGTGGTCATCAGCGACGGCACCAACTCGCCCAACTTCACAGTCACGATCAACGTGACCAACCCTGCCCCGACATTGACCCCAGCCACGGGCTCGGGCTTCAACGCCAGCCGCGTCTACGCCGCTACCACCAGTGTGGCTCTCTCTGCCGCCGCGCTTGTTGCCAACGACGCCAACGATCCCACGGTTGATATCACCGTGACGGCGGTGACACCGGCGCCGGGCGTAACCACCCCCAGCAACCAGGCCGGTGCGACAGTTCCTGCCACGCTGACGTGGACAGGCACACCGACCACGGTCGGCAGCTACACCTACACGGTGATAGTGAACGACGGCGTAAGCTCGCCGAACTTCACGGTTACGATCAATGTGACGAACCCGGCTCCGACGCTTGCCCCCGCAACCGGCTCGGCGTTCAATGCCAGCCGCGTCTACAGCGCGCTTTCGGGTGTTTCGCTCAGCAATGCCAGCCTGGTTGCGGCCGATACGAATGACCCGACGATCTCCGTAACGATTACGCCTGTCAGCGCTGCCCCAGGCGTCAGCCAGCCGGCCGACCAGAACAGCGTGAGCTCGCCGGCAACGATTACCTGGACCGGCACGCCTACAACCGTTGGCACTTACACCTACACGGTGGTGGTGAACGACGGCACCAACGCGCCGAATTTTACCGTAACCATCAACGTCACGAATCCCGCGCCCACGCTGACCCCTGCGACCGGGTCGGGATTCACTGCGGCCCGGGTCTACACCGCCGTCCAGGGTGTCGCCTTGTCCGTTGCAAGTCTCGTCGCGAATGACCAGAACGACGCGACAGTCAGCTACACAGTGACGCCGATCAGTGCGGCACCGGGTGTCACAGCGCCGACCAACCAGACCAACGTAGCTGTGCCCGCGACTCTAAGCTGGACAGGTACGCCCACTGCGCCGGGCAGTTTCTCTTACACAGTGCAGGTGACCGACGGCGTGAATCCGCCGAGTTTCACGGTTACTATCAACGTGGCCTTCAACGGTACCGTGACCGTGGCAAACGGAAACCCTGGCAGCGCGTTCGGCTACGGCGACCTTGGCAACCTCTTCGATGACCTGGAAGCGTTCGGCATGGCCGGCCCGGTCATTGTCGAAGTGTATGACGACGGCGGCGCATTCACTTCATCTGCGAAGTACCGCGTAGGCATGACCGACACAGGTACGACGCTGGCGCCGATCAGCGGTCTCAGCGCGACCAACACACTGACGATTCGAGCCGCCGCAGGTGAGTCTCCGGTAATCAGTGGCAATGGTGCGCTGAACACCTACACGACGACGGCCTGGAACGGAACGCTTGCATTCCGCAATCTCGGCAATATCACGTTGCAGGGCCTGGAGTTCACCGGCGGTGATTACTTCGGCGTGATGTGGTACGCGAGCACGACCGGCAGCAGCGATAACATTGTCATCAGCCGCTGCAAGTTCCACGGCATCACTATCGGCGCAGCGATCTACATGTACGGCTCAAGCAACAACATCGGCCCGAACAACGTGCTGATCGAGAACAACACGTGCTGGGATGTTGCAGGGGCGGGCGGCGGCACGCTTGGCGGTGGCACCACCGGCGGCCCAATCGGCGTCATCGGCGCGCGTCGCCCTGGCTCGAACTTCGTAATCCGCCACAACACCATCCTGCACACCAGCTCTACGGCCACCTCGGGCGGCGCCATTTACGTCAATGGTGAAACAACGCAGACCGTGCTGGCCGACGTTTCGTACAACATCATCTATGTGAATACGCCGGCTGCGGTCTCGTACTTCTACATGGATCCGTCTACGACTGCACTGGCTCCGACTGTCGCGGACCGCAACGTTGTCTTCCTGGCCGGCTCCGCGGTGGTCTCCAACAACACAAGCTTCAGCACCTGGGCCTTGTGGCAGGGGTCGAACCGAGACCTCAACGGTGTCAACGCTGACCCGCAGCTCGTGAGCATCAGCACCGGCAGTGAAGACCTGCACATCCAGGCCACGTCTCCGGCGATCAATCTTGCTTCGGGCTCGCCCACTTCGATCGACATCGACGGGGACTCACGTCCGCTTGCCGGTGGCACAGACGCAGGCGCGGACGAAGCAAACATAGCCGAGATTGAAGTGCTGCAGGGCAGCACGAACATTACCGATGGCGGCAGCTTCAATGCCGGCTCCGTCTCCACGGCATCAGGCGCTTCAATCACCTTCACCATCAACAACCTTGGCTCGGCAAACCTCCTGCTCACCGGTGGTCCCGCGGTGGTTGCAACCATCGTTAGCAATCTTGACGCCGGATCAGGCGTTCAGACGCAGCCTGCTATCACCACGATCTCGGCCGCCGGCACCACGACGTTTGTGGTCTTTGTTGACCCGACTGCGGCGGGCACGTTCTCGCTCGACGTCAGTATCGACAACAACGACGCGAACGAAAACCCGTTCAACTTCACAGTGGACGGCATGGCGTTCGTGCCAAATGGTGAGGCAGAGGCCAACACCACCGGTGGCTCAAGCCTGAGCGGTGGTACCAACGGGCCCTTCAGCATCGCGCTGAACCCGGGCGCTGCGCTCAGCAACGTTGAAATCGAGCTGACGGACCCCGAGTCAGACAACATCACCGTCACGTCCATCACCCTGCTTACGTCGGCGCCAACGGGCATCACGGCGCCGGCCATTCCTGGCTCGGCTGGTCAGCCGGTAAGCCTTGTCTGGACCGGTACCGCCGCTGCCTCGAACAACCCGGGCGACTTCACCTGGGAAATCACGTTTGCGGACGTCGCCAACCAGACGCCGGTAATTGTCCTGGTCACCATCACCATCAACAACCTCGCGCCGACGCACAGCATTGCCGGCGCATCAGGCGGCACCGGGGCGACCGGCAACCCGTACACGACCGTCTACACCCAGACCATGGGCGTCTCCAGCAGCATCAATCTGGCAAACGTGTCAGACCCGAACACCAGCCAGACCCTCAGTATCGGCAGCGTTACGCCCGGTGGTTCCAACCCGTCGGGCGGCAACGGCTTCTCATTCACTCTGGGCGGCGGCCTGCTCTCGGTTGCTCCGGCGTCGGTGCTGGCCTCGGGTGACGTCGGCACTCACACGTTCGACGTTGCCATCACGGACGGCGCACTGTCGACGACCATCGCGGTCTCGATCCTGGTCAATGCCGCACCGTCATTCGTGACGACCAGCCCGATCATGGACGGAGAGCAGGGCTTGGCCTACTCGTTCCAGATCGTCGCGCAGGGCGGTACCGGTGCACTGGCGTTCACATTCGCCGGCGGCACCATGGCACCGGGCCTCGGCCTCAATGCAAGCGGCCTGGTCAGCGGAACAGCGACCCAGCAGGGTGTGTACATCTTCAGCGTGACCATTACGGATACGCTGAGCGTCGCGACGACTGCACCGTTCCAGATCACCATCGACCCACCGGCCAACGGCAACCCGACGATCACAACAACTTCGCCGTTGCCGGCCGGCACGGCCAATCGTGCCTACACTGCGGTAACATTGACGGCGACGGGCGGCACGGCTCCCTATTCCTGGAGCGTGGTCGGTACGCTTCCTCCCGGCATGCTTCTCAGCCCGGCCGGCGTGCTCAGCGGCACCCCGACGCTGAAGGGTACATATGCATTCAGCATCACGGTGGCAGACGCGGCGTTTGCATCTGACACCGACGCATTCCAGATCACCATCAAGGCAGACCCGACGGCCGGGGCAGGTGGCGGCGGTGGGGGCGGCGGTGGTGGTGGCTGCGTTTCCTCAACCATGAACGCGGTGCCGTGGGCGCTGTTTGCAATGCTCTGCGTTCTTCTCGTCAGCGTTCGGGTGCGGTCATCACGCGAGTGAAACAACCTGTCAGGCATCCGAATTCAACCGGGAGGGCCCACGGCCCTCCCGGTTTCACTTAATCCGCGAATTCAGAATTGCGCTACATGCTTCGCCAGCACATGAGCCGGGACTGTTCGTGCGTCTTCAGATTCTTGTGTCCGAAGATGTCCGCAACAAACTCGTTGGCCGGGCGGCCTTTCAGCAACGACGCAAATCACCCCGCACAGTCTATCGTTGATGTGTGGGGCTCCAGGCCTCTCTCTCTTGATTCTGCCCATGTGACAGGCAGTCTCGCAGGCCCGCAGTTCGGGCGCTCTATGCTGCCAGAATGGCACACAATGTGGCCGAAATGGGCGTTGGCACGGGGGTTGCATCTGCTGGCTGAAGGCCTGCGTTGGGGGCATCCCTGTCCGGGAAGTCTATCTGCCCCCCGCACTTCCCGCCGGCTGTGGGTGCCTCCACCGCAGGCCTTTCGCAACGGCAATCGTACCGGAAGGGAGCAGGCATGCGACTCGACAAGCTGACCACCAAGACGCAGGAGGCCGTGCAGGATGCGGTCGAAATCGCGCGCAAGAAGAACAACCAGGCGCTCGAGCCCGAGCACCTCACGCTCGCGCTGCTGAAACAGGACGACGGCGTGGTCCGTCCGTTGCTGCAGAAGATCGGCGCCAACGCCGACCACGTCGCAAGTCAGCTTGAGGTAGAGGTCGGCAAATTCCCGCAGGTCACCGGCGCGGCGCAGCCCTACGCCAGCAACCCGTTCAATGAAGTTCTGCAGAAGGCCTTCGACGAAGCCGACAAGCTGAAAGACGAATATGTCTCCGGCGACCACTGGCTGCTGGGGCTGGTCGATCACGCCAAGACGCCGGCCGCACGGATCATCAAGGACGCCGGCGGTGATCGAAAGTCATTGCTGGCCGCACTCAAGGATGTGCGCGGCACGCAGAAAGTCGATTCACCAGAGGCCGAGGGCAAATACCAGGCGCTGGAAAAATACACTCGCGACCTCACCAAGGAGGCCCGCAGCGGCAAGCTCGATCCGGTCATCGGGCGTAACGAAGAAATCCGCCGCGTGCTGCAGGTGCTGTCGCGCCGCACCAAGAACAACCCGGTCCTGATCGGCGAGCCCGGCGTCGGCAAGACCGCCATCGTCGAGGGCCTCGCCCGTCGCATCATCGAGGACGACGTCCCCGAAGGACTAAAAGGCAAGCGCGTGCTGTCGCTCGACCTGGGCGCGCTGATGGCCGGCACCAAGTTCCGAGGCGAATTCGAAGAGCGCCTGAAAGCAATCCTGAAAGAAATCGAAGCCGCCGAGGGCCAGGTCATACTGTTCATCGACGAGCTGCACACCATCGTCGGCGCGGGCAAGACCGAGGGCTCGCCGGATGCGGGCAACCTGTTGAAGCCCGCACTCGCACGCGGCGCACTGCGCTGCGTCGGCGCGACTACACTGGATGAGTACCGCAAGCACGTTGAGAAAGACAAGGCGCTCGAACGCCGCTTCCAGCAGGTCTACGTCGGCGAGCCAACGGTCGATGACACCATCGCCATCCTGCGCGGGCTAAAGGAACGCTACGAAGTCCACCACGGCGTGCGCATCGCAGACAACGCGATCGTCGCGGCCGCAACACTCAGCAACCGCTACATCACCGACCGCTTTCTGCCGGACAAGGCCATCGACCTGATGGACGAAGCGGCCGCGCGCATTCGCCTCGAGATCGACTCGCTGCCGCAGGAACTCGATGAGCTCGAACGCGAAATGCGCCGCCTGCAGATCGAACGCGAAGCGCTCAAGAAGGAAAAGGACGACGCCAGCAAAACCCGCGTCGGCACGATCGAGAAAGAACTCTCCGAGTTGACGGAGCGTCACTCCAAGGCCAAGGCGCAGTGGCAGAACGAAAAGGAAGTCATCTACGTCGCCCAGAAGGGCAAGGAAGACCTTGAGCAACTGAAGCTCGAAGCCGAGCGCCTTGAGCGCATGGGCGAGCTTGAGAAGGTCGCGAAGATCCGTTACGGCGATATCCCGGCCAAGGAGAAATCCCTCAAGGAAGCCGAGGAGATGCTCAAGGACATGCAGGGCGGCAAGCAGATGCTGCACGAGGAAGTCACGGCCGAAGAGATCGCCGAGATCGTCTCGCGCTGGACCGGCATCCCCGTCAGCAAGATGATGGAAGGTGAGAAGGAAAAACTGATCCGCCTCGAGGATCACCTGCACAAGCGCGTGGTCGGCCAGGACCAGGCCGTCAGCGCGGTCGCCAACGCGATCCGCCGCGCGCGGTCTGGATTACAGGACCCTAATCGGCCGACCGGCAGCTTCATTTTCCTGGGCCCGACCGGCGTCGGCAAAACCGAGCTGGCCAAGACACTCGCGAAATTCCTGTTCGACGATGAGCACGCGCTGGTGCGCATCGACATGTCCGAGTACATGGAAAAGCACGCGGTCGCCCGCCTGATCGGCGCGCCGCCGGGCTACGTCGGCTATGAAGAAGGCGGCCAGTTGACCGAAGCCGTGCGTCGCCGGCCGTACAGCGTGATCCTGTTCGACGAAATCGAGAAGGCGCACCCGGACGTGTTCAATGTGCTGCTTCAGTTGCTCGATGACGGGCGCCTGACGGACAGCCAGGGCCGCACGGTCGACTTCACGAACACGGTCGTGATCATGACCAGCAACATCGGCAGCCACCTGATAATGGAAATGGACGACGGAGCCCCGGATGAAAAGCCGGGGACCGGCGCCAAAGGCGCCGGAACGAGCCTCAGCGAAGAGGCCGTTGAGCAGGCCGTCATGGCCGAGATGCGCAAGCACTTCCGCCCGGAGTTCTTGAACCGCGTGGACGACGTGGTGATGTTCAAGCGCCTGAGCCAGGAGCAGGTAAGGAACATCGTCGACCTGCAGCTCGAGCACATCAGGAAGCTGTTGGCGGATCGCGGGCTGAGCCTCGAAGTCAGCAACAACGCCAAGGACGAACTGGCCAAGCAGGGCTACGACCCGCAACTCGGCGCGCGCCCGGTGAAGCGAGTGATCCAGCAGAAGCTCCAGAACCAGCTCGCCATGAAACTACTCGAAGGCGGTTTTAAAGAAGGCGACACGATCCACGTCGACCAGCACGAAGGCTTCTTCACGTTTGCGAAGTCGTAAGTGCTGTCGAGCCTGCCGCGCATCGTTAGAGTCAGGCAATGGGTAAATCAGTAGAGAAGCGCATTCACCCACTGGTTGCCCTAGCCGTCGTGTTGTTTATGGTGTTCGGCGTGCTGGGCATGGGCTACCTGAACTCACGCAATTCCACAGAAAACTACTCGATTTACATGGGCACCGAAGGGTGCAGGAGTCTCGCTGAGCTGTTGCGGCAGAGGCAGATAGACGGCCCCCCGATCACGCGAGAACTATCGACGCAGACTTTGACGGGGGACGCTGATTGGACCTTCGCTCCGACAGGCGGCCGATACACGATCGAAATGAGGGGTGACAGCCCACAGTGGCAGGGCACTTCAATTCGTTTTGAAAGCAAGTCGAAGCGGAGCAGTGCCACGCTGACTGTGACTGACCTCGCCGGCGGAAGATGGTCAATCGAACGCTCCCCAGCCATCAAGTTCTGGGAGGTCTGGAGGTAGCCCAAAGTGCGGCTGGACCGATTTCGCGTTGTCCAGTTGGCGTGAGGGCGGTGGGCTTTCTGTGGTAGGATGGGCTCACCATTCCAGCGGCCTTTTCGGCCGTGCACTTTCCAACGAACTTCGACTGTCCGCCTCCGAGGTGTGCAGCGCCTGCAGCCTCCCTGGCGTCGGTCCGGGTGGTGCTGTCTCCCATCACCGGCGGAGCCCAATCATGTCGAACTACAAGCTTGCCAACCTCACTTTCGAAACCAGCAAGAAGGACCAGGACAAGCTGCAGGCCGCGCTCAAGCGTGTCCAGGGCATCATGCGCGTCACCCTAAACCCGGGCCGCGGCGAATTCAGCTTCAAGCACACGGGCATGGAGCCCAACATGAACGTGCTGAAAGAAGCCTGCACGGGCGCCGGTTTCCAGCTTTCGCGCAAATCCTGAGCGCACGATACAGCAGGTGTACCCTTCATGGCTGAAACGGCCGAGATGCGGTATACTCCAGTTGTCGGAAGGCGGAGGTGCACGGGCGTTCAAGCCCGCGCCGAAGCAGCCGGCACCGGAGTACAACCGTGGTAAGGTACGTCGTCAGCAACCTTGGCCCCGAGACTACCCAGGAAAACAAGGACAAGCTCCTCGCCGCCCTGAAGAACGTCAAGGGAATCAAGGACATTGCGCTTACACCCGCTGCAAAGGAAATCACCTTCGGAATCAATGGCCCTGAGCCGAAGGCGAAGCTGCTGAAGGAAGCCTGCGAAACTGCCGGCTTCACTCTCGGCGCGCGCATGTAATCAACGAGCCGTTTTAAAAGGCGCCCCGCACGCGGGGAGGTTCCGGGTTTAACCAGTGACACTAGGCGCTGAGATGTTTGTTTGGCCCACGCCGTTGACTTGTCAGCGTTCCCTGTTGCAATAGTGCGTCGGCCGGACGCGGGCTCCCCTTGCGTTCACGGCCAATCTCAAGGGGTATCCATTTGAATGCACCTGTGAACCTTGCTGAGGCCACGCCTGTGCTTTCAGAGCGTGACCTTCTGGCAGCAACCCGCCCGTATACCGTCGAGTCAAAGTGGAAGAGCTGGTGGCACGTCGGCTCCACGCTGGGAGTGATCACCGGCGTGCTGACGCTTGCGGCGATCGCCCCATGGTGGTGGTTGCAACTGCTTGCATCGCTGCTGGGCGCGCTCGTGATGGTGCGTGGCTTCATCCTGTTCCATGACTTCGCCCACGGCGCGATCCTGCGGAAGTCCAAATTCGCCCGCGTGATCCTGAGCCTGTACTCGATGATCTTCCTGGCCGGCGTCAGTTATTGGCGCGAGGCGCACAACTTCCATCACGCGCACGTCAGCGAGGTCGACAAGTCCAGCCAGGGCTCGTTTCCGATCATGACGCTGGAGCAGTGGAAGACGGCTTCGCCCATGCAGCGGCTGTACTACCGGGTGAATCGCAATCCGCTGACGATGGTTCTGGCCTATGTCACTGTATTCCTGTTCAGCAACACGCTTGAGCCGTTCTTCCGCAACCCGATCAAGCATTGGACATCCGGCGTTTCGGTACTTGTGCATGCCGGCCTGATCGCGCTGCTGTGGTGGGTCGGCGGCCCCTGGACGGCCTTCTTCGCGTTCTGGCTGCCGTACAGTATTGCGGCCATGCTTGGCGCGTACCTGTTCTATGCGCAGCACAACTTCCCCGAGATGGAAGTTCTTCCACCCGGTGAGTGGACGCGCGCCGAGGCGTCACTGCGCTCGACCAGCTTCATGCGTCTCAACCGCTTCCTGGACTGGTGCACCGGCAGCATCGGCTATCACCACGTGCACCACCTGAATTCGACGATCCCGTTCTATCGCCTCCGCGAGGCGATGGAGGGTATCCCTCAACTACAGCACGCCCACGTGACCACGCTTCGCCCAACAGATATCTGGCGCTGCATGCGGTTGAAGCTCTGGGACGAGGTCGATCGGCGTATGTTGTCGTGGCGTGAGGCTCGGGCGGCAATGCGGCTTCGCGCTTCCACCTAGCAGGGCTTGCCAGGCAGCGGCACGACGCCTAGTCTTTTTCCATGTTCATTGGAATGCACGCGCTGATTTACGCCCACGACGCTGAGAAGGTGCGCGCGTTCTTCCGTGATGTGTTCGAGTGGCCGTTCGTGGATGCGCACGGCGGCTGGCTGATTTTCAAGCTGCCGCCCAGCGAAGTCGGCGTCCATCCGATCATGCCGGGCGACACGCAATCCCATCAGCTCTACATGATGGTGGACGACATCAAGAAAGCTGTGGCGGCGCTCGAGAAGAAGGGCGTGCAATGCGCGCCGGTGCAGGACGCAGGCTTCGGGCTGCTCACCACCTTCGAATTGCCCGGTGGGGGGCCAATGGGAATGTACCAACCCCGCCACCCGCTGGCGATCAACCTGCGCGGCAAAGCCAAAGCCGCCAGGAAAGCACCGGCGAAGCGCAAGATGAAGGCAGCTGCAAAGCAGAAGGCGCCGAAGAAAACACAGAAGAAGGCCGCCAGTCCGAAGAAGTCAAAGCCGGCAAAACGGGCTGCGAAGACTACAGCAAAGAAACCGACCAGGAAAGCTCCGACCCGCAAGGCCAAGCCGCGCAAGAAGCGCTAACCCCGTTTACGAAACTTCGACAGGGTCTCTCTGGCGAGGCAGCGGCATACGCGCGTTCGGCAGTCTGCGCTGCAGGTTGCGACGCGGAACCGGGCGGGCCCGTCCCGGAATTGCCGAGATGATGATCAGCGGGACCACGAAGCCCAGGAAGATCGAGCTCATCCACACGGCGGTGCGCCACTCCGGGTAGCCCTTGCGTGCAACCCAGCGCGCCCCAAGCCAACCGAACAGCACGTTCAATACAAACGCGATTCCATAGATCAGCAATTCAACCCATTCCATGTCATTCTCCTTGGGCTGCATATCTACGCTGAAGCTCGCGCCGGGTCAGTTACAACAAGGACCGGCGTGTGTAACCCGATCCGACTATGGGCGTGGTAGACTTAGGCCATGTACCGGATGCCGACAGATGGCTTGATCCGTGTGCGACCTGCTTCACCTCAACGGCCGCCTCAGCCTACTTGTAATGATTCGCCCTTTCCGCGACGCCGATGCAGCACCGGGCAGTCGTTGCAGGATGTGCTAAGGGACCTGACCCGGCAGAGACAGGCGCAGCAGTTTGGTGATCAGTCCCAACGCCTGGAACGGCAGACCGGTCGGAGCTTCACGCGTGGATTTGACCGCGCACGCCTGGTTTGTCTGCTGGCGATTCCGTCCGCGTGCCTGCTGGTTCTGGCCGGCGTTGCGCTCGCCCGTTGCGCATCGCTACCGGGTGGAGCGGTGGCCGGTGTCGTCTATCTGATCATGATTGCCATGCTGATTGCCGTTCCGGCCTACCTCGGAAACCTGACCAAGTGCCCGTACTGCAGCGAGGATCTGGCCGGATTTCGGAGCGGCTTCCCGTTCCATACGCCGGGTTCGTGTCGCTGCTGCGGCAAGTCATTCAACGCGCAACTGGCTGCGCCTCCCGTCGTTCCGGGGCGGACGGTCCGGAGGCTGCAGATCCGCCCTGTCTACCGGCAAGTGCCGGGCGTTCCCTATGGGCGCTGCGACGAGAATCCTCATTCGAAGAAAATGCGTTGACCCATCTCGTGGTGCCCGCTGGCGATCCCACACCGCTTTACGGTCTGCGGGAACTCACTGCCTGAGCCCTTGCACTGCAGGACTCCGCGACAGCTTCGCGGTAGGACTTGCGGCCGGGAGTCGCTATTCCCACTTGGGTGGTTCGATGACCCTGTTTCGGAAGTCTTCTATGGCCGCTAGCTCGGCGTAGAGGCGCTCCAGCGCTTCCTCAAAGTCATCTTCGTCGGCGTACTTGTCGCGTATAAGCTCAAGCTCCGCACGGAGTTGTGCGTGATCTAGGCCCCAGCGGCGGATTTTCGTGTTCGTATCTGACATATCTACGCAACTTAACGATCCCCCGCCAAGTCTGATTCCGCAAGCGAAAACGGGTGTCCGGCCGAAATCAGAGATAGAATGACCCCATTGCCTTCTCTTCCTCATTGGGGGTTCAGGTGCGCGGTGCCGTCGACATTGAGGGGCTGGTCAAAGAGCACCAGTCGGCGCTGCTGCGGTACCTGCGTTTCCTTGGTTGCGACGACGAACTGGCCCAGGACATGGCCCAGGATACATTCGTCGCCACCATCGATGCCGACTTTGAAATCAGAGACCGCAAGGCAACCTCGGCGTATCTGCGCACGACGGCGCGCAACTTCTACTTCATGTGGCTGCGCAAGACGCGCCGCGAAGTGAGGCTGCCGGAAGAAGACGTGCTGGAGGCCGCCTGGCATGAGGAAGAGCGCGACGATGACGGCGAGACGTACCGCCGGGCTTTGCGCAACTGCCTCGCCAAGCTCAGTGATCGCGCGCGCCTGGCACTCAAGCTGCGCTACGGCGAGAACGCGTCGCGCGAAGAGATCGGCTTCGCAACCGGCATGGAGCCGGAGGGCGCGAAGACACTCATGCGCCGTGCGAAAGACAAATTGCGGGAGTGCATTCGCAAACAAGTAGGGGAAGACCCACAGGCATGACCGAAGACCGTGAACAACTTTCCGAGCGCTACCTTGAGGCGCAACTACGCGACGAGCTGGGGCCGGATACGGACCTGAGCGAGCGTGTACTGCGTGCCGTCTACGGCAAGCCCCGTCGAGTGATTCCACCGCCGCGCCGTACCCCCAGGTGGGAGCCATGGGCGGCAGCAGCGGCCGTGTTGCTGGCGGCCGGCGTTGCGACTTACTCGCTGGTCAACTTCCTGCCAGGCCGATTCAATCAGCAGCAGAGAGTCAACGAGCAGGCGGAGAAGCCGAAGCACCCTCTGCCCGACGTCGCACCGCGCGCGCCACGGCCGAAGCCCGAGCCGCAGCCCTCACCGGAAGGCGGCGAGGAGGCAGCGCCTGACCCGGACAGTGAGCCTTTGCCGGCGCCAGAGCTTCCGAAGGCGCAGCCCGATCAGATCCCGGCTCCGATCATCCCGCGGCCGAAGCCGGACGACCAGGTTTCCGGCGACGATCCCAAGGGGCCGACCTCACCGCTGCCGAAAGATCCAGGACTCACCGATCCACCGGAGTCGTGGCCGAATCCCAAGGGGCCGACTGTCGCCGAGCCGAAAAAGGAAACGCCAGGCAGCACCGAACTCGCTGTGTTGGCGGTGGCGTGGAAAGCCGAATCCTTGCGTGTCTCCCGTCAGAACGAATCAGGCAAGTGGATTGAAGAAGAACGCTTCAAGGCTGGCGACGAATACACGGTGCGCGCAGGTGACCGCATCAAGCCCAAGGGCTCGGCTGAGTTCACTCTGGTTGACGGTTCTCTTTTGCGCCTCGACGGTGAGATTACGTTCGGTGGTGAGGCCACGGCCATCCGCATCGCGCTCAACGACGGGGCGATCTACGCCGACACGGCCATGCCGCTGACGGTCAGCAAGGACGAAATCAGCGCCTCCATCGCCGGGATTGCAGTGCTTGAAGAACGCCTGCACGGCATGGATGTGTTCTGTGTCGGCGGGCGAGTCAGTGCAGGCGAAGACTTCCTGATGGCCGGCTTCCAGGCGAGGCTTGAGAAGGATGGTTTCGGCCGCGACAAAAACATCACATGGGAAGACGTGCAGCGCGAGTTCCGCTTCCTGAAAGACACGCCACAGCGACTGCTGCTGCGCGAAGAGATGGATGATGCGCCCAAGGGAGTGTTCGGCGGCGTGATAGCTGACGGCCTCCTTTCCGGCGATACGGACAGCGATACCGGCATCGGCTTCTACCTGCGCGAGCCGCACAGATTGCAGGCCGGCGACGTGGTCCGGTTCCGAGTGCGTCTCAAGAAATCCTGCGAGCTGATCCTGCAGTTCGGCACGGTTGCCGACGACAACTGGCGCAACAAGCTCGGCACCCTGCAGGGGGGCGAGTGGATTGAAATCGAGTTGCCGTTGGCCGAGCTGTTCAAGACTCTTGACCCATCACAGAAGGCGCAGCCTGGCATGGAGCTGAAGTTCTTCCAGCTTCACCCGGAAGACGGGCGCGCGCAGATCGAAATCGACTGGGTTGAGATCGTTCACAGGCCGTAAGCATAACGCTTGCGTCGCCCGCCCCATGCTCCTGAATCACGGGCGCTGCAAGCATCGTTCCTACGCGCTCAATTCACCTTCAATGAACGTGACGGCCTTGCCGCGCAGCAGCACGCGCTTGTCCTTCACTTCGCACTCGAGCTCGCCGCTTCGGACGGACAACTGGCGCGCCTTCAGTTTCTTCTTGCCCGTGCGTTCGGCCCAGTAAGGAGCAAGCATGCAGTGGGCTGAGCCCGTTGCGTAGTCTTCAGGCACGCCCATGCGCGGCGCAAAGAAACGCGAAACGAAGTCCACGTCGTCGCCCTTGGCCGTGACCATTACGGCGTGCGCGTGCATCAGCTCAAGCTCGCGCAGGTCGGGGTTCAACTCGCGCACTGCCTCTTCATCCTGAAGCACGCACATAAGGTAGTGCCCGTCGGCGACCTGGTTGGGCGCCGCGCCAAGTGCCGATGTCAGGCCGGCGGGCGGGCGGATCGTCACGTACTCTTTGGATGGGAAGTCCATCTCATATCCGTCGCCCTTGCGGCAGACTTTCAACTCGCCGCTGCGGGTCTCGAAAACAACTTCCCTGGCCTTCTCGCCACGGTGGTAGAACAGCACGTGCGCCGTTGCCAGTGTCGCGTGGCCGCACAGGTCAACTTCAGTGCTTGGCGTAAACCAGCGCAGCTTTGGCTCGCCGGGAACGACAAAGGCGGTCTCAGGCAACAGGTGCGACGCCGCGATTTCCTGCAGCTTGCGGTCTTTCGGCCATTTATCGAGCAGGCAAACACCGGCGGGGTTGCCGCCTGTCAG
This sequence comes from Planctomycetota bacterium, assembly GCA_020425605.1. Taxonomy (GTDB): domain Bacteria; phylum Planctomycetota; class UBA8742; order UBA2392; family UBA2392; genus JACKID01. Next base: position 10,236 of record JAGQRH010000039.1, on the reverse strand, counting down.
CAGTTCCGTGAATGCGTTCACCTGATAGTAGGGAATCTTCATGGCGCGGACTCTACCACCGCTCCTGGTACAACGTAACTGCCCCGCGAAGACAGGCCGGGAGGGAAGGGCGCTCCCGGCCTGCTGCGGGTGGCCTTGCTAGGCCACTTCGGTGGTTGCTGGTGCTTCTTCCTCCAGTGGAGGAAAGAGCGCGGCCTTGACCTCGATCTCGAGCTTCTTGAAGACGTCGAGGTTGGCCTTGTCGCGCAGGAATTCGAGTGCGTTGCCTTTGCCGTTGCCGAGCTTGACGTCGCCGAAGCTGTGCCAGTTGCCGCTGCGCTGCACCAGCCCAAGCTGCACACCGAAATTCAGCAGGTCGTTCAGGTAGCTGATGCCGCGGCCGAAGTAGATCTCGACTTCGCATCGCTTGAACGGGGGCGCCAGCTTGTTCTTCACGATGGTCACGCGCGCGCCCACGCCGACGCTTTCATCGCCTTCCTTGATCTGGGCGGTCCGGCGTACTTCGATGCGCTGGCTGGCAAAGAACTTCAGCGCACGTCCACCGGTGGTGGTCTCGGGGTTGCCGAACATGACGCCGATCTTTTCACGCACCTGGTTGATCATCACGAGGCAAGTGCGTGAGCGGTTACTTGCCGCCGTGAGCTTGCGCAGTGCCTTGCTCATCATGCGAGCAAGCAGCCCCATCTGCTGGTCGCCCATTTCGCCTTCGAGCTCGGCCTTCGGTACCAGTGCCGCAACACTGTCGACAACGATGATGTCGACTGCATTGCTGTGGATCAGCGATTCGGCGATATCCAGCGCTTGCTCGCCGTAGTCGGGCTGGCTGACGTACAGCTTCTCCATGTCGATGCCGAGCTTGCGCCCGTATTGGGGATCAAAGGCGTGCTCGGCGTCGATCAGTACGGCCGTGCCGCCAAGTTTCTGCGCGTTGGCAATTGCCTGCAACGCGAGGGTTGTCTTGCCGCTCGATTCGGGCCCGTAGATTTCCACGATGCGGCCGCGAGGCAGCCCACCTACTCCGAGTGCGACATCCACCGCGAGGCTGCCCGTCGGGATCACGTCGATGTTCTTTCGTGACTGTTCGCTCATGCGCATGATCGCTCCGTCGCCGAAGCTGCGGGTGATTCCCGCCAGCGCATTCTGCAAGGCCTTCTCTTTCTCTGAGGTCAGAGAGAGTACGTTCGCCTCATCCTTGTTCTTCTTTGCCATGGGTTCACTCCCTGTGCGTTGTCGCCCCGGTTCTCCCGCGGGGGCGGGACCATCCCGCCCCCTTTGGGGAGAAGCCAAGGCACGCGATGACCGCGCAAAGGAAACATACCGGTACGTGCGACACTCCCCGGCGGTTCCGGATCGCCACGGAAGCGTCACGCTGTGTCGCAATGGATGCGGTGGGGGTGTGTCCGCCTCGAAACCACAAGGAATCGTGGCAGCCGGCGACCACACAAATTCGAGGCGACGTTTGCCGCTGCGGTACCGAGTGCTATCCTGCCTGCATGGCAAACGACCCGACACCCTGGGGGCTGATTCTGGTGATGTTCGCGTATGCGTTCATCGGCTGGGCCGCCATGTTTGCTGTCCACTATCACATCAAGCGCCGCCGCACCGTGGCGCCGACGGCCGGGCACGCCGCGATCGGCTACGGCGAAAGCTGGAATTCCAGCCGCGCCTCCGAGCTTCAGTAGCCTTTTCAGGGTAGTCATGAACCACTAGTCTCGCGGCAATACGGGCGGGGTTGGCGTGATTGAATGGGCTCTTGAGTCGTTGAAGCAGGTGCCTTTGTCGGGGCTGATGCTTGTCGTCACCTGCGGCTACCTGCTGGGGCGATTGCAGTGGAAGGGCATCTCGGCCGGGCCGGCCGGCGGGACGCTGGGGATCGCGTTGCTTTGCGGCTACCTCGGGCTGACCGTTGAGTCCATTTACGGCGGCACAAAGCCTTCGCTCACGGTCGGTTTTTTCGGCTTCGCCTTGTTCATCTATTCCGTGGGCTTCGATGCGGGGCCGCAATTCTTCAGCAGTCTGCGGGCGGCGCGTGGCTGGAAGTTCGTGGCCGTGGGCTGCTCCGTCGTCGTCTTCGCGGTGGCGCTTGCAGTCGCCTCAGCTGCTGTGTTCGGCTTTGATTCGTCAACGACGGCCGGTGTTCTGGCGGGTGGCCTCACCAGCGCGCCGACATATGCCGCCGCGTCCGAGGAGGCCAGGGACGCGGCCCACCTGTCCGTTTCGTTTGCGCTGACCTATCCGTTCGGACTCGTGGGTCTGGTCCTGATGATCCAGATTCTGCCACGATTGACAAAGACGGACCTGAGCAAGGGAACCCTCAGCGAGGAAGAAAGCACTGACGACCGCGGGCGAACGCGCATTCACCGGCGAGGGGCCCCTGAGCTGACGCGCGCGTTCGAGGTCTGCAAACAGGACGTTTGCGGCAAGCCGTTGAAAGAGCTCGACCTGACTCACCGGACCGGTTGCTTTATCTCGCGCGTGCATCGAGGCGAGGAAGTCCTGATTGCAGGTGCGACTACGGAGCTGCAGGTAGGTGACCATCTGCTCGTGGTCGGTCGCCTGGATGAGTTGCAGGCCTTCGAAGGTCTGATCGGAGAGGAAGTCTACGACGCCGAATTACGCGAGCGCCTTCCCGCACCCCGGCGCGTTCATGTCTCCTCAAAGGCCGTTTCGGGAAAGGCGCTGAAGGACCTCAACCTGATGGGCCGCTACCGCTGCATGATCCAGAAAATCGAGCGTGGCCACGAAGTGATTGAGCCGATGGCGGAAGTAGTGCTGCAGCGACACGACGTCGTGGAAGTCATCGGGCAAAGTGACGCCGTTCGCGCTGTGGCCCGCGAGCTTGGCCGGTTCGAGCCGAGCAGCCAGACAACTGATATCGCGATCTATGCAGGTGGAATCCTGCTCGGCCTGTTGCTTGGCAGCATCCACCTCCGCCCTCTCGGGCTTGATTTCAGCATGGGTCAGGCGGGCGGTTTGCTGATCGTCGGTGTCGTCCTGTCCTGGGCGCGTCAGTTCAGCGGCTTCACCGCCAATGTTCCGCGCGCCGCCCGCCACCTGGTTCGCGACCTGGGTGTCCTGTTGTTCGTTGGCGAAACCGGCCTCGCCGCCGGCCACGCCCTGCACGATGGAATGAGCTTCATTCTCTGGCAGGTGATCGTCGCGGGCGCGCTGGTGACCATGCTGCCCGTGCTGATGTCGCTTACGCTCGGCCGGTTTCTGTTGAAGCTGCGGCCGGTTGACGTATGGGGCAGCGTGTGCGGCGGCATGACCAGCAGCGCTGCACTTGGCGCCGTCAAACGCGCAAGTGACAGCAACGAGCCCGCAGTCAGCTATGCGGCAGCATTCGCCGTGGCGAGCGTGATCGTTACTGTGGCCGGGCAGGTGGTTATCCGGTTCTTGAGCTAGTGGCCCGGCGCCGGCCCTGGTTTCTTTTTGGGTGGTCGAGGCAGCAGGAACACCAACGGCAGCGCCAGCAGAAACAGCCCGGCCATCACCCACGCGACGTCGTTGTAGGACAACATGGTCGCCTGCTGGTTGACCATGTTGTTGGCGATTCCGAGCACGGCCTGAGGCGCGGCCTGGTTGGTCATGCCATGGTCTACGAGCGCAGCGGTCGTCGCGCCGTGAAACTGCTGATAGTTCTGGCTCATCTCGTTGATGTTCTCGACCAGATGTGAGCGGTGAAACTGTGAGCGGTGCGCGACAATCGTCGCGACCAGCGCATATGCAATGTTGCCACCGACGCGCCGCGTCAGAGTGTAAATGCCGGATGCCTGTGTCATGTCTTCACGGGGCACCGTGCTCAGCGCGACGGTTGTCATGGTCACGAACATGAACGGCATGCCGGCTCCCATGACTACCAGGATCGGCACGAGGTCCCAGAACCCGTGGCTGAGCGAGAGCTCGGAGAGTCCGTAGCTTGACCAGATAATCAATGCGATGCCAGTGATGATCAGGATGCGCGCATCTACGTGCTTGTAGAGCGCGCCGGCCACCGGCATGAAAATGAACAGCGCAATCGCACGCGGCAGCAGCACAAGGCCCGCTTCGTAGGCAGAGTAGCCGAGCATGTGCTGCGTGAACTCAGGCAGCAGGAACGTCGTGCCGAATAAGCCAACGCCGAACACCAGCCCGATCAACGAGCCAACGGTCAACGGGATGTTCTTTAGTAATCGAAAGTCGATGATCGGCTCTTTGATCATCAATTCCCACACGACCAGCCCGACGATCGACAGCACCGTCGCAATGCTGCCCGCCACGATCCAACTCGACTCGAACCAGTCCTCCTGTTCGCCGCGCTCCAGAACCAGCTGCATCAGCGTCAGCCCGATCGTCAGCAGTGCGATGCCGCCCCAGTCGATGCTCTTGACGCCACGGCGCAGATAGGCCGGGTCGAACACGAACGCCATGACCATGAGAATGCCGACGATGCTGATCGGTACGTTGATGTAGAAAATCCACGGCCAACCGAAGTGGTCCGTCAGCCAGCCGCCAAGCACCGGGCCGATTGCGGGCGCGAGCACGATGCCCATTCCGTTGACGGCCATCGCCATGCCCTGCTCCTGGGGCGGAAAGGACTCTCGCAGAATGGCCTGGCTGACCGGGATCAATGTGCCGCCGCCGATGCCCTGGATCACGCGGTATACAATCATCTGGCTGAAGGTCGTCGCCGTGCCGCACAGCGCGGAGCCGACGGTGAACAGAATGAACGAGCCAACGTACAGACGTTTGCGACCGAGCAGCGTGCTCCACCATGCGGCCATCGTCAGCATGATGATCTCGGCGATGGAGTAGCCGGTAGCGACCCAGGTGATTTCCGACAGGTTCGCGCCGAAGCTGCCCATCATGTGCGGCATGGCGACGTTCACTACGCTGATGTCCATGACGGCCATGAATGAGCCGAATACCACCGTCAGGGCGATGATCCACTTGCGTGCGCCGGTAGGGTACTCAGCCTGGTCCATGGTTTAGCGGTGTACGGGCTTGGGGATGTTCTTGATGGCAATCTCGGGTACGGCCGACATGCCCGGCACGAGGTGCAGCGATTTCACCTCATTGGAGTTGTCGAGCACGATTTTTACCGGCACACGCTGTACGACCTTTACGTAGTTGCCGGTGGCGTTTTGGGCAGGCAGCAGGCTGAAACGCGAGCCGGTGCCGGGCTGAATGCTGTCGACGTGCCCGGCGAAGGTTTTGCCGGGATACGCGTCGATGCTGATCTCGACACTCTGGCCCACCTGGATGTTTGCCAGCTGTGTTTCCTTCAAGTTGGCGACCACCCAGACATCGGGCGGCACCACGGCCAGCAGCACCTGGCCCGGCTGGACCCACGCGCCGAGGGCAATCCCGCGAGTGGTCACGGTGCCGGCGACCGGCGCAAAGATCTTGGTGTGCGCGAGTGCCAGCTCGGCCGTCGCAAGTTGCGCCTTGGCCGCGTCGACGCGCAGCTTCGCCTCCGTAACCTGTGATGCGCGCTCGGCGACTGCGCCCTCCGCAACTCCTTCGGCTGCCCTTACGCGATTGACTTCGGCCTGCTTCATCGCGGTCGTCTGGTTCGCGGCATCAAGCTGCGCCTCGCGGGTGTGCACGGCGGCTTCGGCGTGGGCAACCTGCTGCTTGCTGACGGCCGTGGTTTCGGACAGTTGCTTGATGCGTGCGAGGTCTGCCTGGTCCTGGGCGAGCTGGGTCTGCGCGACCATGGCCTCCGAGGCCGCCTGGCTCGCGTCTGCCTCTGCTACGGCGATGTCGGTGTGGGCCTGCGCGAGCATTTTGCGGGCGGATTCCAACTGAGCCTCGGCCGTGCCGACGGCCGCCTCGGCGATCGCGACGTTTGCCTTTGCGAGGTCTACCTGAACCTGGAAGCCGGTAGGGTCGATCTCGGCGAGGATGGTGCCGGATTCAACCCACTGGTTGTCCTTGACGTGGATGGCGCTGACGTAGCCGGGCACGCGTGACGACAGAGGCACGACGTCGCCTTCCACGAACGCATCATCCGTCGTTTCAAAGGCGAGTGAATGCAGATAGTAGGGTACGCCGATTCCCGCGCCGATCAGCAGTGCGATCCCCATCACGATGAGCGCTACCGAGCGCTTGGAGCGCTTCTTGGGCTCCGGCTGGTCGGTTGGCGTCTGAGTTTCTTCGGCCATGGCGTTCTCCTGTGTCATGCGTGCTTTTGAAGTCCGTTGAGCAGTAGCTGTACTGTGTGGCGAACCAGCGTCTCGGCGTTCTTTGGCGGTGTGCCGAACAGCAGCACCGAGCGAACCATCGCGGGCACATAGTTAGCGGTCCATTCCGGGTGGGGGTCATGCCATTCACCGGACTTGATGCCGCGGCGGATCACGCGTTCAATCAATCCCAGCAGCTCATTGCGCTTCGCGATCCACTTCGGCGGCTTGGTGCCGCGCGCTTCAAGTGTGCGCATCAGCCCAAAGACGTGGGGATGGGCGTAGGCGTAGTCGGCAATGCCGCGCACGATCGCCTCAATGCCGTCGGCCGGTGTTTTGGAGTCGTCCTCAAGCTCGGACTTCAGTCCGTCCACCAGCGCCACAAAGCCGTCGAAGAGGATGGCGAGGTGCAGATCCTCCTTACTCTTGAAGTAGGTGTAGACGGTGCCCTTGCCCACGCCCGCCTCGGCCGCGATGTCGTCAAGCCGGACCTCGTGAAAGTGGCGGCTGGCGAACATGCGCGCGGCAGCGGACTGGATGCGTCTGCGTTTTTCGTCGTCGAGAACCTGCACGGCTACCTCAGCTCAATAACGACTGACTGGTCGGTATTGTATTCCCGGTGTCGCAGACCACAACGCCGGGATGCTCCGTGCCACGAACAAAAGTCGGTCTGCCCGATGGTTGTCGAACGGTTTGGAAATACTGTGGGAGCCGAGGTGAACGTGGCATACGTACGGCAGGTCAAACCCGAAGAAGCCGACGGGTTGGTCAAGAAGCACTACGACATGGGGCTGGCGCGCGCGGGCAAGATCTTCAACATCCTGCGCATCCAGTCGCTGACGCCGGAGGCGCTCGACGCGACGATGGTGTTCTATACCAACGTGATGCACGGCAAAGGCCCGCTGCGCCGCTGGGTGCGCGAGCTACTGGCCACGGTGGTCAGCAAGATCAACGGCTGCGTCTACTGAGCGCTGGCCCACGCCGAAGACCTGGCGACGATGTCGCGTGACGACGTCCTGGCAAAGGAGATTCTTGACGGCTTTCGAACGAGTAAGCTCGATGAGCAGCACAAGGCCCTATGCGAGTGGGCCGAGAAGCTGACGCTGACGCCCGTCAAGTGCACGCGCGAGGACGTCGAGGGGCTGAAGGCCGCGGGCTGGTCGGAAGAGCAGATCGTCAGCGCGGCCCAGATCATCGGATATTTTAATCACCTCAATCGGCTGGCCGACGGACTCGGCGTCGACCTAGAGCCAGAGATGAAGCCGGAGTGACGCCGCGACCCACACTTTCTATGGTCTGCATCAATGACTGAATCACTGATGAATTCACGCTTCCTGAAGGCTTGCCGAGGCGAGCCCGTTGACCGCACGCCTGTGTGGCTGATGCGGCAGGCCGGGCGCTACATGCAGGAGTACCGCGACGTTCGCGCGCAGACCGATTTCCTCGGGCTGTGCAAGACGCCGGAGCTGGCGGCAAAGGTCACGCTGGATGCCCAGCGCATTCTCGGCGTGGACGCCGCGATCCTGTTTGCCGACCTCCTGCCGATCCTGGAGCCGCTGGGCCTGCAACTCTCCTATGAAGAAGGCGAAGGCCCGAAGATTCACAACCCGGTGCGCACGGCCGCGGACATTGACGCGCTGCTTGAGCAGGACCCGCGCCAGTCGATGCCCTTCGTTGGCGAGGCCATCAAGATCATCCGCCAGGAGCTGCCGCCCGACATCCCGCTGATCGGGTTCGCCGGCGCGCCGTTCACGCTCGCGGCCTACGCGATCGAGGGTGGCGGCTCGCGCAACTACATCCACGCCAAGACGCTGATGTACAGCGACCCGGGCGCGTGGAGCGTGCTGATGGAAAAGCTCTCCGGCCAGGTGATTGAGTACCTGCGCGCGCAGATTGAGTGGGGCGTGAACGCCGTTCAGTTGTTCGACTCGTGGGTCGGCTGCCTCAGCCCGGCCGATTACCGCATGTACGTGCTGCCACACGTGAAGCGCATCATCAAGGCAGTTCAGGGGTATTCGCCGGAAAAGGGGTCAGGCACCCTGCGGGAGCCAGACCCCTATTCCGTGCCGGTGATCTACTTCGGCACGGGCACGGCCACGCTTCTGGGCGCCATCATGGAGTCCAAGCCGGACGTGCTCGGCATCGACTGGCATACGCCGCTGCAGCGCGGCTGGGAGATCGGCGCCAGGGCCGTGCAGGGAAACCTCGACCCGGTCACGTTGTTCGCCCCGCGCGACGTGGTGCTGGCCAAGGCCCAGGACGTGCTGGACGCGGCCGCAAACCACGACGGCCATATCTTCAACCTCGGCCACGGCATCTTGCCCAAGACGCCAGTCGACAACGTCAAAGCTCTGGTTGAGTACGTACACGAAAAGACAGCCCGCTAGGCCTCAATCGAGAAAGCGGTTGGCCACGAACGCTGCCGTACGTGCTGCCTTGAACCTGATTCTGCCGGATCTGATGCGCGCCGAGATGTGGTCGCTTCTCAGAGAGCGGTACGTGGCCCGGCGTTTCGGTCGAATCTGCCCGAAGACAACTGAGTCAAAGTCGGCGCCGCGGAGCAAGCACGCTCGATGAAGTTGTCGTTTCACTACGGTTCGTTCGCGCCGGCTGGTCTTGCGCTTGAGCCGAGTCCATTTCTTGAGACGACCCTTGCCCCAGAGCAGTGACTTCTTGCCTTTGCGCCGATGCTCCTTCCACTTTCGCGACTGCGGCGTACGCCTGCGTTGCATTGCATTGTGAATGCTCATGCACGTGAACGGGCGCGGGTTGCAAGAGAAAAGGGCGCGGCAAGCCGCGCCCTGATGTGACAACTTGGGGACCTAATTTTCTTCGACCTTCTTCTTCAGCTTGTCGAGGCCCTTCTGAAACATGTCTTCCATCGCATCGCGCCCGAAGTGCATGGCGTTGCGCATAGGCAGGTTCATGCCGACATCTGAATCAAAGGCCCACGTCACCTTCACGTTACCGTCTTCCTGCTCCTCGTACTTCACGTAGCCATCCGTGGGCTCGTACTCTTCCCACTGGAATTTGTACCACACGCCATTCTTCGGGTCGGTCCTGGTGATCCAAAGCGCGCCCTTGCCGTCCTTCATCGTCCAGCTCATCTTGCTGTCGACTTCGTCGGTCTTGTCTGTGTATGTGTACTTGATGGACGGATCTTCATCGCGCCAGGGGCCCCATTCATCCCACTTCTTTAGGTCGCCGACCCATTCGTGGACGTCATCCGCATCGGCCTTGATCACCACCGAGCGTTCAAAATGCGGCTTTGATTCGAGCGTAAAGCCGTATCCGACGAAGGCGACCACGGCCACTACGATCAGCACCAGAAGCAACTTGATGACGCTCCCAATGCCGCCGGACTTTTTCTTCTTCTTGTCGTCAGCCACGTTGAGCTCCTGAAAGTTGGGGCGACCAGTATACCGGCCCAAGTCCAATGCACCAACCGAACTGAATGCATATAAGAGCCAGCTTTGCCGTTCGTGCGCAGGTTGGGTACAATTCAGCTATGGCGAGAAGAGGCAACCAGGACTTCGGCACCGATCGAGTGGCCAAACCCACGCCGGAAGTCGGCGAACCGACCCATCAATCACCCGCATTGGCGACGCTGGTGCGCATCGTTGACGGCCGCGACGCATCGGTCCATCCGCTGCTCGGCGACCATTTCGTGATTGGGCGCGACAAGAGCTGCCACATTCAAATCACGGACGACACCAGCGTTTCGCGCAAGCACGCCACTGTTATGCGGCAGGGCGTACGGTTCATGCTTGAAGATCTGGGAAGCAGCAACGGCGTGCTGGTGAATGACGTACGGATCCAGGGCGCGCACGAGCTTCGCGTCGGCGACCGAGTGGAGATCGGCAATACGGTCTACATCTTCCGCCGCCGGGTTGAGTAAAGTGAAATGCAGGTAGTGCACCAGGGAATCAACACAGACAGCTGCCAGGAATACGGATGGCATCTCGCCGCGGTCCAACTGACGACTTCTCTTCTGACGATGCTGCGGTGCCGTCGGGAATGCGCCTCGACCCGACTCGGGCCGGCGCAGCCAAATTCGGTTTCGAAGAAATTG
>JAGQRH010000038.1 GCA_020425605.1 Planctomycetota bacterium | reverse complement strand
GGCTGCGCTTTACTTCGCGCCGAAAGCTGCGCCGATGATGACGACGATTCTCTGCGCGCTCGTCATCGTGCCTGCCGTGTTCATGACATTCGGCTGGTTGTGGCAGCGCTGTCCGCCCAGTTTCATAGGAAAGTTCGGGCATGTGCGCAGCACGATCCTGCTGTTTGTCCTGCTGTTCTCCGGCATCCTGATCAGCTCGTTTGTCGGCCCGCGTGCAGAGACCGTGCTGTTCCCGGCCGTCGAAGGCGCCAATCCATCGCAGATCGATCCGGTTACGTTTCATCCGCTCAACGATGTCGCCTCAGCAGACCTGGACACAGGAAGCTTCCGCACCTGGACAGACGGCGGCAAGGAGCTTCCCCGCCCGACGGAAGTCAACGGCATGGAGTTGCCGCAGGGCTGGTGGATACCGGGCGGCCACAGCCTTTTGGTCGTGCTGATGACGCTGCCGCTCGCGCTGCTGCTTGGGTTTGGCGCGAAGAAGGTGATGGCCAGGCTTCCGAAGAAGGACAAACCTGGGCCCATCGACACACTGCGCGGCAAGCTGGAGGGCGAGTACAAGGGCGGGTTGCGCGCGGTTGCTGTGGATGCCTTGTTCTCGCTCTTGCTAGCCTGCACCCTGTTGGGGGGCGGTCTGTTGCTGGCCATGCTGCTGTCTCATCCCGTCGAGTGGATGTTCTTCAGCTACGATCACCCGACTGCCGGCCGCGTGGCGGACTTCCGCCGCTGGATCACTGGTCCCGAAGGCTGGAAGTTCGAGCAGTCCAACTCAATGATCGTCGGCTTTGCCATGGGCTTTGCCGTCATCCCCATCATCTACACCATTGCCGAAGACGCGCTGAACAGCGTGCCCAACCAGCTGCGCGCGGCCAGCCTGGCCTGCGGCGCTTCTCGCTGGCAGACCACCATGCGTGTTGTGATGCCTGCTGCGGTCGCCGGCATCTTTTCCGGCATCGTAATCGGCCTCGGTCGGGCGCTGGGCGAGACCATGATCGTCGTCATGGCCGCCGGCGGCACACCGGTGACTGACTTCCAGCCTCTGAGCGGCTTCCGCAGCCTTGCGGCCGCAATCGCCATCGAGATGCCAGAGGCGCCGCAAGGCGGAACGCTGTACCGCACGTTGTTCCTGGCGGGATTCCTGCTGTTCTGCATGACGTTTGTGATCAACACCGTAGCCGAGGGCGTGCGTATTCGCCTGCGGAAGAAACTGTCGAGGTTGTAAGTGGCAAAGTCCCAGCCCAACCTTCGAATCGGCAAGCGGCGCGTAAAAGGCGAGCCGTGGGTCTGGCTTTCCGGCGGCGCTGTTGCAACCGGCATCGTGATGATCATCGGCATGCTGCTGCTGATTCTGGCCGAGGGCATGAGCTCATTCTGGCCGCACGACATTGAGGCGGTGGTTTTGGGCGGGCCGCGCTTCTACGTTCAGAGTGCCGACAAGGGACAGGTGTGGGTGACGCGCGATGACCAGTCGCTGGTCAACCAGTCGGATGACGCATACCGGACCCTCGACGGCGGGGAGTTCCGCGGAGACGCCTCCGCACTGCACGAAGCGACGCTGCTGGACTATCGCGCCTCCCGCAAGTTGTTTGACGGCAGTGGCGAAAAGTGGGGCCTGCGTGATGCACCCGGCAATCTCGTCATTGCCGAGGGCAGTGGCGAGAACGTCGGCCCAGGCGCATTTCTTGAAGACACGGCCCACTATCTGCTTCAGATGACGAAGGACGAGCGTGAGCACTACTACCAGCTCGCGATTGCGAACCTGACCGGCGACTACAAGCTGCCCACCGAACAGCAGGAGAAGCTGTTCGGAAAAATCAGCCTGATGACACACGACGGCCACAGCGTGTTCACCGATGGCAAGTCACTCTGCCTGAAGGTCGCCTATCGCTATCTCGACGGTCGTCCGGTCGAGCTGGAATTTCGGACGCCGCGCCGCGCCACCATTGCCGACTACCGTGACTTCCCTGAATTGTTCAAGGGCGAGCCCTGGCTGCTCGCGGACCCGGCCGGGAACGTAGTCGAAACGGAGCCCGGCAAGCAGGTGACTCCGCAGCAGTACCTGGACAACCCGAAGGACTTCCCTTCGCCCTGGGGCTATCTCGATGAGCAGGGCAAGCGCGTGCCGATCGAAACGCTGCTGGGTGATGATCACTGGCGTGATCATGTTCTGCTGGTCGGCACCGTCCGCGGCGAGCGCAACATGGACGTGCGTGAGATGCCTGCAAACCCGGATGGCACGCCGGTCAAGCCCTACCAGCTCACGACGAATCCGACCGAGCTGCTGATCCGCCAGGGCAACCAGGGTGAGGATCTGTACGGGCGAGACGCCTATTTCCGCTGGGTGCGCACCGATCTGCCCGATGTTGAAGCCGTTCGCCGCCAGCGCGAGAGCGCCTACAACGAGACCGTCCTGGCCCGGGCACCGTTGCCCGGCGCTGTGTTGATCGAGCGCCTTGAGAAGGGCGTCATGACCGGCTTCGTCACCAAGGTGACCGTCAAGGGCGAAGTCCTGGCCGAGATCGGCAAGGACGGCCGTGACAAGACAATGGAGGTCTTTCACGCCGAGCAGAGCCGCGCGCAGGACGCATACCAGAAGCGCTATCAGCTTGAGAAGGATGATCTCGGCGACGTAAATGCGAGGCTGAAAGACCGCGAGGACACCCTCAAGCGTATTCGCTATGAAAATCGCGACTCGCGTGCGGCCGTTGCCGCGCTGGACAAGCAGGATGAGAAGTTCAAGGAATGGGCGGGCGAAGAGCCGCTCGACAAGGATTTCGACAGCACAGAGAAATACGACGCTGCGCGCAAAGCGTGGCTGGCGAAGTTCGAAGGCAAGATGAAAGAGTGGAAGGACTCGCTCGGCGATCTTGAGCTGACCGAGGCTGACAACCGCGCTCTCGACAGGGCAGCGGAAGTGCAGCAACAGCGCGCGACGATTCAAGCTGAAGACTTTGCCCGGCTGCGCTACGAAGTAGCCACCATGCGCAAGGCCGAATCCGAGGCGACGTTTACATTCGAGACCCCGGACGGAAAGAGCAGCGAGCTGGTGCTCGCCCACGTTGTGCGCGCGTTTCAGCCCAATGAGCTGGGCCTACTCGGCAAGCTGGGCAAGTATGGCAGCCGTGTGTGGGAGTTCCTTACCGGCGACCCACGCGAAGCCAACACGGAAGGCGGCATCTGGCCGGTAATCGTCGGTACACTGATCATGACGCTGCTGATGTGCTTTGCGGTTGTGCCCTTTGGTGTGGTTGCTGCGCTGTACTTGCGCGAGTACGCCAAGCAGGGGCCGATCGTCAGCGCCGTGCGTATTGCCGTGAACAACCTCGCGGGCGTGCCGAGTATCGTGTTCGGCATCTTCGGCCTCGGCTTCTTCTGCGTGATGATGGGCGGGACGATCGACGACCTGTTCTTCCCGGAGTTGCAGCCCGCGCCCGTGTTCGGTGGCGGCGGCATCATGTGGGCGGCGCTGACGCTCGCGCTGCTGACTGTGCCGGTCGTGATTGTCAGCACCGAGGAAGCGCTCAGCGCAGTGCCTTCCAGCCAGCGTGAGGCCAGCCTTGCCTGCGGGGCGAGCAAGTTCCAGACGGTGTGGAAGGTTGTTCTGCCGCAGGCGCTGCCCGGCGTGCTGACCGGCACCATCCTCGCGATGGCGCGCGGCGCCGGCGAAGTCGCGCCGCTGATGCTGGTGGGCGCCGTAAAATACGCGCCGTACCTGCCCGTAGACGGAAATTCACCGTTTGTGCACCTGGAACGCAAGTTCATGCACCTCGGCTTTCACATTTACGATGTCGGCTTTCAGAGCCCCAACGTGGACAACACCAAGCCATTGGTATTTGCAACGGCGCTCGTGTTGATCATCATGGTGGGCGCCCTGAACGTCTTTGCCATCAAGCTGCGTAACAAGCTTCGGAAGAGGTTCGCTACCAGCCACGTTTAGGAGCAGGCCATGCCCGAAGGAGCCTTCGCGGCGGAAGACAAGGTGGGATACGTGGAAGATCAGCAGCAGGCCGAATCCCCGCGCACTTCGCCGAGCATCTCGACGGACACCAGCAGCTTTGGCGAGACGGAAGATCCGTCCAGGCTTGAGCCGGCCGTGCGCGTGGAGAATTTCAACCTCTGGTACGGCAAGTCCCAGGCGCTGAAGAACATCAACCTGCACTTTCCGAAGAATCGGGTAACGGCGCTGATCGGGCCCAGCGGCTGCGGCAAGTCCACGTTGTTGCGCAGCATCAACCGCATGAACGACCTGATCGACAGCGTTCGCACCGAGGGAAAGGTCTACCTGGGTGACGACGACATCTTCGACCGCAACCAGGACACCATTGAGCTTCGCAAGCGCTGCGGCATGGTGTTCCAGAAGTCCAACCCGTTCCCGAAGACGATCTACGAGAACGTGATCTATGCAAACCGCATAGCCGGCGAGCGCGACAAGAAGAAGCTGCAGGGCATTGTCGAGTACTGCCTGAAGCGCACGGCGCTGTGGGACGAGATCAAGGATCGCCTGCAGGAAAACGGCAGCATGCTGTCGGGTGGCCAGCAGCAGCGCCTCTGCATCGCGCGTGCCATCGCCAACCAGCCCGACGTGCTGCTGATGGACGAGCCGTGCAGCGCGCTCGACCCGGTCAGTACACAGAAGATCGAGGAGTTGATCCTCGACCTGCGCAAGAACTTCAGCGTCATCATCGTCACGCACAACATGCAGCAAGCCGCGCGCGTGGCCGACTTCACGGCATTCATGTACCTCGGCGAGCTGATCGAATTCGGCGCAACCAGCGAAATGTTCATGCGCCCGAAGAAGAAGCAGACGGAAGATTATCTAACCGGCCGCTTCGGTTAGTCGAACGCACGCAGCGGAAGCCATAGCCCGGCCCCTTCCCAGCCAACGCGAGACATGTCTGCCTAGTCCGTGGCTTTCACCCCGGACTTTTCGGCTAGCCAATTGCGCAGCAGGTCGTGCCCGTGTTCGGTGAGAATCGCCTCGGGGTGGAACTGCACGCCCTCGATGGCCAGTTCATTGTGGCGCAGGCCCATGATTACGCCGTCTTCCGTGCGCGCACTGACCGCAAGGCAATTCGGCAGGCCCTCAGGCTCCACAGTCAGCGAGTGATAGCGCGTGGCTGTGAATGGCGAAGGCAGGCCTTTGAATACCCCCGCGCCTTCATGCACGATCCGGCTGGTCTTGCCGTGCATCAGGCTGGGCGCGTGGACGACCTTGCCGCCGAAGCGCTCCGCAATCGCCTGGTGGCCGAGGCAGACACCGAGCAATGGCCGCTTGCCCGCGCACGCCGCGATCAGTTCCAGCGTGATGCCGGCGCCGGCCGGGCGTCCCGGGCCGGGCGAGATGCAGACGCGGTCCGGATTCAGCGCCAACGCCTCTGCTACGCTCAGTTCGTCGTTGCGGACGACGCGGACTTCTTCGCCCAGTTCCATGAAGTACTGGGCGAGGTTGAACGTGAACGAGTCGTAGTTGTCGAGCAGCAGGAGCATGAGGCGACCTCTACTCAAGTCGCTCAAGTCCCACCTTGGGCACCCACTCGCGGATCTGGTACTTGGCGATTTCGAGCTTCTTGAAGGGGTCGTCCTCGAAGAGAGCGACGGCCTTGTCGATGCTCTCGGCCTGCAGCACCAGCATGCCACCGGTGCGCGGGTTGAACGGGCCGCTGAACAGCAGGATACCGTTGTCTTTCAGGGCGCCGGAGAACGCCCGATGGGCGGGCGTGTGTTCCTCTACCACGTCCATCGGCTTGATGTATTCGATTGTTACGACGAAATAGGGCATGCGTTCAGGTTACAGGTTTCAAGTTACAGGTTACAGGGATTGGCCGGTTCGAGTGAGCCGGCAACCCCTGAAACCTGAATCCTTTGCGGTCTTGCAGTGCAAGCCTCAGCGAACATCGCCTTTGGCGATTCCCTGAGAACCGTTTAGAACGGGGGCTCTTCGCCGCCGCCGCTGTCTGGAAGACTCGTGGCGTAGTCGTCATAGCCGCCCGGGCCGCCGCCGTAGTCGTCACCGCCGCCTTCGTTGCCGCCGCCCTGATTGCCGCCACCGCCCTGGTTACCTCGGCCGCGACTGCCACCGCGGTTACCGCCTCCACCGCCGCCGCCGCCCTCGCCGGTGCCGCGGTTCAGGAAGGTGCAGCTGGTGCCGTGCACCTTCAGCTTGCTGCGGTTCTTGCCGGTTTCCTTGTCGACCCACTTGTCCTGCTTGAGTGAGCCTTCGATCAGCAATGGATCGCCCTGCTTCTTCCAGCGGCAGATCAGCTCGGCCTGCTTGCCCCAGAACGTGACCTCGACGAAGTGCGTCGACTCCTGCTTGTTGCCTGATTTGTCGGTGTAGTTCTCATTCACCGCCAACGTGATGTCCGCCAGTTGCGTGCCGCTTGGCAGACTGCGCAACTCGGGCGTACGGGTCAGGTTGCCCATCAGTATGACTTTGTTGAAACTTGCCATGGCTGTTCTCCCTCCGGTCGGGTTCGCGTTCGTTTCAGGTCCCGGATACCTCGGGCACTCCAAGTGCCCGCAAGTGAATATACACCCCATTGCGACATCGCCAGCCTGTTGGCGGGTGTCAGAAACGCCTGTCCAAAGTGGAAGCCCTCTTGTAATCGCGCTTTACGACGCGCACGTGTAGCTTGAGTACATCTAAAGGAGACATCATGGACCTGCTTGATTTCCTCTACCCGCAGCAAGCCCAGGCCGCACGCCTTCGTGAAATTGCCCAGACACTGCGTGAGTCGAACGCAGCCAAGGGCGCAACGAATCGTGAAACGGCGCGAATCCAGGCGGATGTGAACACGCTGGCCTTGGTCTGCATGGGCCTGGTCGCGACGCTTGTCGAGAAAGGCGTGATTACGGAGCTCGAGTTGCAGATGCACCTGCAGGCGATTGACGGGCTGGATGCGGTCGCCGACGAAGGCCTCGACCCGGATGTAATGCGCGGCGCGCTGGGATTGAAGAAGCCTTCGCCTGCCCCCAAGCGCGCGGGCCTGAAGAAGCCTCTGCCCGGGCGCAAGAAGCGCTAGCTCACACCAAAGCCGAGCAACTGGCTTGTCGCCACCGGCCCCAGCGACAGGCTGTCCTTCTCGCCGCTGTGAAACCGAACGGCCGGGAAGTCCCACAGGCACGGCAGGGCTTCGGCCAAGGATTCTCGCCCGACTAGCAGTTCCAGTTCGCAGAGTTCAACACTTTCGCGCCCGAAGAGGCTGGCGACAACTTCAGCGCATGGCGCCAGCCTGATCCGAAGCAGGCGCCACAGGCATGAGAACTCGGCCAGGATGGCCCGTGTCAGGCGTGGTACAGCCAGTACGATTGCAGCCAGGTGGTCGAAGGCGTGGGGCACGCTGCGGCTCAGGTCGCTCTGCACGGCCGCGCGAGTGGCTTGAGGGACGAGCATGGTGGGCTCATTCCTGTCCTGTGTACGGAGCAGAACTGGGCGTTCCCGGCGCCCACGATGCTTGGCCACGAGATACACGAACACCAGAAGCGCGAATGCAGCCGAAGCAAACTTCTCGCTGGTCCAGCCCATGCGGGCGAGCGCGAGCACGGTTCGATTCACGGGGTCGTCCGGCGGCAGGTTCAGCAGGCGCACGAGAGCGAGCGACGCGAAATAGTGCGCAGCCAGCGCAAGCGCGCTGAACTGCAGGATGAACACGATCATCGCGCCGCACGCCGCAGTCATCATTCGAATAAAGGATTGCGCGAGCGCGCGTGAACGCTGTTCACGCAACCAGGCCTCGCAGGTTTGAACGTCGATCATCAGATCGTCTGCCCGGGGGGAGGTGCAGGGGGCATTCCGCCTTGGGGAGGCCGGCCATACTGTTGCTGAAGCATGCGCTTGCGGCTGCCGGAGCGTTTCACGGCCACCACGACAAGGATGATTACGCAGAGCAGGAAAGAGACGCCGCCGATCCCGAAAAATCCCAGGAGCGAGCCGACAATCTTCTCTGCGGGATTGCCGCCGAACGCGATTCGCCCACCGGTCGCGCCAAGCGGCAGGGTCGCGGAGACCTTGTAGTCGCCGGCAGCCGGAAAGTTGACGCGCTTGAAGTTGCGTCCGGCCACGCCGTTCATGTTGTAGTTCACGTCGCCCACGGGCTCGCTCAGTGCGAGTGGCTCACCACCGCTTGCCGGAGTGATTTCGAGGACCAGGTCTGCGGGCGGATTCGCGCTGATGCCGCCGGTTTGCTCATAGAAGATCGTCTGGTTACCCGGCGCGGCGACGTGCACGACGCGTTCTCCCGGAACGTCAATCCGCTCCATCCCGTCGGCAACACTGGTAAGACCTACTGCCATCAGGGCCACAGCCGCAATACCGCCCAGCACCAGCACAGCCGGCGCCAGCAGGAACCAGCCCCAATGAGGAGTGACCTTCTGCATACCATCAGTCTATATCCGCTTGGCGGTGTGTGTGAGGTTCTTCTCGCCCCTAACGCGGCATCGCACTGCCGGGCGTTGAGACTTTGATGCCGTGCTCAGCCGCCAGCGGTGCGATCACGCCATATCCTTGCAGCAGGGAAGTCCTGAAAAACTCGGCGGCCTGTTGTTTCTTTGCGCCATCTCCCAGCTCAAGCCTTGCGCGTGCGTGGGTCGCCCGCACCAG
Source organism: Planctomycetota bacterium (assembly GCA_020425605.1). Classification (GTDB taxonomy): domain Bacteria; phylum Planctomycetota; class UBA8742; order UBA2392; family UBA2392; genus JACKID01. The sequence goes on along the minus strand of JAGQRH010000038.1, from coordinate 23,340 downwards.
AAAGTCAGGCAGAAACTCTGCGTCGAGGGAGGCGTGTGCCTCCTCGACTTGTTTGAACGCCGCGGCGGCCTTGCGCTTCTGGCCTGCTCGCAGGCGTGCCTCGCAGCTTGCCACCAGCAACTCGAACGAGTGGGATGGCTCGTTGCTCTCCACTGGCGGCGGGTCTTTCGTTTCCATCATTGTGTCGATCATCTCCAGTAATCGACGCGAACGGGCATCCAGGTGGCCTTGCATGTTGATGCGCGAGCGTCGCACACGCCGCAAAGAGTCCGGATCGCGCGACCAGATCGCCGCCAACAGCAAAGGCGGTGAGCCTACGGCGTAGGTTGACCAGCGTTTGACCATGTCCTCGAAGGGGGTCATGCCGGCGAGAAACCCGGTAAAGACAAGCGCGTCCTTCAGGCTGGATGCAATTTCGCCTCCGCACGCCGTGATGACGCTGCTGAGTTCCTGTGTCGCTCGGCCGAGACGGCCTTCCTGCATGTCCAGAATCGCCTGGGGCACTCGAAGCAGCCAGTCCTCAAGCCATTTTGGCTCGCCGCCATTGGAGAGGTGCAGCACAGCGTTGCCCAGCCTTGCGCTTTCGCTAAGGCGGCCCGAACTGGCGAGACCTACACAGGTGTTGTAGGTGAGTCGCATGAACTGGGCATCACGCAGCCGCCCGGCGCTGATGAGCATTCCCAGTGCCCCGCGCTGCAGATCCCGCTGTTTGGTCAAGTCGCCCTCAAAGAAGCGCTGGACGGCCTCGATCATGTCCACATTGGCCTGCATCGAAGGATTCTGAGCAAGCCGGACAAGCTGGCGCAGCGCGGGCAGCACCTCACCGGTCTCCTCGTGGCGATGCTCGCCGATCATGACGCGGTACTGCTCCAGGAGTTTCAGGTACACCGGGCGGATTCGCTCAAGCAGCTGCTTCTGCAGGTCTTCGTGGCGAGTCAGGGCATCGGCCAACTCCCGGACCATGCGGGCCGAATCACTGGCTTCGAGGGATCCCATCCGTTCGTGGCCCACGGCATTCAGCTTCACCACCAGCTCGAGCAGCCGATTGGATTCCTCGACGACCTGTTCGCTGGCCCGACTCTCGAGCATCTCGCCGCGTCCAAGAATGAGCCAGGCAGGGCTGATTCCGAACTCCAGCGCAAGTCTCTGAATGAAGTCGACCGGGATACGGCCCGCACGCAGGTAGCGGTGCACGTTGGCCTTGCTCACTCCCGTTCGGCGTGCGAGCTCTGATTGACTGTGGGACTCGGCCACCACCTTCAGGCGGCGGCGAAGCGCCGGTGCGTCCGCGTCTCTGTTCTGAACCCCTGATGCCATGCGTTTCAATTCTAAAACGCCGGATTCAAAGTGCTATTGGCATTCGTCCTATTCGCAGGGTATCCCTGTATATCGCTCTAGAAGGGGAGTTACGGAGGATGGATATGATCTGGGAATACATCGCATTGGGGGCAATACTGATCGGGTCGACGTTGTTTGTGTTCCTGGTCGGCGGCTAGGGTCTCGATACCGTTGCACAAGTGAAACAGGCCGTCTGCTGCTCGCAGGCGGGCGCAAATGCAAACGGCCCGGGAATCCCGGGCCGTTTTTGTTGTCTTGGTGGGCTACTTGCTGACGCTGGCGCGGCCCTTTGTCCACGTCTGGACGACGCCCTCGAACAGTGCCTTGGCCATCTTGTCCTGGTAGGCCTTTTCGGTCAGCTCTTTGGCTTCGGTGTCATTGCTGAGGAAGCCGAGTTCCACCAGCACGGCCGTCATCTTCGTCTTCTCAAGCACCCGGAGGCCGCGGGGATCCTGCTTTGCGCCGCGGTTCGGGCTGTTGGTTGCTGCATCCATGGCGCTGGTGATTGCCTTGGCGAACAACGCGCCCGGCTGTGAGTTCTTGTTGTAGAAGACCTCGAAGCCGGTGACGCTTTCATCGGTCGGCGAGATGTTGGCGTGGATGCTGATGAACAGGTCCGCCCTGGAGCTGTTTGCCAGCTCGCAGCGCTGGTCGAGGTCCGGATAGGTGTCGTTTTCTCGGGTCATGATGACCTTGGCGCTGGCGGCCTTGCAGAGGTCGCGAAGCTTGAGTGCCACGGGCAGCGTGACCTGCTTTTCCTGCACGCCATGGCCGATGCCACCCGGGTCGCTGCCGCCGTGACCGGCGTCGATGCAGATCGTGAGGCCCTTGAGCGCCGTGCTGGTGGCGTCAACCTGGCTTGTCTTTTCCGGCTGCACGGTGGGGCCGATGGGCTCAAGGTCGTAGTCACCGATCGGGTCGCGCCTTGGCTCATGCACCAGGTCGTAGCGTCCGAAGTGCTTGCATACGAAGTTGAAAGTGCTTTCCGGCAGAAGCATGTCGTTGCGACGGTCCACCGAGTCACGCTCCTGGCGCCACTGGGTGCCGTTGATGTTCACGATGTCGCTCTCGGCTTTGAAGATCACCTTGTCGCCCTTGGGGCTGCTCATGGTGAAATCGTAGGCACCAGGGCCCGGCTCGTACGTCCAGCCGAGTTCGATGGTCATCTCCGACAGCATCATGCTGCGGGGCTCAGGGCCGTAGATCACGGGGTCCTGGGGCGGAATCGGAGCGATGGAAGTGCAGCCGGCCGCAAAAAGGACCAGGCCTGCAAGGGTGATCAGAAGATAGCGCATTGGGCAAGCTCCCCATTCGTTGGCGTGCCGGCCCGCAATGAGCGGGCGGGTCTGAGGGCCTATCGGCACACTCTCAGGCCCGGATTGAGCATTAAAGTGAAGAAAGCGGGCCCGCCGGCGGCCCGGACTGCAAGCCGGCGTGCAAACCCGTTTGCTTTAGGGCTTTGCGCGAGTAATGTATTCGATCCGACGACTACCCGGATGAATTCATGCTCCTGACGCGATCCTGCCTTCTTCTTCTGATGTTCGCCCTGTCAGGCGGCGCCTTGTTCGCGCAGGAAGAGAAGCCGGATTTTGACGCACTTTGGGCGACGGGCTCGCTCTGGCAGGTGGGCGACAATCGGCAGAAAGTCGACGACGCCCGCGCCGCCATCGTCGCGGCCGGGGCCGAGGGCCGGAAGTTCGCCCTTACCAAGCTCGGCGTGACTGCAGGCCTTGAGATTCGCTGCCTGAATGCAGTGTTCAAGGGTTGGGGCGCGGAGGCCTATGACGACCTGATCGCGAATGTAGCCCACGAGGATACCACCGCCCGCCGCAACGTGGCGGAGTTGCTGATCCAGCTTGATGACCCGCGCGCGGCCGAAGCACTGCTGGCGCAGGCGACCAAAGAAGCTGAGCTGAGCCCGCGGCTCTCGCAACTGGCCGCGCTGGCAAAGTGGAAGATCGAGGACGCCGTTCCGCTGATCGTGGAGATATCGCGCAGCGAAACCGAGCGCGTGCGGCATCGCGCAACCAGCCTGCTGGGCAACTACGAGACCGGTGTGGCTGTCTCGCGGCTGATCGAGATGCTGGATGATTCCGTGTACTACGTGCGCGACGGTGCGCGCAACGCACTGGCCGGTGCAACCGCCAGCGCCCGCAGTGCCTGCCTGGACAGCCTTAGCAATGAGCTGAAGCTGCCGGCCGGCCAGCAGAACCTGCAGCGGATCAGACTACTGTTGCCAATTGTGGCCAGCCTGGCCGTTGAGGCGGTCCCCGGTCTGCTGCGGCAGGCGCTGAAGCATGAGTCCGGCGGCGTCCGTGGTGAAGCAGCGGATGCACTTGTGACGTGGAAGCTGGCCCCTGGATTACAGAACGAGACACTCGACGTAGACGCCCTGCTGGAGCAGGCCATCGACGCTGAACACGACCCCTACGCCAAGGCCGCGATTGAAAAAGCGCGCACCCGGCTGGGCGATGCCAACAAGAAGTGACCGCCATGAGCAAGCAAACCGGATTCGGCACACTCGTCAGTGCGGATGACGCGCTGGACACAATGCTGGCCAAACTGCGCCCCGTGACAGGCACGGAGGTCATTCCCGTCGAGAGCTCCGACCTGCGGATCCTGGCGGAGGACCTGAAAAGCACGCTGGACGTGCCCGCGTTCGACCGCGCTGCCATGGACGGCTACGCGGTCCGCAGCGAAGACCTGGAAGAGCCGGGCATGCTCAAGATCGCGGGTAAGGCGGTCGCTGGAAAAGGCTTCAAGGGCAGCGTCCGCAAGGGCGAGTGCATCGAGATCGCAACAGGCGCGCCAATGCCCAAGGGCGCAGACGCCGTGGTGATGGTTGAGAATGCGCAGCTGGTAGGGCAGGCCGTCAGCTTCCGCACCCCGGTTCGTCCGGGCGAAAACGTCGGGCTGAAGGCCGGCGACATCGGCAAGGGCGACGTCGTGCTGAAGCGCGGCACCGTGATGGGCCCCGGCCAGATCGCTGCGGTGGCCATCATCGGGCGCGGCAAGATCAAGGTTGTGAAGCGCCCCAAGGTGCTGATCTTTACCACGGGCGATGAAATCGTCGCGCCGGGCAAAGCCCTCAAGGGCGGCCAGGTTTACGACTGCAACAGCTACGCGATGATGACGATCGCGCGCCGCGCCGGCGCCGAAGTCACCTACAAGCCGAATGTGAAGGACACGCTGGTATCGCTTACCAAGGCGCTGACCGAAGCGGCAAGCAAGTTCGACCTTGTCGTCTTCAGCGGTGGCACCAGCGTCGGCTCTCGCGACTTCGCCCGGGAGGCGGTGGCAAACCTTGGGCGCGTGCACGTGCACGGAGTCGCGATCAAGCCCGGCAAGCCCGTGCTGTTCGGGACGATCAAGAAGTGCGGCGTGTTCGGCATGCCCGGCTATCCGACCAGCTGCCTTCTTACCGCCAAGCTGTTCCTGTCGCCCGCGATACGCAGGCTCGCGCACAACCACTTCCATGAGCGGCGCAAGAAGGTTGTCACGCTGGGTCATGAGGTAAAGCAGGACAAGACCAAGCAGCTGCTGCTGCCCGTTCGCGTAGACGACCACGACGTGGCCTGGAGCACGTTCAAGGGCTCCGGAGCGATCACCAGCCTCAGCGAAAGCGTCGGCTACATCGAGATCGACGCTGGCGACGGCGTACTCGCCAAGGGTGCCGAGGCCGTGCTGCGTATCATCGGTTAGAGACTACTTTGGAACTGAAGATCAGACCCGCGTCTCGACGCGGGTTTCTTCTATGGCCTTGTCTGCGGTCTGGTAGGCCAGCAACTCCATGAACGCCGGGTACAGCGGCAAAAGCAGATGAGCGGCGAATGCCATGGCGCCGGCGCGGCCGGGGCCCTGCAGCACGAGTCGGCCGCGCTCGACGCGCCCGCTTGCAAACAGCGGGATGTTCAACGCGTCGCGCTCGGCGGTCGGTACGCCTGCACTCCAGACCCGTTGGCCTTCCTCGGTGAGCAGGCCAATCGCGGTGACCTCGGCCAGCGCCATCCATTCCACCAGCGTCGCGTCTGTCAGTGCTTCCTGTGCGCCGACTTCCTCGGCGCGCTTTGCTACCAGGTTCGCCGCATCGGTGGCGGCGCCGGCGCTGCGCAGGTTTCGCGGGTTGGCGTAGCCGCCCGATATGTAAATCGCGAGATAGAGCCCCAAGGGAAGCGTGATAGCTGCGCCCGCAAGGCTGGGCATCCAGCCGCACCAGACCGCGCCCGCAGCGCCCAGCGACGCCATGAACAGCAGCGTGCCGGTGGTGCGGAACGTGTTTCCCTCAAACTGCAGCATCAGGATGTGATGGATGTGTCCGCGATCGGCGCTGAGAGGGTTCGAGCCCTGGATCAGCCGACGGAAGAACACAGTCGTAATGTCGACGATGGGCAGGCTGAGCAACAGGAACAGCGGGACGATGTCGACAGCGCCATCGGCCTGCGTGACAGCGCGCAACGCCAGGGTCGCGATGAGGAAGCCCAAGAACATGCTTCCGGAGTCACCGAGGAACGCCTTCGGTTTGCCCAGGTTGAAGCGCATGAACGTCAGTGCCGCCGCCCCCAGCGGCAACGCGAGTTCAAGCCGCAACTCGCCACCAAGCATCGAGAACAGCCCAATGCCGAGCAGTGCAATGAATGCCGCGCCACTGCACAGCCCGTCAACGCCGTCGATCATGTTGTAGGCGTTTGTTACCGCGACGATGAAGACCACCGTCAGCGGCAGCGAAAGCCAGCCGGCCGAGAATTCCAGCAGCCCGGCCGCATTCACAGTGTCGATGCGGAAGAACAGGAACCAGGCGACGGTCGCCGCTGCGGCCTGAACTGCCAGCTTTGGCAGCGCCCCGAGTGGGCGAAGGTCGTCCATCAGGCCCAGACCCGCAATCGCGAACGCGGGTAGCAGAAGGTAGAGGTGGTTGATGTCGTTGAGGTACGCGTCTTCCAGGTGAAGCGCACGTGCAGAGACCATCTGGACCAACAAAGACACGACCAATGCCGCGACGATTGCCATGCCGCCGGACTTGGCCACAGGCTCGGCGTGTACGCCACGCAACTTCGGGCCGTCAATCAGCCCGAGTCGCCACGCCGTGCGCCGGAACCAGCGGCCGCCGGTCAGCACCACTATCACCGCCGCCAAAACTCCGGCCGCATAAGGCAAGTACTGAAGCATCCCAGCTGCTTTCTCAAGTTGTAGCGCCGGCCCTGCCGCTATCCGACAAAGGCCAGTACGAGCAATCCCACGATGCTGACAATCGCCGACATGCCTACTGCATATGCCGAGCCTGGCGGCATGCGCTTGAACTGGCCTATCGCACCGCCGCAGATGATCAATGCTGATGCAAATCCGGCCGCGCCCACGCCGGCGAACAGCGTGGTCAGGTCATAACTCGAGCGGACAAGCGCCCAGCCTTTTCCGGTGTTCGTTACCTCGTATGCCTCGCTACCTCCGACGCGCAGGTCGAAGTTGCCAACGACGCACACCATCAGCCCGACCAGTCCCACCATGCAGAGCAGCATGCACGCGATCGCCGCTTCGCGGCTGAAGCCGCGCGCACGTAATTCGGCGCGCTCGGACATCGCCGCCTTGCGCGCGCTCTCGCGTACCAGCAGTTCTTCATCGCCGGGCAGCATTGCTTTGCTCCGTGACTGTGGCTTCCTGGCGGTCATGCCTGGTGACCATGAAGTTTCCCAACACTACCGCGTCCATCTTTGTGCGCTGGAAACAGTCCAGCGCCTCGCGTGGTGTACAGACTATCGGCTCATTCTCGTTGAAGCTGGTGTTCAGCAATGCGGGTATGCCCGTTAAACGATCGAAGGCATCGATGAGCTTCCAGTAGCGTTCGTTGTCGCTGCGCCGCACGGTCTGGACCCGGCCGGTGTGATCAATGTGGTCAACCGCCTGCAGCTCGGTCTGCTTGTCCGGCATCGTGCGGTAGACCATCAGCATGAACGGCGATTCGTGGCTGCTGTCGAAGTAGTCGCTGAGGCGTTCGGCCTTGATGCTGGGTGCGAACGGCCGGAAAGGCTCGCGCTGCTTGATGCGCGCGTTCAGGATTTCCTTCATCCGTGGATGGCCGGGGTGGGCAATGATGCTCCGGTTGCCAAGCGCGCGCGGGCCCCATTCCATCGCGCCCTGGAACCAGCCGACGACCTTGCCATCGGCGACTTCGCGCGCGGTTTCATGGAACAGGTCTTCGTCGTCCAGGCGACTGATTTGCAAGCCTTGTGTGTCATCCAGTTCACGGCGGATTTCGTCTTCGCTGAAGCTGCTGCCCCAATAGGCATGCTTCATTTCAAAGCGTGACTCGCCCGCGCGGGCCGAAAGCCAGGCCGCCGCACCGAGTGCTGTTCCGTCGTCGCCCGCTGCCGGCTGGACGTAAATGCGCTCGAAGGGAGTTTCTTCCAGCAGTTTGCCGTTTGCCACGCCGTTCAGGGTCACGCCGCCTGCGAGGCACAAGTCAGTCAGCCCAGTGCGCTTGTGGATCAGTTTGGCCAGGTGGACGAATGCCTGCTCCAGCCTGTTCTGGAGGCTGGCGGCGATGTCGTGATCTCGCCGGGTGATCTCGCCGCCGCGAATGCGTGCGTCGCCGAACTGGTCGATCCATTTGCGTGTGTATAGAGGTGCGAAACTTGGGCTGCCGTACTCGTCGCTACCGGTTTCCACGCCCTCGGTGTGGTGGTTGAACCAGTCAAGGTCGATCTCGAAGCCGTCATCGGTGAATTTTACCAGGCGATCAAAGAAGTCTGCGTAGCTGGGCTCACCGTACGGCGCGAGGCCCATGACTTTGCCCTCGTCGCCGTAGCGGTCAAAGCCGATGAACTGGCACGCGGCCGTGTAGACGATGCCGAGGCTGTGCGGGTACGTGACGCGTCCCTGTACCTTGATGTTGCTGCGTTCGCCCACGCCCCACAGCGCGCTGGCGAAGTCGCCGAAGCCGTCGAGGGTAAGGACGGCCGCGCGCTCATACGGACTGACCAGAAAAGCGCTCGCGGCGTGCGCGAGGTGGTGCTCCACTCGTTTGACCGGCGCGCGAAGGCTGGTGCGAGGCACGCCGCAGGCTTCGCACAACTGCTCGTCCAGGTCTTTCAGTCCGGCGCGGTCGCGCAGCCGTTTGCCTGAAACACGGCTGGTCTTGCGCAGGTTCTTCACGACGTAGGCGAGTCGCTTGCGCAGGTTGGCCGTCGAGTCTCTGGCGATGCCAATCTCGTCCAGGTCGGACAGGCTGACACCGCCGATGCGCAGAACCTCCGCCACGGCCAGGGCGGGAAATCCTGCACAGTGTTTGATTCGGTTGAGCCGCTCTTCTTCAACGGCCGCGATCAGCCGTCCGTCTGCAAACAGCGCGGCGGCGGCATCGGCGTGGTAGGCATTGATTCCGAGAACCAGCATCAAGGTCTGCGCAGGAACAGGTTTTCAACACGAAAACCAACGCATAAGGGTACTACGGGAAAGGGTTTGAGGCAAAAACGGGAACGGCGGCTAGGGAATGCTACGGTTCTGACAATAGGAGTGATCAGCACAAATCGCACGCACCGCTTGTCTTACGGGCTTGCTGGGCATGTGGGACTTTGGTCCGGTTACCAGCCGAACTCTGAGCCGATCAGTGCGCCGACGCCCCAGATTCGGTCGCTGCGGTAAACCCCGTTCACCGAGATCCGGAGAATCCACTGCATGTCGCCCGTTTCCGGCATGTCGAACCAGAGAAGCAAGCCGCCGCTCTTGGCGTTGAAGGTCCACAGGTCGGGGTCGTCCGTCTGGTAGCGGCTCACATGCTGTGGGTGGCCCCGGTGATAGCGCGTGCCCTGCTGATAGCTGATGCGAGACCAGATGCGCCAACGCGCCCGCGAGTCGCCGAACGTGCCCTCGGCGTTTGGCTGGATTGCCACGCTGCGAACGCCCCAGTCGTCCCAATAGGCGCTGTGGTCCATGCCCAGCGAAAAGTGCTCGGCCGGCGAGAACCGCACACGCAGGTTCAGCTGTAGCCGGTTGCGCCGCGACGGGAGTTTCTCGTCAGAAAAGAGCACCGGTGTGTCGCCGCTGAACAGGGTGACCTGCTCATTGGCACCGCCCAGAAAGCCATCCTGGCGAGTGTACTGAAACGTGGCTTGCAGCCGCCAATCGGGGGACAGGATCTGGGTGAAGCCCAGTTCGAAGTTGTGTGTCGTGCGCTCATGCACGGACCGATCAAAGCCGAACTCGTCAATTTCTCCGGTCTCGCCGCCCCAGATGCCCGCTGCGCGCAGGTTGCCGCCGGTCAATGCATCCCATCGCACGTTGTAGCTGAACGTCGGCGTGAAGTTCCCTTTGAACAACTCGACGCTCGCAGCGAAATCCAGCCCGCGGGAGACGTAGGTGGGCTGGTAGGCGAAGTATGCACCGGGGCTGAAGGTCCAGTCGCTCTCTTTCGGTCTGATATCCATGATGCCGGAGATCGTGAAGTTGGTGGCCGAGGCGGAAGTGGTCGTTGCGTTGGTCAGGTTCCAGGTTGCGTTCGAGATGGTGTCCGGCGCGTCGACAGCCGGTCCCGGGTCGATGGACGATACGCCAAAGGTCGGGCGCAGGCTGATGACGTCCGATACCTTGAGCTTGGCCGCGAAGCGCGCGCCACCGTAGACAAACTCTTCGCTGAAGACCGGGTTGCCGCCGCCGATGCCTTCTCCGTGGTCGACGTCTTCCTGGTTGAAGAGGAAGATATCGAAACTGACGGTGTTGTCATGCTCCTGCGCGCGCAGCTGGATACAGCATGCGGCGCATACAACGAGCAGCAGCACTCTGGCGGAAATCCCCACGAGTTCCCCGGATGCAATCACAGCGCGAGGTTACAGCGAGGTCCACGCCGCGCAACGGACGTCTATTGGGCGATGACTTTGCTGCATTCGGCGACTATGCGAAGAATCTCAGCGGCGTCTTTTGCTGCGCGCAACTGCTCCACCATCGGTGTCAGTTTCACCAGTCTCGCGACTGTCGACAGCACCATCAGGTGACGACTGCGGTCTCCGGGGCCGCCGAGGGTCACGAAGAACACATCGGCGCCGCGACCGTCCGGGGCACCGTAGTCGACCGCAGCCTTGCCGACAAAGATGCCGACGTAAGTGCGGTTGACGCCCTGCAGCGTGGCGTGCGGAAGCGCGATTCCCTGGCCGATCGACGTGTTCTGGGCGTGCTCGCGTTCCCGCAGCGCCTCGCGAATCTGCTCGGATGAGAAGTTCGGCACGGCCGTGCCGAATGCTGCGGCGAACTTCTGGAACGCCGCGTCCTTGTTTCGCACATCGAGCTGCGCGGCAACGCAACCGTCCTCGACAAAGCTGAGCAGGCTGAAGGCGTCGCCCTCGGAGCCCTTCGGGTCTGCGCGGAATGCTTCATGCGTTTGCTCAGGGGGTGTGCGAAGCCGCAGCACGGAGCATGCGGCCCGCGCGGTCAGCTTGTCGCGCATGCTGCCCAGCATGTTGCGCATGCGAGTGCGCTTGACGGTGCCACCCATGATCAGAAGGTCGAAAGCCGCCGTTTCTTTCGCGATGGCTTCGGGCTCATTTCGTCCGCGCACGATCAGCGTCTGGGCCGGCGTGCGGCACATGTTTCGTACCTGGTCGAGGTAGTCGGCCTCGGCCTGGTCCTGTGTCAGTGGGGCGTCGTTTCGAACGAAGCGCACGAACGTCAACTCGGCGCCTTCGCGCTGCGCGAGCCGGTCGGCCGTGTGAATCACCAGCGAGTCGTGCGGTCCGGGCTCCACGAATACCAGAATCTTCTGCAGGTAGCGCACTCCGGCATCGTGAAATGTAGCGAGGTTGGCCTGCACGTGCTCACGCAGCCAGCCAAGCGGGTTTGCAACCGTCAGTGTCCATCTTGTACGGCCCGCCCATTCCATGATCAGCCAGCGACAATGCAGCTGCCGGGTGATCTCATTGACGGTCTTGATCATGTCGTGCGAGACCGTGTGCTCGAAGTCGAGGTTCAGCTTTTCCTTGTCGCCCATCGTCGAAATGCGTCTCCGCAACGAAGCGACATGCGGGTCTTCGCCGCTGAGCGCGTCCAGCGCCGTCTGCTCCGGCACGTCGGTGATGCTGACGACTTTCACTTTGCCACCATCCGCCAGCACATCCGCCAGCTCGACCAGCATCTCCGGCGAGCGCTCCTTGCCGAAAAGTGAAACCACAACCCTGGCTTCCTCGCCTGCGTCTTCTTCGCCATTCTCCGCGCGGGCGACCAGTTCCTGTCGGCGGCCGCGTTGGCCAAGCACGCCACGGCGCTTCGTGCGCTTTCGGCCATAAAGGACGAACATCAGCAGGCCCGGCACGGCGACGGTGGTGGCGCCGACGGAGATCAATGGATCCTCGACAACCATGATCACGATCAGCGCGGCGCCCGACAGCAGCCCGAATGCCTGCAGCCATGGGTAGAGGGGCGAACGGAAGCTGGGCTTGTACCACTGCACCCGGCTCTCGCGCAGAACGATGACGGCCAAGTTCTCGGCACCATAGAGCAAGATCAGGAATGCACTGGCCAGCTCGGCCATTCGGTGAACGTCGAGCGCCAGGATCGCGACCGCAACAACGACGCCGGATGCCATGATCGCCACGGTCGGTGTCAGGAATCGGGCGTGCACGCTGCTGAGAGACTTGGGCAGCAGGCCTTCCCGCGCCATGGCAAACGGGAATCGCGACGCGGCGAGCACGCCCGCATTCGCCATGGAGGTCATCGTCAATACGCCAAGCACGCCTGCGCCGATGCCGACGGCATGGATGCCGAAGCTTGCAGCGAGCGTGTAGATCGCATGCTCGTCGCCACCGTTGGCTGTGAGCTGCTCAACGGGCACGTTGCCAACCAGCACTGCCGTCAGCGAAGTGTAGAGCGCCGTGACGATCAGCAGCGACAGGAGAATGCCGAGCGGCAGGTTGCGCTCCGGCTGCTTGATCTCCTCGGCAATGGCGGCCACTTTCGTGACGCCGTTGTATGCGACGAACACGAACGCGGTCGCGACGAACAGCCCCATGGTGCCTTTGTCGCCGGTCCCCACCTCAAAGTTCGAGATGTCAAATCGCATGCCGCCTGCAACGGCGATCGCCGCAAGCCCGCTGACGCTGAGGATCATGACGAACACCTGCGCCTTGCTAACCTTGCCCACGCCTCGCACGTTGATCAGCAGGATCAGCGCCAGCAGCAGCAGGGACAGCGACACGCCGAATGGTCCGTGCGCGCCGAACTGCGGTGCGATGGCCGCCAGATAGGCCGAGAAGCCGACCAGCGCAAATGCACTTTTGAGCAACAGCGACAGCCACAGCCCCAGACCGGCGACGGTGCCGGCCAGCGGGCCGAAAGTTCGGTCGATGTATACGTACGTCCCGCCTGAAGTAGGCATGGCCGTCGCGAGTTCAGACTTCGAGATCGCGGCCGGCAGAACGCAGATTCCCGCAAGCAGATAGGCCAGCCAGAGGTTCGCCCCGGAATCCGTGATCGCCAGACCCGGCAGCACAAAGATGCCTGCGCCGAGCATCGCGCTGATGGCGATGGCGACGACCGAGGGCAGTGTCAGCCTGCGTTCGAGTTTTTTCATGACAGGCGGCGCGTTATAGCAGTTTCATGCCGCCGTCGGGCGCGTTGACGCCCGCAACTTTTTGGCGCCTAGGCGCCGCCTTCATGGCGTTCCATGTAGGCCTGCAGAAGCTCGCGCTGGGTGATCGTGCCCACAAGCAGGCGCTTGCCGTCTTCGGCGTGCTTGACGACTGGCAGTGCGGTGTTCGGCAGATCGCGCAGCTTCACGTACGCGGAATCGATGTCGTCCTCGTCCAGGTCAACGGCGGAAGCCGACGTGATCAGGTCGGCCGCGCGCACCAGGTCTTTCATCACGGGGTCAAAGCCGGCGTCCTTGATCTCGTTGAAGCTGATGAATCCGACGTAGAAGCCGCCCTTGTCGACGATCGGGAAGCTGTCATGCGGGTAGCCCTCAATGAACTTGGTGATCTTGTCGAAGCTGGCGTCCATCGGCAGCGCCTGCGTTTTCTTCTGCACCAGATCGCCAAGGCTGCGCTCCTTCGGCGCCTTGCGCAGGCCGAGGTGGCTGAGAAACTCCGCGATCACTGCGATGAGCTGGTTGCCCGACGCGATGCGTTCCTTGTGCTTTACGGCGTCGACGATGCTGACTTCGCCGCTGCGGATCACTGCTACCTTCACCAGAATCGGACCGGCAATCTCGAAAACCAGCACAGACCCGAGCACCAGGGCCATGACTTCATCGGCAAGCGCGTGCCCGCGCTTCACGAGGATCGTGGCAATGGCAATCGCAATGGCACTCTGCGATAGCAGCGAATAGGACATGATCCGGGCCTGCCCGCGCGGTAATTTCGCCCAGCGTGCGCCGAGGTACGGGCCGACAGTCTTGCCGATCGTCCGAAGTACCAGGAATGCAATGCCGATGGAGCCGAGTGCCGCCAGCGCGCGCACGTCCAGCTTGGCACCGCTGAGGATGAAGAAGATTACATAGAACGGGATTTCGAGTGTGCGCATCTGCTCGCGCAGTGGCGCGTTCTTGATCGTGCTGTTGCCGTAGCAGAACCCGGCGATCAGCACAGTGAGGATCTCGCTGCAGTCAAAGAGATTGGCGCAGCCGATGCAGATCATCAGTCCGCCCAGCGCCAGCAGCATTCTCAGCGGCGCCTTTTCTTCGACCGTCTCAAGGTAGGACAGGCCAACGCCGACCAGTGCGCCGATGGGGAATGGCAGCAGCACCCACTGCAGGCTGGTCGCGATGTTGCCCGTCAGGAACGTCTTTCCCGCCGGCACGTCGAAGATGAAGATGGAAACGATCCCGAACAGGATCAGCGCGACGACGTCGTTGCGCGCGACCGCGGCCTTGATGTGCCGGGCGACAGGGCCGTCTGCGTTGTATTCGCGGACGACGGCCAGAGTTGCGGCCGGCGCCGTCGCAACCGCGAAGCAGGCGAGAATCAGCCCCAGCTGCCAGTTGCCTCCGAAGGCAACCACCAGACCGGTCACACCGCCACCGACCAGCGTGAACGTAAGCAGAATCTCAACGAGCGCGATGCGGTTGGCGGACTTGCTGACGGAGCCGAGGGTCTTGAGCGTAAGGTCCGTGCCGACCAGGAACACGATCAGCGACAGCCCGATCTCCTTGACCACCTGCATCTCGGCGAGGAATTCTTTGCCGATCAGCCCGGCGGCATAGGGGCCGGCCGCAAGCCCGACCAGCAGGTAGGCCGTTACCTTCGGCAGGTACTTCAATGAACTGCTGAGGCGCGCAACAATCAGCGCAGCGATGAAAAGAAACGCCAGCACAAGCGCGCCGTTCGGTGCAAAGAGCACGTCGCGCAGCCATGTGAGAATTGCGTCAGGGTCAACCTGGGCCAGCGGCATCTGTCCCCAATGGTCCAAATTTGGCGGAACACAGATAGCAGATAAGTCAGCGCCGCGCCAAAGGTTTCGGCGCTAGCGTTTCCAGGCATCGGGCTCTTCGGGGGTATAGCCCTCCGGCTCGTCGTCTGCGTAGGACCATGAAGGGTCGCTGGGGTACAGCTTTTCGGTCTCTTCCCAGTGGTCGACCTGCGACTTGCCCCTCATGCGCCGCAGCACCACGGCAAGCGGAATGATCAGTGCCGTGAGGCCCAGCAGAATCCACCAGAGGTTGCTGCCAAGAAAGCCGGCCACCCGGGCAGACTTGCGCTCGGCACGGTCTGATTTCCATGCCGGCTCGAACGCGGCCAGGGTTTCGCCGGTGGCTCTCTCGAACGCGGCATCGAATGGGCCCTCCCCACGCTCCATGAGCTGCAGCAACTTGAAGAACTTCTGCTCACCGTACTTGGCCACGATGAGGCGGATGACCTCGCGAGCTTCGCTGTATGCCGGCCCGGCGCGGGATTGCTCTCGCAGGCCCTTGTCGAGGTCTTCCAGGCTGCTGAAGTCGACCCACGGATTCGCGCCCTGGGCCTCGATCAATTCATTCAGCGTCATCGATTCGACGTACTGTGCGATGCCTTCCTCGAACCACAACGGACGCGCAACCCTTAGTGTTGATCCCATGACCAGGTGAGCAATCTCGTGCCGCAGGACGCCGATCGGCTCCATCTGCCTGTCGCGGATGCCGCTGAGGTTCAAGACCAGCCGCCTTTGCGACGGTATGGCGTAGCCCAGAACGCTCTCGGCCTCCATGCCGACGCCGTCGCGGGCGGCCATCTCGCTGAAACTGCGTGAGCCACCGACAACGACCAGCTGCAGCGGCCCGTCATCGGCCAGGCCCGTCTTCTCCTCGACGATGGCAAACGCGGGCTCAACCTGTGATTGCAGACGTGCCACCACGGCGGCGTCGGCCGCGACGCCCTGTACGCTGACTTCGCGCGCAAGCAGCGCAGGTGCAAGAAGCAACAGGATCAGCAGGATTCGGCGCATGGACGAGGCTTCCGATCAGCCATGAATGGTGCGGGCCCACGGTACAACGGCCATCGGTTGCGGCTGATTCCCGGCTACCCGCCTTCAACGCCGCCGCGGATCATCCACAGGTTGACCTGCCCCACATCGCTGTCGTCAACGCCCTGGGCGCCGATCGATGCGGGGGTGAGTGCCGTTTCCGGCAACACGGCCATCAGCAGGAATTCGCCGGCATCGGGCCGCAGCCCGGCCGCGTACAGCTTCGATTCAAGCTGCAGCAGGCTGCTGGACATGCCGATGCGGTCTTCCGGGTTGATGTTGAACATCGCGCCGACCATGTCCCGGGTAAGTCCATCGGTGTCGTCTGCAAAACGACGAGCCAGGTCCTCGATGTCGCCGGAAACACGCGTACTTTCGCTGAAGGTGAGCGTGCCGTCCTGGCTGCCCGCCGCGCCCAGCAAAGGCACGTAGTGCCATTCGCAGGTTGCGCCGCTGCTGGTGTGGCCGCCGACCAGAAAGAAGCAGCCCTTGAGCTCGTGCGGCGACTTGTTCGTGACGCGCCAGGCGCCGGGCATGGACTCGACTGCCACGCTGAAGCCCTCAAGGTGGGACGGTTCGCGCTTGGAGAAGAACACGTTCTGCCAGCGATCGAGGTCGGTTACATGCGTCGTGCCTTCGCCGGCCGTGTAGTTGATCGTCTGGTCCAGCGGGTCCATCGGCATGCCGCGGATTGCACCCGCGTTCTGGTCGAAGTGGGCAGGTGCCAGCGCCGTCTTGCGTGAGTTCACGAAGTCGAAGCTCTGGCCCTGCACGGCGTAGGCGCAGCCAAGCTCGAATAGCGCGTTCCGATCCGTCGTCTCGTCGCTGACCAGTATTCGTACGGTTTTCACTCGGTCGCCGGAGCGTTTGTAAAGCTCACCGATGCCGAACACCAGCGCAACGCTGACCAGCGCGGCCACGAGCAAAGTTGCCGGGTACAGCTCCGGCTTTCGGATCTTGCGAGCCACCAGGAACATGCCCACGCCCGCGATCCCGACATAGAGCAGCAGGATCACCACCAGCGCATCACGGCCGGGGATGCGCCGACCGGCGATGTCGATCGCGTCGCGCACGTCCTTGTCCATCAGCAGTTCCATGGGCGAAGGGGCAATCCGCGGGTCGAGCTTCTTCAGGGCAAGCTCAAGCAGGTGCGCGCCCGCGGTTGTGGGGACGCGATCGCCTGTGGTGAACGGCTCGGCCGAGATGTCTGCATGCAGCAGCACCAGGTTTCCAGCGCCCACCCTGGCGACGCTGACCAGGCCACCGGTATCCGGAATCGGCTTGGAACGTCCGTTTTCCTCCCAGATGCGCAGGGGTGCGCCCTCAGGCGGTGCGATCAGCTCGACTACTTTGGGGCCTTCCGTGGGCATGGCCTCTCCGCCGGCTTCCGGGATGACGCCGCCCTGGTTGCCGATCGGCCCGGTGAAGCCGCTCGGGGTCAGGTCGCCCATCAGGTAAGAGGCGTAGTCTTTCAGAGTCCTGGAGGTCTGCTGCGTGGTTGCCGGAATCTTCAGCAGCTGGCCGGCCGGCGTCTCCGGATTGAATGAACTCGGCGAGCTGGGGGAGAGAATCACGGTCCCGCCGGCGGCGATGTAGTCGGCCAGCGCCGTCGACTGCGCGCGCGAGAGGCGGTCGTCATTGAGCACGATGGCGTCAAAGCAGGCCAGCGACTTCCAGCTGTCCGGCAGGTCCTGCACGCCGATTTCGACCAGCTGCACAAACAGGAAATTCTGGGCAGCTTCGAGGCGGGCCGGACTGACGAATCCGACCAGTTTCTTGGCCGGGTCGATCAGCGAGCCCGGGGAGTGCTGCGTGGTAGTGACTTCTTCGTAGTAGTCGCCGGTCAGGCGGCGCTCAAGCGTTACATCGACCGAGAAGATTCCCGTAACCGGCACGTCCAGTGCGATGACTCGGCTGGTTGCGCCCTCTTCGAGTGACACGTCCTGCGTAACGGCGACGTTGCCGGCGTCAAAGTTGGGGCCGCGGCGCCGCCCGCCTCGCCCACGACCGGGCGGGCCGGAATCAACTTCGATCACGATCCGCCCGACAAACGGCTCGGTTTGTTCCCGCGTGATCTGCACCTGCACGCGTGTGTACGGCGGCGCAACCACGTCGCCCACGCCGGAACGAACTTCCAGGTGGTACTCCTGCGCCAGTGCAAACGGGGCGAGGGTCAAGACGGCCAGGATTGTGAGGGCTCGAAGCATGGCGGGATTATAGGGAAGGCGTGCTCTCCGGCTACAGGTCAAGGGCTTCAGAGGTCGATAAAGCTGGCAGTCGCTGCCTGTCGCGGCACGGATCCGGGACCGCCCATGAAGTACGCAGACGCCCACGCCGACACTTTCTACCGCATCACACTTGAGGGGCTTGACCCCTTCAATCGTGAGGGCGGGCTGCACGTCAACGTGCCACGCATGCGTGAGGTCGGGCAGGTGCTGCAGGTGTGTTCCGTCTTCACACCCAAGCGTTATTCCGGCAAGCCCGCCGAAGATTTCGCCCGCCGCATCATTGCCACGCTGGATGACTGGGCCGAGAGACGGCCGGATGCATTCGTTCGCGTGCGGACAAGCGCTGACCTGGCGGCGCTGGGCTCATCGGCCGGGCTGATTCCTTGGCTGGAAGGGGCCTCGCCCCTGCGCGGAGAAATTGCGCTCGTGGATGAGTTCTTCGCGCTGGGCGTGCGCGGCATCGGGCTGGTTCACAACCACGCAAACGAAGTTGCCGACGGCTGCGGCGTGCCCGACCCGCGGCAGGGCCTGACCGCATTCGGGCGCAGCCTGATCCCCCGCATGGAACAGCTGGGCATGGCCGTCGACTGCGCGCATCTGCCCCAGCCGGCATTCGATGACGTCATGTCTGTCGCAAACCGTCCGCCCTGCATCAGCCACGTGGGCGTCCGGCGCTTCGTGGACATCGTGCGCAACGCGGATGACGCGATGCTGCGGGCCATTGCCGAGCGCGGGGGCTTCGTAGGCATCGACTTCTACCCGGAACACTTGCTGAACGACGCCCTGCAGCCCGGGCACGAGCCCGCCACGGTCGCGCACATCGCCGACCACCTGCTGCACGCGATGGACATCTGCGGCAAAGACCACGTCGGGCTGGGCGGGGACTTTGACGGGTTCAATGACGCCTGCGTCGGTCTGCAGCACCTGGGCGATCTGCCAAATCTTGAGCGCGAACTGTCCATGCGCGGGCTAAGCGAGTCGCGTATCGAGAAGATCTTCAGCGGCAACCTGCTGCGCTATCTGGGCGAAGTGCTGCCGTCGGGCGGTTGATGGTTCATGGTCGTTGGTCGATAGTGTGGGCGTCGGACGCGAGGACCATCAACCATCAACCATCGACCATTTACCGTTCTCGCATGCCTGCTGCTGACCGCCTGCACGGCCACGCAATCGCGCCATGCGCTTACGGGCGAGGCGCTGGTGAGTTCAGCTGCCGAGCCGGTTGCAGGTCGTGTGCTGGATGACGGCACGAGCGCCGGTGAATGGCATTACTATGAAGTCGAGGGCTCGAAGCACCCGTTGCAGTTCGAGTCGCGCGACGGCGCATTGCACCTGAGCAGTGACAGCAGCGCCGGGTTGATCTGGCGGGCGGTACGCTACAAGCCCGCGAGCGAGCCGTTGCTGCAATGGCGCTGGCGCGTATCGCGCACCTTCGACAGCTCGAGCCCGCTCGCGCCCGAGTTCGACAATTTCCCGGCAAGAATGCTGGTCGGCTTCGACAGCGGCTGGAAGAACGCCGGTCCGGCCGCGCTCGCCTGGCGCAAGAAGGTCGAGGACTACACAGGCGTCACGCCGCCGGCCCGCGCGATCTGCTACACATTCGGCGGCACGATCGAGAGCAACGAGGCCGTGGACGCAGCATTCGGTGAGGGCCGTATCGTTGTGATCAACCTTCGCACGGCGCGCGATCCGGCCGGCGAGTGGCTTTCCGAAGTGCGCGACATCGCGTCGGACTACCGCTCCGTCTACGGCGAAGAGCCGCCGGAGGTCATGGCGCTCGGCCTTGGCTGCGACAGCCACCGCCTGGGCGCAAAGGCCGAGGCCGACTTTGATGACATCACCGTCTACGGCCGCGACGCCTACGCCCAGTTCCGCCGCGATCTAAGCCCGCCGCCGGAGCGCCGCATGCCGGCCCTGGTCTGGATCGTGTTCGCCGCCTGCGCCGTAGTCGCCGCAGCAAGCGCCGGAGTATGGCTCTGGCTACGCCGCCGGGATTAGGCCGTTTCGGGCTACCAGTTGTTTGCGGCCAGTCCGTGCCACATAGACGTGACTTGACGGTGCGAAGCACCGGCATACCGGTTACCCGCAGGTGTGAGCCCGGGTCATGTCTGGGCGAGAAAACTGTGGTATTGCCGTTTCATGTGACCCTGTACGATGCGGGGATGCGGTACCTCTTGCTGGTTCTTGTTTCACTTTGCGCCGGAGGCCTGCTCGCGGCCGACAACTGGAACCGCTTGCTGTTCTCGCCCACCCTGGACGTGGATCTGCAGTTTCGCACCGGCCGGAAGACCGTCGGCGGCTGGGTCCACAGCCTCGGCGCCTTCGCAAACTATCGACAGACAATCGTGTTCAACGAGGACTTCTCGCTCGGAGTCGGTGCGCGCTGCGGATTTGAGCAGTGGCTCGG
Source organism: Planctomycetota bacterium (assembly GCA_020425605.1). Taxonomy (GTDB): domain Bacteria; phylum Planctomycetota; class UBA8742; order UBA2392; family UBA2392; genus JACKID01. Next base: position 2,958 of record JAGQRH010000038.1, on the reverse strand, counting down.
GCTCGACCCCGCCCCGAGGCGTTTCCTGCTTGGAGCCGTATTCGATCTCGGCATCGACAACCAGTTCGAGGGCAGCTACTGGAAGTGGCCAAGGAAGCCGAGTGCGAGGGAGCCCGAACGCTACCACAAATTCCCAATCGCCCGTTCCCATCTGATGTCATTGCACATCTCCGGCGGCGTGGATCTCGTAAAGTTGCAGGGGTTCAGCAAACACGTCAGCGGGCGCGGTGACCCTGTGCCGGAGATCGGCCTGCGTCCGTGGGCGGCCGTCGCGATCGGTTTCTTTCTGGTCAGCTTCGAGGGGGGCTACTCCGCTACGCTCGCATTCGGGCGAGGCGAGATGGACCACGAGGCCTGGGTTCACCTTGGCGTCGGCCGGCCCTACTCACCGTTCAGCGGCCACGTGGGCTACGATTACCAGACAACCTGCCGCTTCGCAGCTCACTACTTCTCGATGGGCTTCCAGGCCGCGTTCTGACAGCCAAGACCGCCAGTTGCATGTTGCTCTGCGGACTTGGCGCGAGGCCATAGAGCCCCGGCTGAAAAGCCGGGGACGCCCGCCGACGGCGGGCGAAGCTTTCTCGGGCAACGCTCACGCGGGCTCTGCCCGCGTGTCCCCGGCATTTTTGCCGGGGCTCGTTTTACAATTCCTAGCTTTCTTTCCAGCTCTGGGGGCTGGTTTGGGGGTGGCATTGGGATTTTTTCGGGCGTTTGGACATTCGCTTCGCCGGTACTGATGAGGGGCGGCGGTTCCGCCCTGCCACTGACTGGAGTTTCCCATGCCTGACGACAAACCTCTTCCGAAGGGTGGCGCAGACGGGCGTACGCCTGATCTTCGCATGAATTATCTTGGCGTGCTTCCCAGCACCGACGGGCACTCGAACGCCTCGATGCGAGCGATGCTTGAAAACGCTTGCGCGTTTCTGCACCAGGTGGTTGCCATTACCTCCGGCGTGCTGGACACCGTGCGTGCGGGCGACCTGCGCAACCTGGTCGCGAGCGAGATGCCTGCGGCCTCCGGGCACATCCGGCTCGATGGAGTGCTCGAAAAGCAGGAGAGCGATGCCGCCGAGCCGGCCCCTGAGCCGTCGACGGCGCAGGACCATCGCAAACGCCCGCGTGGGCAGAGCCATCCCCTGATCGGGCTGATCAAGATTGCGATGCAGGCCGCGCGGCTGCTTCGGCAGATTGCGGGCGGCTTGTTCCCGGGCTCGCAGAACATGTTCAGCGTCGGGCAGAAGATGCAGATCCATACCGAGAAGTCCGACCTGATCCGGGAACGACTGCAAAGCAAACGCCCGTACATGTGTTGACGACTGCAATGCGCGCGCAACCCGGCCGTCGCGCCGGGTGTTCTCGATTTGTCGCCTGCCCGGATAGGCCCATTTTCAGGGCGTTTACGGGTGCATTCGGTGCAGCCTGACGCGGGGCCAACGCACGGAAACGCGCGGGAGGGGAATTCGTTGCGTGACCGGATTCACCCAGAGGGATTAGTCGGCCTGGTCGGCGCTGGCGGCGACGGGCTCATCCGTGGCTTCTGTCTCGGGTGGGGCGAGCTCGGGTTTGGCCTCGGGCGCAGGCAGCTCGGGCTGGACCTCGGCGGGCTTCGTGACGGCATCGGCAAATGCTTCGGCTTCGCGGCGCTTGGCGTGCTTCTTCTCGGCCATTCGGGCGACCTGCACCATCAGCAGGAATACCAGTCCGATCGGCAGCAGCAGCCAGGGCCAGATCAGCGCCAGCCCCGCGATCATGCCCAGCCCGCCGCCTGCAACCTGAATGAACGTCAACTCGTCAGCCGCCACGCGATCGATCAGCGCCTCAAGCTCGCCCTCATCGCGCCCGAGCAGTTCTTTCTCAATGAGCCCGGCGACGTCGACGGCGTTGACCAGGTCCTCGGCCATGTTCTCGAACAACTCAGTCAGCTTGGACCGCAAATGTGTATCCGACAGCACTTGCTCGGCGCGCTTTGGCAGCGCCTTGACGATTCCCTCGGCCGCACCGCCCACGTTGCCGTCGCGGCGCATCTCGTCGGCCATGTTGTCGATCAGCTTGTCGACGATGTTGTCGAGCATGCCGGACTTCATGGCGCCCGCGGCCATTACGCCTGCCAACGGGCCGAGCGACATGGCGGCCGTGCTGCCGGCCACGACGGCCGAGAGGTTGCTGCGAGCCTTTTCTTTCAGCTTGGCCTTGGCGGAGACGATCACGTCGCCCATGGTCTGCTGGATCGTTTCGGTGACTTCGCGGGTGATCAGCTCGCGGGCGTCCGGGTCTTCAAGCAGCCGGGGCAGGTGGTTGGCGAGCTTGTCCATCGCCTCGTCGATGGCGCCGCTGCCGACCAGCAGCGCGTGCATGCGGTCGCCGCTGATCAGGTGTTCCTCCAGGGTCTCACCGACGCTGCGTGCAAGCTCGAGCCTGCGGGACGGCACGACGCCCTGTACGCCGAATATGCGGACTCGCGGGTGGAACAACATCTTGATCGCGACCCAGTTGGTGGCGAAGCCGACGAGGCCGCCGATCGCCACTGCGAACCAGATCTGCGTCCACAGCGCATCGTCGAGGAACTGGCGCAGCAACGCGCCCGCGATTGTCAGCGCGGCCAACGACAGCCCGGTGACCGCCAGGATCAGGCTTCCGCGAGTAGATGTCTGCTGCTTACCCATGGGCGCTTAACTGCAATGACCAAATCCCAACCACCAATTTCCAATGCTACTGCCGTGAGTCCATTGGTCATTGGTTATTGGGAATTGGTCATTGCCTTTCTATTCAAGAACGAGCGTTTCGCGCATAACTTCATCAATCGACGTCGCGCAGTCGTAGATGGCCAGCAGGCCCGACTCGCGCAGCGTGCGCATGCCGTGACGCCGGCCTGCTTCGCGCAGGCTGGCAACGTTGGCATCGTCCATGATCATCTGCTTGATTTCGTCGTTGATGCGGAACATCTCGTACAGGGCCATG
>JAGQRH010000037.1 GCA_020425605.1 Planctomycetota bacterium | reverse complement strand
GGCAGTCCGCCAGGAAATAGAAGTCGCCGTCACAGACGCATTGCTCAACGGCGAACTTCATGTGCGGGTAGAGGTAGTTGCCGATGCGCAGAACGAACCGCTTGCAGGCATGAGTGCTGGTTTCGGATTCGTCGGCAAAGCGCTTGAGGATTTCGTTCAGAGTAAGGTCTGACCAGTCGGGCAACGCGGGACACACACCCATCTGGACCGGCCAGGCGTGCTTCCAGTAAATCCGCAATGCGCGGGCTACATCATCGCGCGAAATGTTGAGCTTCTGACCCATCACGCCTTCGCCTCTATACTTAGAACGACTCTGAGGCTTCCGTTACTTCAGCAAAAATGCGCGTGTTGGGCGATTGATCGTGATTTTAGGTTAGAACCCTACGGCACAGCCATCCTTGCGCGGATCGGAACCCGCGATCAGGACACCACTTGCGGGTTTGCGCAGGATGACTTGCCCGCCCCCCATGTGGATGCTCTCGAACCCGTCGACAATGCGGATTTCGTAGCCCCGGCGCTCAAGGTCGGCGAGAACGTCTTCGTCGAAGCCAGGCTCGATCAGTAGCTTCGCGCCGTGGCCGGCCAGCTGCCAGCGCGGCTCGTCGAGTGCCTGCTGCGGGTTCATGCCGTCCAGCAAATGCGTCAGCACCTGGAAGTGCGCCTGCGCCTGCATGTGCCCGCCCATGATGCCGAAACAGGCGTGAAGCTCGCCGTCGCGTGTAGTCATGGCCGGGATGATGGTGTGGTAGGGCCGCTTGTTCGGCTCAAGCAGGTTGGGGTGGTCTTTATCCAGGCTAAAGCCCGCGCCGCGGTTCTGCAGGCTGACGCCCGTGCCCGGCACAACCAGCCCGGTGCCGACACCCATGTAGCAACTCTGGATCCATGAGCAGGCGTTGCCTTCTCCGTCGACGACGCTGAGGTAGATCGTGTCGTTGCCGGTGCGGCCGAAGACGTGGCCTTTGAACGCCTCCGACGCGTCGATGTCCACGAGTCGCGAGATACCGTAGGCTTTCTCGCACAGGTGCTTCTTGTCGATCTTGGCCCACTTGGGGTCGTACACTTCCTTGTCGGCGACTTCGAACCCGACACGTATGAACTCAATCATGTGCGCTAGACGATCTGCCTCCTCAAACTTCGCCAGGTTAGCCGCGTTAGCAATGTTGCACGCCACCAGCGCCGCCAGACCCTGACCGTTGGGCGGGCACTCAAACAACTTCGCGCCGTGGTAGTCAGTGCTGAGCGGCTCGACCCACTCGCCCTCGTGTGCCGCAAAGTCCTCGGCCGTGAGCCATCCCCCGTACTGCTGCACGTGTGAGGCCGCCTTCTTCGCGAACTCGCCCTTGTAGATGTAGTCGGGGCCGTCGGCTGCGATGCCGCGCAAAGACTTCGCCATTTCAGGCAGTCTAATCACGTCGCCCGCGTTGGGCGCGTGGCCGTTGAGCAGCAGCTCGTTCCCGCTTGGCTGTTCGGGGCCGTTGTCCGGATCACCGCTCTTCCAGTCGGGCGCGCGCAACAGCTTTTTCTCGCTGAGACGCCAGGCGTGGCCGATCCATTCGGTGACCGGGTAACCCTGTGCGGCCGTGTCGATTGCCGGTTGCAGCAGCTCTGCCAGTTTCATTGTGCCGTGCTTTGACAGCATGTCTGCCCAGCCACGCACGACGCCGGGAACGGTAACGGCCGCGCCGGTGTAAAGCGGCATCTGCTTCAGGCCTTGCTTGCGAAGTTTCGCGGCGTCGCTGGCGGCGGCGGAACGACCAGAGCCGTTGAGGGCGCTGATCTGCTTGGTCTTCGCGTCGAAATAGAGGGCGAAGCAGTCGCCGCCGATACCGTTGCTTACCGGCTCAACGACCACCATCATCGCCGCGGTTGCGATCGCCGCGTCGGCCGCATTGCCTCCGCGCTTGAGCACATCAAGCCCGACCTGTGCCGCCAGCGGCTGGCTGGCCGCGACCATGCCATGCCGCGCCAGCACGCAACTGCGGCGTGAGTTGAACTGAAAGTCGTACTGCATGGTCACCGCATCGCTACGAGGTGGGAGGCGCCATCATACTGCAGCCATTCCTCGAAGTGAGGGGTCCACTTTCCGTCTTTCATTTCCAGCCCGAACAGGAACAGCCCGGTCGGGTGAAAGTCGCTCAGCCATTCCAGGCGCTTGAGCGCCCAGTCGGTCTCGACCAGCACCACGGGCTCGAACAGCCCCCAGTACACGGCGACGCGCGGCCTGCGCGCCACGCGGGCGTTGTTGAGCCAGTCGCGCAACTCCTGGTCGTTCAGGACTTCGCGATTGGCCCGCTCGGCACCGGCGATGCGGGAGTGATTGAGATTGGTGGGGCCCCAGGGCAGTCCGTCCAGGTACTTCTGGAACGAAAAGAAAAGACCGGCTGGCGCATTCCACGCGTGGCCGGTCTTCAGGAGCTCCTGACAGTACTGTTTTCGTATTGGGTCGGGTTCGGTTTCCATTGTCTCGTCTCGCGCTAGACTACACTTAACTATACGACATGGACCGCTATGGCCGGCGAACTTCCTCTACCAGACTTTCTTGCATCCGTGGGCAAGACCGAACTCAAGCCCGGCGGCAGCTATGCGACCGGTGCGTTGTTGCGCATGTTGAACCTGAACGGGAAGCACCACGCGCTGGTGGTCGGCCCGGCGGCGGGAAACACGGCCCTGTTTGTAAGCATGACGACGGGCGCCACGACCGAAGCACTGGTCAAGGAAGAAAAGGACAAGGTCACGGACAGCGACCCGGCGCTCAAGCGCCGCAGTACCGCCCGCATCGGCAAGGTCGAACAGATGCCGTTCGCAGATGCTCGCTTCGATGCGGCGATGATCGAGGCGACACTCGCCTATCAGCCGGCCGCACAACAGGTTGCGACGCTGAATGAGCTGCATCGTGTGTTGAAACCCGGCGCGAGTGTCGGAATTCACGAACTCGCCTGGCGACAGCCGCCGACACCCGAGATCGAGCAGAGGCTCACCGACATCTGGCAGGGCCACGTGCACCCGCAAGTGGTCCGCGGCTGGTGGGACCTGCTGGAGGCAGCGGGCTTTAGCGGAGTCGAGAACGAGCTTGCGGTAGTCAGCTACTTTACCCGCAAGGGCATGACGGCCGACGAAGGCGAGCAGGCTGCCGAGATCTTTCACAACGCCTTCGAGACGCCCGACAGGATGGAGCGCTTCAGCCGCGCGTATCACGAGTTCACCGAGAACCGTCGCTATTACGGCGTGATCCTCGCGACTGCCAGGAAGTCGTAGCCACGGCTCACCGTTCATTACGAAGCAGGGCGATGCCCGGGCGATTCCCCGGACCGGGCTTTTATTGAAGATGCCATGACTTGGCTGCCGATGTCGAAGCGGGGAATTGGTGTATGGATCCGCGCGAGACAATCGAACGCTTTCTCAGCCACCTGGACGTTGAACGCAACTTCAGCGAACAATCCCTGCGCGCCTATGCCACCGACCTGCGCCAGTTCAGTGAGTTCCTGGACGGGCGCGAGTTGAACGACCTGTCCAAGGTCGACAACCTGATCCTGCGCGCCTACCTCGCCGGCATGTCCGAGGCGAACTACGGCCGTCGCAGCATTGCGCGCAAACTCGCCAGCGTGCGCAGCCTGTTCCGCTTCCTGCTGCGCCGCGGCGAACTCACCGACAACCCGGCCAAAATGCTTCGCACGCCCAAGCTCGCACGCAACTTGCCCAGCTTCCTCGACGAGGGCCAGGTCACGGTGCTGCTGAGTACTCCCGACCCCGCGACATGGGGCGGCGTGCGCGACAGGGCCATCCTGGAGCTTCTCTATGCCACGGGCTTACGCGTCTCGGAACTCGTCAAACTCAACCTCCACGACCTCGAGCTCTCGCGGGGGTCTCTCCGCACGCTCGGCAAAGGCCGCAAGGAACGCATCCTCCCGCTGCTTCCTGCCGCCATTGATGCGCTGCAAGCCTGGTTCAAGGTCCGGCAGCGACCGCCAAGATCCCGCGACGGAGGCCTGAAGGCGGGCACGGAAAGCGTGTTCGTGAACCAGCGCGGAAGTGAGCTGACCGATCGCAGCGTGCGCCGACTGATCGACCAGTACGTGAAGCAGGCAGCGATCAACTGCAAGGTGACGCCTCACACGCTCAGGCACAGCTTTGCCACGCACCTTCTGAACCACGGCGCCGACCTGCGAGACGTGCAGGAGTTGCTGGGCCATGCACATCTGGCGACGACGCAGGTGTACACGCACGTGACCACCACGCGCATGCTGGATGTCTATGAGCGTGCACACCCGAGCGCGGGTGGTAAAAAGACGGCATGATCGTCGTCGGAATCTCCTCAACCGTTCGCACCCGCATCGACCGCAAGCTGCTTGAGAAGGCGGCCCGCGCGGCGTTAAGCGGACTCGACGCCGAGGTCAGTATTGTCGTCATCGGTGACCGCCGCATGCGTGGACTGAATCGCGACGCTCTCAGCCACGACTATGTGACCGACGTACTCAGCTTCGACCACGGCGACAGCCCTGAAGGCCGACAGGTCGAAGTGATCGTCTGTGCGCCCCACGCTGAACGCGAAGCCCGCGCCCACAGCGTTCCCTTCAAGCAGGAACTTGCACGCTATGTCGTCCACGGCTGCCTGCACTGCAATGGCCACGACGACACCACGCAAGCCCAGCGCAACGCCATGTGGATGGCGCAGGAACAGGTGATGAAACGCCTGTTCGGCAAGTCTTACCGCGACCCGGGCTAGCGACCCACGAGCATTCGACGCTTTTGTTTGACTTGCCGACGAAGCCGGTAATACTGCCCCGCGTCACGACACAGGGTGGTTGAGCAAACAATCACCCGGGAACCCGGTGAGAATCCGGGACGGCCCCGCCGCTGTGACCAGGAACGAAACCGCAACAAGCCATTGCCCATGGGCGAGAAGGCGCGGGAGTAGGCGCGAGTCGCGCAGACAAGTAGTCGCGGATCGCGGAAGACAAAGTCGCCGTTGCACAGGACAGCGTTCGCCGCTCGTCACGTGCCACCGGCACGCCTGGGAGTCAGAAGACCTGTCGCGACACTGCATGGCTGCCTGTTTTGCCCGGCGGCCATGGTTCGACGCGGCGAGGGTCCGCGGCGGATGCGCGCCACAGCGCCACGTGGGCGAGTTGGAGCATTGCCATGAAGTACTTTGTTCTATTGGCGGCCTGTGCCGTCGCGTCTGCGCTATCCGCGCAGGTGACCTACTACACCGGCACCGCAGGCGGCTACGCGGTGAATGAGTATGACGTGACTCCGCTTGCGCCCCCGCAATTCGGGGTGCCGGGCGGGGTTGCGTGGGACCCTTCGGGCTCGGACGTCTATTATTTTGACCAGGACTCTGCGGCAATCCGCCGCTTCGACACCAACACGAACACGCCCGCGGCGACGGCCCTGTACCTGGTGCCGAACCCGGGCTTCCTCGCCTATGTCGATGACATGGAGTTTGATGAGGCTGTCACGACCGACCTCTACTTCGTCGAAAGCGGTGGACCCTACATCTACAAGTTGCGCCGCTCAGGTGTGGATGCTCTGGACACCAGCTTTGGCACGGGCGGCGTGCAGACCAGCAGTATCCTGGGCGTCTATCCGTACGACCTCGAGTTCGATCCGTTTTCGAGGCTGTTCGTTTCAGGCTCGAACATTGGAACATCCTGTGGCGTCTGGATCGTGGACCAGGCCACGCTGGCAGTTACTCCCGTCGTTGACCTGCTTACGTCGGCCGGCTCCAACAGCTCGGGCCCGGTGGTCTTCGACGCGGCCGGAAACATGTACTGCCTGCTGCCGCCTACGTTCGGCAGCCCTACGCCGATGCGGGTCGTCCGCTTTTCCAAGGCGCTGGTAGATGCGGCAGTGGCTTCAGCCGGGACCAGCCCGCTGACTGTTGCTGACGGCACGATGATCATTGATGGCACGGCGAATTTCCCGAACGGTGGGCGCGCCGCACTGCATACCGAGTTCGGGAAGAACATCCTGTATTTCACCGCAAACGACGGCTCGGTCCTGCGCTCTGACCTTGCGACGGGGGCGTTCACGGTGTTTGCCCAGGCGGCACCACCGAGCGGCACAGACACCAATGCGCCGGCCGCGATTGCGTTCCAGTCCGGCGGCGACTTCCGGCCGTTCAGCGGTGACAACAACCAGCTTTGCACGTTCATGTACAGCACAGACACGAATTTCACGGTTACAGGCTCGAGCATCTGTTTCTTCAATACGACCAGCGCGCCGGCCTCGGTGAATTCACTGGAGATCACGGACGCGCCGACGTCAGTCAGCAACGGCAGCTCATTTCGCTTTGAAATCGAGTTGCGCGACGCATCCAACGCGCTGGTCACGGGCGACGACGGTGGTGTGTCTGTGCAGGTTCTATCCGGCAGCGGCACGCTGGGCGGGACGACCTTTCACGCCAGCACCTACGGGGCGGCCGTGTTTGACGATTTGCAGCTCAACGGCGCCAATGGCAGCGTGATCCTGCGCTTCAGCCTGGTGGGTTCGGGTGTTGTGGTGGATTCGCAGGTTGTCACCGTGACGGGCGGCAGCGGCGGCAGCAGCGGCAGCAAGAACGACGGCAGCAGCGGTTGCACGACTGGCGCCGGCAGCGGCTGGCTGGCGCTGCTTGGCTTGCTGGCAACGGCCCTGGTTGCAGCTCGGTTGCGCCGGGTCCGTAGCCTGTAGCGTCTCGGTAACGCAGATTACGGGCGGGCGCTGACGCGCCCGCCCGTATTGCGTTAAAGGGCCGCAACTCGCCTTTGGAACCGTATTTGCGTACCCTGATGACGGAGGAGTGAAGCAATGCGGCGCATATCGCGCACAATCCTGGCATTTCTGCTGTTTGCGACGTTGTTCATCAGCGGCGCGGGCGCCCTGTTCATCACCTGCTCGCACGCGCAGGAGCAACCTGGCGGTAACTCCACAGGAGAGCAGGAAAAGCCCCGGCCGATACAAGATGGTACAGACGAAGAAGAGCCTCAGCTTCCAGCGCCGGGAATGGACCGTGAGCCGTCTGGTCCTGACGAGTTGTTTGCGGCTCTGCCCACTGAAGGCTTGTTCGAAGGCGCTGTTCCGACGGTGACCTACAAGTATGTCGTGTTGCGTGTTCCGAACACAGATAGCTGGAACGATGTGCCGGACAAAGATCTATCGGGCAGTCAGCAGGCGATTGCGGCCGGAATTGAGCTCACGCTCGATCAGGCCCTGGAGTACCTGCCGCAACTGAACGGTGAGCACGGGTTCGCGCGCGTTTTACGCTACTACGCAATGCTTCGTAACAGCGACGCACCCCGTGTCGGCTCTGACATCAAGCCCGGCCAGAAATCCGAAGCGCTTGAGGCCGCAGCCCGGACATTCAACGCGGATTACGTTTTCACGCTTAGCTTCAAGCCTGCGGCCGGCGAAGTACCTGCACTTGGGCAAGCCGTGCGTTATCGAGCCGGCAACGGCATCGAGAAATCTGTGGAGTGGGAATTCGGCAAGCTCGGCAAGCCCGAAGCCGACAGCATGGTCAGTCTGGCCGAAACCAAAGTGCACGAGCTGACTTCCGGAATCGGCGCGACTAAGAATGAGGTCGGGACGCTGGTAGAGATTCCACACGCGCCCATCCCGCGCCTGGTGGCCAATGACAAATGCCTGCGCGACTTCCAGAAGTTGCGCGACGGTCTGCTGGGCGGCGAGCTTACCGAGGCACTCGTAAGCTATGAATCCATCATGCAGCGCGACCCCACTTGTGGCCGTGCGGCGCTATTCGGGATGGAAGTCTACCGCACACTCAGTGAGTCGCAGACGGACCTGGCTGAAAGCGATCGCTATCGGCACCGCGCTCTCGAGATCGGGCGGGATGCGCTTACGCACAATCCGAATGACGTGCTGATCCGCGGGCGTCTCTGCTGGAATGCGGGCACGCACTACAACCGCTTCGATTTTGCCCAAAAAGGCCTGAAAGAGGCCCTGCGAGTCCAGCCGGCTAGTACAGAACTGATGGACTGGTGGGTGAGTGTCTACCAGATCAATGACCGGGCCGCGCAAGTGAAGTGGGTGACGGAGAATGCCCTGCCGAAAGTCAAAGACGGGCGCGTCGAGCTGACCCTGGGCAACATGTACTACGGCAGCGGTGAGTACGCCAAGGGCGTCGAGTGGTATCTCAAGGGCGCCGAGATTGCCCCGCTCGAATTCGAGCTACAGCTGGCGCTCGGTCTGTGCGCAACTTACGAGGCCGAGCGGCTGGCCAAGAAGGGGCTGAAACGTGATGCCAACGGCTACTACGCTACGGCGGCCGAGGCCCTGGCGGCTGCACAGGACATCGACCCCCAAGAAGCCGGCTGGGCTTATGAGTACTACACACGTTCGCTCACTCGCAGCTTTACCTGGCTGCCGTCCAGCCAGACTGAACTGGGCCGGGTGTTCCTCGTGCAGGCGGTATTGACCGGGCTTGAGCCAACCAGCCGCACCTGGCAGTGGGAGCGGCTCGTGAAGGACATGGTCGACCTGTACAAGCGCGATCTGCGCGATACTTGCCGCAAGGCAAAGCCCGGCGATGACCTGTATGCGATGAAACTCATGGCGCGCCTGCGCTTTGACGTGATTGACAAGAATACGGATGACCTGATCGCTGCGCTCTGGACCATGCGAGAACAGGGGCTGCGCCCCATGCTGTACCACGATCTTATGGCTCAGTTCGGACCGCTGGTCGAAGAATACGAGCCGAAGAAGGACGACTAGCTTCTCCACGCATTGCACCCCGGGCGTCCGCCACGCATATTGGCTGCATGCCGACCACCGAGAGAATCAAGCTTCTCCACGACGTCGCCGTTATCCGCCGTACGGACTTCGGCCACGGCTATTTCGAGCTGTACCTCGACGCACCGGAACTGGCACGCGAGATGGCAGCGGGCCAGTTCTTCAACATCCGCGTGCGCAATGAGCTGTTCCCGCTGTTGCGGCGTCCGTTCTCGAGCTTTGACCTGCTCAAGGACCCGCGTGGCAAGCCAGTCGGCGTCAGCATTCTCGGGCATGTTGTCGGCCAGGGCACACGCATGCTGGCAGGCATGGCTGAAGGCGACCGCATCCACCTGAACGGGCCACTGGGCCATGCGTTCGAGCTGCCGGAGAATCCCGACACTCGAATCCTGATGGTTGGTGGCGGGATCGGGCTGGCGCCGTTTCTGCACGCAATCCGTCAGTGGGCACCGAACAAGCTGGACTTGATGCTTCTGGCCGGCGGGCGCAGCCAGCGCGACCTGGGCTTCATGAAGCGCTTTGCCAACTCCGGTGCAAACATCCTGATCGCCAGCGAAGATGGCAGCGTGGGTGTGAAGGGGCGCGTAACATTGCTTCTTGAGGCTGAGCTGAAGGCCCTCAAGGGCAAGCCGGCGATGGTCTTCACGTGCGGGCCCTGGGCGATGATGGATGCCGTCGCGCAGATCTGCATGCAGGCCGGCGTCCCGAGCTACGCCAGTCTCGAAAGCATAATGGCCTGCGGCTACGGGGTCTGTAACGGCTGCGTGGCGAAAGTGAAAGAAGACAACGAACACGGCTTCCGCTACGCAAAGACATGCGTCGAGGGGACCGTGATGGATTGCAGCAAGCTGGTCTGGTGAACTGGAGTTGCCCGGCTGGCACTGCCTCCCGCATCGGCCGATCCGGCGCGAACGCACCGTCCGGCACGGCGACTATGCGCGCGCATGCGAACGTTTGTAATTCCGCTTCATGGTCTCAAGATCTTTGCGCAGCTTGACGAACTCGACCGGCTCAAGGTCCTGTACGAATACGATTCCATCGAGGTGGTCGCGCTCGTGCAGCAGGGCGCGGGCCAGCAGCTTCTGCCCCGTTACCTCGAACCATTCGCCCTTCACGTTCTGGGCGCGCATCGTGACCTGCAGCGGGCGCTTTTTCTTTGCAAACAAGCCGGGGAACGAGAGGCAGCCCTCATCACTGTACTGCTCGCCTTCAGTGCTCACGATTTCAGGATTGATTAGTGCGATTTCGCCCTCGGGCGGCTGGTCTTCTTCGCAGTTGACCACGAAGATCCGCTTGCCGATTCCGACCTGAGGCGCTGCCAGGCCCACGCCCCGTTCCTGGTACATTGTGAGGAACATCTCCTCAACAATTTGCTCCAGGCGCGGGCCGAATTCTGTGACCGGCTCGGCTGGTGTGGTGAGGATTGGGTCCGGATACTTCAGAATCTTGAACACTGACAGAACCTTTCTTGGCGACGCGCCCTGAATGCCCAAGTGTAGCGGCTCGGAAACCACAGACAAGCGGTGTCCAACCCTTGCAACACTAAACGTGGTTGGACACAATGAGTAGTCCGGAAAGGTATATTAGGGCCGTACCGAGTTGCCGCTGGTGATTCGGGTCCCGGCACGACACAAAGGCGCAACCCCCCAAAGGATGCCCGATGGCGGACGTAAGCAAATTCCTCGCAAAGGCCGATGAGGCGCTCAAGAAGCGCAACTACGACTACGCGATCCAGATGTACGAGTCGGCGATGGAAGCCGATCCCGGAAACCCCGACGCGCGCCGGAACTTCCGACTCGCGCTCGTACGCAAATACGACGCAGAAGGCTATCCCAAGAGCTGGGGCATGGGCGGCCTGAAGACCATCGCCGTTTCCAAAAACCCGGACAAGCTGCTGGTCGAAACAGAGAAACTGGTCGCCAAAGACCCCAAGAGCATGAAGTACAACCTCCGTGTCGGCGAGACCCTTGCGGCAATGGGGCACCACGATGCGGCCGTGGCTGTTCTCGAGTTCGCCGCCAAGGCCGGCGACCTGAAGTCCGACAAGCAGGCCCCTGCAGTCCTGATGCTGCTGGCCAAGGAGTATGCGGAAGTCGGCAAAGTCGAAGAGGCTGGCAAGGTTCTGGGCCGCGCTACGCGTCTGGCACCCAACGACAAGAATCTGAAGAACCTTCAAAAAGAGCTTTCTGCCAAGACCTACAACGCCAGGGTCGGCACGGCCAAGAGCTCATATGATCTCGTTCAGAACCGCGACGAGGCCGACCTGCTTGAAATCCTGCGCAAGGGCAACATCACCGAGGAGCAGGCCGCCAAGCTCATGGAGGAGCTGGATAAGAAGCTGCAGGAGAACCCGCTGGATCGTCGCGCCATCCGCGACGTCGGCGAAGTGCTGGCAAAGCGCAAGAAATACAACGAGGCCGCTGACCGCCTGTACGCCTTCATCAAGCTCGATCCCAGTGCTACCGAAATCGGTGACATCGCTGCCAAGTACAAGAACATGTACTTTGACGGCATGATCCAGCTTTGTGCCAAGAAGGCAGAGCTCGAGCCGCAGAAGGCCGCCGCCTACAAGGCCAAAGCGATGGAGCTGCGGGAAGAGAAGAAGAAGTTCCAGTTGGACGAGTACGGCCGTGGAGTCGAAGCAGCGCCGACCGACCTGGACAAGCGATACATGTACGGCCAGGCGCTGCTTGAGGGCGGCAATCAGCAGGAAGCCTTCAAGCAATTCCAGAAGGCCAAGGGCAGCCCGAAATACGCCAAGAAGGCCAACCTTTTGATGGGCCAGTGCCTGCTTGAGATGGGCCGCATCGAAATGGCCGAAATGGCCTTCCAGGAAGTGGAAAAGCTTCTCACGGACGGCGACGAAGACATGCGCAAGGACCTGATGTACTTCGAAGCCGACCTGCTGGAACGCAAGGGCGAGCCGGCGGCGGCGCTGGAGCGCTTCCGCCAGCTCTACATGGAAGACATGGAATTCCGCGACGTCGAAAAGCGGATTGCCCGCCTAAAGGGAGGCGACGCGGCCTAACGTGGGCGAACTCGAACAGGGAAAAAGCGAATACGAGACAGGGCGCTGGTCGAAGGCCTACAGCCTGTTTCAGAAAGCGCTCGAAGGGCGGAACGACTCCGCCCGGGAAGTCGCTGAAGTTCGCTTGTTGATGGCCCGCTGCCTTGCCCAGATGGGCGAGCCGGAGAAGGCCCAGACCGAGCTCAAGGACGTCCGCGACAAGCTCAGCCCCAAAGACAAAGACTTGGTCAACCAGTTCGAGCTTGTCTGGCGCGAGGTAGAAGACACCCGCAAGCTCGACAAAGCTGAACTGGCGCGCCGCAAGGCAGAGGCGCAGGCCGAGAAGAACTGAGCATCCCCGTTGCGGGGCCGGGCGGAATTACTACACTTCGACGCCCAACCCGGAGATTTCCGGGGTGTAACAGGACGAACTGAAGTTAGTACTTGAGGAAGCAATGGCACACTCGAACCAGGCCAAGAAGCGCAACCGCCAGAACGAAAAGACGCGCGAGCACAACCGCACCGTCCGCTCCGAGTTGCGCACCCAGATCAAGCGCTACCGTGTTGCAGCTTCCAAGAAGGAAGATACCGCAGCGAAGCTTCTTTCCGGCGTTGAGTCCAAGTTGGACAAGGCCGCAAAGCGCAATGTGATTCCTACCAGCCGCGCCAATCGAATCAAGGCGCGCCTCAAGCGGGCTGCAGTCAAGGCCGGATAGCATGGCCGATCGAACCAAAATGGCACGAGGGCCGGCTTTGGCTGCCCTCGTGCTTTTGTTTTTGCCCGCGTGCGCGCCGCCCGATGCGCCGGCGCCTCCCCCGCCACGCAGCCTTCTTGCGGCGGAATCAGCGTTGCGTGGCGGAAATCTGGCGTCGTTTAGGGCTCAGCTAGGCAAGGGCCCCGGCATTGCCAGACATGGCAATGAACTGGCAACCCGACTTGATCCGCAGGCTTGGCTGATCGCTATGGGTGCAGACGAGCGCGAGCATGACCTGGTGGCAGCAATGACCTCCATGCGCGCTGGGGACGATGCGGCCCTCGAGACGGCACTGGGCTTCGGGCCCCAGGATCTCGCCACCACGGTGTTCAATGCCGGTGCAAGCGTGTTTGCCCGCCGGGCGGGTGGGCGGAACTACTACGAAAGCGGCCCCCAACCGCTGGACCTGTTGGACGACGGTCCAACTCCGACGCTGCCTGAAGGCTTTCTGGTAATGGCGGTAACGCTGTGGGGGAGCGTGGATGGCCGAGAATTCAGGGTCGACTACGCGTTCGATGAATCCGGCCTGGTCAATCTGGATGGCGTGCTCTGGCAGGCGACCACTTCGATGGAAATCCCGCCCCGTGCAGCGCGCTACCCAGACCCGCAGCATGCACTACCGGGCTGGGCGGGCAAACTGGCCGTTGAGGGGTTGTTGAAGCCGGCCTATTGGGGCGCAAAGTTCCGCCTGGTGGCTATGGATGGCACGTTGCAGCGCATTGAGCTGGGGCGCGACGAGCGCGGCTGGGCGCTGTGCGACGGCAGCAACACCAGCCTGCAGGAGCGCCTGGGCAGCCTGCGCGACGAACGGCTCGAATTCATCCGCCGCCGTGCGAATGACTTCAGGCGCACGTCAGGTCGCTGGCCCCGAGGCCTACATGAGCTTACGTTTGCCGCCAAGCAACTGTCGGATCCCACTTCCGATCTTGGCCGCCTGGGGTGGGCTGATTACGAAGCCTCGCCCGCCGTGGGATTTGAGGTTGCCCCGGATGAGGCGGCCGAGTACGCGGCCGCGTGCACGCAGACCGGACCGGCCGGACGTCGGGCAATTCGGCGCGATGGCAGCTATTTCTGGCTTGAGCCCTAACCCGAAGGCTCACCAAATCTTGCGCCCGGCTGGCTGGGTTTGTCGGTATACTGTGGGTTGGTTTCCGTTCGGGTACTTGCATGCCCCGTGATCTTGGAAAGGCGAAGCGAGCAGACCTGGCCGGTCATTTCCCCGGCGAGCAGGCCGAGTACGGCTCCTCGTTTGCCCATTTCCTGGAAGGTTCCGGCCAGCTCAAGCCGCTGGAAGACGGCACCTACCTTGATACCCCCACACGCGGCAACGGGAACGGCAAGGGCAATGCTACCGAGATTCCGGGCCTGCACACTGAAGCGCCAGGCAGGGGCACCGATACGGAAGTTGCCCCGCGCACTGCCGATGGCAACGGCCACAGCAAGGACAACGGCACCGACATCTTTGACACACACTTCGGCGACTCGCCATTTGGCGGCGACGAAATGATGCCGGAGCCAGCTTTCGCGGACGACGCCCTTGAGCCGCTTCAGCCCGGCAATGGAGAGACCGAGGCTCTTGAGCCCGTCAGCTTCGAGCCGTCTGCCGATACTCTGCTGCCCAATGCTGCCGAGCCCGAGTTGCTGGACAGCGTCCCGGACCTCACCTCGCCGGAACTCGATGCCGGTGCCGATGACGGCGAAGACCAGGATGACACGGACCTGCTGGATGACCCACGGCGAAACCAGCTGCAGACGGTCCGCCCGCACACGGACGAATTGCCGCCAAAACGCGAAGAGTTGGAGGACCTGGCTCCTGCCAGTGCGTCAGACACTGGCATGCTCATCGCCGAGGCCTTTGCTGCCCCGGAGACCGGCGGATGGGACGAAGTTGACTTTGACGACGATTCTGAGCCGGAACGAATCACCGACAAGATCAGCCGCAATGCCCAGCGCGATGAAGACCTGACAACGGTTCATCCGCGGCGGCCGGAAGTGGACGGGGAGAAGATCACGAACAAGGTCGAGCCGCGCAGAGACGTCGATCCGCGTGCAGCCGATCCCAATGCCGTAGTGCGTGACACGGTCAACTTCTACAACCAGACGCAGAGCCTGCACGAGCAGAAGAAGAACAGCGGTGGTTTCCCGACGATCTCACCGACCGTCGTGAACAGCACACAGCCGCTAGGAATTCGACCTGAGGCGGAGGCGGGGCCGAATGCCCCGGATCTGTTCTCGGAAGACGACTCTGATACGGACACCCTCAAGCCCGGCCCCGCATTCGGCAGCGACGAGGGGATGTCCTTCGGCCCAGACGACGAGCCGAGCCTGGCCGCGATGGCCGAGCCGATGTCGCTGGATGCCGAGAGTCCATCGCTGTCGCTTGAGCCAGAGTCCGCACCGGCGGAGTTGTCAGCAGAGTCCGACCTGGAAGAGGCAGAAAAGCGCGAGACCGACAAATTCAAGCGCGAAGACCGCGAACCGCCCGATCTGCCCGTCCCGGAAGGAACGGACAAGGTCGACAAGGATGCCGTCGCGCGTGAGCGCGCCCGCCACCAAAGCGGAGAGCCCGCCGGACTTGAGCCGCTTTCCGATGAAAAGGTCGCCGGCGGCAAAGACACGCAGCGCTTCTATGTGTCCGAGATACTGGCAAAAAAGGACCACACAGGAGATACGACCGCCGAGTTGGTGCCGGCCGAAGACGGACCGCCGCCGATGGCGCAGCCGAGTTCTGAAACATCGCCGGATTACCCAACGGAGTCGTCAGCCGCGGCCTCGGCGCGCCGCAAAGCCAAGCGGCCTGAGCCACAAGAATTGCCCGAGCCCTCGGACGTCAACACGGACTTCCTTGAGAAAGTCCACGTCTCCCATGAAGACCGCATTGTTCCGGAGATTGGCACTGACGCAGAGTACGACGCCGACTTTGAAGACGATGAGGCAGATGAGGCGGATGGCGACGACACCGTCGATGAAGAGGCAATAGAGGCGGTAAACGTTCGGGCCAAGGATGACGACCGGATTACCGAGAAGCTGAAGCCCGGCACAGAACCGGACGGTGCGCCGGACGCTGCACAGGCCGCATCCGCGGTTTCGAGCTGGGTCTATCCGCCGCGGGCCGTTGCCGATTCCGGGCGGCGTGACCAGCCGTCTACGCGATCTGCGACGGCCAAGCCGCGCCCGGCCGCGGTGAGTGCGCAGCACAGCAATCGAGTCAAGAAGATCACAGATGGCCTGAGCCGTCGCCTGAAGCAGGAGCGCGAAGAGACTCTGCGCTTGATCGAGCAGGCGGAGGCAGTGGCCGTCAAGCTTCGCGAGGCATCTGAGGCGTCACGAACCGATCTCGTCGCACTGAGCGAGCGCCGGACCGAGATACGTCGCCGCGCACCGGATGCCGCCGACTTGCACGAATTGCCTGATTCCGCCGACGACGATCCCGCGCAGGACGACGAGACGGGTTCTGCAGCCACCGTGTTCGAGGACCGTCCGCCCGAATTGAATGCCCAGCGCGCAGAGGTCCGCAACGCTCGCCCGCGCTCTGGTGAGCGCGTCCCAACGAAGGCGATCGGCGAGATTGTGAACGAGCTGCAGCGCTCTGCTGAGCGCGCACCGGCCTCGCTCAGTGAATTGCTGGATGAAGTTTCGCGCCGGCAGGAGGCCGCAGCATCGGCGCGACTGGCTGATTCGAATGGCGACGTGGACCAGGAAGATGACCTGGACCTGCTGGTCGCTGCATCTGCGCGCCTACGCGAAACCGTCGAGTCTGAGTGGGAAGAAGATCGCGTCAGCGGGCGGGCGCCAGCGGTGCCGGGCGATGAGCCCGAACCGGAATCAGAGCCGGCGCCGGCAGCTACGGCTCGACGTCCTGCGGCGGAATCAACGCTGTCGGCGGATCTGGATCGGCTGTGGGAAGTACTGGACTCTCGCCGGCACTCGGCTGCGCATGCTACGGTCGTGCTTCCTGCTGCAGACAAAACTAGGATCTCCCCCCGCGAAGACGAACCGTTGGAAGGCTGGACCCAGGAGCTGTTGTGGCCGACACTCGCAGGAATTGCGGTAGCGACCTTCATCCTGGGTGCACTGTTCGTGTGGATGCTTGTCAAAGCGTGGGCGTGATTCGATTCCTTCTGTTGCTGCTGTTGTTGTTGTTTACGGCCGCGCCGCTGCTGGCGCAGGACACTAGCACCGACGTCGAAGAAGACCTCAAGATCCGCATACAGCGGCTTGAGAATGAACTGGCCAACCTGCGCAGCCGCGTAGAGCAGCGGGAGCGTCAATCGCTTGACCAGGAACTGCGCAGCAAGACCATCGCCCAGATCTACGGCGATGTCGGCGTTCGCTACCACATGCTGTTCGAGAGCCAGACCGAGACGTTCAACCGTCCGGAATTCCGGCTGCATCTTGGCGTCTTCGGCACGGCGTTCGACCAGGAAAATCAGCGTCTGCGCTATGACGTACGCCTCACCACTTCGGTGCTTGACCAGAACGGAAAGCCGGTACCAACCGTTTCGTGGCTGCCATTTCCCGGCTTCGGCTCGCGCATCGGCGTTTCTTTCGATCGCTTCCTGCTCGACTTCGAACTGGAGCGCACGCTGCAGGTTACACTGGGGCGCTTCCCCACACCGTGGACCGGCACCGAGCTGTTGTTCGACCGCGACTACCACTTCCAGGGCCTGTCCGAGAGCGTTCGTTTCGACCGTTTTCTGCCTGAGGCGGTGTCTCGCATTCTGCCGCGAATCCAGGCGGTGAGCGTCCAGGGCTACCTTTCGCAGAACAATATTGGCATTCCCTCGACTGAGCCGAAAACGCCGCCGGTCTACATCGGGGGGCAGTTCCGTCTCGACTTCGCGCCCTTTGAGCGTCCGCAGCTCACACCTGAAGGCGAGATCGCGCCGGAGATCAACAGCGACATCGAGTTTCGGGTGGTCGTCGGAATGCACTGGTTTGACGGAGAAGAGGGCATTTCACAGACCTTGGGCCTGGGCTACCTGAGCCAGACGACCAACGTTCTCGGCAGCAATGGCGAGATCCAGTCAGAGTTCCTGATCGGTGAAGTCTATGCCGAGCTGGTGCTGTTGCGCACCAGGCGAGCGCGCGTGAAGGCCTGGTTTCATGGCACGTACAACCTGCACGCCAACGAGCAGCAGGATGCCCGCGCCGAGCGCAACGACCAGGCATTCGACGCAGGCGTAAGCTGGGGCATGGAACAGTTTGACCAGCGCTGGGACTTCAGCTTCGCGTTCCACTACTTCTACATTGAGGCCGACGCGCTGATTCCGGAGTTCAACAGCGAAGTGTTGAATACGAACATCAAGGGTTGGGAGCTTTCGCTGGCCGTGCGGGTGTTCCCGACCATGACCGCGTTCGGCGAATTCACCATCAGTGAGCGCGAAAACTACAACCTCAATGGATTCGGCCGCGGCAAGCGCGAAGACCCGAATTCGTCGTCCGGCAGCAGCCTGCGGTTCCGCATCGGGCTGTATCTGGACTTCTGATGACAACCGAAACGCCAGTCCCGCCTGCCAAGCTTCCCCGCTGGTTCCAGCGGTACATGTATGTCGTCGGAATCGCCGGGAACCTGTTCTTCTATATTCAGGCATACGAGATTTTCACAACGCGAAGTGCCCGGGACGTAAGCCTGTCCGCGTTCTGCGTGGCTTTCTGGGCCGTGGCAAGCTGGTTCGCCTATGGCGTGGCACTGCGAAACTGGGTGCTGATCAGCGCGAACATCGTTGCCATGATCGGCAGTGCGCTGGTCGTTATCGGCCGGCTCATGTACGGCTAGGCTTCAACCGGCACAGCGGCCTTCTTCTCTCGCAGGCGCAGCCACAGTTTGTGCAGTTCCACAGCGGCAAAGACGCCAAGGCTGAGTCCGAACATCGCCAGCCACATGGTCACGCTGACCGGCTGGAGGCCGAGCATCTTTTGCGTCGGTTCCCAATTCATTGCGAGCAAGTGAACGGCCTGCGCCAGCAAGGCGGCGCCCAGCAGCCAAGGATTGCGCAGCGGCGAGTTCGTGAAGCCGGATTCGTACTCGCTGCGGCAGTTGCCGATGTGCACGTTCTCGATCAATACAAGCAACAGCACGGCCAGATTGCCGGCCTCAAATGGCGTCATGTGCGCAACGTTCAGCATGTAGCCGTATGAGCCCGCAATTGCGACTCCGATTACGCCGGCCACGATCACGGTGCGTTGGATCATCAACCGGTTGAGTATTCGTTCATTGGGCGGGCGCGGCGGCCTGTGCAGGATTCCCTTGGCCCCGGGCTCCAGCGCCAGGCCGATCACCTGTAAGCCTTCGGTCACCAGGTTCGCCCACAACAGCTGCACGGCCGTCATCGGCATCGGAAGGCCCGCCAGAATCGTCAGCAGGATTGCAAGGACTTCGCCAACACCGGTCGTCACCAGCAGGGCGACCACGTTCCGCACGTTGTCATGGACGATGCGGCCTTCCTCAATTCCGCCTACGATGCTGGCGAAATTGTCATCCGTGATTACGACGCGCGCGGCTTCTTTGGCCACGTCGGTTCCGCGCTTGCCCATCGCTACGCCCACGTGTGCGGCTTTCAGCGCGCCCGCATCGTTTGCGCCATCGCCGGTCATGGCCACGAGCTCGCCCCGTTGTTGCAGTGCCTGCACCAGGCGCAGCTTGTGCAGCGGGGTTACGCGGGCAAACACGTTGATCTCACGCGCAGCGGTCGCGAACCCGTCTTCATCGAGGGTTTCAATCTCTCGCCCGGTAATCGCGCGTGCGCCCCGCGCAACAACTCCCAGTTCAATGGCGACTGCAAGTGCGGTTTCGGCGTGGTCGCCGGTCGCGACAATGACCCGAACGCTGGCATCGTGGCAGGCGCGGATTGCTTCCATGGCCTCGGCCCTGGGTGCATCGCGCATCGCGACGAGCCCCAGAAATGTAAGACCTTCAGGACGAATGGGAGCGTCTTCGCGGCTGATGCCCGACGGTGCCGGGCCGCGTGCTACGCCGAGCACTCGCAGGCCGGTAGATGACAGCTCTGACAGCCGGAGTCGCACCGCCTGCTCGTCCAGCGGCACGGTGGATCCATCCGGGCCGAGCGCGTTCACACACATGGAAAGCACCTGTTCTGGCGCGCCTTTGACGTGCACAGCCAGATCCTCGCCGACGCGGTTGTACGAAGCCGCAAACTGGCGATCGCTCTCGAAGGGTACAGGGGCGACCTCGATATGTTCCTCTAGCAACTGCTCGCGCTTGAGCCCCAGCTTGCGCCCCGCCACCAGCAGCGCAACATCTGTCGGATCGCCAGACACGTGAAACTCGTCACCCTTGGCACGAGCGAGGGTTGCTTCATTGGCCAGACACGCACTCAGTAGAAGTGCTTTGAGAGCGGTATCAGATTGCTCTCCCTCCAGGCAGATCACCTCGCCTTCAGGCGAGTAGCCAGCGCCGGTGATCTCATGAAGTCCGCCCGCCGTAGCGATGCGGTTGACCGTCAGCTGGTTCAGCGTAAGCGTGCCGGTCTTGTCGGTGCAGATCACCGTGCATGAGCCCAGCCCTTCGACTGCGTCCAATCGCCGCACGAGAACGCGCCGTGCTGCCATACGCTTGAGCCCCACGGCCAGCGACAAGGTGATTGCGACCGGCAGCCCTTCAGGGATTGCGGCAACCGCCAGCGCCACTGAAATCAGGAAGGTCTCTCCAATCGGGAAACCGCGCAGAAGCCCAACGCCAAATACCGCGACGCAGGCGATCACAGTGCCAAGCGCGATGTGCCTGCTCAGCTTCTCCATGCGCATGACCAGCGGCGGCTTGGCTCGGCGGGTTTGCTCCAGGCCGGCGGCGACTTCGCCCAGTTCCGTGTTCACGCCAGTTGCGGTGACCAGGCCGACGGCGCGGCCGCGGGTTATGCCTGTGCCTGCGAAGAGCATATTGACCCGGTCGGCGGCAACTGCCTCAAGATCGTCCAGCGGAGCCGGGTCCTTGCTGGCGGCCATGCTCTCGCCGGTGAGGGCAGATTCGTCGATCTTCAGGTCGCGCTCGGATACGAGGCGCATGTCCGCGGGGACGCGGGCACCGCTCTCAAGCCACACGATGTCGCCGACGACCAAATCAACCGAGTCAATTTCCTGAAGCTCATCCTCGCGTTCGACGCGTGTCATGGTGCGCATCAGGGTGAAGAGCCGAATGATCTCGCGCTCGGCCTTCACTTCCTGGAAGAAGCCGATCAGCGCATTGAAGACGAGCACGCCGCCGATGAAGAGTGCGTCGTTGATGTCGCCCAGCAGAACCGATACGACGGCCGCGGCGATCAGCACCGCAATCAGCGGCCCTGCAAACTGGCGAAGCAGAATCAGGATCCAGGACGAACGCTTCGGCGGTGGCAACTCGTTTCGCCCGTCACGGGCGAGCCGCGCCGCGGCCTCCTCTCGCGTCAGTCCGTCGAGCGAGGAGCCCAGACGCTTCAGGGATTGCTCAACGCTCAGAGTGTGAAACGGCGCATCCATGCCCGCGGATGTTAGCGGCATTGGGCGTGGGTTCTATCCAATCCACGCCAGCCATGAACTTAGCCAAGCCGCCGGTCGATCTGGGTGTTCGCGTAATTTACCGCCGCCTTCTCCGCGAGCGATGTCTTCAGGCCCCCGCCGACCTCGCTCCGCAGTTCGCGATACAGGTCGATTGCGTTCAAAAGAGCTTCACAGGCCTCATGCCAGTCGTATCCGGCCGTCGTGGCCTGCAGCGACTGGAAGTGGCGCGGCGCCAATGTGTCCAGGCGGCGCACGCCCCGCGGCAACTCGCCGTGCGCCAGCAGCGACAGCGGGCCGAGTACCTGTTCACGCAGGAATGCCAGTGCGGCGAGGGTTTCGAACAGCTCTCCACGCCCGATCTTCAGTGCGGTGTAGTGAACCCATACCCAGAAGCGGTCCTCGATCCACTGCGGATCGGGCTGCGGGTGCACGGGAGGCGTGTCCGCCATGCGTTTTGTCAGCACGCCGTCGCGCTCAAACAGCACGCGGGGGTTCTCGATCCGGTCCCCGAAGCCGGTCAGCCCGACGTACTTCAGGTCCACGTGCAGCAGGGGGTCGGCGTACAGTGCGATGATCATGTTCGGCACGCCGACGTGCTCGGCGGTGAAAGCCGCAAGCGTCTCGCCAAGGCGCTCCGCTGTCTGCCTGGCTTCTGCGACCAGTGCAGCGTGGTCGTCGTCGCTGGAAACGATGACGAGGTCAAGGTCTGAGAACTCGTCCAGCGTATGGCTTACCAGAGAGCCGCCCGCGGCGACGCCGAGTATGCGCGAGTCCGCCTGCATGATCGGCAGGGCACGGTCCAGGAAGCGCTGGTGGGGGTCGGGCAGCTGCATGTCGGCTAACGTATCGTTGTTTCAAAACAAGACAACGCCGGCGGTCGCCGGCGTTGTTCATGGTTCCGATGAGCGTTCCTAGCTTACGGCGACTGCGCTGAAGTGTTCGATGAGGACGTCGCGCGCCTGATCGATCAGCCAGTTGGGTGTGCTTGCGCCGGCGAGTACGCCGATGCGCTTGGCTTCCTTCAGCTTCTTGAAGTCGATGTCTTCCGGCTTTTCAATCAACTGCGCCTTCGCCCCGAAGCCCTCCGCTACCAGAGCAAGCTTCTTGGTGTTCGAGCTGGCCTTGCCGCCGATCACGATTACGTGATCGTTCTGCTTGGCGATCGTCTCGGCGTCTTCCTGGCGCTCTGTGGTTACGTAGCAGATCGTGTTGAATACACGCACTTCCTGCGCACGTGCCAGCAACGCATTCACGATCTCATTCACCTTCTTCAGGATCAGCGTGCTCTGGACCACGACGCCAAGGCGGCGTTTGTTTTTCGGGATATGGTCAATGTCGTACATGCCCTTGATGACCGTGCCTTCGCCCTTCGCGTAGGCCAGAATGCTGATCACTTCCGGGTGTTTCGGGTCGCCGATGATTACCACGTGGTACTTCTGCTTGTGCAGCAGCTGCGCGTAGTTCTGCGTTACGCGCACATACGGGCAGGTTGCGTCGATTACTTCGGCGCCGCGCTCTTTGAATTTCTCCTGCACTTCCGGCTTCACGCCATGGGTGCGGATGATGACGGTGCTGCCTTCGCCCGCACGCGTGTCATTCACATCTTCGATGTAATCCACGCCGTACTGCTTGTGCAGCAGGTCGATGGTCTGCGGGTTGTGGATCAGCGGGCCGAATGTGTAGACGGGGCCGTCCTTTGTCTTGGCCGTGGCAACCGTCTGCTCATAGGCGCGATCAACGCCCCAGCAGTAACCGCTGTGCTTGGCGATGTTGATTTCTACGTTGCCGGCCTTGTACTGCGTGACGTCACGCAGGTCGCCGGTGTACTTGTTATGACCCATCTTCGTCCTTGTGCCAGTCATCGCGGGCTCCGCCTGGTGCGGTCGCCCCCCACACGGAAATCATCGTATCAGAACGCACTGAACTGGTGTACTTTCCGCGGAAAATTCTGGATTGAATTGGTCCAGATTAGTCGAACGGCTGTTTCATGCGTTACATACAGGGAAGAGGGGCGCCTTTTCCGCTATACTGGGGGCCGCCGGAGACCGCATGAGGCTGGCCGACAGGCTTAATTCTTTCCCTGTGATTGCAGTCGCTGCACTTCTTGTGGCGTCGCTGCTCGGCTTTGTCATTGGCCTGAGCACGAGCGACAGTGTTGCGCCCACGATTCCACAGTCCGAGTTGGACCAGTCGTCGCCTGATTCTTCACGCTCCGGCGGACCGCTATCGGCCTTGCCGAGCGGCACAACCGGCAAGGGCAACAGGGGGGGCAAGGCCAACGGCGGCAGCAACCGGCGTGACCCGGCCGGAAACGGGGGGAAGATCGACCCGGATCGCAACCCGAATGGCAACGGCGGCACGACCACCGACAATCCGCCGATCAAGTTCGGCACCGGAGTGCGCAAGCTTCCTGAAGGCCGGGCGGATGAGATTCTCACGGCCGAAGCTGTCGCAAAGGGCGGCTGTTCGATTGACGTGAGCGTGTCAGACATCAACAACAACCCCCTTCCATTTGCGCTGTTGGCGCTGGATGTGAACTCCGGTCCGCTGGGCTGGCAGACCGTGCCCAAACAGCCCCAGGCGCAGCCTGAAACGCGCGGCGTGTTCCGATTCGGCGAGTTGTACCCCGGCGAGTACCGAGTGCGTTCCCTTCAGACGAACTACAAGCCGGTCGAGGCATCAGTGCGCCTGATTGGCGATGAATCATCGGAGTCTGTCAGCATCACCCTTGAGCCGCTGGAGTACAGCCAGGTCGAGTTCTTCGTGCACTTCGAGGACGGCAATTCGCCGGACGAAGTGGAGTTGCGAATCCTGCGAAACGGCCAGGATGTCACGGCGAGTGAGGGCAGGTTCGGCAAGTACGAATCCGAAGGCAGTACGGTGCCGGGCGGCGTCATCCCGCCCACTCGCTACCGCCAGCGGACAGCAGGCGGCGGCATGGTCAAGCTGACATTGCCTGTCGGTCAAACAACGCAGATCGACTTCAGCTCATGGATCGAGCAGCAGCAGTACTTCGGAAGTACTACGGTTACGCCAACTGCGGGGCTCACGCAGCAGACAGTCACCCTGAAGCCGGGCGCCGGCGACTCAGGCGGGCTTCCGCAAGGCGCAACCGCCCTCGGCAAGCTTTCGTTGACGCTTACCCTGAAGGGCAAGCCCGCGACGTTTACGCGCGTCAACCTGTACAAGGACGTTAACGACTTCCAGTACCGCGCGCCCAGCACTACTGAGGACAACAAGTACGTCTGGCAGAACATTTTCACCGGCAGCTGGTTCCTGGTGGCAGAGTCGGCCGACTTCCACGCGCCATACGTGCAGCAGATTGAAGTCGAATCTGACACGGTAATGGGCGTGGACATCAAGACCGGCCATCTTCGCGTGCATGCAACCCGCGCGCCCGGCACGCCGGACCCGGAAAGCGGCGAGGCCCGCTACAGGGTTCGCCTGCGGCCGATGGGAAGCGGGACGATCGAGCGCGCCTACAACGGCAATCTGACCGGCAAGCAGGCGGACTTCATTGACTTCTACGTGCCGACCGGCGATTACGACGTTCGCGTCGAGAGCCCCGAAAACTACGCCAAGCTGGCCGTTTCGCCCGAGAAGCAGTCATTTGCGATGGAGGAAGGCGGCGACCAGTCAGTGGCTTTCACGATCAGCGCCGCGACGACACTGAAGTTCCGTGCCGTGAACAGCGTAGGTTCACCGGTTCCGAACGCGGAGTACCTGATCACGTTCCATGCAGCCGGCAGCGTGCCGGAAAGCGAAAAGGGCAACGTCGAAAAGGGCGGCTACGACGGAGTGTGCGAAACGGCCATAGCTCCCAGCGGCCCGGTATACCTGATGATCTGGACCGACAGCACGGATTGGAACAATCCCGACAAGGTCTTCGAGCTCGACCTGCCCGCTTACGGCATCAAAGACCTGGGCGCCGTCGTGGTGCAGCAGTGACGCGCGTGCTGATCTCGCTGGCTGGCATTGCTTTGTTGCTGACGTCGTGCTCGCTGAAGGATCCTGCCGAGAGGACAAGGGCGGCCATCGACGATCTCGTCGTGGCGTCCGGTTCAAGCCCCGGGTCAGCCTACAGGGACGCCGCAGCGCACATCGATGAGGCTGAATCAGCTGCGGAATTGGGAGTCATTGTCGAACACTTGAACGACAACAGGCCCACGCAGCAGCTGGAAGCGCTGGCAACGCTCGACGGCAGTCCGGTTAGTTACACGATAGGGGACGCCCTGTTCTGGATGTTGTGCCTCAAGTTCGTAACGGCCCCACAGAGCCGCCTGGACACGCGTAACCAGATCAAGGCAAACCCTAATCTGGCCACAAGAGAGTTGCTCGCCGCTTGGTTTCGCCGGCACGAGTGCGACCTGAAACGCCTGCGTGAACAACACCAGCAGCTCAGCCAATCTGGCGCTTGAGTGTTTCGAGTGTGTTCTTGAACAGGATCTGCGTCGTGACGCTGCCGACGCCGCCTGGGACTGGGCTGAGCCATCCGGCGACCTCGTTCACGCTGTCGAAGTCGCAGTCGCCCTTGTACTTGCCGTCTTCGGTCGCGATGGTGGCGACGTCCACCACCACCGCGCCCGGTTTGATGAAATCGGCGTTGATCATGCCCGGCTTGGCGCCCATGGCCGTGACCAGGATGTCGGCCTCGCGCGCGATTGCCGCCATGTTCTCCGTGCGCGAGTGGCAGACCGTCACTGTGCAATGCTTGTCCAGCAGCAGCAGCGCGCACGGCTTGCCGACGATCACGCTGCGGCCGAGCACCACCGCGCGCTTGCCTTTAAATTCGATGCCTGACTCGGCCGCCAGTTCCACGGCCGCCCGCGACGTGCAGGGAATGTTCCTGTACTGGTTCATCACTATTAAACCGAGGTTGTCCGGGTCAACGCCCTCGACGTTCTTCTCGGGCGTCATCACCTTGGCCAACTCGTTGCCGTCGATGTGCTTGGGCACCGGCAGTTGAAGTATCATGCCGGTCACGCCCTTGTCGGCGCAGATCTCGCGCACTTTGTCGGCCGCCTGCTCGAACGTGCTGTCGGCCGGGATGCGCTCGCCGGTGTACTTCACGCCCAGCTTCTCGGCCTGCTTCTTCTGGTTGTTGACGTACCAGTCGGAGGATTCATCGCTGCCGATGCTGAGGCTGACGAGGTGAGCCTCGTGCCCCTGCTCCTTCAGCGCGGCGAACTCTTTCGTGAGCTCTTCGCGCATCCTCTTCGCCAGCGCCTTGCCATCCAGCAGCTTCGCAGCCATGTCAGCCTCCGTGAGTATGGGTCGCGGATGCTAGCAAGTGGCTGCGGCAGGCGCACGCGTCCATTGTTGGCTCGGGCGGCTACTTGCCAGTGAGCTCTTTGAACTCGGGATCGTCCTTCAGAGCTGCGAAGTCGGCGTCATCGGCCAGCGCGGCCAGGGACGCACCCAGGCTGCTTGCAGATTTCAGGTACGCCAGCGCGAAGCGCTTCCAGTCGGTCGCGGCTTCGAGCGTGCTGATGCGCGCGTCTTCAATCAGTCCGGCCGTGACGTCCGATTCGCCGATCTGCTCCGCATCGCCACGGGCCGTATCGAACTGTGCCAGCCTGACGTAGCAACGAAGGCGCAGCTTGAGCGCCTCCAGGTCGCCCGGGGCAAGCTCCAGCAGACGATTCAGCGCCGCGACAACCCGTTGCCAATCTGACTGGGCGGCAAGGATGTCCGCATTCAGGCGCCAGTAGTCTGCGTGGCGGGGTGCCATGCGGCAAAGCGACCGGGCATTCGTTTCCGCGTCTGCGTATCGCTTCAGCAGGAACTCGGCCTTCGCCAGCCCGTACCAGGCGGCTTCGCTGTAGGTGTCGTGCATGCGCGCGGTTGAAAATTCTTGCCGGGCGACTTCGAGTTTGCCTGACGCGAGCGCTACATCGCCCAGGCCGGCGTGCGCGGCCGCCTCGAACCCCTTGATCGTGGCCGCGGCCTGAAAGTCACTTGCCGCCATCTCCACGCGTTTCCAGGCGAGCCAGGTATAGCCTCGGCCAATGCGGGCCTGCGCGTAGTCGGGCTGGAGCCTCAGGGCCTGGCTGTAGTCGCGCACGGATTGCTCGAGGTCGCCCATCAGGCGAGCGGCCCAGGCGCGGTTGACGTAGCCACGGGCGTTCTTTGAGTCCAGCTCGAGCGCGCGGTCGAAATCACGAAACGCGACATCAAACAGTTTCTTGTCCACGTAGATCAGGCCGCGATTCTCGTAGAAAGCAGGCTGATCGGGCAGCAACTCAATGCACCGGTCGAAGTCGAGCAACGCGCGATCCGTGTTGCCGACGTCCTGCCATGCGACGCCGCGATTCTGGTACAGCTGGGCGCGCCCGCCGGCGTCCACCCTGCGATCGTCGGCGGCGTATGCTATCGCCGCGGTGTAGTCGTCGATTGCTGATTGAAACTCTCCGCGCAGCCAATGCAGGTAGCCGCGCGTGTTCCAGGCCAGGCTGAAGGTTGTGTCGAGTTTCATGGCCTCTGCAAGGTCAGCATCGGCCGCATCGCGTTCGCCGAGCGCGACGTAGGCTGCCGCGCGGTAGGCGTAGATTTCATCGTTCTCGGGCTGGGCTTCGATCGCGGTCGTGAAGTGTTCTACCGCCTTTCCCATTTCGCCCTTGGTGAAGGCTTCCTCGCCGTCGCGGAAGTCGCTCTGGCCCGCCTTGGGGGCGGGCTTGCGAACCGGGTCATCCTGCGAATAAAGGAAAGGCGCGCAGAGCAGCGCGAGAATGAGCATTAACCGCATGGGAATCCTCCGCGCCGAGTTTAGTGGCAAGAGACTCTCGACGGAAGTCGTGCGGCGATCAGGAGGAGGCCAGGGCTGCGACGAGCTCGGCCCAGGACTTCACACGGGTGGTCTGCGGTGAGCCTTCAGGCACTGGCTCATCGTCGGGGGCGAACCAGTAGAGGTTCGCCACACCGACTTCGGCCCCGTACTGCAGGTTCTCAAGTCGGTCGTCGACAAAGTGCGTGATGCCGAGGGCCTCGCAGAGCGGGCCCTTCTCATTGCGTTCCTTGCAGAAGTGCCAGCGTTCCGGCCCGACGCCTGTGACGTCGGCGAACTTCATGTGGGCAAGCCACTCGCGCGTGCGCCCCTCAATCCGTGGGTAGCACTTGCTGATCAGGTGGACGCGATCGCCGAAACGGTCCCGTACGAGCCTGCGTATGCCCTCCAGCGCGCCGGGCATCGCAGGCGTGCGCAGGTGGTCGCCCGTGTGGAAGTCGGTGTCGTCCGCACCGCTGCCGCCGGAGATGATCACCCGGCCGATATCCAATCCAAGTATCTCTGTCATAGCTTCATCCTTCGACAGGGATACTACAGTGTACTATTGACGCGTCAAGAGCTGATCGAGTTCGCAGGCGACTCGACTGCTCCACTCTGGACGGCCCACAGGTCGGCGTAGGTGCCGCCTTTCTCGATCAGGTCGTCGTGGTGGCCTTCTTCATCCACGCGACCGTCCTTGATCACGATGATGCGGTCGGCGCGGCGGATTGTGCTGAGCCGGTGGGCGATCACCAGCGCCGTGCGTCCGGCCGTGAGCTCTTCGAGATTCTGCTGGATCATGCGCTCAGTCTCGGTGTCGACGCTGCTGGTGGCTTCGTCCAGCACGAGAATCGGCGCGTTCTTGAGCAGCGCTCGTGCGATGCTGAGCCGCTGGCGCTGGCCGCCGCTGAGCTTGATTCCGCGCTCGCCGACGATGGTCTCGTAGCCGCCGGGCAGGCTGGTCACGAAGTCGTGGAACTGTGCGTGTTTGCTGGCCACTTCGACCTGCTCGTCCGTCACGTCCACACCCGGGTAGGCGATGTTCTCGCGGATCGTTCCGTGGAAAAGGAACACGTCCTGGCTGACCAACGCGATCTGGCGACGCAGGTCGTGCTGCGCGAGCCTGCGGATGTCCACACCGTCGATGCGAATCGCGCCCTCATTCACGTCATACAGGCGCAGCAGCAGCTTGATCAGCGTGCTCTTGCCAGCGCCGGTGGTGCCCGCGATGCCGATCATCTCGCCGGCCTTCACGTTCAGCGTGAGGCCGTTCAACACCGGCTCGCGGTCGCGGTACTTGAACTGCACGTTGTCGAACTCGACCTCGCCGTTGGCGCGCTCCATTGGCTCCGGCTGGGCCGGGTCCTGCACGCGGCTGGGTGTATCCAGCAGCCCGAAGATTCGTGTGGCGCTGGCCCGCGCGCGCTGGTACTCGTCAAACGTGCTGCCGAGGCGCGTCAGCGGCCACAGCAGGCGCTGGATCATCATGCAGAACAACACTAGCTCACCGGCTGACATCTGCCCGCGCGTGACCCACCAGCCGCCGAGCACGATGACCGACGCGAATCCGAGCGCGATCGCCATCCGTATGACCGGAACGAACACGGCCGAGAGCTTGATGGCATTGCGATTGGCGGTGCGGTAGCTGTCGCTGGCGTCGCGGACACGGTCGGACTCGTACTTTTCGGCCGTGAAGGACTTGATGACCAGAATGCCGGCGATGTTGTTTTCGAGTCGCGCCGCGACTTCGCCGACGGCCTCGCGCACGCCTTTGTAGCGCGGCTCAAGCATCTTGCTGAATTTCAGGCTGCCGGCCACGACGATCGGGATCGTGACCAGCCCGACCAGCGCGAGCGTCGGCTCAATGCTGATCATGACCGCGCCGGCGAACAGGATCAGCACCACCAGCTGGACGATCTCATTGAATGCGCTGTTGAAGAAGCGTTCGAGCTGGTTGACGTCGTCGTTCAGCATCGCGAGCGTCTTGCCCAGCCGGTGCTCCTCGAAAAAGCGGATCTCGCGGTCCTGCATGCGCGAGTAGGCGTCAATGCGCAGGTTGTGTTGCATGTCCTGGCTGACCGTCATGTAGCCATATGAGTAGCCCCACTGGGACAAGCTTTCGAGCGCGAAGATCACGATGGTCAGCACCGCGATGAACACGATTTGCCCCATCGTGGTGGTCAGGCCGAGGCTCGCGCGCATCCAGATCGGCGCGTGGCCGGTGACGCTGTCGATCAGCCATGCCACCAGGATCGGTGGCGCAAGGTCCAGCACCTTGTTGCAGACGCTTGACCCGACGCTTGCACCGAGCCGCCCTCGCATCGGGCGCAGGTAGGCAAACAGCCGCCGCATGGGGCGATCGATGTCCTTGATCGTCAGGTCATCAGCCATGTCCGGTTCTTAACAGAAGAAGCCACGGAGTTACACGGAGGGTCACGGAGGAAACCGCAATTGGCCTGTACTCCAGTCCGTGGCTAAAACCTGTGCATGCCTGAGCTGCCGGAAGTCGAGGTCACGCGCCGCAAGATATCGCCCAAGTTCGTGGGGCGGACGATTGCGGCCGTGCACATGACAGCCGACAGCTATTTCTTCCTCACGAAGCCACCGGAGCTGAAGCGTCGGCTGAATGGGCGCACGGTTGCCGCGCTGGAGCGGCACGGGAAGTATCTCGTTGCGGCGCTGGATGACGGTTCGCGCCTGCTGTTGCACCTGGGCATGACCGGCCAGTTGTTCGTGCAGGGCAGCTCCAGCCTGCGCCTGTTGAGCAGCACCTCGCGCGCGAGCCTCAGGCCCGAAGAGCAGTCGATCTTCAAGCCGGATTCGCACACGCACCTGCGGCTTGGATTCAAGGACGGAGGGCCGGAAGTCTGGTTCCGCGACGTGCGCAAGTTCGGCAAGGTGAAGTGGATTGCGCCGGGCGAAACCGATGAACGGCTGAATCGACTCGGCCCCGACGCACTGGAAGCAACTGGCGAAATTCTCTGGGCGGCCAGCCGCAAGAAAACGGTTGCGGCCAAGAACCTGCTGCTCGACCAATCGATACTTGCGGGCGTCGGCAACATTTAC
The DNA here is from genome assembly GCA_020425605.1 of Planctomycetota bacterium. Taxonomy (GTDB): domain Bacteria; phylum Planctomycetota; class UBA8742; order UBA2392; family UBA2392; genus JACKID01. The sequence continues at coordinate 4,432 of JAGQRH010000037.1, read as the reverse complement.
GCCGACGAGGCCCTGTTCCTGAGCGGCGTCCGGCCAACTCGCAAGGCCGGCAAACTGACTCGTGCGGATTGTGATGCCCTGGCGCAAAACATCCGCAAAGTCATGGCTCGCAGCATCGAAACCGGCGGGAGCAGCATAAGCGACTACATCAGCCCGGACGGCGCAGACGGTGCATATCAGGACGAGCGGCAGGTCTACGCCCGCAAAGGCGAGCCCTGCCGGGTCTGCGGTGCGCCAATCCGCAAGATCACTCTGGGCCAGCGGGGCACCCATTTCTGCAGGGTGTGTCAGAAGTAGCCATGCGGGCCAGTGGTCAGCAATGCGTCCCGTTCGTAAGCTCCGCAGTCCAAACTACGGTGCCCATGCTGTCCCTTGCCGAAATGCGACGCAGTATCCGCCTGCTCGAGCCGATGATTGTCGGCCGTCGTGTGCAGCGCCTCGTGCAGCCCGACGACGACACCCTCGTGCTCGAGCTGTACGGCTGGGACGACGAGGCCGAGTCCGGCAACAAGATCTGGCTGGTGATGAGCACTCACGCAAAGCTCGGTCGCATTGGCGTCCTGAACGACGCGCCGACGGCACCGCCCTGGCCGCCAGATTTCGCAGCCTTTCTGAAGGCGCGCCTTGCGCGGGGCAGGTTGGCCGGCGTGCGGCTGGTGAACGACGACCGACTCGCCTCGCTCATGATTGAGGGGAAAGAAGGCACGTTCGAGCTCGTGTTGAGCCTGATGGGCCCGCGCAGCAACCTCTACGCGCTGGACGCTGACGGCAAGGTGCGGGCGGCGCTCAAGGACTCCGGTACGGCCGTCGGTGAGAGCTGGCAGAACCCGCCGAAGCCCGAGAATGCGGGCGAAGGTGAGGACCGGTGGACAGCGGGCGAAGACGGTCAGTTCCTGGACAAGCTGGCCGCGCATTACGCGAAGGAAGCCGGAAAGCTCAAGGCGCATGAGTTGCGTCATCGGCTCGAGAGTGCTTTGGCCAAAGAGCTGGCGTTTGCGACGCGCCGCACGGACAAGATCGCCGTAGAGTTGCAGGACGCCAAGGATGCTCGCGACAAGAAGCGCTACGGCGAACTCCTGAAGCAAGTGATGACCAATGTGCGCGAAGGTGACACGCACGTCACGGCGCGGGACTACGAGACTGGCGAAGAGGTGAAGATCCCGCTCGATCCCAAGCTCACGCCAGGCGAGAACCTGGACCGCTATTTCAAGAAGTACCACAAGGGGCTGATCGGCACGAACATGCTCGGCCAGCATCTTGAGATCACGAAGTCACATGTGGCCGACATCCTGAAGCTACAGGCTGAACTGGGTGCCACGCACGACTACGAGGGGCTGTGTGATTTCGCTGAGCGGCCGTTAGTCAAAGAGCTCTGCGACAAACATTGCCCCAAGGACGAGCCGAAAAGGCCGCCAAAAAAAAAATCTGAACGAAAGCCCGTCCCAGGACGAATGATGCCCCGGCGGTACAAGACCGCGGACGGGCTAGAAATCTGGGTCGGCAAGAGCGACGCAGGCAACGACTATCTGACCACCAAGCTCGCGGCCGGCAACGACTGGTTCTTCCATATCGAGGGCTACCCCGGCAGCCACACGGTCCTGCGCACCGGCGGGCGCAAGGACCCGCCGCAGGAGAGCGTGCTGGAGGCGGCCGAGCTGTGCACCCACTTCAGCAAGCTGAAAGACGCCAGCCGAGTCGACGTGCACGTCGCGCCGATCAAGCACGTGCACAAGCCGAAGGGCTCTAAGCCGGGACTCGTGCACGTAAGCAAGGGCAAGACCATCGGACTGCGCCGCGACCCCAAGCGGCTGGAGCGCATCCTCGACGCCCGCATCACTGAGTAGCGCGGAAATTAGTTCGGTTTGAAGTCGCCGAGTTCATAGCATGAACTTTCCCTGATGCCCCTGCCTGAGGTGAAGCATGAAGGCGGTAGTCCTTCCGGTCATTGCGCTAGGCCTGTTCGTATCGGGATGCGCATCGCACCATTGCACGCAACAGGAGCCGACGAAGACCACCCTCGGCTCCGACGGGCTGACAGTCACATCTGAGCCTGGCCCCGAGGCCAGAACGCTCGGCAACCTGGTGGATGATGCCGCAAAGGAAGAGGCGTCCGAGGCCGAGCCTTCGCGCCTCGCAATGGCACTCCGTATTGACCGGTGGGACAGGATGTCGAACAACGATAGAAAGCGCGTACTGCGCTACTTGGCGTTCAAGGGCAACCAGTGGGCGGCCGAAGCGCTCAAGTTACTAGCAAAAGGATACCTGACTCGCGAAGAGGTCCGTGAGCTCGGCGACGGATTACGAGCTGCTGTCGTCGACGTTGAGGCGGCGGATGAGCCGGAGCTGGCCCGTGATCCGTTTACCAACGCAGCCGAAGTAGACGACTTGCTAACTGGTCTGGGTGCACCGCGAGTTGACGGGCGAACGGCGGCGGACTGGCGAGGCTGGGACACCACCCGGCGAGTCGACGAATTGCGGAAACTGTCCCGTGAGGGAAACAACTGGGCGGGCAATCTGCTTGACGCTATCGATGCGGGCGAACGAAACGCAGCCTCGCTCGATGGTGAAGCGCTGCATTACGAGTTGGAGGTCCGTATCCAAAGTGCAAAAGAATCCGGTACCTATCGCATCAAGGTCGCTGGATTCCCGATAGGCAGTGGGGTCGAGCCGATGCCTTTCGGCGATTCGATGTTCGGCCCGTGGGACACGGGCCTAGAGAGAGAAACACCCTGATGAAGCTGCGCCGGGGACATCTGATAGCTCTCTCGATGATTGCCATGCTGGCGGCGGCCGATGTTTGGTTGGCCGGACGACTAGCAGCTTCTGACAACTCATTCCCCGAGGTCGCAATTCCAGAACCGTTGCAGATGGCGACGTTTACGAAGGTGCCAACGGAGCGTCGTACCGACCGAGTGGGCTACTACAGTCGCGGGTTCTGTCCGTGCGAGGTCTCGGATTGGGGTGCCATCCGAACACCGATTCATTTTGAGCTATCGGTGCCGGTTGAGGCGGGATTTGGTTTTCCGAGTCACGCTTCTTCCGCTGACTCAGAACTTGATTGGGATAACCCATCGAAGGCTCATGAGATGCGCATCGTTCCGCCTGGAGGGGTTGCCCCGATGCCGTTTGGAGGTTCGATGTTTGGGCCTTGGGACGCTGACCGGGATTCCTCTTTGTCAGGGCCGTAATACAGGAAGCCCCTTGGCCCCTCGACTGTTCTTATGGCGGAAAAGGGGGTGTGCCATGACTTCCCTGACTACATCACTGCGCGACGGGCGCGATGCCTACCTTGAGGCAAATGGCTTCTCAACGGCCGCTTACATTGACAAGTTCGTTCACTTCAAGTTCGGGCCGATCTACCTGGCCTTTCCATCCACAAAGACGCGCCGCGCGGCGATCCCGTTCCACGACCTGCACCACGTGCTGACCGGCTATCAGGCCACGCCCATCGGCGAGGGCGAAATCGGCGCATGGGAAATCGCGACCGGTTGCCGCAAGTTCTGGGCCGGCTGGGTGCTGAACCTGTTCGCGATGGGCTTTGCCCTGCCGTTCGCACCGCGCCGCGTCTACCGCGCGTTCATCCGCGGGCGTCACAGCACCAACCTCTATGGCAGCGAATACACCGAGGAACTGCTTGCCACGGACATCAATGACATGCGCCGCAAGCTCGGCCTGTCTGAAGAAGTGCCGAAAGCGACCGGCCCCGACAAACGCGCGTTTGCTTTCTGGCTCGCCCTCAGCGCCGGACAGTACGCCCTGCTGGCGCTGTCTGTTCTGGTACCGCTGGCCCTGCTCATCTGGTGGATCTGGTTCTAGATCACGCCCTTGGACCGCAGGTCCTTGGCGACTCTCCAGCCGTAACTGATGAAGACGATCACGAACAGCGGCTGGGCGAAGAACACGAACAGTGCCATCTCGTACGGGCCCGGGTGGATCGCGAACGCGGCCGTGATAAGCAGGGCGATGATTGCGGCCCACGCCTGCAGGCGGAGTCTGGTCATTTCTCGTCTCCCATCAGCCGCTCATAATCTTCGCTGCCGGGTGTACGTGCGGCCCGGGTGGGGTGAGCACGCCCGTGGCAGTTCAGACACGAGAGCGAACTTTCCTCCAGGCGCGGGCGCACAGTCTGGTGCGATTGAACGCCCTCCCATTTCGGCGTGCCCGCGTGGCACTTCAGGCAGTTGTTGTTGTTAAAGCGGCCTTTGAATTTGATCGGCTCTTCGTAGGTGCTTGTGGTGTAGCGCGCGAGGTGGCGGTAGCCCTCCATTTTCGCCGCAATGTCGCCCGCCAGCCCGTAGTCGCTGTGGCACTGGTAGCACTGATCTTTGGGGATCCAGCCGTTGCGGAAGTGCCGGGCCGCCAGCGTGTCGCTGTCCGGGTCGCGCATGTCTGTCGCCATGGGGCGCATGACGTGGCAGCGCTCGCAGCTTTC
>JAGQRH010000036.1 GCA_020425605.1 Planctomycetota bacterium | reverse complement strand
TGCCTCGCAAGCAAGCTGTTGTCGCCGGTCAGGTGTTTCTCGAGCATCACGGCGAGCTGGCCGTCTTCGCTGAGCAGCGATTTCATTCGTTCGGTCAGTTTGCCGTCATCGGCGAAGTATTTCGATAGTTCATGCTGCAGCGTCGTGTCGAGTTTCGTGGCGTGGTCTTTCAGGCGAGCCTCTACCAGTGTTACAAGGCGCTCACCCTCGTTCTTGAGCTTCTCAGCGTCCACGAAACCGCCGGCCTGTCGAAGCGCGATTACTCCGACGCGCAGGGCCGTGAGCGCGTACTGCTCTCGCTCTGCACCTTCGCGCTTTGTTAGCTCAGTCAGCACCTCGGGATCGTTCACACGCAGCTTGAGCAGCAGGCCGGATTCGGACTCCGGCGCCGTGCGACGCAGCGCTGCAGCGTTCGTGGGTAAGTCTTCCATGCTCTCCCCGATCTGCGAAGGCGGATGCAGGCGGGTGTCCAATCCGGCTCTGCCTGCCCGTACAATAGTGCGGAGTATACTTGTCCCTGCGACATTCTCGCCCCTGTTTGGGTTGGCCGTGAAACTTGTCCGCTATCTCCCGCTTCTCGCCCTGCTGCTGCTTTGCCGGGCGCCTGTCGCTGCCCAGGACACTGAGCTCACGCCCGAGCAGATGCTGGACCGCTACCTGCACTTCCCCGACCAGCGCGAGGCGGTTCGGCCCAAGTTGCTGGCCCTGGGCGCCGACAAACTGGCCGAGCTGATCCGCGGCTACCCCCGCCCGCCCGCGCCCGAAGTCGGCGAGCACAAGTTCGAAACCGAATGTCCCGATGGCTTCAAACGGCCGTACTGGGTCACCATCCCGGCCGATTACGACGCCGCCAAGCCCGCCGCGCTGCTGGTCTGCCTGCACGGCGGCGTGATGGCCGCGCCGGTCGATTCCAGCGTTGCCATCATGCGCTGGTACAACAAGTACATCGGTGCGCGTGAAAACCCACGGCCGATCGTCACGCTGGCCGCCAGCGCCGACTGCTACGGCACCTGGATGAACGCCGCCTGGTGGCGCGATGCCGGCCGTCAGAACATCCTGCATTTCATTCGGCAGGCCAAGCTGCGTCTGAACATCGATCCGGAGCGTGTCTACATCACCGGCTTCAGCGACGGCGGCAGCGGCACGCTCAGCATGGCGTTCAATTCGCCGGACGTCTTCGCGGGCTATCAGCCCATGTGCGGCGACCCGGTGATCCCGCCAACCGACGGCGTCATGCATGCCTACACCAACCTGAAGGGCGCCAACATCCACGCCTTCAACGGCGCAAAGGACCCGATCTACCCGGGCAAGGAAGTCGAGAAGCTCTACAGGGAAGCCAACAAACAGGGTGCCAGCATCGACTGGTTCATCCACCCGACCGCCGGCCACGACTGGGGCGACCCGGACGAAATCTTCCCGGTGCAGCTCGGCTTTCTCGATCAATGGGTGCGCCCGGCCGTGCCCGACAGCATCGACTGGACGGCCGACCGTGCCCTGACCGGGCGTCGCTGTTGGATCAGCATCGATGAATGCGGCGAGCTCACGAAGGCGCAAAACAAGGCCAAGAAGCCGGTCGCGCTCAGGACCGGCTATCGCATCGACCTCGGCATCAAGGCGCCCGCGACCCAGGGCCCGCCGGCCGAAGACGCGATTGTCGGCAAGGTCGACAAGGACTCCGTCGCCGAAAAGATGGGCATCAAGGACGGCGACCAGGTCGTGAAGTGCGACGGCCAGGACGTAAAGACATTCGCCGATGTCCGCATGCTGCTCTCGCAGAAGCACGGGGGCGATGACATCAGCCTGACCGTCGAGCGCGCCGGCGAGATCCACACCTACACGGGCACCATCCCCAAGCCGGTCAAGCTGCCCGTTGGGCGGATCCAGGCCAAGCGCGCGAGCACAATCAGCGTCGAGGTGTACGACGTAAAGCGCTTCTCGGTCTGGGTCACGCGCGACATGCTGAGCGCAAAAGGCGAGCTGACTATCAAGCTGAACAAGAGCAAGGTCTTCGATGGCAAAGTCGAGGCCGACGCCGGCGTGATTCTCGATGAGTTCACGCGAACCGGTGACCGCGAGCCGCTCTACGTCGCGCGTGTTCAAATCGACGTTGCCGAAGCATTGGGCAAGTAGTAGACCGATGCCATGGCCAAGAAGCGGCTCAGCAAAGATGACCGGCGGATTCAGCTATTGGATGCCGCCGCCAGGCTGTTCGGCAAGTCCAGCTACGGCCAGGTCACAACGGCCGAGTTGGCGAAGTCGGCCGGTGTCACCGAGCCGGTGATCTATCAGCACTTCAAGACAAAGCTGGATCTGTACGTCGCGGTGCTGCGGCGCGCGCGGGAAGTCACGATTGAGCATTACGACCAACTGGCTGAGAAGCTGCCGACGCCGCTGCTGAAGGCAATCGCCGTCGTGCGCGCCCACGGCCAGATCATGCGCGAGAACGAGCCATACTTCCGCCTTCACCTGCGGGCGCTGGCGAACTCGGACCTGCCTCGAGTGAAGCAGGTGCTGAAGGAAAATTATCTTACCTACAACCGCTACTTCAGCGGCCTGATCAAGCTGGCGCAGGAGCAGGGCGAGGTCCACAAGGCCGTCGACCCGGAGCAGACCGCCTGGTTTATCATGAGCCAGGGCATGCTGATGAACCTGTGCAACCAGCTCGGCATGAACGAGCTGCAGGAGGCGGGCTACGTCGACAACCTGCTGGAAGACGCGCTGGGGCACATCTCCCTGATCGAGGACCCGCTGCGGCTCATCAAGGAAATGCTGCAGGGCAAATCCGCCTGAGGTACGGCATTTCCGACGGGCCAAGTTAAACTGCGTGCGTCCGCTTCTTGAAAATCCGCAGGTCAAACATGGGGCAACACGCGGCCAGCCCCCTTCGGCCGCCGCCCGGCGCACGCGCAGTCGTGTTCCGAGGCGACGACGCTTCTGCCGTGGCGCGCGCCGTGCGCGAGGCGGCAGGGGATGGCTTTGTGCTGCCGGTCGGGCCGTATCGATATCCGTACGCAGCGGTCGTCCAACTGCTTCGCGATGCAGGTTTGTATCTCGATCCTGCGGGCGAAACCGCCACAGACCCGGTCCTGAGCCGTGAAGCGCTGACCGACATGCTGCGCACGCTGTTACCCCGTGGAGTGCGCATCGGGATCCTGGATGCCACCCGCCTGGACCGCGCCTCGGCTGATCTGCTCGGCGCGCTTGCCGCGACCGCCCAGCTCGCGACCGAGTACGGCTTTGCTGCGAGCGGGCTGATTATCGGCGCGCCGGCTGAGCTTCCGGAATCGTTGCAACTTCCCAAGGCAGACATCCGCGAAGTTGCTGCCCACGCTCAGCCGACTCCCGAACCATCGTCTACCGCTGTGCGCTTGCTGCGTCTGCTGATGGGTGCGCCCCACCCGGTGCGTGAGGAGTCTTTGGCGGCGGTCGCGGCACTCACCCAGGCAACGTTGCGTTCCGCGCTCAATGAGCTCGCGGCGGCGGAAATGGTGGAGACTCGTGCTCGAATCGGGCTCGGCCCGGCACAGATATCGGCCGAGCCACTGACCGGGCCCTGGCTGGAATCGGCAGAAACGCTGTTGCCCTGCGCCCGGCTGGCTGTGCAGCCCGATCCAGGTCAGGCCCGGCACCTCGCCCGCGAGGCGTGGCAACGAGGAGAGCCTGAGACAGCGGCATACTACTTCTCCTTGAGTGGCGAAGACGCAGGGGGCGCCGCAGATGACCTTCTTTTCGGCCGGGCACTGGCGGCAACCGGTGCCGGTGCATCGGCACGCGAAATCCTGTTGCGCCATGAAGACGATCCGGCCGGCATCCTGGACACAGCCATGCTCGGTGCCGAGCTTGCAGAACAGGGCGAGATCTCAATGGCTCACACAGAAAAGCTGCTGCGACGGGCAGAGCGCACGTCGGCCGCACCGCTCGCCCGGGCTGTCCGGGCGAAGCTCTTGCTGAAACAGGGTAACGCTGATGCCGCACGCAACCTGCTGCGGCGGACCACAAAGGCCGAGCTTGGTGCCTGTCCGCCGGAAGTTCGGCTGGAGCACGAACTGGCCGTGATTGCGGCGACGGCCAACGGAATTGAGAGGCACCTGCGCGAAGCCGCTGCGTGCTGCACGACGCGCCTTCAGAGCCGCAGGCTGGCGGCAGTGCGTCTGCTGCGCGATTCCGACGCTGAAGTGCTGGCGGCGAAACTGGCGGCGGAGTCGCTGGATGCCCATGCCTTGCGGTTGATGAGTAAGGACGCAATCAGCGCCGCGCTCCGGCACATTTTGGAACCGATCGTCCCGACCGAGAGATCGCTCGCGACCGACCCGGCTGCCCTGTTTGCGCGTTTGCGAGCACATGGTGCTACGGTGCTTGCAGCGCTGATCGGGGACAGGTTGGAGATCCAGCCGCCCGCCGCGCGGACCCGCCCCGGGTTGGCCAGCCAGCTTGAGGAAAAGCTGCTGCGCCTGCGGGCTCGTCCACAGGCGCTTAGCCTCGGCCGTGACGAATTCAGCGGGTTGGGACCGTTTGCCGGAGGATCTGCTCTGGTTCTGTTCGAGTATGGAACCGCCGGCCCGTTGATTGTGGTTTTCCGCACAGCTGGGCTGCCCATGATAGAGCACCTGTTGGGAGACAAATGAGCCGGACACTGGATCCTCGCGACCTTGTGCTGCTCCGGCTGGGCGCCCGTGCCCTCGACCTGGTCGTAGCGCTGCAGCCGCCCACGTTCAGGCAGGACCGGGACGCACAAGCCCGTCGCGTGCATGACGTCGAGTCGCACGTTGTGCGCCTGCGCAGGGCGCGGCGGCCATCGCCCAAGCCCCCGCTGCCTTCCGCGCGTGATATCGCCCAGTTGATCGACCTGAGCGGGCGTCATTTCGCCCGCCAGCGAGAGCGCGTTGCGGGCCTGCTGCAGGGCTATCTGGACGCGCTGAACGAACAGCCACGTCACGCGCCCGAAGACGTACGCGAGGCCATCCGTAAGGTCGCGCGGGCCGCCGCCGCACCCGTCATCGAGGATGCCGACGAGGCCTGGCGTTCTTTCCACGCAGGCAGCTTCAAGGCCGCGGTGGTCATGGCCGGGGCCACTCTGGAGGGGGCGCTCCAGGCCGCCGTAGAACGTCTGGGGAAGCCTACGGAGGTTGCATTCCAAGCCATCTACCCGCATCGCAAAGCGCCACCGCAACCGGACAGCTATCGTTTTGAAGAGGCGCTTTCGGTGCTCAAGCAGATGGGGGTACTGACCTCGGCCGTCAGCCATGTAGCCCGCGGAATCAAGGAGTTGCGTAACTTTGTTCATCCGGCCGTGCAGAAGCGCCAGAGGGGTAGCGTCACAGACACACGGGCCCTGCTGGCGCTTCAGGCAGTCGCGAGCGTGGTGGAAGAGCTGGCAGAACGGCTGGACTTAGATTGACTCGTGATGGGTCGCCACTAGACTCGTCCGATTGTCGATCCAGAGGCTTTGACTATGGGCGTTCCAGTTTCGCAGATGTGGGCCGTTGCCAGCTACGTGCTGAAGCAGAAGATTCTTCGTCGCAAGCGCTACGCGACGGTGCTGATGCTGGAGCCCTTGCTGCGCTGCAACCTGGCCTGTGCCGGTTGCGGCAAGATCCAGTATCCGGCGCATATCCTGAAAAAGGAAATGGAAGTCGCCGACGCCCTCAAGGCTGTGGAAGAGTGCGGCGCGCCGATCATCAGCATCCCGGGCGGCGAGCCGCTGATGTACAGCAAGATCGGCGAGCTGGTAAAGGCGCTTGTAAAACGCAAAAAGTACATCTACCTGTGCACCAACGCCCTGCTGCTCAAGCAGCGCCTTGAAGAGGGCGTCTTTGAGCCCAGCAAGTACCTGACGTTCAACGTCCATATGGACGGCGACCGCGAGGCACACGATTTCGCCGTCTGCCGTGAAGGCACATACGACAAGGCGGAAGAGGCGATCAAGCTTGCCGTTGGGCAGGGCTACCGTGTCTGCACAAACACGACCCTGTTCAGCCACGTGAACACCGAAAACACCCGCGACTTTTTCAGCCGCATGATGGAGCTGGGCGTCGAGGGCCTCACCATGAGCCCCGGCTACAGCTACCAGAAGGCGCCGGACCAGCAGAACTTCCTGAATCGCGAGAAGACCTTCACACTGTTCCGCGACCTGCTCAAGGACCCGAAGCCGGAATGGAAGTTCAACCAGTCGCCACTGTTCATGGAGTTCCTCATGGGCAAGCTGCACCTCGAGTGCACTCCATGGGGCAACCCGTGCTACACGCTGTTCGGCTGGCAGAAGCCGTGCTACCTGCTGCAGGAAGGCTACGCCGACAGTTGGGATGAGCTGCTCAACGACACCCAGTGGGAAAACTACGGGCGAGCCAGCGGCAACAGCAAGTGCCAGAACTGCATGGTCCACTGTGGCTATGAGCCCACGGCCGTGCACCAGACCTTCAACAGCTGGAAAGGTTTCTGGCGCACGATGATGGCGACTCTAAATGGCGTGAACAGCCGTCACGGGCGCGACATCACACCACCCGCGGTCGGCAAGCGCATCGAGACCGGGGCCGAGGCAAAGGTCGGCGAAGATGTTGTCGGCAAGCTGCATCGTGCCGTGGACTACCGTGGCGACGTCACCGTCACCCTCACGGACGGCCAGGTGTTGGAAGGCTTCGTCTTCAACGTCGAAGACGATGCCATCGACTTCTTCCCGGCGAAGCAGGCTGAGGCCCGCGTGATCAAGATCGAGGCCGTCTCGGGCGTCGAGTTCACAGGTCGCAACTTTGCCGACGGCGCCAATTGGGAAGCCTGGGTCAAGCGGTATAATGAGCAAAAGGCCAAGCGCGAGGCAGGTGAGAAGGTCGAGGCGATCGGGATTTTCTCCGAGCCGCTATAAAGCCCACTACGCCGGATCGTGACCTTGGTACTATCCACTTGCTCAAGTGACTGTCATCGGGCAGATTTGTATCCGTGTTGGGCCGCTAGTTAAGCGGATGGGCGAATGCGTGAGTTGCCGAAAATCCTGTTTGTCGCGGCGACCGAATCCGACGCCCTGCAATTCATTAGCCGCCTCGACAACTCGCGGACCTACAAGCAGAAAGTAGGCCTGGTTCACGGAGGCATCTGGCACTACACCAGCGCCAAGTGCCTGATCACCGGCCACAACCCGGATGCAACGGCCGCCGCGCTGCGTGAAGCCATCCAGGTCGACAAACCCATCGCGATCGTCAGTATCGGGTTCGGTAGCGCTCTGAGCAGCGCACTGAATGTCGGCGACGTTGTGGTGGGGGTCAACTTCCTGAACCAGATCGGTCTTGGCAGCCAATACCGGCCTGTCCAGTTGCAGCAATCGGTACAGGACATGATGCGCCGGGTAGTCCGCTCAGTCCCGGGCATCGGCGGCATTCTTGGCAGTATCGTGACGGTGTTTGACCCTGTCCGAATCCCGGCCGAGAAAATGAAGCTGCACATGAGCACCCAGGCCGACGTTGTTGACCAAAGCGCGATCGCAATCGCGAACATCGCCGAGGATGAGAAGATCCCGTTTGTCGTGGCGCGCAGCATCTTCGACATGTCCGATGAACGCGTGCCGGAGCTTGAGCGCTACGTCCGCGAAAAGGCTCACCTGTCCAGCTCACGTATCATCGGAAAGCTGGCAGTGAACCCGGCGCGTATCTTCAGCCTGCGCGAGTTGCTCGGCCGGGCCAAGCTGTGCCGTGAGCGACTGGAAGTGTTTACGGAAGCATTCTGGAATGCCCTGCTGGAAGGCAAGGAACACGCGGACGTAAAGACGGAACGTTCGTCATCCAATTAGCCGTTGCCCGCTTGCTTCCTATAATGCCGGAATTCGTGGAATGCTGGACCAACGGGTCCTGTTTCGGGGTTGGTGTGTCAGAGGCGACAACTGAGCGGAGGGCCCTGTTCGAGCGCGACGCGTTGCCGCTGATGAGCATGTTGTACGGCGGGGCGCTGAAGCTGACGCGGAATTCGCGCGATGCCGAGGACCTGGTTCAGGACACATATGTGCGAGCGTTTGAGCGCTTCCACCTGTTCAAGCCGGGTACGAACCTGAAGGCATGGATGTTCCGGGTCATGACCAACCGGTTCATCAACCTGTACCGCAGACGCAAAGCGCGCCCGGAAAACGCAAACTACGAGGATGTGGGCGGCTTTATCGGGAGCGAAGACCAGCAGCTCCTGAGTGACTTCCAGTCCGGCGAGGCGATGGCCACGCTGATGAAGAACGAGAGCTTTCTTGATTCGCTCGACGACTCGCTGAAGACCGCTCTGCAGAACCTGCCCGATGAGTACCGTGAAGTGTTGATCATGAACGTGATTGGCGAGATGCCTTACAAAGAGATATCTGCGGCGCTTGAGATCCCGGTTGGAACGGTGATGTCGCGCCTCTCTCGCGCGAAGTCCTTGCTGCGAGGGCGACTCGCTGAGCTGGGAAGCGAAGAAATCCCGGGGGTCGCCGAAGACGCAATCCGCGCGGAGCAGCCAAGTTAGCCTGAAGATTGTAGGGCACTGGAACGAATTCAACGGAATGAGTGTCACGAGGTTGCAGGGAAATGCCGGGTAGCAACGAACCAACAGCCAAGCCGCAGGTTCCGGAAGAGCGCCGCTTCGTGTGGCGCAACCTGGAAGCCTTCCTGTCCGGCGAGCTGAGCAGCTCTGACCGCGCTCGCATTGAGGCATTCTTGTGCGAGTGTCCCTACACCAAAGAATACGTTGAGACTGAGCGGCAGTTCGTCGACGCCGTGAAGCGCTGCATGGATGACGCGCCGGAGTGCCCTGAGGGCTTGCGTTCGCGCGTGATGCTGGCGCTCGATCGCTGCGAGCATGAGATCCTCAGCGAAGACGTGTCCGAAGACGAAGAAAAGCGGGCGTTCCGGTTGGGCTTCCCATGGGCCGGCGCGGTGATGTTCGCCGCCGCCAGTGTCATGCTGGTGATTGCACTGGTGCTGGTGTTCAGCGGTCCCACCGAGTCTTCGACGACCGGATTGCCGGATGGTCTGGCACCGATGGTCGCGCACGTCAGCCTGGATGCTCCGGTGGCCGAGAAGTGCCGCTACGGCGATGCAATGGTCGCTTACCGCAAGTACTTCTCAGATGGTCCCGAGCTACCGCACGAGCTCGATGGCGCGATCATGAAGGTTTCGAAATGGGAGTGCGAGGTCGTCAACGGGCGCCGCATCATGTGCGCGGTTTACGATACTTTGAATGGTGAGCGTTTCGGCGTGATGGTCTTCAAGTGCAACTGCCTTGAGAAGTCCGCGCCTGAAGGCGTGCAGGCGGCCGAAGTGATGGTGGACGGCAAAGTTGTTCTGATGTGGCGCGAAGGCCAGTACTTTCGCGCGCTCGTCGGCGACGACTCCGCGAGCCTGCGCCGTCATATGGAAGAACTCCGCAAGAACCTGTAAGTCTCGTCGATATAAAGAGTTGTACCTTCAGGCCCGCGGCTTCCTGGCGCGGGCCTGTTGCACTGACAATTTCCGCGTGAGATATCGACGGACTTGCCGACCAACACTGAAGCACTCACAGGCACGGAGAAAACGATGAAGAAGTTGCTCATAGCCGCATTGCTGATGGCCCCGATGCTGGGTCTGCTTGGTTGCCAGCAGGACGCGTCGGTCCAGGGTGACGTCGCGATGCTGAAGACACAGGTCGCGGCACTCCAGACTGAAAACGAACGCCTTCGCGGAGACCTCGACGGTATTCCTTCCGGCCAGGGTGGCGAGAAGACCGACGTGGGCACACTGCTCGCGCGTCTTGAGCGCCAGGAGCGCGAGCTTGAGGCAGCCAACAAGCGCCTCGCCGACCTCGAAAAGAAGCCGGTAGTTGCCAAGACCGACGCAAAGGTCGAGGGCGAGCCGGAGGGCGAAGTTGCCGCTGACTTCAGCGACGCCGACTTCGAGAAGTACAAGGCCATGCGCGCCAAGGAACAGGCCGAGCGCGATGCCGCCCGCGCGGCACAGCGCGAAGAGCAGATGGCACAGATCGCCAAGATCGCGGAAGAGAACGGGCTCGAGTTTGACCCCAAGGATCCGCGCGGCAGTTTCATGAAGATCATGGGCGACCCGGAAAAGCGCGCCAAGGCCATGGAGGTCATGAAGACCGAAATGGACAAGCGACGCCTTGAGCCGCTGGGCCTCGACGAGTACCAGAACGGCGAAGTCCTGCGCATCGAGAAAGAAACGCGAGCCAAGATCAGCGACGCCATGAAGAGCGCCCGCGAAAACGGTGCGACTCAGGAAGAGATCCAGGCGCAGGTCAAGCAGATCCAGTCCGACCAGTCGGCCGAGCTTGAAAGCGTTCTGACACCCGAGCAGATGCAGACCTACAAGGACTCCGGCGCACAGGCCGGCGGCATGATCGACCCGGGCATGATGGGCGGCTTCGGCGGCATGATCCCCGGAATGGGCGGCGGAGGTCGCGGCTGGGGCGGCGGAGGCGGCGGCAACGGCGGCTAGGCCGAAAACAGCTTGCAGTAAGGCGGCGTCGCGGTGCGGGACGCCGCTTTTCATTTAACTACAACCTCACGCAAAGCCGCAGAGCGCCGAATGGCTGCTCGGGTGTGCACGCAGGGATGGGGCGCTCTGCGGCTCCGCGCCCGGTACAGATTCAGGGCTGACAGGGCCCGCGCCAGATGCTTCCACCGAACGTAGTGACGATGACTTCGTCTTCGTCCTGCGGGTCGAACTCGATGCGCTGGATATTGCGGAATGGCAGCTTGCTGAATGGCTCCCACTTTTTGCCGCCGTCCTTGCTGAGCCAGAGTGCGTCACCGTCGCTGCCCTCGCACAAGCTCGCGTAGATCCAGCCTTTGTGGATTGGGCTGAAGCTCGCGCTGAAATGCTGCGAGCCCTTGCGCAGGATGCAGGTCCACTTCTTGCCGCCGTCCGTGGTTTCCCAAAGACCCGCGCCCTCGCCCTTCGTGTCGGCCGCACCGATCAGGATGTGCTCGTCATTGTCGGGATCTATCGCGAAGTCTTTCGGCCAGCGCAGGCTGTCGCAGATGCGGGTCCATCTGTCATCGTCCCAGCAGTAGAGGCCGGGGCCGGTGTCATCCCAGTCTTCGCCGTTGCGAAGTGCGGTCACGAGCGCAAACAGGCGGCCTTTGCTGTCGGCGCGCACGCGGTAGACACGGCGGTTTGCGCTGTTTCCGATCTCGCCCAGCTTCTGCCAGGTCTTGCCGTCGTCAATGGACGCGTACACGCCCTCGCCGAAGAACGTTGCCACCAGAGTCCACACCATCTTCGGCTTGCGTGCATTCGGGTCCAACGGCCGCTGAACGCGGATGATCGAGGTGCACGGCGCAAGCGGCAGGTCTTTGACAGGCGTCCAGTGCTCGCCGAAGTCTTCGCTGTAGCAGACACCGCCCGGCCCAGTGCCCTTGTGGCGCCCGCTGATGATGTTGTCGTTCGGGATGTCGTGCACGTTACTGAACGCGCCCCACATGCGGCCGGCTTTGTCCGCGTCAAAGCAGAGGTCGTAGCACGTGTTGCGCCACGGGGCCTTTTCCTTCTCTGACCACCAGTGCCAGGTTTCGCCGGCGTCGAGGCTGCGTGCGAAGCCGATGTCGGTGTAGCAGATGTAGTGACGTTTGGGCTCGTGGGGATCGACGTAGTAGTGCCATGTGGTAGTGACGACCAGGCCGGTGTTCTCGAAGAAGTCCTTGTCCTTTGCCTGCCGCGTGTGGCCGTTGAACCACGATTTGCCGCCGTCCTCAGTGATGATGCAG
Organism: Planctomycetota bacterium; assembly: GCA_020425605.1. GTDB lineage: Bacteria > Planctomycetota > UBA8742 > UBA2392 > UBA2392 > JACKID01. Next base: position 23,868 of record JAGQRH010000036.1, on the reverse strand, counting down.
TTGCCGGAATCGAGCTGGACGACGATGTCCGGGTTGGTCGGGCAGATCGCCACGTTCTCTGGCGCGTCCTGATAGTACTGGCCATCTCCGACCGTCGTGTAGTTCGGCTCGAGATTGTAGCCCTTGAAGCGGGGGTCGGGATAGAAGGTCGCATGCCATGTCTTGCCGCCGTCTTCGCTGCGATAGGCGGCCGTGTGGTGCGGCGGCAGCACGCCCGTGTTCGTGTTGAACGCCCAGACAATGTCCGGGTTCACGTCAGTGCACAGGACGGTGGGGTACTGCGCGACCTCGCCCTGCGCCCACTTGTCGGCGGCCTTGACGTCCATGTTGATCCCACCGCCCATCACGCTGGTCCAGGATTCGCCCAGGTCGTCGCTGCGGTAGACGCCGCCAACGTACTTGCCAGCCTCGCTGTTTGCCTTGACGCTGCAGAACAGGACCGGCTCACGCTTCTTGCGCTCTGACTTCTGTTGACAACTGCCCGCGATGCTCAGCAGATCGCTGTTGGGCAAGTCGCCTACGGAGGAGTTCCAGGTCTTGCCGTCGTCGTTGCTGCGCCAGATGCCCTTCCTCGTTGCGACCCACACCAGCCCGCCGGCGCCGCTGACGAACCCGATGACCTCGCCCGTCGGCCCATTGCACTTCTTCCACAGCTTGCCCGCGTTGTCGGAGCGCCATGCATCCTCCTGCGAGCCGGCAAACATCAATGCGGGCTGCGCCGCACAAATGTGGATCTCTCCGCGCAGCCCATTGGGCAGGTTGCCGATTGCCTCAAACGTCTTGCCGGCATCGTAGCTGACCTTCAGACGTCCGTAGTATTCGCCGGCGGCAAACAGTGTGTCCCGCTCGCTGGGGTGCCAGGCGGGACGGCAGCGGGTGTTTCCGCCCAGCTGGTCGGCCGGGATCATTTCCCAGTTGTGGCCGCCATCGCGGCTGATGTAGGCCGCGCTCATGTCGCAATTGACCATCATCAGCTTCGGATCAACCGGGCTGATGGCCGGGCAGAACATCGCGCCGCCGCCCGAAAGGCCGATGCTGCGCCAGCCCGAGGGCTCGCTCTTTTTCTTGGATTTCGCAAACGAGTCGGCGGGCGAGATGCAAAGCAGCGCCAGCAGGCAGGCGCCGAACAGCAGGGTTCGTATTCGCATACAACGAATATGCGCCGATGGCCGCTCCGGGGTCAATGAAATTGGCGAGACTGCAGTTGAGTTGGCAGGGGCGGAGGGATTCGAACCCCCACTTCTCGGGTAACAACCGAGTGTGCTACCAATTGACACCACACCCCTGTACGAGTCCGGAGTCCTGTGCTGGCATCCGGAGTCAAATGCAAAAGCGCCCTGCGGGTCGCAGGGCGCTGGTGATCGGGTTCAATAACCCACTCAAGCCGCCTTGCGACACTTCCCGAGTGAATGATTGAAATTGAACCGGCTCATGATCGTTTCCTCTGCCACTAGGATACACACGACACTTGACGTGTCAACTGCTATTTCCTGAAGCCGTTGATTGCGATCACCATGCCCTCGTTGCCGTCGTAGGTCTTGCCAAGGCACGCGACATAAAGGCGGCCGTCTGGGCCAAAGGCGCAGTTGACGGGACCGAAGACGCCCTTTGCCACGCGCTCAATGCGCGCTTCCTGGGAGTCTTCCAGAGTTACCAGCGACACCGAGCCGGCGTTCACGCCGGTCAGCAACCAGTTGTTGTCTGTCACCGCGAACCGGTTGCTTGAGCCGGGCACTTTCGCAATGCCCATCGGGTCAACGATACCGGGGATCGACCATTGGTTGGCGGGCTTGCCTGTCTCAAGATCCCACTCGACGATCAGCCCGTCGTCCTTGCCGCCGGCACCGCTATAGACCACCAGCAGGTTGCCGCGCCAGTCGATGCACTGCATCGGCGAGTTGATCGCAATCCCGTTGTCATCGGCGGAAAATGCGGTCTCAAGATGTCCAGTCGCCAGGTTGCCGCGCAACACCCAGCTCTTTGCGTCGCTGCCCTGGCCGCAGACGTAGTAGGTGTTGCCGTCGGGCATCAGGCACATGCCGGAGAGGTTGCCCTCGCCGAGGTCCTTCAAATCCTTGGTGGTTGGTCCGATTGCGTTGCTGCGCTGCTTGACGTTGCTCTTGGCCGCGCCTTCGCTGGAAATGTGCCAGGTTGCGATCGTCTCCTTGCCGTCGGGCTCGCCGGCGTCTGTAACCGCAAGCTGCTGTGAGCTGAGCCATGCGGCCGAGAGCGGCCCGACCTTGAAGGCCTTGGTGCCGTCTTCCAGCGTCTTCCAGTACTCCGTCGTCATGCCTTCAATGATCGGCAGTTGGCGGCCGTCCTCAATCACCACGACACGGCCGTTTCCACTGTCGCAGATCGTGAGCGCGCCGTCGCCCGGCCGAAAGCAGACGGAACTCGGGTTGTTCAGGCCCTCGGCGACGATCGTCGCGTTGTAGCCGTCGGTTGTGAACACGTCGGCCGTGCGAAGGTCGGGCGCGACAGGCAGCGTGCCGGGCTCAGCCACGCAGGCTGCAATCAGAAGCGGCGCGGCAATCAGGAAGAGTCGTTTCATGGCGGCCTCACTTGGATCGATGCGGGCATGATGGACTTGCCGTGCCGCATTGCAAGCCTGCAATGCAAACGGCCCGCGCAGCACGCGGGCCGTCGCTGAAGCTCAGCCTCTAATCTTCTTTGAGCGCCTTGATGATTTCCTCAAGCGTCTTGCGCGCGTCGCCGAACACCATGTAGTTGTTAGGGCATTCGAACAGCGTATTCTTCACCTGGGCAAAGCCGCTGCCGAGGCTGCGCTTCATGGTAAACACCGTCTTGGCATCCTCGACGTTCATCACCGGCATGCCGTACAGCGGGCTGCTCTTGTCAGTCTTGGCCGCCGGGTTGACCGTGTCGTTGGCACCGATCACCATTACGACGTCGACGTTGCGGAAGTCGTCGTTGATCTGGTCCATCTCGAACAACTGCTCGTAGGGCACGTTGGCCTCTGCCAGCAGCACGTTCATGTGGCCGGGCATGCGGCCTGCCACCGGGTGAACGGCATAGCGGATCGTCGCGCCCTTTTCCTCGAGAATGTTGGCCATTTCGCGCACAGCATGCTGTGCCTGGGCGACCGCCATGCCGTAGCCGGGCACGATCACGATGTTGGCCGCGTCGGCCAGGATCATCGCCACCGACTCCGGGTCGGATGACTTCACGCCGACGTACTCGCCGCCACCCCCGCCGCCACCCGCCGCGGGCTCGGCGCCGAAGCCGCCGAACATCACGTTGGCGAGGCTGCGGTTCATGGCCTTGCACATGATCTGCGTCAGGATCAGGCCCGACGCGCCGACCAGGCTGCCTGAGACTACCAGCACCGGCTCATTGATCGTGAAGCCTGCCAGTGCCGCGGCGATGCCCGAATAGCTGTTCAGCAGCGAGATCACCACCGGCATATCGCCGCCGCCGATCGGGATCACGATGGTCACGCCAAGCACGAACGTCAGAAGCACGATCAGGATCAGCACGGCCGCAATCAACGGCACTCCCTGAACGAACCACACCGCGCCGACGCCCAGCGCCAGCGGTGCCAGCAACAGGATCCCGTTCAGCGCGTGCCGCCCTGGAAGCAGGATCGGCCGACCGGACATCTTCTCGGAAAGCTTCAGGAAGGCGATCACACTGCCGGTAAATGTCACGCTGCCGACGATCAACGTCAGCACAAGGTTCATGCCGCCGAACCAGCCGCCTTCCTTCATCATCTGGCCAAGCGTGCCGGATCCGCCGAGCGAGAAGAATGTCGCCAGGCCCACGAACGTACTGGCAAGGCCGCCGAAGCCGTTGAGCAGCGCCACCATTTCGGGCATCTGCGTCATCTGGACCTTCTTGGCCATGATCGCGCCGACAGCGCCGCCAACCACCAGGCCGCCTACGATGAACCAGGGCTCAATCTGGCCCATTTCGACAAAGCTCGAAACCACGGCCAGCAACATGGCCAGCGCGGCCAGGAAGTTGCCGCTGCGGGCAGTCTTGACTCGGCCCATGCGCATGATGGCGAGCATGAACATCACGACCGACACCAGATAGCCGAAGTTGGCCAGCAGGTGATTCAGGTGCATCGGCTCGGTTGCCGCGATGAAGTCCACGTGTTGCCCCTTACTTCTTGCTCTTGAACATGCCCATCATGCGGTCGGTGACCATGAAACCGCCGACGACGTTGATGGTGGCCAGGGCAACCGCAATCGCGCCCAGGATCGTCGAGATGTTGAAAGGCGCACCCGGCCCGACACGCGCCGCCAGCATGGCACCAAGGACCGTGATGCCCGAAATCGCATTCGCGCCCGACATCAGCGGTGTGTGCAGCGTCGGCGGCACCTTGCTGATCAGCTGGTAGCCCGCGAAGCAGGCCAGCACGAACACATACAGCAGCATGAGGATTGCGCCTGTATCCATGGCTACTTCTTCTCCTCTTTGGGTGCTTCGTCCTTCTTCTCGTTCTCGGCAGGCTTGTCGTCCGCCTTCGGCGAAGATTCGGCGGGTGCATCGGCCTTTGTTTCCGGCTCTGTCCCGGCTTCTTGTTTCGGTTCTTCTTTAACCAGCGGCGGCAGGCCCATCAGCTCGCGGACCTTGGGGTGATGCACTTCGCCGGCGTGGCACACCATGGCGCCGTCGACGATGTCATCCTCGTAAGTCCAGACCAGCTCGCCTTCCTTGGTGAGCGAATCGAGCAGGATGTTCAACACGTTGCGCGAGTACATTTCGCTGGCGTGCACGCCAAGCGTGCTCGGCCAGTTCAGGTCGCCGACAATCGTGACGCCTTCCTTGATCACCGTCTTGCCGGACTCAGTCAATTCGCAGTTGCCGCCGCGTTCGGCCGCGAGGTCCACGATCACGCTGCCGTCCTTCATGGACTTCACGTGGTCCGTCGAAATGGTCTTGGGCGCCGGGCGGTAGGGGATCAGCGCTGTGGTGATGATCGCGTCGGCGTTCTTGAAGGCCTTGGCCAGCATATCGGCCTGGGCCTTCTTGTATTCGTCGGTCTGCTCGGCCGCGTAGCCGCCCGTGCCCTTCTTGACCTCTACGCCCTCAACTTCAAGGAACTTGGCGCCGAGAGATTCGGCCTGTTCTTTGGTTTCCGGGCGCGGGTCGGTGGCTTCCACGATTGCGCCAAGGCGCTTGGCTGTCGCGATCGCCTGCAGGCCCGCGACGCCGACGCCGATGATCACGAAGCGCGACGGTTTGATGGTGCCCGAGGGCGTCATCATCATCGGCAGAATCTTGTGAAGATGATTTGCCGCAACCAGCACGGCCTTGTAGCCCGCAAGGTTGGCCTGTGATGACAGCGCGTCGTCCTTCTGCGCGCGGGTGGTGCGCGGGATGGAGTCCATGGCGAACAGGCTGATCTTGCGGTCGTTGAGCGCCTTGACCAGATCCAGATGCTCAAAGGCCCACAGGAAGCTGATCAGGCTGCTGCCTTCTTTCATCTGCTTGATCTGTGCCTCTTCGGGCACGGTGATCTGCATGACGAGGTCGGCTTCGGCGAGGCCCTTGTTTCGGTCTGCTTCGATGGTCGCGCCCAGCGCGGTGTAGTTTTCGTCCGCAAAATGCGAGCGCTCACCGGCGCCCGCCTGGATCACCACTTTCACACCCTTCTTCACCATCTGCTTGACGGTATCGGGTGTGGCGGCAACGCGACGTTCGTCTTCGGGAGTTTCCTTGGGGATAAATACCGAAACCATGGATGCTCCGCACAAACCTTGGACTGGGCATTGCTTCTAACAACAGCTAAGCGAATGACAAATGGGCAATTTCCGAGTGGGAGGTGGGAGGTTGGAGGCGGGAGAAATGGCACACTCCGGCGTCTGGTCGACACGGTCGGGATGCGGTATTCAGCCACCAGCAAGCAGTCACCCGCCTACTCTTCTTCCCCGTACACACGCCGCTTCCATTCAGCCCGCCGGGCCAGCTTGTCGGCCTTGGCGGCCAGCTGGTCTTCGTGCAGCGACATCGCCTTCCGCACCAGGGGCTCGACTTCTTCGTGGGCGGCCAGCGCGTACATGACTTCTGGCGGCAACTGTTCCGGCCGTGCGCCGGGGTCGCCGCCGATGGACTCGATCCATTCGCTGGTCTGCCAGTTGTCCTCATGCAGGGCCAGCGCGAGCGCGTTGCTGCTGGCCTTGCGGCGGTGCTGGAACAGTACGTGGGCCAGGCGGCGTAGCTTGTGATAGGCGGCCATGTCCGGCCGTGTCGCCTTCGGCCGGATCTCGAGCAGTGCCGACTCAACCTTCGGCTTCGGCCAGAAGACTTTGGCTGCCACCTTGCGCTTGATGCTTGCCTCGGCGAAGCACCAGCGCAGCAGCGAGGGCAGGCCCCAGTACTGCTTGCCCGGCTCGGCTGCCAGCTTCTCGGCCACGTCGTACTGGACCATCACCAGCATGCGGTCAAACGGCAGCCCGGACTCCAGCGCCGAGATCAGCAGCGTGGTCGCCACCGAGTACGGCAGGTTTGCGACCAGTTTCAAACGGCCGCAACGGGGCGGCTTGCCGGAGAGGTGCGAGTGCACCTGCATTGAGTCGTGGTCCTTGGAGCCCGAAGCGTCAGCGAAGGGGCCCGCATTTGCCGAATCCAGCAGGGGCAGGTCCCCCGACCGCACGTACTCAAGCAGCGAGCCCACCAGCTCGTCATCCAGCCCGCGGCCCTGCTGGCTCAGTGCATCGCAGCGCACCTGCACCAGGTTGCTCACGCCGGTCAGGATGTCGCGCGACATCTCAAACATGCCGGTATCGACTTCGACGCTGATGACCAGACCAGCCGCATCGCACAGGTAGCCGGTCAACGAGCCCGCGCCGGTGCCGATCTCCAGCACACAGTCGCCCTCATCGATCTCGGCGTCGGCAACGATCGCCTTCAGCAGGTTGAAGTCGCACAGGATGTTCTGGCCGAACTTCTTCTTCGGGCGAATGCCATACGCCTGCATGCGCAGTTTCAGTTCGGCAAGTTTGAGCGGTTCAGGCATGGCAGGGTTATAGCGGCGAGATGGCCCAGCGAAACACACGGATTACTGGCCGCATAGTTCGCGGAATTCCGCAACTTCGCGCAACGGATAAAGTCGCGGCTGAAACCAGGCGGCGCGGTGTGTGTAGTTCCCGGCCGAGATGGACATTCGATAGTACTCCAGCGCTTTGGACAGCTCGGCGTGTCGTTCTGCACCCGGCAGCATTGCTTTATGGGCATGACAACCCGCCAGCCACTGCCAATGGTCATCCATGTCGTCCACAGTGGCAGTCTGTAGGCTTGTGTGGCCTGCACTCAGCGCAAGTTGGAGCTCACTCTTTGCGTGGTCCCACTCTTCGAGCCGCACGTGGATCGCAGCTCGGTATAGGCTGTCCTCTGCTGCTGCGCAGTCTTCAGCGTCCTGACTGAGAGCCTTCAATGCGGCCTCAAAGTTGCCGGCGTTGAACTCGATCGTGTACACCGTGTAGCGGCTTCGCGCACGCCGAGCCTTGCCGGGTTCAATACGATTCAGCAACTCTCGGGCCGTGTCGATGTCACCACGTCGGCTTGCAAGGAGGGCACTGAGTCGGACCGCTACCGGGTGGTTGGGGCATGCACCCAGTATCCACTCAAGCAGTTCGGTCGCCTCGTTTTCGTGTCCCAGTTCAAGGAGGAGTGAGCATCGATACGACAAGTAGGTCCAAGGGTGCCGGCGGGGATCCTCTGCAAGCGCAGAGTTGAAGAGCTGCAGCGCCTCTGAGAGTTGCCCACGGTGCGCCGCATGCATTGACTTCTTCACCGCGATCCACGTTCGCTGCGAATCAAGTGGTGTCATCTCATTCAGTAGTCGCAGACCGGTGGTCAGGTCACCGGCAGACTCTGCAATCCTTACCTGCGCCATGCATACCCAGGACGGGTCGGGTTCGATCGAACGCAGGTGCTCAAGCGCTTCTGTCCGCTCGCGCCGCAAGCCAAGGAGGGTGCACAGGTTAACCGCAGCAAAGGCAGCGTCAGCGTCGCGCGACTTGATTTCAAGACAGTTCCTAGCCGCCTGTAGCGCTAGGCCAAATTTTGCCTGCACTTGGTACACCCTTACCAGCGTGTTGAAGCCCTCCGCACGATCGGTGCCCTTTTGTGCAAGGCGCTGTGCCTCATACTCCGCCTGATCGAACTCTTCGAGTTGCACCAGTGCCCAGATCAAGTTCACCCTGGCTATGTCGAGATTCGCTTTGATTCCCAATGCGCGGTTGAAGTCCTTGATTGCTTCCACGAAGCGGCAGAGGCAGAGGTGCCCATATCCACGGTTGTTGTGTGCCAGGGCATTGCGGTTGTCGAACTCGAGAGCTTTCGACGCCAACTCGATCGCGAGCTTGAACTCACCCATTTCAAGCGCGCACCAACTGCGGTCCACGTGGTAGTCCGCTTCCTTGGGTAAGTGGCTAAAGATGTCTTCGAGCGTCTCGACGGCTTGGTCGAAGCGCTTTTCGTTCATCAGGGCCTTGAATCGAATCCTCTTGGCCGTTTCAAAGTCAGGGAGCCTTCCGAGGACTTCCTCGCAAGCCTTCGCCGCCTTTTCCCAGCCTTCCGCTTCAAATGCGCCTCGAATCTCCTCCAACGCCGCCCGCTCTTCCGCTGCGCGCGCGTCAGCCTTGGCCAGTGCTTTCTTTCCGAAGAATCGATCAAAGAGGGACATGGTCGTCTCAATGGAGAAGCCCCGGCATCATATTGATCGCCGGGGCGTTCGGGAACTTGATGTTGCGACTATCCGGTCGGGCCGTCTCGCAACTCTGTTAGCAATCGGCGGGTCAGCACTCCGCACATCTTTTTGCGGTAGTCGGGGGCCATGGGCACGTTGAGCTTGGGCTGGGCCTGCGTCTGGACGTGCATGGCGACCTTGTCGATCAGCTCGTCGGTCAGCTCTTGGCCGATCACGTCCGGCATCCCGAGCATCGGGCTCACCAGCAGGTAGTGGTGCGCGTCCTTGCGCACGTCCTGCTTCGCGAAATCAAACAGCACCGGCGTGGTGTCCACAGCGCCGAGGCCCACGCGCAGCGTCTTCACCTTCTTGCCGTCGAGCTCAAGTGCGATGCCGACGCCGACGACCGAGAAATCAATGCTCTGGCGCGGGGCGAGTTTCTTCCAGCCGCTGCGCACGTTTGATGCCCACTCTGGCAGCGTAATTTTCACCAGAATCTCGCCCGGCTTGCGATCAAAGCGCTCGATGCCGTCGCCGTAGTAGAAGTCGTTCAACTTGATGGTGCGTTCGCCTGCGGGGCCTATAAACGTGGCTTCGGCGCCAAGCGCGATCAGCATCGGCGCGAGGTCGCTTGAGTGCGTCGCGACGCAGACCTTGTCATTCAACACGCTCTTGCCGTCCACGTTGATGCGGGGCACCACGTGGCAGCGGTCGCCGTCGGCCTTGAGGCAGTAGCCGAGTGAGTTGCGCCAGAAGTAGCTCTGGTTGAAAAAGTGGCAGCGGTTGTCGAGCATCAGGTTGCCGCCCAGCGTCCCGCTTTCGCGCAGCAGCGGCGACGCGATGTGTCCGGCCGCCTCGCGGACGCCTGCGGGCACTTCGGTGTTGTGCTCGATCTCGGTGAGCGTGACGCCCGCGCCGATGTTGCGCGCGTCGATGTGTTTCAGGTCGTCAATGTGCTGCAGGCTGATGACATGCTTGCGAGCGTTCAGCCCGCACTTGTAGTTCGGCAGCAGGTCGGTGCCGCCGGACAGGTAGTCCGCCTCGTCACCGAACTTCTTCGCCAGCGCAACAGCATCGGCCACCGTCTTCGGCTGATGTAACTCAAACTTCGGCAGCAACATCGTCATGGCTTGTCTTTCAACTGCGAGCTCGCACAGAGACCACGGAGTTTACACAGAACTACAAAGCATCCACCTCTGCGGACTCTGTGTTCTCTGCGCGAGCCCGCCTTTGCCGTTATCTACCAACTGACAAGCGGACTGGCAAAGGGTGGCTGCGCGAACAGCCAAGCGCCGGTGAGATCAGCGGCAGCAACTTGAACTGCTTGACGCGAAGATGCGAAGTACGGAGAAGAACGCGAAGGCATGAGTGGGGCTAGAGATATCGCTGGCTAGGTGTCGGTACCGACGTCATCCCAGTCCTGATCCTCATAGCAGGTCAGCCAATTGAGCGCCTTGTGCCGCTCCATGATCACACCGTATTGCCAGTCCTTCGGCGCCGGTTTGCCACCCAGTTGTTCATTCCGCGCGGCCCAGTGTACCCGGTAAATGAGGTCGGCTTCGTCCAGCACGTCTGCTGGTGCCCGCAGCTTTGACGATTCCACAAAGGCATCCGTCGGTTGTCCGAAGCCTGGCATGTTGTCGAGTACTGCGCCCGGGTTTGTCTGCTGCAACATCATTTCGAGTTTTAGTGGGGCGCCGAGCGCCCACAGAAGGGGGACAGCGGCCTCGATCTGCCAAGACATGTGAACGCGCTCATGCTCGTCATCGGCGTCCATCATGAAGTGGACTTCTCTCTCGCTGAAATGGGTCGAGAAAGCTTCGCCAAGGGCCCACGACTTCACTACGGGTGTGTCGAGTTCACCGGACGCGATTGCCGCGACTGTCACCAAGCAGAGCACGCGTGATGCGACTTCTGCCGGAAACCTGAGTTCGATTTCTTTGACCGACTCGATGAGGGGCAAGTGGATGTTTACATCTCCGCCAGCCGCGCGGATCAGTTTCTCGCTGCGGCTGGCCCGATGACTTGTTTCAGCGTTGGCAGGGTCGGTGCGCCATTTAGGTAGCTTGCTCATCGATGGTAGCTATTCGCTTCCTTCGCGATCTTCGCGTCAGGTGGTGCTTCTCGAACGCTCAAGCGTCCGGGCTCCGCTGAAGCATCGGTGGACAGGCACGCAGGGGGCTCTGGCTACTTGGCTTCTTCTCTTTGTTTCTTTTCGATGGCTTTGAGGATGCGGTCCGGGGTCATGGGGACCTCGAACATGCGTACGCCTACCGCGTCGTAGATGGCGTTGCCTATCGCCGGGATCACCGGTGCGAGCGCGCCTTCGCCGCATTCTTTGGCGCCGAAGGGGCCCTCGGGGTCGTGTGATTCCACTATAATCGCCTCGATCTCTGGTGAGTCGAAGGGTGTAGGAATCTTGTAATCGAGCAGGTTGCTGTTGAGCAGCTGCCCGTTGCGGTAGCGCAGCTGCTCGGTCAGCGCCTGGCCGAGGCCCATGTGTACGCTGCCTTCGATCTGACCTTCGACCGACAGCGGATTCAGTGCCTTGCCGCAGTCGTGCGCGGCCCAGACCTTCAGCGGTTGCACGAAGCCGGTTTCAGGATCGACCTTCACCTCGGCGATGAACGCCGAGAAACTGTACGACGGCGAAAGCCCCGCGTTGCTTCCCTTGAACGTGCTGCCTAGCGGCGGGCTCTGATATGAACCCGACGCAATCAGCGCACCGATGTCGGCCTGCGCCTCGTGCAGGGCCTCCATGAAGCCCACGCGCACATCCGGCTTGCTGCGGCAGACCAGCTCTTCCTCGACAAAGTCAAAGTACTCACCGCGCTGGCCGGTGAGTCTTGCGGCCGCGTCGGTCAGGCGATGGCGAATCTCTTCGGCCGCGGCGCGGGCCGCGTTGCCGGCCATGAAGGTGACGCGCGAGCTGTATGAGCCCAAATCAATCGGCGCGGTGTCGGTGGTGGTGGATTTGACGTGAATGCGGTCCATGTTCACGCCGAGCACTTCGGCCACGCACTGGGCGAGCATGGTGTCACTGCCCTGGCCGATGTCGGCCGCGAGGCTGTGGACCGTGATGCCGCCGTCCATGTCGATCTTGAGGTGGACCGTGCTCTGCGGCAGCTTGTTCCAGTGGATCGGGAGAGCACTGCCGCTGATGTACCACGCGCAGCCCACGCCTATGCCGTGGCCATAGGGCAGCTTGCCGTACTTGTTCTTCCAGTCGCTGCGTTTCATCGCCTCGGCGAGCCCTTCGCGAATGCCGTTGCTGGTGATGCGGAACTTGTGGAACGGTGTGAGCGTGTTGCTCTCCAGAAAGTTTCTCAGGCGTAACTCGCACGGGTCGATGCCCAGTTCCACGGCCGCCATATCCACCAGCGTCTCCGTGCAATAGCGCGGGTTCACGCTGCCGTGGCCGCGCATTGCGCCGGATGGAATGCGGTTGCTGTAAACGCGCTTGCCGTGATAGCGGAAGGCCGGGATGCGGTACGGCCCGTTGCTCAGCACGCCGTTGTAGTAGGCACTCACGACGCCAAAGCTGCCGTACGCGCCGCCGTCGATGATCACGTCCGAATCCAGCGCGAGCAGCTTGCCTTCCTTATCGAAGGCCATCGCGACTTTGCTTTCCGTCGGGTGGCGCCCGCGGCCGGTGAGGAATGTTTCTTCCCGGTCCATCGTCACCTTGACCGGCCGGCGCGTGCGCATGGACAGCAGCGCGACGATCATTTCATGCTGGAACGGGTCGGACTTTCCGCCGAAGCCGCCGCCAACCATCGTGCGGATGACCTGAATCTGGTGCATCGGCAGGTTGAGAACCTTGGCCAGCGCGCGGTGCGTGTAGTGGGGGACCTGCTGCGGCGTGTAGAGCTGCAGGCGGTCGTCGGCGTCCCAGTGGGCGACGACGCTGTGCGGCTCCGTGAACCCGTGGCTGATCCCGTCGAACTTGAACTCGGCATTCGGCGTGCTTGCCGCGGCCTTGAACGCTGCCTCGACGTCGCCGAACTCCTGGTCGACCGCCTTGTGGATGTTGGTCTTCGGGTGCTTCTTGTCGACTTTCTCGTGCAGCTGCAGCCCGGGCTCAACGTCTTTCAGCGAGCTGCGCGGGCGCAGGAACTCTTCCAGCGGCTCGTACTGAACGTCAATCAGCCAGATTGCCTCGGCGGCGATTTCTTCGGTGTCGGCGGCGACGGCGGCGACCGGCTCGCCGTTGTAGATGACTTTCTCTCGGGCCATGGCCAGCTCATCCTGGCTCACGGGCAGCACGCCGAAGCGGTTTTCGGCGTCGTCGCCGGTGACAACCGCGCGCACGCCGGGCAGCGCCAATGCCTTGGATGTGTCAATGCTGATGATCTTCGCGTGTGGCTTGGTGGCATGCAGGATCCGGCAATGCAGCATGCCCGGGAACTTCATGTCGTCGGCATAGACACCCTCGCCCGTGACCTTGCGGAAGGCATCTTTCAGGGGCATCCGCTTGCCGATCACATTGAACGGCGCGTCGGCCGGCGCACCTGTGTCAGTCCAGACGCCCTTGTTGAGCTGGTGTCGGTTCGATGTCTCGCCTGATCCGTTCACAATCGGCATGTCCGTCCTTCGTTTGAACTACTCTGGCCGCCAAGAAGCCAAGAGACGCCAAGAACTGCAACTACTTGGAGTACACTACTCTTTTGATTCCGTCCTTCATGCGACTCACTTGGAAATTGAGCAGGAGTCCAAGTGGTTCGTTGAGTGTCTTCAAGTAGCTTCTCGTTTGCGCCATGTGTACCGGGTGGATTGTGTCTACCGCTTTCAGTTCGACGACCAGGCGCCCTTGCACCAGCAAGTCGATGATTGCCTCTCCTACTACCTCTCCCTTGAACTTGACTTCAACTCGCTTCTGGCGCTCAAAGGTGATGTCCAGACGGCCCAATTCCTGGCACAGCGCTTCTTCGTAGATCTTCTCCAGGAAGCCCGGACCTAACTCCTGATGAACCGCAATGGCCGCCCCGATCACAGCAGTGGCAATTGAATCCAATTCAGCGTCCGGCTCAATCATGCCGTCCCTTGGCGCTTCTTGGCGTCTTGGCGGCTAACTGCCCTTCGCGCGCAGCGCCCTGCGTGCGTAAATGATGAAAGTGGTCCACCAGATCACCAGTATGCTGATTAGCGGCGCGCCGCACATTTTCAACAGTTTTAGCCAGTCCCACTTGTCGTTGTCGATCTCGTACACGACCCAGATCAACATCTGGCTTGGCAGCGTCAACGCAAGAAACAGCGGCAACACCGCAAACCATGCGGCTTTGCTGCGCGTGTAGTAGCAGGCCGCGAACAGCGGGCCAAGCACCAGCATCAGCCCCAGGTAGTGATGCTCCCAGTACAGCATGTTGGCCATTTGCGCGGCCGAGAACGCCAGCCCGATCGCCGCAGCCTTGCTGAGACGTTTGCGGTGGCTGACCCATGCCAGCCAGCACGCACCGCAGTACATCAGGAACGGAATGCCCATGCTCAGCCCGAACAGCAGCCAGCGCGGCAGGGCGAACAGCAGCGGCCCGCGCCATTCGGGCTCGGCGCCCCAGACCATCGTGTCTTCGCCAAAGAAGCGGTTCAGCACCGCATGGAATGAGCCGTTCGGAATGTGGTACTGCACATAGCCACCGACGGCATCGCGGCTCAGCGCGGGCTTGAGTACGTCGCCGAGCCAGTCGCCGGTCAGCAGCAGGCAGCGCGTCAACCCGGCGCCGAAGCCGTGCGTCTGCACCGTCCAGATGAACGGCAGGAAAATGAAGCCGACAAGCCCGGCCAGCATTCCCATCGCTGCCTTGCGGTTGCGTTGCATCAGCAGCAGGGGCAGCAACGCAATCGGGATCAGCTTCAGGTGCGTCGCAAGCGCGATCAGCACGCCGCCCGCGAAGTCCTTTTTTCGCTGAATCAGCAGCCAGCCGCCGGTCAGGCACGCGATTGTCAGCAGGTTCGCCTGGCCTTCAATGATCTCGCGCCAGGCCGGGTAGAACACGACCATCATGGTCAGAACGCCAAACTGCTGCATGGTTCCCAGCCGGGTCAGGCGGCAGGCGCGCGCGACCCCCCAGAACACGAACACCAGCAGCGCGAGGTGGCTGGCCGACCAGGCGGCCGCATCCAGCGGATCGCCCAGGGGAATGATCAGCCCCACCACGGCGGCAAACGCGGGCGGATAAATCAGCGGGCGCAGAGACTTCGCGCCTTCGACCGTGTGGTAGATGTCGCCGCCGTGCACCATGGCGCGCGCGGCATCAAGGTAGACGTTTGCGTCGCGATAAATCTGAGTCCAGTCAAGGATCGACAGTGAAGTCGCCATCAGCAGGACGACGATGCTGAAGCCAAGCCAGGCTTTTGCAAGCGGTTTCAGGACCGCATGCAGGCTCCTGCTGACGTCGGCCGGCTGATTCTTGACGGGCTCAGTCATCAGCCACCATCGATTCCGGCCGTTCCGGCTGGAGCCATTTCCTGCCCGCGACCAGCATCAATGGGATCTGGAACAAGCCGCCCCCCGGCCACGCCAGCGAGACTCCCGGGCCGAAGAAATCGGGCTTGGCCAATGCGTTAATCCCCTGCTTTGACCGGAGTCCGGGCGGGCGCGTCGCTGCGCATTCCGCGGGCGGCGCTCTCCACTGCGTCGTAGATCTTCATGAAGCCGGTGCAGCGGCAGAGGTTGCCGGCCAGGGCCGCCTTGATTTCGTCGCGCGTGGGATCGGGGTTTTTCTCGAGCAGCTCGCAGCTCTTCATGATGAAGCCGGGTGTGCAGTAGCCGCACTGGCTCCCGCCGCACTCGGCGAACGCGCGCTGTAGCGGGTGCATGGAGTTTTCGTTCAGGCCCTCAATGGTGCGGACCTGCGCGCCCTGGCACTCAAGTGCCAGCGTCAGGCAGCTCAGCTTTGCCTTGCCGTCGATGTGGACGGTGCAGCAACCGCAGGTGCCCATGTCGCAGCCAACCTTGGTGCCGGTCAGGTTCAGCTCATTGCGCAGGACCTGCGCGAGTGTGTGGTAGGACTCGACGGCGACCTCAATGTCGCGGCCGTTGACCTTCAGGTTCAGCAGATGCTTGGACACTTCGACCTCCGTGTTCTCGAAGTTTAGCCCTGTATGCGTGCCTCGCAAGGCGTGTCGGGGGTGTGAATTTGGGTGTAAGTTGCGTGATTCAAGGGCCACTCATTGCTAGACTTGCGCCGGTTTTGGTGCCCATTTTGAGGAAACATCCATGAAGAACCTTCTGCTGATCGCGTTCGCCACGCTTGCCCTGAGCTTGGGTGCGAACATTCTGAACGCATGTCCGGCTTGCGAAGGCCAGCAGGTCGTCAAGACTGACAAGAAGGCCGACAAGGCCGAGGCAAGCAAGGAAGTAAAGAAAGCAGAAGCCAAGGACGCCAACGCCCACGCCACGGCCGACACGGCTGAGGCCAAGACCGACAGCAAGGCAGTTGCAACCGCCAAGGCGGAAAGCTGCAAGGGCTGCGGCACCTGCAAGCGTGCCTCGGCGGGCCAGGCCGTTCGCGCTGACCGCGATTGCGCCGGCACCTGCAAGAAGGCAGCCAACGGCGAAGTGACTGCCTCCGATGGCGGCTGCTGCGGGGGATGCGGTAGCGGCTGCGGCAGCGGTGGCTGTGACAAGGGTGATTGCGGCGGTTGCGGAAGCGGCGGCTGCGACACGGCCAAGGCCGACAAGAAGGCCGAGCCGGTCAAGAACTAGCGCCACGCACAGACGAGATGCAGCGCTCGGGGAAGTTTCCCGAGCGCTGTGCTTTCGTGGCAGTCGTCTTACACAAGTTTTCCGGCTTATCGCCTGCAAACGCCCGCATGCGGCCGTTTCGCGGGGTAGGCTTAAGCCATGCCGGTTCGCACTGTCACCGCAAAGCAGGTCGTGACGCCCACGGGAATTACCCGTCTGCGTGCAGCCATGAAGCCCGACACAAGGCTCACTCGCGTCAAGCGCCGCCACCGCATCCTGCTGCGTCTGGTACCGGTGGTGCTTTTGCCGTTCGCAGGCGCCGCGCTGCTTGCCATGCATCCTCCGCACATCCCGGCTGCGGGCGCGCAGCAGGTGGAGTGGCTCGATTTGCTGTTCTTCTGCATCGCGGCCTTCACGATCATCGGCGCATTCGTTCTCGGCGCTTGGCGCGTGATGAAGGCTTGGGAGGGCAGCGCACCGGAGTCACCCGGCACTGCACTGCGTGAGTTTTACCGGGAGGCCACCAGCGGCCGGCCGAACACGCGTCGCCTTGCCGCTCTGCTCTGCAACTTCGACGTTCCCGGCCCGCGACTGCAACCGGTGTTTCACTGGATGACCGCGACGGCCGTGGCGGCGCTTGATTCGCCGAGGAGCGTTGCGAAGTACTGGCGTGCGCTGGTGCGCGGCAACAAGGAGGTCGTTCGAAGGCTGACGATCACCGGCATGGAGATCGAGATGCCGCTGGCCGATGTCGCCGTGGCGACCGTGCGGATGCGGGCCACGGTGGTGCGGCGCATTCCGGCGGCCATTGCGGCTGTGGTCGGCTGCGCGATTGCGGTTTCGCCGTTCATTGCGGGCGTGGCGCTGGTGGAGCGTTACGGCATTTCGTTCTGGACGGCCGTGGCCGCGGCAAGCGCGCTCGGCATCGCCATCGGCTGGCTGCTGCGCAAAGCCCTGCGCGCGGTGGCGGAGCGGCGTGAAGTGGCGGTGCGGAAGATCCTCGTGCGCTCGATGCGTAACTGGCGATTGCTGAGCGGCGAATGGGAAACCCAGGACGAAGCCGACACGAGCTGGCTCGACCCGCGCGAGCTGAAAGTCTGAGTGACTGCTGCTCCGACTCCGACGGCAAATTGTCGCGATGTTGTTCACCGCAGCCCATATACTGGTATGGATGGAACTGACCCCGGATCAGGTGGCAGTGGCCGAACAGGACGCACTCAATGCCGCGTTTGATCGCGCGCGCGCCAAGCTTGCATCCGCCCGGGGAGAACTTGAGCAACACCGCGTCACCGCGCCGTGGGCCAGCCGGCCCGTTCAGAAGCTTCAGTATGCATTCTGGCTATTGGCGTGTATTGCGGCGCCCGTGAGTATTGCCGTGTTCGTGCCCGAAACGCTGTCGCATACCGTATGGGCGACGGACCCCCGGTTTCCGCTCATGGTGGTCGTGGCACTCGGGTTTCTGACGCTCGCTTTGGTTTCCTACCGAAAGCGGATTGCCATGTCCGCGCCCGAGAGAATCGTCCGTGACTTCTATTCGGCGGCTTCTGAGTTGGAGGGCAAGATCGCGGGAGTGTCGGAGTTCGTCATCGCCGCCGACCTGGATGGTGCATCCCGCCGTCGTCCCGGAACCAATCCCGAGGCTGCGTTGCCGCCACTGAACTGCGGCAAGGATGTAGACCTGTACTGGACGAATCTGAGGCGACTCTCACCCCGGCATCGACAGCTGATTGCGGTTGAGAAGGTGAGCCTTTCGCAAGTGGAGCCAGATCTGTATCTGGCGTCTGTGAAGCTTCGAGTTACACGCGTTCGCAAGCAGCTGTTCGTTCTGTCCTATCTGGTCATTCTCATCCCCGTCCTCTTCAATGAGTTGCAGGCCTACGGATGGTGGATCTATCTGGCAGCCTTTGGGGCGGCGGGTCTGGCGTGGCTTGGTTTGCTTCGCTTGCTCTCTCGGGGAACTGAAGTCCATCGGGTTCGAAAGCTGCTCGTGCGCTGTGGTAAGGATTGGCGATTCTTCTGTGCCGACTGGGAAGCTTGGGAAGAGCACGACCTCTCGTGGCTCGACGCCAACCCATAGTTCATGCCCAGTGGCAGACGGCTGCTTCGCTGCTAGCATCGCGGCATGGCACGACCAACGACTATCGGCGCACTTCGTGAATCCGGCTGGAAGTCGCGCAGCGTGAAAGACGAGTTGCGTGACAACCTGATCGCGCGCATCCAGGCCGGCGACAAACTTTTCGAAGGCATCATTGGCTACGACCGCACGGTGATACCGCAGGTGATCAACGCGGTGCTGTCGCGCCACAACCTGATCCTGCTGGGTCTGCGCGGTCAGGCCAAGACGCGCATCCTGCGTAGCCTGGTTGATTTGCTCGATGAAGAGATGCCCGTCGTGCGCGGCAGCGAGATCAACGACGACCCGTACCACCCCATCAGCAAGCGCGCGCGCGAGCTGGTTGCGCTGCACGGTGATGACGCGGAGATCGAGTGGATCGGCCGTGACGCCCGCTACGCCGAGAAGCTGGCAACGCCGGACGTCAGCATCGCCGACTTGATCGGCGACGTGGACCCGATCAAGGCCGCGACGCAGCGACTGACCTTCGCCGACGAAGAGGTGATCCACTTCGGTATCATTCCGCGCACGAACCGCGGCATCTTCGCGATCAACGAGCTGCCGGATTTGCAGCCGCGCATCCAGGTCGGCCTGCTGAACATCCTGGAGGAGTCCGACATCCAGATCCGCGGCTTTCCGGTGCGGATTCCGCTCGACCTGATGCTGTGCTTCAGCGCGAACCCCGAGGACTACACCAACCGCGGCTCCATCATCACGCCGCTGAAAGACCGCATCGAGTCGCAGGTGTTGACGCACTACCCGCTGACGATTGATGACAGCAAGACGATCACCGACCAGGAGGCGTGGACGGAACGCCCGACGCAGGCGAAGATTCACATCCCGCAGTTTATTCGCGATGCCGTTGAGCAGATTGCGTTCGAGGCCCGCAAGTCGGAGTTCGTTGACCAGGCAAGCGGTGTTTCGGCGCGCATGACGATTGCAATTCTTGAAAGCGTGCTCAGCAATGCCGAGCGGCGCTGTTTGATCACGAAGCAGAAAGAAACCTGGCTGCGCGTCATCGACCTCGCGGCCGGCATCCCGGCGATGTCCGGCAAGCTCGAGCTGGTCTATGAAGGCGAGCAGGAGGGTGCGCACAAGGTGGCGACGACGATCATCGGCGCGGCCGTGCGCAGCACCTTCGAGAAGTACTTCCCGGGCGTCTACGCGACGCGTGCGCGCGCCGGCCGAACCAAGCGCGAGGCCGTTCCGCAGCGTGAAGAGGGCCCATACAAGCCGGTGATCGATTACTTCGCCAAGGGCAAGCGTCTGGAGCTGACGGATGAGTCGGCCGACGCCGAGTTTGGCAAGCAGGTGAAGGGCGTGCCGGAGCTCGAGAAGCTGACGAAGGAATACCTGAAAGACCTCAAGGGCGGCGAGCTTGCCGTGGGCATGGAGTTCGTGCTCGAGGGCCTGCACCAGAGCAGCCTGCTCGCCAAGGAAGACATCGACCGCGGCGTGCTCTACTGTGACATGCTCGGCGCCATGTACGACGACCTGGCCTGAAACCCCGACTCGTTCAGCAGCCGGTAAACCATGAAAGACTGGGCTGATCTTCCTGTCTCCGCGCAGGTGAAGCGCATCCGCGGCGCGCTGGCTGATCTGCTGCGGCGATGGGGGATTCGCGATACCGAGTTGCAGTTCATCTTCCACGGCGAGAACACCACCTTTCGCGCAAGCGCGTGGCGCGGCGACTTCCTGGTTCGCGTTGCCCGGCCGGGCTACCACACCATCAGCGAGACGCGCAGCGAACTCGCCTGGCTGACCGATCTGCACGCACACGGCATCGTCTGCCCGCGCCCGGTTGCGACGCGCGATGGCGAGTTGGTCTTGCCGCTGGATGTGCCTGGTGTGTTTGCGAGCCATGTTTGCGTCTTCGAGTGGGTGGATGGAACGATCGTCGGCCGTCGCCTCGGGCGAAGAACCATCACCGGTATTGGTGAGCTAATGGGCCGCTTGCATGAACACGCGGCCGGATGGAAACGCCCTCGCGGATTCGATCGCACTGGCTGGCTGGTGATGACCGGCCAGCAGCCCACGGCGGAAACGCAGGCCGCATGGAAGCTGCTGCCGGCGGAGCATCGACACGAGTTCGAAGCAATCCGCCGCGCCGCCATGCGCGCGTACAAGAGCTTATCACACCCTCGCGACATCGGATTGCTGCACGCCGACCTGCATTCGCGCAACGTGCTGCACACGCCGCGCGGCCTGGCGGCCATCGACTTCGATGACACCGGCTTCGCGCCGTGGGTCACCGACGTTGCGGTTGCATCGGCCTACTGGGATGAACGGCAGGTCGAGCGTTTCCGCTGGTTGATGGACGGCTACCACCGCGTGCGCGAATTCCCGGCGCATCAGTTGAAGCATCTCTCTACGCTGATTGCGTGGCGCATTGTCGGCGTCACGCTGTGGGTCACGGGGCGGGCTGAGAGCAACACGTTCTTCCGGGCGCGTCTGAAGGCGCTTCAGGCGGGGATGCTCAAGCTCGCGCGCGGGGCACTGGAGCGTGAATACAGGTAACAAAACGGCGGGGGACAAAGCCCCCGCCGCTTATTGACGCGTCAACCTTACTTGTGCTCGATGGTTGCCTTGCCTTCGCTGGTGGTCTTGAGCGTGTCGCCCTCAAGCCACTTCTTTGCATCGGCGTCAGCCTTCAGGGTGGCATTCCAGAACTTTAGCGTGCTGGTCTTTACCCATTCGAAGGTGTTGTCGGTCACCGGCTGCTGGCCGCCGCGGCCCCATGCGCGGGGCTCGCTGGTGAAGCTGTTGTTGCGTGCGCCGTCGATGAACACGTGGTACTTGCCGCCTTCCGGGGCGTTCTCATAGGCCTGCTTCTTCCACGCGGCGTCCTGGCCTTCGCCGGTGCTGTCGTTGCTGCCGGTCATGGTCATGGCCGGGATCTTGATGCCCTTGAAGCTCTCCTTCGTCAAGCCGCCCTGGTCGGCGCCGGCCGGGCTGAGCTCAAGGATCGCCTTCACGCGGGCGTCCGCGAGGTTGCGGTTCTCGATGGTCTTCGTCTCGGTGCCATCTTCGGCGTTGGCCGTCGATTCAACGTTGACGGTAGCGCCGCCGATCAACTCGGCCGTGTATGCACCGTGGTTGTGGCCGCTGACGCCGACGTGCTCAAGGTCCATCTTGTCCTTCAACGCGGGCACGGCCTTCACGATGGCCGTGACGTTGTCGAGCAGCAGCTTGATGTCCGCCACCCGGTCGACGCCTGCAGTGGCATCAAGCGGCGCGGGTGCACGGCCGAAGCCGCCACGTCCGCCACGGCCCTGTCCGCGTCCCTGCCCACGGCCGGGGGCCGGAGGTGCCGGCTCAGCGGGGTCCTCAAGCAGGATTTCACGCGGATCGCCGAGCATGTCAAAGTCGTCTTCGCCGTCCTTGGGTTCTTCCTTCGGCTTCTCGGGCTGTTCGCCACCGGGGTTACGGTTGCCGCGATTGCCGCGTCCGCCGCCGCGATTGCCCATGGCCGCCATCTCTTCCTTGCTCAGGAAGCCGTCGCCGTCGGTGTCGAGCTGGTCAAAAAAGGCGCCCATCTGCTCGGGCGCTTCTTCCTTGCTGATCTTGCCGTCGCCGTCCTTGTCGTAATTCTCAAGCATGGTCTCTGCCATGCTCTTGCGTGCGTCGCTGTGCTTGGGGATCAGCACCACAAAGCCGTGGCTGGCCCAGTACTCGCCGAGCGCCTTGCCGGCATCGGCCTGGGCGCCTGCCCCGTGACTGAAGATGATGACCGGGTACTTGCCTGCGTCTTCCGGGTAGATGGCCGTCAGGCTGACGTCTTTCTTGCGAGCTTCGTCTTTCAGGGTGATTTCGTCCGAGGTGGCCACCTTCAGCTTGCCTTCGGGCGCCTTGTTGGGGTCGACCTCAGGCGCCTCAGCCTTGTCGCCGTCGGCCGCTGTCTTGCCTTCTTCTTTTGCCTTTGGGGCATCCTGCGCCAGTGACATGGCGCCGATCATCAGCGTGGCCATGGCCACGGCCATTACGCGCGTCCAGAACATTCGCGTCTCCAGTAGAATCAGTAAGCCCGGCCCGAAAACGGGCCGGTGGGTATGTTGAATAGACCCACCGGCCCTGCTTGCGGTTCCCTCGACGGGAGAATTTTTGAGCTACTTGTCTTTCGGGGCCTCTTTGGGTCCTTCGGCGGGCTTTTCTTCCTTCGGGATCAGGTCGGTGAAGGTCTTCACGAGGTCGGCCGCGCGCTCGCCTGCGCCTGTGCCCGCGTTTTCCTTTGCGAACGCCTGGTAGGCTTCCCGGCACTTCTTTCGGAACTCGGCCACCTTGGCGGCGTCGGTGTCGTCGACGTCCTGGTAGATCACATCCAGGTCCATCATCACCGTCAGCAGCGCGTGGCGGGCGGCGATTTCCTTCTTGATCGTCTCGCTTTCCGTCAGCTTCTTCAGGCGTTCCGGCGCCTCCTCGGCGTCGTCCATGCCCTTGTACTTCAGCATCTCGGTCCAGCAGTTGATCGCAAGCTGGTAGTCCTTCATCACCTCGGCCGTCTCGGCGCGAACGCTGAGCGTACCGATCCGGTCGTCGATGCGTTCCATGATGTACTCGGCATCGGCTTCGGCGGTGTCGTCTTCGGTGTTGTCATAGACGGCTTCCGCAAGCTTGTAGGCCTCGGCAAAGTTGCCGGCCGCGTATGCCTTGGCTGCAGGCTCAACGTCCTTATGGATGTCGGCGCGCCCGAGGCCGGGATACTTGGCCTTGGCCAGTTCTTTCTCGATGATCTCGTCGTAGCCGCTGCCGCCGATGAACGCGATCTTGCCGTCAACTCCGATGACCCAGACTTTCGGAAGTGAGGGCGCCTCGTAGCCGGCATCCCAGAAAGAGTCCATGGCCAGCGGGTACTTCACGTTCATTTTGGTGAGTATGTGTTCGATGTCAGCCAGCGGCTGAACCTGGGCGTAGAGCCCGACTACATGAACGCCCGGCTTCTCGGCCAGCTCATTCATGTGCGGCAACTGCCGCATGCAGGGTCCTCAGTTGATGCCCCAGGCCTTGATGACGATGACGTCGCCCTTGAGCTCGCCAAAGCTGCCGAATGTCGGCGGGTTGATCCAGTTGTGCGGCGTGAACTCGACGACATCGTCGCCGACTTTCAGTCCGCTGTCCTGCGCAAATACGGGCACTGCACAAACTGCGAGCAGCGCTCCGAGAACGAGGGTCCTCAACATCGATAATCCTCCGTAGACAGGCCGCACCGGCCTGAGACAGCCCAAGCCTTGTACGTTAGAATGATGCGCAGCGGTTGGGAATAATAAGGAAGCCCAAACCGTCTCGAGGAGGATTGCGGCAACTTCAGGTCGCCTACGGTGGCTTGGGCTTCAGCCTTTCGGCCAGCTCGGCCAGGGTCCCGACGCCGCGGTTGCCGTGGGCCTGCGCGATGTTTTCGGGTGACCTTGCCTG
>JAGQRH010000035.1 GCA_020425605.1 Planctomycetota bacterium | reverse complement strand
CGCCGCACTTTCGCGCGGCGCGGATCGTCATTTAACGAATGCCGCCGGACGCCCATTTCTGGCGGGCCAGGCGCGACAATCCATGCGATTCGGCCGGAGATCCAAACAAGAACCCGGGCAAAAACGCCCGGGTTCGGAATTCACTGCGTGACTGCATTCACCCATAGACTAGGCGACTGCGGCCATGGCTTCCTTGAGTGCCTTGGCGAGGTCGGCCGGGCTTTCGGCGACGGTGATACCTGCATTGCGAAGCGCCTTCATCTTGTCGTCGGCCGTTCCCTTGCCGCCGCTGATGATCGCGCCGGCGTGGCCCATGCGCTTGCCCGGGGGCGCGGTTCTGCCTGCGATGAACGCGGCGACCGGCTTGTGCATGTTCTCGGCAACCCACTGGGCGGCCTTCTCTTCGGCATTGCCACCGATCTCGCCGATCATGATGACCGCTTCTGTGTTCGGGTCAGCGTTGAAGGCGCTGAGGCAGTCAATGAAATTCGTGCCGTTGACCGGGTCGCCGCCGATGCCGACGCAGGTGCTCTGACCCATGCCGTGGGTGGTGACCTGGTGGACGGCTTCGTATGTGAGTGTTCCGCTGCGGCTGACGATGCCGATCTTGCCCGGCTTGTGGATGTGGCCGGGCATGATGCCGATCTTGCACTCGCCGGGGGTGATGACGCCGGGGCAGTTCGGGCCCACGAGGCGCGATTGCGGGTAGCGTTCTTTCATGACCTCGGCGACGCGGACCATGTCCATGACCGGGATGCCCTCGGTGATACAGCAGATCAGCTTCACGCCGGCATCCGCGGCCTCGAGGATGGCGTCGGCCGCCAGCGGCGGCGGCACGAAGATCATGCTGGCGTCGACGCCGACTTCATCCATCGCCTCGGCGACGGTATTGAAGATCGGCAGGCTGACCGCATCACCGCTCGGGGCCTTGATGGCCTGGCCGGCGGGGTCCTTGTCGAACACCTTGCCGCCCTTGCCGGGCGTAACGCCGCCGACGAAATTGGTGCCGTATTCAATGCATCGAGCAGAGTGAAACGCACCGTGAGTGCCGGTGATGCCCTGGCAGATCACGCGCGTTGCTTTGTTGACGAAAATCGACATTGCATTCCCCCTGAGGCTGCCCGGTTTCTAGCGCGCAAGGCGCCTCGCGACAAGTTACGCTTTGGCCTTGGCGACCTTCTTGCGGACCTTGTCTGCTGCCTTGCTGATCTTGGGCCAGTTGTTCTCGGCGTGCAGGATTGCGTAGAAGGCGAACTCGTCGCGTTCTTTCTCGGGCGCGATCTGGTTGCGGAGGCGCGACAGCGCCTCGGTGCCTTCGTACTCCGGCTCGATCAATCCCTCGGCCAGCGCTACGCGCCAGATGATGCTGAACGGGCCGCGCTCTGCATCGTCCCACGCGACCGAGCACACCGTGATCGCGTTCTTTTCCATGATCAGCTTCGGGTCGAGCGGCATGGGCTGGTCGAGGATGCGGACCATGTCGACGTAGCCAGGCACTTCCGGATGCGGCGGCAGGCCGGACTCGCGCGTTACCGCTTCTTCGGCGTCTTCGTCGTCGTCATCGGTTTCCGGGGCCTTCTCGCCGGGGAGAAGCTCAGGTACGACCTCGGGAATCTCCATCAGGTCGAAGTACAGGTTGGTCTTGGTGAACTTGCCGAACACGTCGCGCAGGAAGCGGCGCAGTGCGTAGGCCTTCTGCTCGGCATTGGGAGTGCCGGCTTCTTCAAGTGCGTCGCGGACTTCGGCGACGGGGCTGACTCGTATTTCGTTCCAGTCCACAAAGCGCGTGCGCAAGGCCTGTTCCGCCTTGGCCGCGTTCGTGACGGTGTTGTTGCGCAGCAGAATGGTGAGGCAGAGGTGAGATACGGGGCTGCGCTGGTCCTTTTCGAGGCCCTTTGCGTAGTCCTTCTTCCACTTGAGGTAGAGCTTGCGTGCCTTGGTCTGCAGTTCGCGTACGGTGGCCATGCCAGGGTCCTATTTCTCTTCGGGTGCCTTGTCAGACAGGTTCTTGTTCCAATTCTGCCATTGCGTGACGATATCCAACTGATCCGAAGATGGCAGCCACGGATTGTATCCGACTGGCTGTTCATCCGGCGTCAGTTTGCTGTGCATGCGCAGCAGCAGCGCGACCACATCGGCGCGCACTTCGCTGGGCACCGGGCTGATCCATTCTTCGTTGCTGACAGCACCGTCCTGGTTGCGGTCAAGCTTTGCGAATTCGTCGGCCGTGCCCTTGAACTCTCGTGGGGTCAGCTTCGAGTCCTGGTCCTGGTCGGCGGCTGTGAAGGCGCTGCGCGTGCCAGCTTCGAGATAGCTGAGCAGGATGGTGCGCTGGGTGCGATCAAGCTCCTCGGGATGGTCGCTGAAGCGGCGTACAACGGCCCAGCGCACGCGGCGCTCGGAATCACCGATTGCCGTCAGGAAGACCGTACGTTGCGAGCCAGGCCCGTGTACCTGCAGTGCGCGGGCGGCTTCGACACGCACTTTGCCGTTTGGGTGGTCGAGGCAGTGGGACAGCGCTTCGCGTACCTGGGAAGCCTCGTCGGCTTCAAGTGTCGCGAAGTCCGCAGCTGCGATGAAGCGCAGGGCTTCAATCAACTGGGCGGGAGTGGCATCTTTGCGCTTGAGGAAGAGCGCAACCTCAACAAGTCCCTTCGCCCCGGCCTGGTTGAGGCGGTTGTCCGCCTGAATGCGCTGGAGCGGGATTTCAGAGGCGAGCAGGGGCACGTCTTCCTTGAGTTTCGGGTAGGCCGGGTCTTCGGGCGTCTGGTGCTGGGAGTTCACGGGGCCGCGTTCGGGCGGCGCAAAACGCTCATAGCTCTCGGCCATCGCCTTGTCGCGGTCCTGCGGACGACCGGCCGGCTGGATGCAGCCGGCGGTCACCAAAGCAAGGCTGAGTGCGATCAGGACGAGGCAGAGAGCTGCTTGCGCGTGGCCTTTGCGGTGGCCTTGTTGATGCCGTGCTTGCGCAGCAGTGTCCATACAGTGGCCGACGGCTGTGCGCCTTTGCCGATCCAATGCTCGAGCCGTTCCCTGTTGAACACGAACTTCTTCTCGTCGTTGTTCGCGAGATTCGGGTCGTAGCTGCCCAGGATCTCGTTGAAACGGCCGTCGCGCGGATTGGTCGCTTCGGTGGCGACAATGCGGAACGTGTGGTAGTGCTTGCGTCCCGTACGCGTGAGACGGATCTTGACCATGCTTCAAACCTCCAGCGCCCTGCGTGCTCATTCGATGCCCGCCCGCGCGTGACAATAATAAAGCCAACCGCCGAAACGGGCGCGAAAGGGTAGCCGGGCGCGTATTTGGATGCAAGGGGCCGGATGGGCGGGATCGCGGCAAAATCGATCAGGGTTTCCAGTCTTTGGGCAGACGGTTTTTCGGGGCGCTGGTGCCTTCCAGATCAAAAAGCGCCTCGAATTCGTCGTTTCGTGCAGTCAACTCGTTCAGGTCCGGAGCGGGCATCGGGCGCGAATGGATTGTGCCGTCCAGCAGCCCCCGCAGCAGGCTGGATGTCTTTCCGGGCTCGCCGTCTTCGGTGCCCGGCAAGCCTGTCAGCCCGGGCAGGTTGCTGAACAGCAACTTGACGTCGATCACACCGCTGCCGCCCTTCTTCAGCCCGGCAAGGATCTCCCGCGCGCGGCTGAAGGCTTCACAAAGGCTGTCCACCTCCTCGAGGTCACAACCAGACTGGAAGGCAACTTCACGCCGACGCACGTCTTCCATCCGCTCCGGGTGGGCGCGTTCTTCTTCAATCAGGACGCCGGATATGCGCTCCAGCCGCTCGATGTGTTCTTCAATGTCGGACTCAAGCTCGTGGATGAAGTCTTCAAGCGTGCCCGGGTCGAGCTTCAGTTTGGCGTTCTCAAGTGCCTGGCGGACCTGGTTGTCCAATTGCATCTGCCGCAGCTCTTTCATTGAGCTGATCAGGACATCCAGGTTGAATTCTTCCGCGTTCACGCGTTCCTCCGGCTACGCCGACAGTATAGCGAAGCAGGACCGGTCTGTGTCCACCTTGCCGTTAAACGTTTCCTCCGCCACCGCATGTTTCAAATCACGGCCGGAAAGATTGCGGAAACACACACGGCCGAGCGAATGTTCGCCCGGCCGTGTGATCAAAGCCGACTGCCTAGTCGCGGCTGCCGCCCGACATGCGCTCATGCCGGTAGTAGGTTTCAAGCGTCAGTGCATTGATGGCTGTCGCGTACACGCGGCCGCCGGCCGAGCCCCATGCATCCACCGGGTCCCAGCTGCCGTGCTCGTCGAGTGCTTCCTTGCTGCCGAGGCCTGCGGCCTTGTCGGCCTCGCAGAAGCCTCGCTGGTGATCGAGCAGGGTCTTCACCATGGCCTTTTCCCACTGGTCCCACATGTTGCCGCCCATCTGGAACAGGGCGAGGCTGGCGTAGTACCAGTAGTAGTAGTCGATCTTTCCCAGCTCCCAGCGCGGCAGGAAGTCCTTCTCGGTGCAGGCCTTGACCAGCGCCCGCATCTGCTTGTCCTGCATGTCGCGCTTGCCCATGAACAGCTGGCTCATGACACAGATGGCGTCCATCGACGGGTTGTTGTCGTACACGCCCGATGCTGAGCGCAGGCGTGAGTTGTTGCTGCCCGGCGAGTCGTAGCCGGTCTTGGGGTAGCCGTTGACGTCGACGGTCACCATGTCGAACCACGCCTCTGCGTCCCTGTAGCATTTGCTGGCATCGAACTGCAGCCCCGCCAGCTGGCAGGTGTGCAGGGTCAGGACCATCCAGCCGGTAACTGACGTGTCGTTGACCATCGGCTGTGTGCCGTAGCGCCAGCCGAGGCCCGGGTTCTGGGCCTTCAGGATGAAGTCGATGGCGCGCTCAACGATCGGCTTGAAGATCGCGTCGCCGGACAGGCCATAGATCTCGGCCATCGCCATCGTCGCGATCGCGTGGTTGTAGACGAACTGGTCGTCTTCCTTGCTACCGAAACAGCCGTCGTTGTCCTGGACCTTGCGCAGGTAGATCGCCGCGTTGCGGACCGTGCCTTTGTAGTTTCCCGTGCGGTGATCGTAGCCGGCGCCGGTAAACGCCAGGATTGACAGTCCGGTCAGGCCCACGTCGCATGTCGCTTCCCAGCCTTGGTCACCGCCGGCCTTGCCGACATCGTTGAACTCGATGTTGTAGGTGTGTTTGGCGCTTTTGCGGACGCTGTCCTCGCCGAAGTTGGTAGCGCTCCAGTAGCCTTCGCGGTTCTGGTGGTCCTTCAGCCAATTCAGGGCGTCTCCAATGGTCTCGGGGCTGTGAATCCCACCATCCGGATGGGGGCGATGCGGGAACATGCCGCCGTCGCCGCCGGGACCACCGCCGCCGCCGCCACCGCCACCGAGGCCCGTTGCGGAGGTGGTCGATTTCTTGTTCGGAAGCGGAGACTCGTTGTCCGAGGGGTTGTCGTTCGGATTCTTCGCAAGGTCCCGGTTGGGGCTGTCGCTCGGGTCTTCCGCGTGATCCGAATCCGCCGTCTGGACACGTTTGTCCTCGACCGGCTCCGTCTCTACGGGGTTGTCCTCAGGCCATTCAACCTGCTTTTCGGGTGGCTCCTCCGGCGTGGGCGGCGGCACCGAATTCTTCACGCTGGACTCAATGACGGTGATTGGCGTCTTCACCGGCGCGGCCGGGAGGATGAACCAGGCGACCATCAACAGGATTGCATGCACCGCCAGTGCGACGGCGACCCACGGGACGCTGGCAGCCGCGCTCAGCGACTCCTCCGGTGGTGCTTCATTGTCCAGATAACTGGTTTCGGCCTGCTCAAACAGGCCCTCTTGCGTTGCCATGGCAGTTCCTTCAAATCCTCGGAACCGTCCCCGGGAAGGGCGATATGCCTGGCACTGATAGAAACGGGCGGATGCAGGAAAGGTTCAGGCCGGCGCCGAAAGCCTGAGGCCGCGCGGCACGACGAACCTTTCGGCGAGTTCAAACAGGCCTTGCAGCGCGAGCGCCATCAGCGCGGCCGGGACCGCGCCGGACAGGATCTGCAAATCGTCCTGCCTGCGGATGCCGGCGAAGATTGCTTCACCGTATCCACCCGCGCCGATGAAACCGCCCAGAGTTGCTGTCCCTACGTTGATTACGGCCGCGGTCTTGATGCCGGCGAGAATTGTCCGCGCGGCCAGCGGCAGCTCAATCAACCGCATGCGGGCGCCGCGTGGCAGCCCAAGCGCGTCGGCAGACTCGATCAGCATCGGGTCAATGTTGTTCAATCCCGCGTGCGTGTTCCGGATGATCGGCAGCAGACTATAGAGGAAGAGGGCGATGACGGCCGGCCCCCAGCCGATCCCCACAAATGGAATCAGCAGCACCAGCATCGCGATCGATGGAATTGTCTGCAGCACGCCTGCGCCGCCGAGTATCCACTGACCGAACCGCCGACGGCGCTGGGCCATGACGCCGAGGGGGATGGCAACAAACGTCGCCGCGAACAGCGAAAGGAACACCAGTACCAGGTGCTCGCCGGTCATTCGTGCCATGTCGGAAAGCATCTGTTTCGAGTGCTGGTCGAGGCTCGCCCGCCCTTGACGCTCCATTGCGCGGGCTTTCTGCCCGGCGGCTACGGCCTCACGGCGCAGCTTCAGGAACTCCTGTGCAACGTCGGCTTCCATGCGTTTGTCGAGCTTCACGCCGGCGTTCATCGTGACCATGTCCTGCTCGCTGATCGCTCCTTCCAGCTCCGACAGCGCGGAGAAGGCGTCAGGGGCTCTCTCATTCAGGTCGATGCGGGCGAGAATGACAGCTTCGTATTCCGGGAAGAACTGGTTGTCATCGGTAAGGATGACGAGGTCGTACTGCTCAATCTCGGCGTCGGTGGAGTACAGGTCGGTCACGTCGATCTTGCGGTCTTCGAGGGCCGCGTAGGCGAGGGAGTGATCGAGCCCGGCCACGTCTCTGTGTTCCATGGCGTAGGCTTCTTTCAGCCCCGGCCAGCCATCGGCGCGTTCCTTGAATTCGTTGGAAAAGCCCAATTTCAGCTCCGGGAACTTCGCGAGGTCGCGCAGAGTGTGGATGCCGAGCTCCGCGGCAAGCGAGCGCTTCATGCCGATCGCGTAAGTGTTCTGGAAGCCGAGGCGCGCGACGATCTGGACCCCGTCGCGTTTCAACAGGTCTGGCAGGTCGCGTGGCCCGATGTCGTCCTGCTCACTGGCGTAAATCTCGCCGAGCAGCGTGCCGGTGTACTCGACGTAGACGTCGATCTCGCCGTTCTTGAGGGCGCTCCAGACGACCCCTGTGCCGCCCATGCCGGACTTGTGCTCGACCCTGGCGCCGGATTCGCGCATGGTCTGCGTGACGATCTCGCCGAGAATCACGCCTTCGTTGAAGGCCTTGCTGCCGACAACCAGCTCAGGCTCCTGCGCGAGGAGAGCGGTGGGAAACAGCAGGCACAGCAGCAGCCATTTCATCCTGCCGCCTCCGTGCTGTGCAGTTTGCGCTGGGCCGTGACGAACTCGCGTACGAAGTCGCTTGCAGGCTGGTCGGTCAGCTCCTTGAGCCGGCCCTGCTGCTCAATCTTGCCATCGCGCATCAGCACGAGGTGGTCGGCGAAGTGCGCCGCTTCGGCCAGGTCGTGCGTAACCATCACGACAGTCTTGCCGACCTGGCGGAAGATATCGCGCAGGTCGGTCTGCAACTCAGAGCGCACCAGTGGGTCGAGCGCACCCAAGGGCTCATCGAGAAGCAGCACTTCCGGGTCCAGCATCAGCGCGCGCATCAGGCCGACCCGCTGGCGCTGGCCGCCGGACAGCTCGGCCGGGTAGCGGTCAAGCATGGACGCGTCAAGCCTGACCAGCGCGCACAGCTCATCAACGCGCGGGCCGGGGCTGAAGGAGTGGAAATAGTCGGCCGCGAGCGTCACGTTGCGCCGCGCGGTCAGGTGGGGGAAAAGGCCGCCCGACTGGATTACATAGCCGACGCGCCGGCGGACGGGGCGTGCAGTCTCGGGGGTGAGGACTTCGCCATCGAAGTGGATCCCGCCATCGTCGAGGCGCACCAGCCCTATGAACGCCCGCAGCAACGTGGACTTGCCGCAGCCGCTGGGGCCGATCAGCACAGTCGTGCGTCCGGGCGCGGGTTTCAGGTTAACGCCGTCCAGCGCGACCACGTCGCCATAGCGTTTGGTTGCCCCGCGAGCTTCGAGCATGGCCTGACTTTCGCTATTCGCCCGCGGGCGTAAAGCGAAAGTTCACTTTGAGTTAGTCGACCATGCCGTGGCCGCTGCGGGTGGATTCGGGGATCGGCTGGATGACGTCCCAATGCTCGGCGACCTTGCCGTTCTCGCAACGAAACAGGTCGTAGATCGCGAGCGGCTGGCCGTCGGCGTTGCCGAGTGCCTGCACCAGCACGAAGTTGCCTTCGGCGACGACGCGCTTGATCTCGTAGCTGAACTTCAGGCCGCTGTCCTTCATGCCTTGCAGGAAGCTGCGCAACGCCTCCGGCCCGTCCGGCGCGCCCGGGTTGTGCTGGTGGTAGTAGTCGCCCTCGATGTAGTCATTGATCCTGTCGAGGTCGCGGCGGACGAGCACGGCCTCAACGAACTCGCGCACGAGCTTCTTGTTGGCATCGCGCTTGTGGCGGTCGCCGATGTCAGTCGGGCCGTCGAGCATGCTGCGTCCGCTTGCGGTCTTTTCCGGCTGCGGCTGCATGGCATCCCAGTGCTCGACGAGCTGACCTTCCTTCACGCGCCAGAGGTCCATCACGGCCGTGCGTACGCCGTCACCGACCAGCTCGCTGTGTGCCCAGACGTATTCGCCCTCCTGGAACAGGCGCCGGCTGATGTACTCGACCTTCTTGCTGGTATCGCGATTGTTGAGGTAGTCGATCAAGCCCTGACGCCCGTCGGCCGCGTTCGGGTTGTGCTGAATGTAGTCCTCGGCAACGTACTCGCGGATCACGTCGAGGTCGCCGCGGCCGAGGCCATCTTTGATTACCTTGCGGACTACGTCCTTGTTCGAGAGTTCACCGTCGGGCAGGCCGCCCGGGTCGCGCTGGTTGCTGCTGCAGCTTGCCAGAAAGACGGCGAAGGCCAGCACGGCCGCTGTCATGAGTCTGTTCATCTTCAGTCCCCGAGCGTGTTGTCAGCGCAGTCTAGCGCGCGAGGCCGGTTGGGGGAGTGTCGACCATCAGGCTTTGTGCAGCGCCAGGAATTCCTTGGCGGTCGGCTCGTGCTCGGGGCGTTTGTTCAGCTCGTGGCGCTTGCGCGAGACTGCCTCGTAGATGGCGCGGCGGGCGCGGTTGATGCCGCCGAGCGGCTCGTGTTCAGGTAGGCAGCGCCAGATGTTGAATGAAAGGTGTTCGCAGAATTCCATCAGCTCCGGTGTGTCCGGCTTCTGCTTCGGGATGTGCAGAGTGGCCAACTTTCGCATGGACGCGCCGGTCCATTCGCGCGTCGGATCCTCGATCGGCATCGTGGCCGGGTCGGTTCGCAGTTGCACCATGAAGTCGAATGCGGCTTCGCCCTCGCCAAGTTGCTGCGCCAGCGCGAGGCGCAGCTTGTCAGGCGAGTCGACGGGCTTCAGAGGCTTGAGCAGCGACGCATGCGGCTGCACCGACCAGCGCACCACGTGCGGGCCGAGGCGATAGGGCGTCGTGCTCCAGAATCGCTGGTTGAGTGGCGTTTCCGGGTGTTTGGCCATCATCGCCTTCATGATTGCCAATTGATCCGGATGGTGCCGCAGGTAGGTGAAGTAGACGTGGCCAAGCTCAGCAATGAACTGCGGCAGAAAGAACGCCAACTTGGGCAGCACGGAATCCTTGGCGTTGATCAGCGCGTCGAACAGGTCCACGTAGCCGGAAACGCTGCCTGCGAAGAATACCGGGTGATCAAGCAACACGAAGTCATGCGTATCGCCGGTGCCGAGCAGCTTGTCGCCTGGAACGTCAAACAGCTTGATCGCCATGCCGTGGCCGTCGCCCTTGCGGTCGTCGTTCATGGCGGCGTTGCTGAAACGGATGACGGCCGGGAAGCGACCGGGCTTGGCAAACAGGCCATGGCGCAGGCCGGCATCCAGCCCCGAGTCGACCTGGAACTCCGCGCGCACGCAGCCGTGATGTTTCGGGTGTTGCCCGCGGAACACCGGCACGGTGCCCTTGTCGAGCAATTCCAGCGACTGCTCCACCAGCCGCTCAATCAGCGCGGCTTCGTTGGCAGGAATGGCTTCGTCAGGATGGTTGGTCACAGACCCGCAATTCTACCCGTTCCGAAAGGGGTTACTTGAAGATTCCCGTCCGCTATCGCTTGCCGCGCTTTTTGCCCCTTGGCTTTCGCCCCCGGTAGGGGTTGTTGCGCTTGCGTGTTGTTGCGGGGCCGCTGCCGATTCCGGCCGGGCGGGCGGGGTTGTCGTCGTCCCAGTCTTCTTCGTTGCCCGGCTTGACCAGCGCGTCGCTGTGGTGGCCGATCAGGTCTTTTCGCCCGGCCTCGCGCAGGGCCTTGCGGACCCGGCCGTGGAACTCGGGGCGCTTGAACTGCATCAGTGCGCGCTGGCGACGCTTCTCGCGCATGGTGGTGGGGGTGTAGACGAACTCGCCGGTCTCGGGGTCGTGGCCGCTGTAGAACATGGCGGTCGCGGGCGTCATCGGTGTGGGAATGAAGTCCTGGACCTGCTCCGGTGACCAGTTGTTTTTCTTGAAGTATTCCGCGAGGCGGATCTGCTCGTCCATCGTGCAGCCCGGGTGGCTGCTTACGAAGTACGCAACGAGGTACTGTTCTTTGCCGACCTTGCGGCTGGCCTCAATGAAGCGCTTCTTGAACTCTTCATACTTGTGCAAGCCGGGCTTGCGCATCCTGGCCAGCACGTCATTGCTGAGATGCTCCGGCGCTACCTTCAGGTGGCCGGACGTGTGGTGAGCGGCGAGGTTCTCGATGTAGCTGTCGCCGAGGCCTTTTGTGTTCTTGTCGTCGATCAGCATGTCGTGTCGGATGCCTGACGCGATGAACGCCTTCTTCACGCCGGGCACGGCGCGCACGCGTTTCAGCATGTCGAGTTGCTTGTCGATGTGCTGGCGCAGCGCGGGGCACGGGTCGGGTAGCAGGCAGTCACGATCCTTGCAGGCGCCGAGTGTCTGCTGCACGGAACAGTAGTTGCCGTACATGTTCGCGGTCGGGCCGCCGACGTCGCTGATATGGCCTTTGAAGCTGGGCATGCCGGAAATGCTCTCGGCTTCCTTTACGATGCTGTCTGCCGAGCGTGACTGGATTGTGCGCCCCTGGTGCATCCAGATCGCGCAGAACGTGCAGCTGCCCATGCAGCCACGGTGCGTGATGATGCTGTGCTGTGTGGTCAGCCAGGCGGGTACGCCGCCTTGCGTTTCGTAGTCCGGGTGGGGCAGGCGGGTGTAGGGCAGGTCGTACCAGCGATCGAGTTCTTCTTCTGATTGCAGGCGCGCCGGGGGCAGCTGGATCACGTTGAGCTTGCCTGTGCGCTGGACCAGGGGACGACCGCGAACCGGGTCCTGCTGGTCAAAGATCGTCTTGAACGCGACGGCGTAGTTGCGGCGATACTCTCCGACCTGCCCGGATTCGCCCTGCAGTTCCTGCACCCGTTCGGGTGATTCGCCCTTGGGTGGCAGCAGCGTCTCGTGGTCCAGCGTGTAGACCGGTTTGCCGAAGCGGTCACTGAACTCGGGCGTCTCAAGGTAGCCGGTGTCTTTCTTGATGTAGGCCGTGCCGCGTACGTCGGTGATGTCGCGCAGTTGCTCGCCGCGGTTCAGCCGGTGCGCGAGCTCAACGATCTGCGTCTCGCCCATGCCGAACACGAGCATGTCCGCGTTGGAATCGAGCAGCACGCTGCGGCGGACCTTGTCGTCCCAGTAGTCATAGTGGCTGAAGCGGCGCTGGCTGGCCTCGATGCCGCCGACAATGATCGGGGCCTTTCCAAACGCGCGGCGGATCATGTTGCAGTACACGATCGTCGCACGCACCGGCCGTTTGCCCGGCTTGCCGCCTGGCGAATAGGGGTCGTCGCTGCGCGGCAGCTTGTGGGCCGTGTATGCGTTGAGGTTGCTGTCGAGGTTGCCCGCGCTGACCAGGAACGCCAGGCGCGGCATGCCCAACGCTTTGAACGCTTCGGGATTGGTGTAATCAGGCTGCGACAGGATCCCGACTCTAAAGCCGGCCCATTCCAGGACTCGGCCGATCACCGCGTTGGCAAAGCTCGGGTGATCGACGTAGGCGTCGCCGGTGACGAGTACGAAGTCGCACTGGTCCCAGCCCCGGGCGTCCATGTCGGCGCGACTCACCGGAAGAAACGCAGAGCGCTGTGGTCTGGAGTCTGGTGTCGGGTGTCTGGAGTCCTGGTTGTCGACTCCGGACTCCCGTCGTTCGATTCCAGACTCGCCGCCGGCGTAGTACTCCGCCGCCAGTTTCGCCGCGTATTCCTGTGCGGCCGCGGCCTTGGCCTTCAGGTCGGCTTCGTTCGCACTGCCGAAACGGCCTTGTGTCTTGAGGTAGCGGTCGAGCGCGTCGGCCGCGTGGGCCTCGTTCATTGAGCTCTGCGTGTAGGCGACCGGCTCGCCCTTGCTGGCCTGCAAGCGCTGACGCTCGTCATTGAGCCATGCGCGGTTCAGCTCGGCCTGCTTTGTCCGCTGGCCTTCCGGAACGGCATGGCCGTCGGGCGTGATCTTGCCGGTCAGCAGATCGACCTTGTCGGCATGGCCACCACGCTCGAAACGGTCGAGGATTTCACCGGGGCGCTTGCGATAGCCGTCTGTGGAATGATCACCGGCCGCAGGTTGCAGGTTCGCGTGCAGACGCACGGCATCAGGCTTCGTCATCTCAGTCCCTCTCGGACATCTGTAGCGCTGCAGCCGGCAATTCCGACCCGCGCTGGACCCGACTTCGCCAGGGTTTCGTCGGAAGCCCGACATACTGGCTAGTCACTGGAGTGCAAGTGTAGGGGCCGGAGGACATAACGCAACGGGACAACATCGCTAGCCGGGTGTATAAGCCTCGCCTTCTGCTACACTGGCTGACCTTTGAGTTACGGGAACAAGCATGTTCGAGAACATCTCCACCCGCTTTTCGGACCTTTGGCGCAAGATGTCGGGGTCCGACAAGATCACAGAAGAAAACGTCGTTGAGGCCGTGCGCGCGATCCGTACCGCGCTGCTTGAGGCAGACGTAAGCCTGAAGGTCGCCAAGAACTTCACGGAGCGCGTGCGCGAAAAAGCGCTCGGTGCGGAAGTGCTGCAGGGCGTCCGCCCCGGTGAGCAGTTCGTCAAGATCGTTCACGACGAGCTGATCCGCATGATGAATGAGGAAGGCACTGTCGACGAACAGGGCCGTTCCAAGATGAAGTTCCGCAGCGACCGCCCGACGGTCATCCTGATGGCCGGACTGCAGGGCGCCGGCAAAACTACGACCTGCGGCAAGCTGGCCGTCTACCTGAAACAGAAGTTCAAGAAGAACCCGCTGCTGGTCGCCGCGGACTTGCAGCGCCCGGCCGCCGTGGACCAGCTTGAAGTCGTCGGCAAGGGCATCGGGATTCCCGTGTTCGCGGACCGCAAGGCCACGCCGCCGGAAGTCTGCGCCAAGGCCGTCGAGTTCGCCAAGAAAAACGGGCACGACGTGGTCATCCTCGACACGGCCGGCCGGTTGCACGTTGACGAATCCCTGATGAAGGAAGTTCAGGAAGTCGCCACGCGCGCCAAGCCGGATGAAGTGTTCTTCGTGTGCGACGGCATGACCGGCCAGGACGCGGTGAAATCCGCCAAGGCCTTCGATGAGCAACTGCCACTGACCGGCGCGATCTTGACCAAGTTGGACGGTGACTCACGCGGCGGCGCAGTCATGACCGTGCGCGCAGTTACCGGCAAGCCGATCCGTTTCATCGGTGTCAGCGAAAAGATGGACGGGCTGGAAGTCTTCCACGCCGATCGTATCGCCGGCCGAATCCTGGGCATGGGCGACGTGGTCAGCCTCGTGGAAAAGGCGCAAAGCGCAATCAACGAAGACCAGGCGCTGGAGCTTGAGCAGAAGCTGCTGGAAGACGAGTTCACGCTTGAGGACTTCCTGCAGCAGATCAAGGCGATCCGTAAGATGGGCCCGATGCAGGACCTGTTGAAGATGATCCCCGGTGCGCAGGACCTGCCGCTGGACCAGGTCAATGAGCGCGGGCTCGACCACGTAGAAGCAATCATCCTGTCCATGACGCCGAAAGAGCGTCGCCTGCCCGAACAGCTGAACATGTCGCGCAAGCGCCGTATCAGCGGCGGCAGCGGGCGCAGCCTCGATGAGCTGAACCGCCTTCTCAAGAGCTTTGAGCAGATGCGTGAGATGGTGCAGGGCCTCAAGAACCAGGGCCTGATGGGCAAGGCTGCGGCATGGAAGCTCGGGCGTGACAAGAAGAAGGCGGCCAAACAGCAGATGAAGGCGCTGAAGGGCTCCAAAAAACGCGCCAAGGCAAACGTGCGTCGGGCCGCGAGTGACATGGCATCGTTCCGACGCGATTTCAAACTGGACTAACGAATTGACGCCAGAGTCCCGCCGGACGGAGAAGATCTTTCAGGAGGCCTTTGAGAGCCAGGACTTCTTCCTGCTGCTGGAGGCCGACCGCCACATTTCCATGGCCAGCAGCAACCTGCGGGTGCTGAAGTACATCAACCCGGCCAACAGTACCGAGATTGCCCGCGCTTACATCACGCGCGACAAGACGCCCAAGAACAACCCGAAGTACCGTTATCGCGAGCTGACGTTCGACCCCGAGGCCACAAAGGTCGAGCTGCTGAACCTGCCGATCGTCGACTCCGAGCTTGGTCGCATCTTCCGGGCCAAGCGCGACGAGGTGTTCAACACCATCTGCATGCTGGAAAGCCGTGACACGCCTGAGTTTCTTGACAGGTCAAGGTTGCTGTTCGGCACGGCAGACAAGAAAACGCTCGCCAAGGCCGAAGAGTGGCTGAAGCTGGAGCCCGAGCCCATTGAGCCGAACCAGTTCGACGCGCGCGAGGCCAAGCAGAAGCTGGACGGCATCGTGCGGCGCCAGCGCTTCCTGTGCAACGTGCGCGTGCGCAAGTATCTCTCCAGCGACGCGGCTGCCGGCGAGGCCAGCGTGGCGCTGCGCAAGGGCGCCACTTACGGGCCCACGGACATCGCCAGCCTTGGCGTGCACGAAGTGCAGACCCACGTGCTGAGAACCCGCAACGGAGAGATGCAGCCGTTTCGGTCGCTGTTCTTCCACGGCTTCCCGCGGGTCGACATGTCGGCGTCCGGCTATCTCTCTACGGAAGAGGGGCTTGCGACTTTCAATGAAGAGCTGGCGGGGGTGCTGAGCAACCGGCGCCGGCGCCTTCTGGCCGGCCGGGTCAAGGCCGTCTACCTGATGGACAAGGAAGAGCTCAGCTTTGGAGAAATCTTCCACACGCTGACGCACCAGAACAAGTTCACGAAGGAAGAGGCCTACACGATCTGCGAACGCGTCTTCCGCGGCGGCGGCTACACCAAGGACCACATCTACTTCTTCGGCTATGAGCAGGTGAAGGAGCTGTGGCAGACAAACCCCGAGGACTTCGAGATCCTCTATATGGGCAAGCTTGGCGTGGCGCACATACCGATCGTGAAGCGCCTGTACAAGAACGGCCTGGGCATCCTGTACCCGGCGCGATACATGCCGATCTTCTTCAATGAGCTGCCGGACGAGATCCGTGCGCGTTTGCCGCTGGTGGAGCCGGAAGAAGACCGCAAGGATTAGCGCACCGCGACCATCAACCCGATCACCAGAACCATCAGCAGCAGGATACCGACACCGGTCCAGATCCCGCCGAGCGCCAGCCCACGTCCGCGTTTGGGGCCGTTCGGCTGGCATTCGTTCAGAGCCATGATGCCGAGGATGATCCCCACGATGCACAGGGGCAGGCAGACCACCAGCGACACCAGCGAGCAGATCAGTGAGCCGGTTGCCAGCCCGCTGGTTTCTCCCGCCCCGTACTGCGGCGGCATCTGGCTGTTTCCGTAAGGCTGGTAGGCGCCCGGCGCGGGGTACTGGCCGTACTGCTGCGGCGGGTATGGCTGCGGGTATTGCTGCGGATACGCCGGGCCGGTTTGGGGGTATTGGCCTTGCGGGTAGCGCGGCTGCGGATATTGCGGCTGCTGCGCCTGATACTGCGGCTGGGGCGGTCGCTGTGGCATGAATTGTGGGTGTGGTCCGGCGGGTTGTGAAACGGGTGCGTATCCGCCGGAGTCAGCAGGCGCGGACTGAGCCGTAAGGTCTACCGCACGCAGCGTTTGCCCGGTGTCCGCATCGCGCAACGTAGCATTGGTCGGAATGCGCCCCTGCTGTACGCCATTGATGATCTGCTGGGCGGGGTAGGGGCCGCGCGGGCCGCTGGCAGTGTCGATGTAATAGCTGCTCATGGGCGCCCTTGTGCCTGAACTATACCCGATGAAACTTTTCCTGCCCACTTCACGTTTAGGGGGTATGACCTACCGAACGTTCCAACTTCAGCGATGGTGGCGCCGCGACTGAGCCGGCGCCCTGAATTCGTTCTTCGAGATCCAGGGCCGCCGGTTGCACTTCGGCGGCCGCGACGTTTAGTTATCCGCGGCCTATCAGGGACACGCGGGCGCATGGCGCCCCCGACCGCGGGAATACAAACATGCGAATCCTCAGTGGTGTACAGCCTTCGGGCAAGCTTCACATCGGCAACTACTTCGGCGCGATCCGGCAGTTCGTTGAGCTTCAGCACAAGGGCCACGGGCTGTACTTCATCGCCGACCTGCACGCCCTCACGACGATCCGCGAGGCGGACCGCATGCGTGAGCTGACCCACGACGTGGCGCTCAACTTCCTGTCGCTCGGGCTCGACCCGGAAAAAGCGACGCTGTTCAAGCAGAGCGACGTCCCGGAGGTCACCGAGCTGAGCTGGATCCTGAGCACCGTCACGCCCATGGGGCTGCTCGAGCGCGCCCACAGCTACAAGGACAAGACCGCCCGCGGCATCAGCGCCGATCACGGCCTGTTTGCGTACCCCGTGTTGATGGCGGCGGACATCCTGGTCTACCACAGCGACGTGGTGCCGGTCGGCAAGGACCAGAAGCAGCATCTCGAGATCACGCGCGACATTGCGGTCAAGTTCAACCAGACCTACTGCAAGGACTTCGACCCGGCGACCGGCGAAGGTGGTGTGCTGAAGCTTCCAAATCCGCACATCCTGGAAGACACGGCCGTCGTGCCCGGCATTGACGGGCAGAAAATGTCCAAGAGCTACGACAACACGATCGAGCTGTTTGCGCCCGAGAAGCAGGTCAAGAAGCGGATTATGGGCATCAAGACGGACAGTACCCCGCTGGAAGACCCCAAGGACCCGGCCACCTGCAACGTGTTCGCGCTGCTGAAACTGTTCGCGCCCGAGCAAGAATTGGAAGAGATTCGCCAACTATACGTTAAGGGAGGGGTCGGCTACGGCGACTTCAAGAAGCGCCTGCTGGACCACTTCATGGCGACTTTCGGCGAGGCCCGTAAGCGTTACGAGGAGCTGAGTGCCAACGAGGACTACGTGAACGAAGTCCTGCGAAGGGGCGCCGAAAAGGCCCGCGAAATTGCGACGAACGTGATGGATCAGGTTCGACGTGCAACCGGGCTGAAGTAGAATAGGCGGCCGAGACTAGGAGCGATCAATGTTCCCGAACAACAAAGACCCATACGGCAACCGCGGCTACCAGAACTATGGCCCGGTTGAGAATGCGGCATCCCAGCAGGCATATGGCAGCCAGCCGTACGGCGTGACCGGTCATGCTGCTGGCATGTATGCACCGGAAGGGCCTTATGAAGGCGACCTTTCGCACCCTGCAGTAGCGGCGTTCGCGAAGCGCGTTTATGCGTATTTTGCGAGTGCGCTGGCGGCTGCAACGGCCGCAAGCGTCGGCGGCTACTATGCCACCGAGCATTTCATCGCGACCGAGAACCTCTCGGGTCTCAGCACGATGCGGATTGCCTCGACCGTACTGTTTTTCGCTTCGTTCCTGTTCGTCATCTTCACGCGCAAGGCAAACAGCCCGCTGAAGACCGGCCTGCTGTATGTCTTTGCCGGTGCCTGCGGCGTGAGTATCGCGCCGATGCTGACCTTCTTCATGAAGGCCGGTATGGGCATGAGCATCGTGTACGCATTCGGTATCGCTACCGTGGTGTGGGGCGGGATTACGGTCTACGTGCTGAGCACAGGCAAAGACTTCCGCGGGCTTGGCGGCTATCTGTTTGCCGGGCTGCTGCTGGCGCTGGGGCTGATCCTGCTGAACATCTTCGTGCCTTTCCCGACGCCGATTTCGCGGCTGGTGATGGCTGGCATCCTGATCCTGTTCGTTGGCTATACGTTCTATGACACCTCCCGCGTCACGCGCAACTACTTCCAGCGCAATGACGCCGTCGGTGCGGCCCTGATGCTGTTCTATGACTTCTTCATCCTGTTCCAGTACATCCTGTACTTCCTGGGTGGCAGCAGGCGCTAGGCGCTTGAAGGTTGTTTGAATCGCGTGGCCCGCGACACCGTCGCGGGCTTTCGCTTTTGGCCGGAATTGGTGTTATCTCCGCATGCCTAAGAAGTTCAAAAAGGGAGCAGCCAAGCGGCGCGATCGCGCTGGCAGCACGAAAGCCAAGAAACGCAAGGCGGGCACCGCTGCGCGAAAGGCCCGTCGTCCCAACGCCAAGGTCGTCGGCAAGCCCAAGCGCAAGAAGAAGAAGAAGCCGCCCACAGACACCCAGCAGGAACATCAGCCGTTCCTGCGCGAAACCCCGCAGGGCAAGCCATTCACCAAACGCGCCAAGACGGCCGCTG
The DNA here is from genome assembly GCA_020425605.1 of Planctomycetota bacterium. Taxonomy (GTDB): domain Bacteria; phylum Planctomycetota; class UBA8742; order UBA2392; family UBA2392; genus JACKID01. The sequence goes on along the minus strand of JAGQRH010000035.1, from coordinate 17,321 downwards.
AACTGGGCGTGGTACCGCGCAGCTCAAGCCTGCGCCTGCCGATTGTTGCCATCGTCGGGCGCCCGAACGTAGGCAAGAGCAGCCTGTTCAATCGGCTGGCAGGCAGCCGCATTTCCATTGAAGACCCTCGCCCCGGCACAACGCGCGACCGCGTCAGCACTTCGGTACGCATACGAACCGCCGAGGGCATGCTGCGCGTGGTGGAACTGTTCGACACGGCGGGCATCGGCGTCGTCGATGAGCAGCGCGTCAATGAGCATGTACATGAGCAGATCAGCAACGCCGTCGCCTCAGCTGACGTGGTTGTGCTGCTGGTCGACGTAATGGAAGGCCCGACTGGCCTCGACGAAGAAGCGGCCATGATGCTTCGTCGCGCCGGTCGCAAAGTCTTGCTGGTTGCGAACAAGGCCGACGACCCGAAACACGACCATCTGGCGGATCACTTCTACGAGTTCGGACTCGGCGACCCGCTGACGTGCAGCGCCAAGGGGGCCCGCAAAATGAAACAGGTGGGCGCGGCGATTTGTGAGCTACTGCCGCCCAAGACCGCCGCCGAGAAGATGGACCCGCCGGAGCTTCTGCTGGCGATCGTAGGGCGGCGCAACGTCGGCAAGTCGACCCTGGTGAATGCGCTGGCGGCCGACGAGCGCGTGATTGCTTCGGAGCTTGAAGGCACTACGCGAGATTCCGTTGACGTGCGCTTCACTTACAAGGGCAAGACGTTCGTTGCGATCGACACGGCCGGCGTTCGCAAGCGCAGCACGCTACAGCACAGTGTGGAGTTCTTCAGCCAGTCTCGCAGCTTCCGGGCGGTGCGCCGGGCGAGTGTTGTAGTGCTCATGCTCGATGCCCGCGACCCGGTCACCAAGATCGATAAGCACCTGGTAGACCTGGCGGTTGAGGACTGCAAGCCGATCATCATCGCCGTGAACAAGTGGGACCTGGTGCAGGGCAGCACCACGGGCGAATTCACCGATTACCTGCGGACCAAGCTGCACGCGATCGACTATGCCCCGATGGTTTTCATGTCGGCCAAAGACAATGAGAACGTCTTTGAGCTGCTGAAGGTCGCGCGAGACCTGCACACGCAGGCTGGAACCCGCATGGGCACCGGTGAGCTGAACCGGGTTGTCAGTGAGGCGTTTGACCGCCACCACCCGCAGCCGCGCAAGAGCAAGCTGGGCAAGATCTTCTATGCCACGCAGGTAGAGACCTTCCCGCCCAAGATCGTGGTTTTTGTGAATGACCCGGACCTGTTCCCCGAGAACTGGCGGAAGTACCTGCTGCACCAGCTTCAGGAACACTCCGATTTTCCGGAAGTGCCGATCCGCCTGAAATTCAAGGCGCGCACAAAGATTGAATTGCGCTGATCGTGGGCTGCGTCACAACCCCGCCATATCCACGAACCTCTAACAATCTGTGGAAAAGAAAGTGTCGGTAACTCGCTTGACGCGTCAAGGTTGAGGGGTACACTTCCTATGTCCGCAAGCACTTACGGCGGGCGTCGCGGGAAACCGCGCACTATGTCGCCCGGACGCGGGCGGGAACAGATCGGCCTCGCGGGTGCACAGCTTTCAGCACCGGGCGACGCCAAGACCCATACGAAAGGAGGTGATCTGTGAGTAAAGATGACTGTCGAAAGCGTGGGGGGCAAGGCTAGTCAGGACCGACGGGCTTGGCTAGACGAGCCCATCCCCTGCGTAGATATACGCTGGATTAGGGGTGTCTGCGAAAGCAGGCACCCCTGCCGCGCTTAATGGCCGGTCTGGGGTCTTGTGTCCGGAGTCCAGTGTCAAAGTCCACACCACTGTCGGCTCCACTCCAGACTCCGCGAGGCTTCGCCTCTTGCCACAGCGCCTTCTACGCGTTAAATCGTTACCTGTCAGACCTTTGGAGCAAGAGTACGTGACCGCCGATATCTTCAGTCTTGGCCTGTACGCGTTCCTGATCTTCGCCGTTGCAAGCGGCGGATTGATCACGTCGATGCTCATCGGCAAGCGCAAGAAGGGCTTCATGAAGGAAGAGCCCTACGAGTGCGGCGTGCCGCAGATCGGCGAGACTCGCACCGAGTTCAACGTGCGCTTCTTTGTGCTCTCGATGCTCTTCGTACTGTTCGACATTGAGACGGTGCTGCTGGCGCCTTACGCGATGACGTTCCTCAGCGACGTCAAGGGCGGCAAGGGCGTTGAATATCTCGCGGAAGTAGCTGTCTTCATCGCCGTGCTGGGCTTCGGCCTGCTTTACGCATGGCGCAAGGGTGTTCTGGACTGGAACGTGCCTCTCGGCCATTCGCCTGACGAGGTCGTTCAGCATGACCTGGCTGCGATGGACGCAAAGAAGGCAGCCTAGAGAGACGCGCATGGGCCTTGAGCAGATGATTCCCTCTCTCGCCGGCGACGGCTTTTTCACCACGCAGGTGAACAAGGTGATCGGCTGGGCGCGCAAGAACAGCCTGTGGCCGTATCCGTTCGGCACCGCCTGTTGCGCCATCGAGATGATGGCAACACTGAACAGCCGCTACGATTTGGCACGCTTCGGCGCAGAAGTGATTCGCTTCAGCCCCCGACAATCGGACCTGCTGATCGTCAGCGGCCGAGTCGTGTTGAAGATGATGCCGGTGCTGGCGGAAATCTACCAGCAAATGGGCGAGCCGAAGTGGGTGATCAGCATGGGCGCCTGTGCAAGCACGGGCGGCGTCTTCAACACCTACCCGCAGATCCAGGGCGTGGATCAGTTCATCCCGGTGGACGTCTACATCCCCGGCTGCCCGCCGCGCCCGGAAAGCCTGATTGACGGCGTGCTCAAGATCCAGCAGATCATCGACGGACAGGCCGAGCGCGGTGAGTTCACCCGCCCGACCGTAGAGGCCAACTAGACATGACGGATGCCGCCAAGCCTGCTGCTCCTGCCGCTCCTGAAAAGAAGCTGCCGCCGACGCACGACAAGCCGACGAAGACGGCCCGTGTACTCGAGGAAAATCAGCTGGATCACGACCTGCTGAAGGGCAAGCTGGCCGGCAAGTTCAGCGAGATCGTCACCGAATTCAAGCAGACCATCATCAAGTCGGACCGCGCCAACGTGGTCGAGGCGCTCAGGATCCTGAAGCACGACCCGGACTTGATGTTCAACATGATTGTCGACGTTACGGCGGTGGACAACATGCGCCGCCCGGACTTTGAGCCGGAACGCCGATTCACCATGATCTACATCGTCTACAGCGCCAGCAAGTTCAAGCGCGTGCGCCTGACGGCCGACGTTCCCGAGTCCGACCCGCGCGTTCCGACGGCCGGCGGCGTCTATCACGGCGCGACCTGGATTGAGCGCGAAGTGTACGACATGTTCGGGATCGAATTCGACGGCCACCCGGACCTGCGCAGGGTGCTGCTGCCCGATTACTACGAGCACTTCCCGCTGCGCAAGGACTACCCGCTCACCGGCCGCGGCGAGCGCGACAACTTTGTCCGCGCCGAAGAGCTCGAGTAGCTACTTCTTCTCACACAGCAGGACCAGCTTCTCGCTGAAGGGCGGGGCATTCCATACCTTGCGCACGATGCGCATGCCGGCCTCGTCCACGTCGCGCTCGAGCTCCGCAATGCCGTAGCGATGCTCAGGCACTTTCACCTTCATGCCGAGACCCTTGCGGAATTTCTTCCACCAAAGGTTGAGGCAGTATTTGTGGCGAACGTCCAGCACGACGTAGCGCTTTGAGGCGCGCGCGTACTCGCGGAAGATGCGGATGCGCACATCGTGCGGCACGTGCATCAGGAAGCGGATGCTGATTACCAGGTCCAGCGTGCCGTCCTTGAACGGCAGCTGCTCGGCGTTCATGCGCGCACTGCCGATGAGCGCGGGGTTGCCTTCACCGTACTCCCGGGCGCGCGCCAGCATCGGCCCTGAGATGTCGCCGTTGATCAGCGTCCAGCCGTGCTCAAGAAAGCGCGAAGTAAAGCGACCGGTGCCACAGGGCAGGTCCAGCACGGTCTTGATGTCGGGCAGGCCGCGCACGGCTTTCAGGATCATCTGCCACTTGCGCTCAGACTTCGGGCCAGCAACGCCGCCTTTGAAGCGACGGTTGTCGTACGCATCCACGACATCGTCGCGCTGGTAATGCGACTTCTTCGCATCCCAATCGGGCTGGCGGTTTTCGGTCAATGTAGGTCCTGTGGGCTAGCGCACGGCGTCCGTGCCTTCGATGCCAACGTAGCCACCCTTGAGCGTCAAAGTCAACATCGACCCGCCACGCTCAACCAGCACGGTTACATCGTCCGTTGCCTTCGTGGCACCGATGGCCTTGCTGAGCCCTCCCCAGCTGGTGATGGCTGCGCCGTTGTACTCGACGATCAGGTCACCAACCTGCAAGCCGGCCTTGGAGGCCTGGGTATCAGGGTAGACGTGCGTCAGGCGGCACGAATTCGGCTTCTGCAGGGTGACGGTGATCGGGTTGTCGCCCGCGCGCAGGGAGATGAACTGCGCCGGCGACGCCAGCCCGCGAGAACTCGCGATCAGGGTGTAGCTGCCGACCTCGACGAATGAAATCGTTGCCGTGCCGTCATTGCTGGAGTTCTGGTTGTACGACTTCACGCCCTGAAGCTGGATGTTGGCCCACGAGACGGCATTGCCGGCTTCATCTACGACCTTGCAGATGACCGTTGCGCCCGCATCGACGCTGACGTGCTGGACGTTGTCCCCTTCGGCCAGTGTGATCGTGTTCGTGTAGACCGAATTGTTCCAGTCGGAGTTCGAATACACCTCGAGTGTCCACTGCCCTGGCTCAGCGGGCCCGAGCTTGTAGTTGCCTTCGGCGTCTACCTGCGCGATGCGACCGGTACCCCAGCCGCCCCAAGGGCCCTCTTCGGACTTGCGCAGACGCACGCTGATGTTGGCAATCTTGCTGCCGGTGCTGCTGCTGACAATTCCGGTCAGCATGGCGCCATTCGTGAACTTGACGCTGATCTCGTTGCTGCCGCCGTCGACCTTGATGTCCTGCTTGACGGCCGGGAAGCCCCCGGCTGAGACGGTCATGACATACTCGCCGGGCTTCATGCCCGCGTACTCGGCCAACCCGGGCTCCTTGCCCGGCATGCGCTCGGGACGAGGCCAGCCACGGTTGCCCTTTTCCTGGAACCAGATCTGGTCGGCTTCAACCGGCTTGCCATTCGGATCCGTAAGGCGAATGCGCAGGATAGCGCCGACGTCCATCTGGAAGTCGAGCTTGTTCTCGCCCTGCACGAGCGTGACGGTGCTTGACTCAGACATCTCACCGAGTGAGGCGGTGAATTTGGTTTCCTTGGGCGCCAGCGTGTCGAAACGATAGCGGCCCTTGCTGTCGGTTGTTGCGGACGGACCGCTGTTCTGTTGGCCCCAGCCGCGGCGGTTGTCGTCGCCCCCGCCCACACGCACGTCGACGCCCGGCAGGGGGCTGCCCTCTTTATCAGTTACGATGCCGCTGAGGATCGCGGCGGTGTCGACTACGATCACCGTTTCTTCGTTGCTTTCGCCCACCTGTACGTCGGTCGGCTTGTCGTGGGTAAAGCCGGTGGCGGTTACCTGCAACTGCATGAAACCGGCCTTGGCGGGGATGCTGAATCTGCCCTCTTCGTCGTCGAAGTTGCGGGTGCTGGCCTGCCACTGGCGATTCTGGCGCCAATAGCGAACGCTGAAGCTGGTCACCGGTTTGCCGTCGGTGGTCTCGACGCGCCCAAGCAGCATCGATTCGCTGGATAGCAGGATGATCACCTTGTCGCCGGCCGCGACTCGTGAGATCTCACCCGCGCCTACACTGTCGCAGGTGGCGCTGAGGTCGTACGCCAGTGTCTCATCGAGACCCTTGAAAGCGAACGCGCCGTCTTCGTTGCTGCTGGTAGTGCGGGTTTCGCGGGCGGTGCGTGCCAGGAATTCGGAGACTTCAGTTCGATAGCGTTCGATTTCGTCCTGCTCGTACTGTGGCGGCTTGAGTTCGAGGTCACTTCGGCGGGCCGTCACGGTTGCATTGGGGACAGGCGCGCCATTGGGGTCGAGCACGACGCCGCGTATCTCTGCGTTGCCGGAGTCGCTGGGGTTAGAGGCGACTTCAACCTCAGGAATATCGTCAGGATTGTTGTAGGTGGGTGCGGGGTCCTTGGACTCGGTGGGGGACTTACCGGTGTTGGACTCGCGCTTGGTTGTGCGGTTGTTCTTGTTGCCAGAATCTTCCGACAGCGGTGCAGGGCGGTCAGCATCCCGGTCCAGGTCGCCATCAAGTGCGGCCGTGCCCACTGCGTTGGTAGCCGGCGATGAACCACCCATGCCGCCGACGAAGAACCCGTATGCGCCGAACATGAGCGAAATTACGGCCACGCCCAGCAAGGCAATGTTGAGTCCGCTAAAACGACTTGAAGACATCAGGGGCCCCTTCACAACTTCAATCCCTACTACGAGTAAGGGCCAAGCGCGGTTCGCACATTTTGGGCTTTTTGGGGGGCCGGGTCGCGAAAAAAATCAGTCCGCGTAGTCGGACAGCTTGCTGCCGACCTGTGCGACATATCGCAGCCGCTTGAATGGCAGCGGCCGACCGAAGTTGGTGGACACCTCGACAGCTACCGTCTGCGGCGTATCGGCGGATATCTCTACCTTCAACTCGAATGGCAGAACCCCCAGGCTGGTCAGCACCCAGTGCAGTGAGTTGACCCCGCCGACTCTTACTTCCTCAGCGCTCTTTCCATCTGCGAGCTGGCGGGCAAGCTGCGTAGTCATCGCCCGCAGTGACCAGCGGCAGTCGTCTTTGAACTTCTCCCGGTTGCTAGGCATCGGCATCCACGTTGGGGCACTGACGCGACTCAGGACGACGCTGCGCGCGCCATAGTCGACCGTGATCACCGCCGGCTCGGACAGTTCTTCGCCCTGAACCGTCCGGCAGGCGAATTCTATGGTCAGCGATCGCCCGGCCACCTCGGCCGCCTTGAAATCGCTGTCGATAAAAGGGTCCACGCGCCAGGCGCGCAGCGTATTCTCGAGCGGTGCCAGGATGCCGTCACCGATATCAGCCTGCATGTTTGCGTGGTTCAGGACGGCGTTTTGAAGAATGCGCGTAGCCTGGGCGTAGGCTGCATCGGCCAGCAACACGCGGCCTGCCTTGTCGCGTGCAAAGATGCGCCCGGTGGTGGTGGATTCGCCGGTGCGCAAGTTTACGGTGAGCCGCACAGGCCCGTCGGGCAGCTCAGCGCCCTTGATGGTCACACAGCTGATTTCGGCGACGGGCTCATCACCCTGGGGCAGCGCCAGGGTGTAATCCGTCCCCAGGAAGTACTCGCCATCCAAGCGCTCAAGCTTGCGCATGATCAGCTCGAGCGTCCAGCTGCGGTCCAGCTGATATTCGGCGTACTTGAACTTCAGCTCAAGCCGGGCGCGAATCGCATCCAGCCCGTCGCGCACTTCGTTCGCCATGGCCTGTGCGACGTCGACGCGGTCCGGTGCACCCGGCTTGGGCTTTGGTCGCGGGCGGGCGTTGGGATCGGCCGTGAGGGGGTCCGTGTCCGGTGGATTCTGATGCCCGGGCTCGTTTGCCTGCGGGATTGGTGCGGGCGGTTTGGGCTGTGGCGGTGGCTCTTCGGGAAGCAGAAAGAACGCACCAACACCGCCAATCACAAGCACCGCCAGCAAGGCGATCAGTAGTGGCAGCTTCTTCGATTGGGCCTGCCGCTTGAGCATTAGTCCGCCTGGCTGGTAGTTGCGTGTGAGTCCTCTTCGGTTTCAACGGCGGCGGAATCGGTATCGTTGGACTTCTTCACTTGCGGTGTGAAGCCGGGCGCATCCGTCGGGATGGTGTCGATCAGGATCGGCTTGCGCTTGATGAAGATAAACAGGATCACGCCGCCGATCACCATCGACAGGCTTAGTAACTGCCCGCGAGTCAGTCCGAACAGGAAACCCAAACCGGGCTCCGGTTGCCGGAAGAACTCGGCAAAAGTGCGCAGCAAGCCGTAGCTGACCAGAAACCAGGCCGACAGCTGGCCGACCTTGGTCGCTTTGCGGCGCACCAGAATCAGGATCACCAGCAGCACCAGTCCTTCCGTGATCGCCTGGTAAAGCTGGCTCGGATGGCGGGGCGTAGTCAGTACCTGCCGGGCGATCTCGTGGATCGACGAGTCGTGGCTCCCGACCGGGTAGTCGTAGAACACGCCGTCCTTCGGGATCTCGATGCCCTGGTCGGGCGTCCACGGCTCAATGTGGTAGGCCTCTGTTCCGTCGGGCAGCTGGTCCGTGACCACCATGAAAGTCTGGTCGGCCGGGTTGGCAACGATCTTGCGAAACAGCGGCCCGCGCATCGGAAACCGCATTGCCCAGGGCAGGCTGCTTTCGCGACCCCACAAGTCGGCCGACATGAAGTTGGCAATGCGCCCGAGAATGGTCCCGAAGGCTACGAAGATGACGGACTGGTCCAGCAGGTGGAACCACGGGCGTTTGATCCAGCGTGCCCAGAACCAGAAGACAATGATCGTGAACAGGATCATGCCGTGGATCGTGAAGCCGCTGGCATTGGTCAAAATGCGCATCGGGTGGCTGAAGTAGTATTCGGGCTGATAGAAGATCGCCTCGCCCAGGCGCCCGCCGATCACGATGGCGGCGACGGCCACCAGCACGCTGTCCAGCACCTGGCGCTTGCGAACGCGGAAACTGCCGCGCTTCCACCAGACGTGGCACATGACGATGGCGAAAACAAAGATCGTGCCATACGCGAGATGAAACACGTTGATGGGCGCAGACCAGCCCTCGACCCCATCCGGCACGCTGCTGAAGAAGTGCGGCGCGCCGTCGTACCACGACATGACCGTCGTGCTGTAGTCGGGATCCGTAATGTAAGGGTGGTCGATCATTCAGCCTGATTATGGGGTGGCAGCGGCCAACGGCAACACGGGGCGAGCAGCGAAAAGGGGAGGCAGAAGCCTCCCCTCGTTGCATGCTTGATCCGAACTATGCGCGCGACGAGCGCATGCGCAAGCCCACGCCAAGTGCAGAGATCGCACCCAGCAGAATCAGGAAGCCGAAGTTGCCGCCTTCGTTGGTTGAGCAGCTTTCGTCTTTCTTTGCCTTGCCGGCCGTGCCGTTGAAGCGGATCGCGTACGGGTTCTCACTCGAGTCCGGGTCATCGCTGTAGATGTACAGGAAGACGTTCCACTTGCCCTTGTCATTCGGCGTCAGGTCGAGCGTGAAGTCGATGAACGCGCCGGGTGCAAGCGTTGTCGTGAGGGGTTGCGTTACAAGCCAGTTTACGCGCGTGGCACCACTGCACGTGCACGGGCGGCTTGAGCTGCTGGTGTCCAGAACGAGGTTGTTGGTGGTACCTGCATTCGTGATGCGGATGGTCAGGTTGTACGGCGACTTGTCGGCGTGGTCGCCAAGATCAATCGAGCTGCCACTGGCCACCGATGTGCCGATCGGGTACTCAACGTCGATGTCCTGCTGGGCAGCAAGCGCGCCGCTGAACATCACCATTACAGCAAGCACTGCGAGTAGCTTGGTCATTCCGGTTCCCTCCCCACATTTCGCCGCCCCAACGGCAAGTGCAAATTAGGCCGAACGCACGGCCGGTTATGCCCAGGTGTTGATTGAGTGAAAAAAGCATACCTCGCACAGCGACAAAGGCCAATCATTCCGAATAGAAGCTCTTCCGTCAGTTCCCATCGGTGGTTGTGCCCCGAGCCCATTCGAAGGCCAGTTGCTCGTCGATGAACGTGCGAAACTGGATGGCCTTGCCGTTGCGGAACGTGAAGACATCCGCAACACGCCCTTCGCGCCAATCCTCTTCGTGTTTCAGTTTCACTCGCACGTCTACAAGCGCGATGATCTTGTCGTCGGCGACCGTGAACTCCCGCGGCTCGCAGCTGCCTTCTGCCCAGCACGCGCGCGCGCTTTCAAAGTGCGCCGTCACCGCGGCGAGTCCGTGATAGGTCCCTTCGCCGGGAAACCCGGGCGGTTCAATGCGCTCAATCTGCGAGTCCAATATGGTGACCGCCGCCCGAACATCGTTCCGGTTCAACGCTGCGTAGAATTCCTTCACCGCTTCCGCCTCACCGACAAGAGATGGTTTCGGTTCGTCCATTGTTCATTCCCGTGCTGACTGGCTGCACCTGCGACGTCAGGGCGAAGCTTGTCGCCTCGCCTTAGCGGCCAGAACTGGAGGCTTAGCTTCCCGTCTCAGGCGGATGGTCAATGCCAGCAGTGCAATCGTCGCAAGCATGGTGGCCGTGCTGTTCGCGGGTCCTTCCGCCGTTGAGCAGCTCTCGTCACTGCTGCTCGACTTCTGCGTGGACACACCGGTGAATGTCACCGTGTACGACGATTCGTCCGGGTCGTCGCTATGAACGGTGATCTGGGCACTCCAGGTCGCGTTCGCCGTCGGTTTCATGGTGAGGTTGAATTCCAGGTACGTGCCGGCCGGGATGACCGCGCCGGTCGGCTGGTTGAGTGTGCAGTTTACCTGACTCTCCGCACTGATTTCGCACGGGTAGTTCGGCATGCTGGTGTCCAGGGTTAGATCCGTCGAACCGACGTTCTGGATACGGATGATCAGGTCGTACGGGGCTTTGTTGAAATGCTCGCCAAGGTCGAGCGTTGCCCCGGATGCCACATCCGTACCGGGGTTCGTTCAGCCACACACCCCGCCCGGCCGATACTTGATGTTGATGTCCTGCTGTGCGTGCAGCGCGCCGCAAGCCAGCGCGATCAGCAGCAAAAGAGGCACCCATTTCCCGCAAAGCATGAGAATCTCCCCGCGTCTGCCGCCCCAACGGCACAACAACTCGGGCCCTACGCGCGGCGCCGGAGAATGATGCTGAAAGCATAGCTGCTGAAGCCGCCGGCGCAAAGTGACAGCCCGGAAATGAAACGGGGGAGGCGTGTTCGCCTCCCCCGTTCTGAATCGACTGCCTGTTGTAACTAGGCCTTGCTGCCGCGCATGCGGATGCTGATGGCCAGCATGCTGAGGATACCGAGCAGCGCGAAGATGCTCAGGCCGTTGCTGCTGTCCGTCGAGCAACCGCCGCCACCGCCGCCACCGCCGCCACCCGAGCCGCCGCCAGCGGTGTTGCCGCTGAAGGTGAAGGTGAACGGTGCTTCGTCGGCGTCGTCGTTACCGATGGTGACGAGGAAGCTGAAGGCGCCGGCCGCCGTCGGGGTGATGTTGAGGCTGAAGGCCTCATCCGTCGGGAGCCAGGTGCCCGCGCCACCCAGTGATGAGCTGGCCGGTTGGGTCGGGGTCACGGTGCAGTTGTTCAGCGCCGAGATCGCGATCGGGCCACCGCTCAGGGTCAGCGTGGTGCCGCCGATGTTGCGGACGGTGAACGCGCGGTTGAACGCGAGGGTGCCGGTGTTGTTCTCGCTGAGCGTGCCGCCGTTGGCGATGTCGCCGCCGGTCGGGTTGAGAACAACGATCTCGTTGTCCGCCGCCGCCTTGGCTTCGCCTGCGAAGTTCAGCACGTAGGTGCCTTCGTCGGAGTCGTTATTCACGATCGTAACGGTGAAGCTGAACGCGCCGGCCGCGGTCGGGGTGACGCTGATGGCTAGTGTGTCCGAGCCGGAAGCCGCAATGGTTGCACCGGGGCCCGTGTTGCTGGTGGTGCAGTTGACCATGTTGGTGGTCGTGGTGCTGGTGATGTTGAGCGTGACGTTGCCGTTGTTGTCGATGTTGAAGTTGCCGGTCGAGGCCGTCGCGACAAGTGCCGCATAGACGCCGACGGTCGAGCCACTCGCCACGGCCGTGGCATTCGGGTCCTGAATGTCAATCTCAGGCGCACTCGGGCTGACGGTGATGCTGAACACTTCCGTGTCCGTGCCTGCCGTATTGGTAGCGGTAATCGTCAGCGGGCCAACGGTGCCGACGTCGCCGGCTGCGGGGGTACCGCTGAGCGTGTCCGTGCCGTCCCAAGTCAGCCATGCCGGCAGTGTGCCGGTGATGCCGAACGTCGGCGCGGGTGAACCAGTGGCAGTCACGGTGTAGCTGTAGGTCGTACCGACAAAAGCGTTCGTCGGCGCACTGCTGGTGATAGCGGGCGCAGAAACGGGGCCTGCCGGACCAACCAGCAGAACGTCGTCTAGGTCAACGCCGGTGCTTCCAATAGAGCTGTCGCTGGCCATGCGCCAGCGAAGCTGGACGTTGGAAGAGGCGGCCGATGCGGGCAAGGTAACATCAACGGCCACGTAGCCTCCGCTGTTTCCTGTCCATGCGCTACGTCCAAGAATGGGACTGCTGAAGCTTGTCGAAATGGTTCCGTTGTAGCCGTTGGCGTTGAAGGTGCCGCCGGCCGTGATGATGTCGGAAAACGTGCCGGTCACACCAACGTCAATCTCCAAAACGCAGCCGTCAAAGCCCGATTCGGTCGCGTAGCTCAGGTTGAACGTAAGGGTGTGTGTGCCGGTGCCGATTGCCACTGTTGGAGTGACGAGCACGCGGTCAGCGACAGAGCCCACGTCATTCGCGAACACGGAATTTGGAGCCGATGAGGGTGAGGTGTTACGGCTGAGCCAGTCCGCCGCCGATCCTCCACCACCAGGACCAGCTGCCGCAACCCAGCCCGTCGGAAGCGCCGGAGTCGTTACGCCGTCAAAATTCTCATCAAGTAACGTTTGCGCGGAGGCGGCTGCGCAGAACGCCGTCGTCATGACGGCAAGAAGGAAATATTTCACTATCATCTGTGATCCCCACGTAAGGTTGCGGCATGCCGCCGCTAACAAATGCTCAGTTTATCGAATCACATGGGAATCGTTCGAGTCGCATCAACGACTCGAATCGGCTGGCTGAACAAAAGGCATGATCCCCACGTGATAATGACTCTAGCGGCTCGATTTGCGAAGTCCAAACATATTCGCTGAATCGCACCCCACCCGCACTGGCTCCCATGCAGGCTCAATTTCAGCGCATTTCGGGCGGGCTGAGTTCGCACCAGGTCTTGAGGCGCGCGTGATAAGCATCATCAAACGCCTTTAAGTCGACCGATACGTTTTGCTTGAAAGACTCAAGTTGCTTGCTGGCGGAATCGAGCGTCGCGGCCAACAGTTGGGTTTCGAATTTTGCGAATCCGTCGCGGTAGTCGCTGTTGCGCAGGAAATAGATGAACGCCCAGGAATTCTGGTAGAACTCCGGGTCTACTTCGCCCCACCAGTTCTGGTTGAGGGTGTCCTCGGCGCCCTTGATCTTCTTCTTCCTGAGCAGCTTGCCGCAGAAGTAGAGGCTGTAGTTGACGTCCGGCACGAGCTGCCCCAGCTCCAGCTTCTTGCCGTCCCACTTGTGCATGCTCCAGTACTCGGCGATGCCTTCCTTGTACCAGGCGGGCAGGTTCCACAGCTTCTGCGTGACCAGCCCGTCGAACTGGTGGCGCGCTTCGTGCAGCAGCACGCGCCGTGTTCGGTACCAGTCGTGGAAGTAGCTGAGCCGGCAGTACTGCCCGTCGAAGAAGCCCTGGCTCTTGGTCATCTCCGCGTCGAAGCTCTCGATGTCGCTCTCGATCATTTCCACGAACGCGTCGTGGTCTTTCATGATGTCGACCCAGAGCGTGACGCCCGTTCGCGCGTCGTACTCCAGCCCCGCATCTTCGCGCCAGATGCGGATCGCCTGCTCAAGCACCCGGGCCAGCTCTATTGTCTCGGGCTCCTTGAGCGCCGAGCGAATGCGGTATTCGCGGGTCAGGACTTCCAGCCAGCCGTCTCCGCTGTGGGCCTTGAGCGGGATACCCGAGTCGAGTTGCGTGATTTCGTCGGCGCTCAGCCAGTGGTCGTGAACGAGTCTCCAGTCGGCCTTCTCTTCAGGAGTGGCGGTAACCCACTCCGACAGGCGGCGAAACTTGCCGTTGGCGAGTTGCAGCGCGTCTTCAGTCTCGTACCAGCGCTTGCCATCCAGTACGTGCTGCAGCCCGAGATGGGCTTGGGCGTCGTTGGGCGAGAGTTTCAGGATCTCACGGTAGAGTCGCAGCTCGGACTGGTGCAGCTTCTTCAGCTTGCACCACTTTGCCAGCTTGTGGCGACCGTCGATGTCATCGGCCGCGAGCGCGGACTTCTTCTCCGTCAGCTCCTTTTGGAGCGAGGCGAGATCAGCCGCGGCAAGTGGCCCGGCAATAAACAGGAGCACAATAAGGAAGCGGATCATGACCGCCTCCGCAGGGGAGCTGTCGGGGCACTCAAAGTTACGGCCAATCGTCGTAGGACGCAAATCCCGCCTTCAGCGAACTCAAGACATTCAACCGTTTCAGGATTTTCTGAAAAACATGATCGATTTGCTTGTTTTCCCCACGCCGTAAACGCATTCTCGCCCGCCCTTTGGGGGATTACGTGCGGTTCACCAACGTACATATCGAGTCGGTCGGTCATTTGCTGCCCGAACGTGTCGTTTCCTCAGCCGAGATTGAAGACCGGCTGGCACCTGCATATGAACGACTGGGGTTCCATGCGGGACGGATTGAACTTATGTCCGGCATCCGCGAGCGACGGCATTTCGAGCCCGGCACCCGTCCCAGCAGCGTCGCGACCAAAGCCGCCGAAGTCGCGCTGGCGCGCAGCGGCGTTGATCGCGGCAAGCTGGGCATCCTGATCTTCAGCAGCGTCTGTCGTGACTTCATGGAGCCCGCAACGGCCAGCGTCGTGCACGCGAATCTGAAACTGCCGCACAGCTGCCAGTGTTTTGACCTGAGCAATGCATGTCTCGGTTTCGCCAACAGCATGATGGTGGCGGCGAACATGATTGAGCTCGGGCAGATCGAGGCCGCGCTGGTCGTGGCCGGCGAAGATGGCGGGCCGTTGGTTGACGCCACGATCAAACGCCTCAACGAAGACCCCGGCATCAACCGCAAGAACAGCAAGCTCAGCTTCGCCAGCCTCACCATAGGCAGCGGCGCGGCTGCGATGGTCCTGACGGGCCGCAAGTTGGCCAAGGCCGGGCACAAGCTGCTCGGCGGCGGCATGCTGGTGGACTCAGGCGCGGTACAGCTCTGCCAGGGCGGCATGGGTGAAAGCGCGCTTGGGCCCCTGATGCAGACCGACAGCGAGACACTGATGCAGGAGGGCGTAAAGCTCGCCACCCGCGTCTGGTCCGAGACAAAGGGTGAACTGGGCTGGAGCAACGCGGACGTCGACCGCGTGTTCACCCATCAGGTCGGCGTGATGCACCGCAAGCTGCTGTTCGAAAAGCTCGAGCTGGACCCGGCCAAGGATTTCCCGACCGTTGAGACGCTGGGGAACATCGGCAGCGTTAGCCTGCCGATCTCGCTCAGCATGGGCCTTGAGCAGGGCAAGCTTGTCGAAGACAGCAACGTCGCGCTGCTCGGTATCGGTAGCGGCCTGGTGTGCCTGAACATGGGGGTGCGCTGGTGACCACTGCTGAGCAAGAGCGCACGATCCATGGGATCTGGGAGAAGGAATACCCCTTCCAGTCCAACTGGCTCGACCTCGGCGAGGCGCGCATGCACTTCGTCGACGAGGGGGCCGGTGACCCGACGCTGCTGTTCCTGCACGGGAATCCGACGTGGAGTTTCTACTGGCGCCACCTGATCCAGTCCTTCAGCAACACGAACCGCTGCGTCGCCATGGACCACATGGGCTGCGGGCTGTCAGACAAGCCGCAGTTCTACCCGTACACACTTGCCCAGCACATTGAGAACGCCCGCGCGCTGGTTTATCGCCTCGACCTGCGTGACATCGTCCTGTGCGTACATGACTGGGGCGGCGCGATCGGCATGGGCCTGGCCGCGCAGATCCCGGATCGCATCAAGGGTTTTGTGGTCTTCAACACGGCCGCGTTTCCCAGCCGGCGTATGCCGCTCAGCATCGGCCTGTGCCGGCTGCCCGGTTTCGGCGCACTGGCCATTCGCGGGCTAAATGCGTTCGTGCGTGGCGCGCTGGTGCGGGCGGCAAAGAAGCCGCTGTCGCGCGAAGGCAAGGCCGGCTACCTCGCCCCGTACGCCAACTGGGACGACCGTATCGCCAACCTGCGTTTCGTGCAGGACATCCCGATGGGCCCCGGGCACGAAAGCTGGCAGACGCTGGTGGAAGTCGAACGCGGGCTCGAGCAGTTCAACGATCACCCAATGCTGCTGTGTTGGGGCCGCCACGACTTCGTATTTAATGACCACTTCATGCATGAGTGGCAGTACCGCTTCCCGAAGGCCGAGACCCAGTACTTCGAGCATGCGGGTCACTTCGTAGTCGAAGACGCACGCAACGAAATCATCGCGGCCATGAGGAGGTTCCTCGCCGGCGAAAAGCAGACCTACACGGACGAGCATCATTCATCGGTGAACCTGCACGCATAGGAAATGCAATGAACCGCGAAGAACCGCAAAGGGCCGCGAAGAACAGCGATTCAGGCGAGCTTCTCCTCAAGGATGAAGTTTACGCGGTGATTGGTGCTGCGATTGAAGTCCACAAGGAACTCGGTCATGGGTTCCTTGAAGCTATTTATGACGAGTGCCTCGGCTACGAGCTTGCGGACCGAAACATTGTCCATGAATCGCAGCCGGAGGTGGGCATCAGGTACAAACGTCGAGTGTGCAAGAAGAAGTACGTTCCTGACTACCTGTGCTTCGGGCAGATCGTGGTCGAGATCAAGGCCATCAAGGCCCTCTCAGAACTCGAAGAAGCCCAGCTCATTAACTATCTGCGGGCAACCGGCAAGCCGGTCGGATTGCTCATCAATTTTGGCGCACGTGGCAAATTGGAGTGGAAGCGCATGGCGCTGACGAAGGAGTAGTTCCTTCGCGGCCCTTCGCGGTCCTTAGCGGTTGCAAGCCATGACGATTAGTGAAGCAGAGCTGCCTGTACGCGCGAACTCGGCCCATGCCGAGGCGCCGCGCTGCAATGTCAGCGACTTCATCTTCGACCAGGCAAAGCTGCGGCCCGACCAGGCGGCAGTGATCGAGCATGCAACCGGCCGCAAGGTCACGTTCGGAGAACTTGCGCAGCGCATCGAGAACATCACGTTCGGCCTGACGCAGATGGGTATCTGCAACGGCGCGCGTGCAGTATTCGCAGTCAAGCCCGGCATTGAGTTCGTTGAGACCGTCTTCGCACTGTTCCGCGCGGGCGCGGTGCCTGTCGTCGTCGATCCCGGCATGGGTGTCGACAACATGCTCAAGTGTATCGAAGAGGCCGAGCCGACTGCGCTGGTCGGCATCCCGCTGGCGCACATGCTCAGCAAGTTCAAGAGCAGCGCGTTCCGTACGGTCAGCCAGCGCGTGACCGTCGGCCGTCGCTGGGCCTGGGGCGGCGAGACGCTTGATAAATTGCGTGGCCGAAAGGTGACCGGCAGCAACCCGGCGCCGACCCGCGCCGACGACACGGCCGCGATTCTGTTCACTTCC